>NZ_CAAKGZ010000021.1:0-759269 GCF_901007645.1 Pseudomonas sp. FG-3G
ACGTGCTGACCGGCAACGACGGCAACAACGTGCTTGGCGGTGGAACAGGCAACGATAAACTCAACGGCGGCGCAGGCAACGACACGCTGATCGGCGGCATTGGCAGTGACACGCTCACTGGCGGCACTGGAGCCGATCGATTTGTTTTCAGTGCGCTGAATGAACTGGGTAAGGGAAGCGCTCGCGACGTCATTACCGACTTCAGCAGCATTCTGGGCGATAAGATTGACCTATCGAAACTGGCTGCCGATTTCCTGACCACGCCAATCAACGGGTTCAGCTTCATCGACTCGAACGACTTCACGAGCGCGGGGCAATTGCGCTTCGTCGATCAGGTGCTTTACGGCAACATCAACGACAATCTGGATGCGGATTTCGAAATCCAGCTACTGGGCGTCAATACCTTCAGTGCCAACGATCTGATTGCTTGATAAAGCAGTGTCCGGACGCTTTGAGACAGCTCAGAGCGTGCCCACTACAGACTCGGCTTACAGCGACGCCCTGACTACCAATGGGCAATCTACTGGCTGGGCGCCCGACACCTCGAGGTTCTCGATCAGGTGCCGGGCAGCCCTGCGACCGATCTCGTAGTATGGCAGTTGGACCGTGGTCAGTGGCGGAATGAACAGCTCGGCGATGCCGATCATGTTGTCATAGCCGAGCACCGCAACATCGCTGGGAATCTTCAGGCCACGGCCCAACAACAACTGATAGGCACAGAAGGCGATACGGTCATTGCCGCAGATCAGAATGTCGAACTGCGGTCGCCCCTCGATGATGTGCCGGTCGAGAATAGCTGCGGTTTCATCGTAGGCATCGTGATCGGAAAGGTCGTATTGCAGAAGTGCTTCAGGCGCCAGCCCAAAGGCCTGGCAGGCACGTTGCAAACCTTCTTGTCGCAGGCTCCAGGCAAGGCTCTGTTTTGGCAGATTGATACACAGAGGGCGCCGATAGCCTTGGCTCAAGGCGTGATGCACCGCTCGATGCTGCCCCGTTTCATCGTCGGGCACATAGCTGACCAGGCGAGTGTCATCGGCCAGGCAATTGGCGAGTACCAGTGGTTTGCTTTTCAGGCGCTCGGGGATGCTCACCTGGCGCAATCCCATGGCACTGAAGATCAACCCGTCGGGACGGTGCGACATCATCAGGTCGATGTTCTGCTCGGTGGGCGGGTTGCTCAACAGGTTGAGGATAAACACATTCCAACCGGCTTGCTGCGCGGCCTGCTCGATGGACAGCAGCAGCTCGACTGCGAAAGGTGTGGTCGCGGTGTCCAGTGCGAACACACCGATGGTTCGCGCCTGGAGATTGTCCCCGCGCATCCTGCGCGCCGAAAGGCTCGGTACGAATTGCAGTTCGTCAATGGCGCGACGCACCCGCTGAAGGGTTTCGGGGCTCAGTTTTTCCGGATTGTTGAGCGCTCGAGAAACCGTCATCAGGGACACGCCGGCCAGCTGTGCAACGTCTTTCACTGAAGTCATGCGAGGTGCGGCCAGTCAGGTTGACGCCGAATCATGACACAGGCTCCGGGCTTGTCGCGACTCGAATGACATTGCTCATAGCCATGCGGAAGCCAGCGGCCATGCATTACCAATGGAGACGCGTCCGCCAGCCCCGCTTGCCAATAGTTTTACCCCCAGGCTGTCGGGCCGCGGATAGACGCGGCTGCTGAGGCTGAAGCGGCCGTCTTGCTCAAACACCTCGATGGACGAACGATCCAGAAACACCCGCAGGTGCAAGGACTTCTGGGCGTGGTCTATCGCCACGCTGCGCTGACCGCTCACCTGCGCGCCCGAACGACTGCGATCCAGTACCAGGCGCTGCAGCGAAGCGTCGTAATAGAGCAGGGTTTGTTCGTCGCCCTCGGCACTGCAACGCAAGGCGATACCCAGGTGACCTTCGGCGCAGCCGAGCAAATCCAGATGCACATGGAGCTCGAGCCTGTCGCCATTGACCTGTGGCACCCATTCGTAGCCCGGTCCAACCCACGCAGAGGTGTGCGGCAGCGGTGCCTTGCGTAAAGCGGTCAATTCCCGGGCCGGAAACACCCTGAGGCGGTCGGCATGCAACTGCAGTTCCCGGGGTAGGCCGAGCATGCCGCACCAGTGATGGGCCTGGCTCGGCATCGGACTTTCCCACATGTCGAGCCACGCCCACACCAGGCGCCGACCGTCAGCAGCCACCAGCGTTTGCGCAGCATAGAAGTCATGGCCGTTATCCAGCTCGATAAACGGGCCGCCGCTGAAGTGCCATTGGCTGTCGAGTTGCCCCACGCGATAACCGGCCTGGTACTTGTTGAGCCGCTCGTAACCCTCGGGGCGCATGCCCTGGGGGGAGTACAGCAGCACGTCGCGCCCATCGAGGCGAAACAGGTCCGGGCACTCCCACATATAGCCATCGCCCTCGTTGCCGCGGGCTACATAGTCAAGGAACTCCCAGGCGCGCAGATCGGTGGAGCGGTACAAGGGGAGTAAAGGCGTATCGCCCAGGCGTGCGCCGGCAATCAGGTACCAATAGTCGTTGTCCTTCCAGACCTTGGGATCACGAAAATGCATGATCGTGTCTTGCGGTGCGGTCTCGATGACGACACCCTGCTTGACGAACCGGATGCCGTCGACGCTGGTGGCAAGACACTGAACCTGGCGGATCTGGCGTTCGTCACCCACTTCCCCCAGCCAGGTGTGCCCGGTGTAGATCAACGCCAACGTGTCGCCACACACCACCGCACTGCCGGAAAAACACCCGTCGCGGTCAAAGTCATCGCCTGGCGCCAGTGCGATGGGCAGGTGCTGCCAATGGACCAGGTCAGCGCTCTTGGCATGCCCCCAATACATCGGGCCCCATTTCGCGTCGAAGGGGTGATGTTGATAGAACACGTGGTACTCGCCGCGAAAGTACACCACTCCGTTAGGGTCGTTCATCCAGCCTGCGGGCGGGGCAAGATGATAGTCGGGGCGATAGTCATCGGTGACGCGAGACAGACCAGCGCTCAGCGCCTGTTGCGCAAGCTCAAGGGTCGCGGATATTGGAGCGTTCATGGGATTCACACACACGGTCATAGGGCGCCTGCTCGTACCGAGCGCTGGGCAATGTCATCCAACGGGGTTTCGAGGGATTGTGGGTGGCGCCTCAAGGCCGTGCCGTCGGCATCGAACAGGTGCAGATTGTCGATCTCTACCTGCAGTTCGACCCGATCACCCACTCGCCACCCGGCGTGGACCTCACAGCGACAGATCATCGGCTCATCCTGACCGGTATCGAGGTGCACATAGGTTTCACTGCCCAGGTATTCGACCCCGATCACGGCGATGCCGGCTGTGCCCTGTGCCGCCTTGAGTGCTACATGTTCCGGGCGAATCCCCAGGCTCAGTTGGCTGTTCGCCGCCAGGCTTGAGCTGTCAAAGGGCAGGGTGGTCCTGCCCAATACCAGGCTTTCCACCAGGCTGCTTGCGCCTGGCGTATGCAGGAACGCTGCAAGAAAGTTCATCCTTGGCGAGCCGAGGAAACCGGCGACAAAACGAGTGGCCGGGCGTTCGTAGAGTTCCCGCGGCGAGCCAACCTGCTCGATACGTCCGCCATTGAGCACGACAATCTTGTCGGCCAGGGTCATCGCCTCAACCTGATCGTGGGTCACGTAGATCATGGTCGTGCCCAGTCGGGCATGTAGCCTGGCGATTTCGTTGCGCATTTGCACCCGCAAAGAGGCGTCCAGATTGGACAGCGGTTCATCGAACAACAAGATGTCCGGTTCCCGTGCCATAGCCCTGCCCATGGCCACCCGCTGACGTTGGCCACCCGATAATTCCTTGGGTTTGCGTTGCAGCAGTTTGTCCAACTGCAGTATTTGCGCGGTTTTCAGCACGCGCTCGCGCAGGCTGGTCTTTTCGGTCTTGGCCAACTTGAGACCAAAACTGATGTTGTCGTAGACGCTCATGTGCGGGTAGAGCGCATAGGACTGAAACACCATGCCGACGCCACGCTCGCGCGGCTCCAGGTCATTGACCCGGCGCCCGTCGATCAACAGGTCGCCGGCGCAGATGGAATCCAGCCCGGCGATCAGTCGCAGCAGGGTGGATTTTCCGCAGCCCGAGGGGCCGACGAACACCACGAATTCACCGGCGGCGATTTCCAGGCTGACGTCGCGAAGAATGCGCATGCCGCCCAATTGTTTGTTCACGTTGTCTAGCTTCAACTTGATCACGATGCTGTTCCTTGTCTTTGTTGGGCATCAACCCTTTAACGCACCGGTAGTGAGACCGGAAACGATTCGGCGCTGGAAGATCAGCACCAGAATCACCAGTGGGACGGTGACCAGCACCGAAGCGGCCATCAACAGCCCCCAAGGCAACTCATGGGAGCTGCCGCCGGAAATCAGGGCGATGGCTACCGGCACCGTGCGCTGCGTGTCGGTGAGGGTGAAGGTCAGGGCAAACAGGAACTCGTTCCACGCAGCAATGAAAGCCAGCAGGCCGGTGGTGACCAGCGCAGGCCAGAGCAGCGGCAATAACACGCGGGTCAGGGTGACCCAGGGCGAAGCACCGTCCATGATCGCCGCCTCCTCCAGCTCATGGGGCAGTTGGCCCATGAACGTGGTCAGCACCCAGACGGTGAAGGGCAGGGTGAAGATCGTGTAGCTCAGGATCAGCGCCCAGGGCGTGTTGTACAGGCCCAGGGCACGGATCACCTCGAACAGCCCTGACAGCACCGCGACCTGGGGAAACATCGACACGCCCAGAACCATTATCAACACCGCGCCGCGTCCACGAAACTTCACCCGGCCCAAGGCATAGGCGGCGGTCAGGCTGAGGAACAGCGCCAGCGCGACCACACTCAGGGCAACCACCAGCGAGTTACCGATTGCCCGCAGGAACGAGGCCTGGTGGAGCACGGCGGCATAGTTGGAGAAGTCGGGGTTGTCGACCCAGTAGCTCACCTGGAACAAGGCACTGGACGGCTTCAGCGACGTCACGATGGCGTAGTAGAAAGGGAACACCGCATACAGCAGCAAAATCGCGATCAGGCACCAGAATACGACGCGCAACAGCGCTTTTTTCAGTAGGCGCGGGCTCATGAGCGAACCTCCATTTGACGGCGTCCGAGGTACAGATAAATCATGGCGATGACTGCGACGACCAGAAACAGCAAGGTCGAGGCCGCGCTGCCGTAGCCGACGTCCTGAAACTCCATCAGATGCTGGCGGGCGTACACCGACATGCTCATGGTGCTCGACGAGTTGGAGGTCAGCACATAGATGACGTCAAACACCCGCAACGAATCGAGGATGCGGAAAATCGCCGCCACCAGCAGCGCAGGCATCAGCAGCGGCAGGGTGACTCGCCAGAACACCTTCAACGGGTGAATGCCATCGACGCGGGCGGCTTCGTAGCAATCGCCCGGCAACATCTGCAAGGCCGCCAGCATCAGCAGCGTGACGAACGGGACGGTCTTCCAGACGTCGACGATGATCACGGCCCACATCGACAAGTCGGCGTCTGCCGTCCAGGCCAGGGGCGCGTCAATCAGGCCGGCGCCCAGCATCAGATGATTGATGATGCCGAACTGGTCGTTGAGCATCCAAGACCAGATTTTCGCCGAGACAATGGTGGGGATCGCCCAGGGAATCAGAATCAATGCCCGCACCAAGGCGCGCCCGGTGAACTTGACGTTCAGCAGCAGCGCCACCAACAGCCCCAGCACCATTTCCAACCCCACTGAGACCACAGTGAAATGCAGGGTGTTGCGCACCGCGTTCCACCATTGTGGATCGACCAGGATGCCTGACCAACCGGTGCTGCTGTGCAGCAGATAATTGCTCAGGCCGATAAAACTTGCGTCACCGGTGTCCGCCAGGCTGGCGTCGGTCAGGCTGAACCAGAATGTACGCAGCAGCGGCCAGGCCGCCACCAGGGCCAGACACAGCAGCATCGGAGTCAGGAACAGCCAGGCGGCGCGAACCCGGCGGCGTTGTACCGGCGTTTCCAGGGCGGGCAGCAGCTCGTCACCGGACGCCAGGGTAGTGGAGACAGACATGGTGAATTTCCTTCCTTGTGGCTTACCAGTTCCGGCGCTTGATGCGTGTCAGTTCGCTTTCCAGCTCAGCCAGCGCCTGATCGACTGGCACCTCTCCGGCCAGCACGCCATGCACTTGATCGAAGAAGGCATTGGAGACACGTGGATAGCGATCGGCGGTAATCGAGGCGGGCCGCATGACCCCATCCTTGAGAATGCTGCGCAGTTGACTGTAATAAGGCATCGCCGCGAGCAGCTCGGGGTCTTGATAAAGTGACTCGATCACCGGGTTATAGGCGCCGATCAGGGCACGATGTTTCTGCTGCTGAGCACTGCTCAGGTAGCTCACCAGCTGCGCGGCGAGCTTTGGATTGGCGCTGTAACGCGACACCGCCAGGCCCCAGCCACCCAGGGTGGAGGCGTGGGTGCCCGTCTCGCCACCGCGGGGCAGGGGAGCCACGCCGACCTTGTCTTTTACGACACTGTCCGGGCTTTGTACCAGGGCCCAGACATACGGCCAGTTACGCATGAACAGCGCATTGCCCGACTGGAATACACCTCGTCCTTCTTCCTCGGTGTAGTTGAGTACGCCACGTGGGGAGATGTCTCCTACCCAGCTCTTGGCCAGCGTCAACGCGGTTCTTGCGGCCGGGCTATTGACCACGATATCGCCCTGTGGATTGACCAGCCCACCCTGCGGCTGGCTGCTGATCCACTCCAGTGCATTACACGTCAGACCTTCATAGGCGCGGCCCTGAAAGACGTACCCCCAGGCATTGGCGTTCCCGGCGTTGCGCTCAGCCTGTTGGACTTCCCGGGCGGTTGCAGTCATTTGCTCCCAGGTCTGCGGCACCTGTTTGTGGTACTTCTCGAGCAAGTCCTTGCGGTAATACAGCAGCCCCGAATCGGTGAACCAGGGCATCGTCACCAGCCGGCCGTTCACCGTGGCGTTATCCACCTGGGCCTGGAAGTAGCCCTCGGTCGCGTTGGCAGGGAGCACCTCGCGCAGGTCCATCAGATGGTTGGCCAGCATCCCCGGCCACACCATATCGATTTGAATGATGTCGATGTCGCTGGATCGGGCACTCAGGATTTGTTGGTAGAACGACAACCTTTCGGTGGCCGAGTTAGGCGTGGAAACCACTTCGACGCTGTTGCCGGTCTGCTTCGACCACGCCTCGACAGCCTCCTTGCACAGCTGCAATTCAGCACCTACGGCACCGCAGGAGATCGTCAGATTGGCGGCAGTCGAGAGGGATGGAAGCCCGACACAAAGGCCGAGCAGCGCAGCAGGAAGGAGCGATTTGAGCTGTTTCATAAAGCCCTCTTTATTTTTGTTTTTAGAAAAGTTAACGTTAACATCACCAAATGTAGCAGCGTATTAGCGATGAGGCATCCTTTTTTTCACGGTTTTTGACAATTCAAAAGCCGAAGGAAAAAGACCATTGCGGGAACAAAAAAATAAAAACAAAACAGGGAAATCCACATGCAGAAAGCATCAAGCTGGCTTCTCGCAGGCGTGCTCGGCACCGCGGCGGCCACCTCTCACGCTGCGACGCTGGAAGAACGCATGGCTGCGTTCGAGGCCCGTGCCAGCGCCGCGGAAAAACGCGCCGCGGCTGCCGAACAGCAAACCCAGGCCCTGGCCAGGGAACTGCAACAACTCAAACTCGCCGCTCCCGCGCTCCAACCGGTAGCATCCACTGCAAACGTTGCCACGCCGACGCTGGACACGCGGCTGGCAAAACTCGAAGCCCGACAACAAAGCCTGGAAAAACAAGACAGTGGCGCATCCCTCACAGACGGATTCAGCTTCAAGGGGTACGCCCGCTCGGGGTTGCTGGTCAATGACGGTCTGGGTGGTGGTCGTGGCGGCCCTTATACCACCCCGGCCGGTTCCGTCGGCGGTGCCGTAGGGCGACTCGGGAACGAGGACGACACCTATATGCGGATCGACCTGTCGAAAGAGCAATACGCGCAGAACGGCACCCGCTCAAAATTCACCGTGTCCATTGCCGATGGCGTAGAAAGCTCCAATGACTGGACGGCCGACGAAAGCAACCTGAACGTGCGGCAGGTGTTTACCGAACTGGATCACATCGCGGCGTTCAAGGGGAACTCGGTGTTTGAGAATTCCACTCTCTGGGCAGGCAAGCGGTTTGACCGGGACAATTTCGATATCCACTGGTTGGACTCGGACGTCGTCTACCTGGCTGGCACCGGCGGTGGCATCTACGACGTGCAGATGAACAAGAACTGGCGCTCGAATTACTCGTTGATCGGGCGAAATTACGGGGAGTTCAGTGACGGCGGCGTCAATGCCGATGTTGAAAGCTACATCCTGACCTCCAACCAGTTCTTCGACAATGGGCAGTGGCAGTGGATGTTCAACGCCATTGGCGCTAAAGAAAACGACATCGGCACCCGCAACAATGAGGCGGGCCTGACACCTGCGGACTCCGGCCTGCACAGCATGGTGGCCAATCACCAGAAGAACTTTTTCGGCAGGGAAGGCTTTTTCAAAACGGCGTTGCTCTATGGGCAAGGCCTGGGGGCAGAGGTCAAGAACATCGGCTCGGACGGCGAACTGATCGACGACGCACGTGCTTTGCGTCTGGCGCTCTATGGTGAGACGCCCATCGCCCCCGGCTGGCGCATCGGTCCCAGTTTACTGGCCGAACAGAGCAAGGACCGGTACGTCAAGGGCGACGACTACCGCTGGATGACACTGAACGTGCGCCTGGCCAATGAAATCAACAGCAATTTCGAGATGGCCTACGAGATGAGCTGGCAAACCATGGACCTCGATCCCAAGGGCTACATGGAACGCAATGCAGTCGACGGCAACTTCTGGAAGTTCACGGTCGCCCCGACCTTCAAACCTGATTTTGGAGACCTTCTCACACGCCCCGAACTGCGCGTGTTCGCCAGCGTCATGAACTGGTCCTCGGATCTGGACAGATACAGCGCCTCCGATTCCTTCGGCAAGTCTGACTTCAACGCAGGCGGCGTGTGGCAATACGGCATACAGATGGAAACCTGGTTCTAAATGGGAGGGCATCCTCTTCGCAAGCAGAGGATGCCGCTCAACCCTCCATCAGCGCCAACCGGATGCAATTCATGCGATGCTTTGCTCCGGAGCGAATGCTGGATGCAGGCATCCGTATGTCGCTGCAGCTCGATGTTCAAAAGGCACACTGACCAGTTTGCCTGATGCATCTACAAGCGGTGGCGGATAACCCGCTCATCCGAACCGGAGAAAAACAATGACATTCAAGGCTCTGCTCACCACCAAACCCGGCGATGCAATCGCGACACACCTGGTCGACTTCAAGGACGAGGACCTGATGCCAGGCGACGTGACCGTAGTGATCGAGTACTCGACCGTCAACTACAAGGATGCCTTGGCCCTGAGCGGCCGTTCGCCGGTCATTCGCCAGTTTCCGCTGATCCCAGGCATTGATTTCGCCGGTATCGTCGAGACCTCCAGCAATCCCGGTTTCGCGGCCGGCGACCGAGTGCTGGTCAACGGTTGGGGGCTGAGCCAGACCCACCATGGTGGCTTCGCGCAGAAAGCACGGGTGAGTGGCGACTGGCTGGTGAAGGTCCCAGAGGCATTTTCAACCCAGCAAGCCATGGCCATCGGCACTGCGGGCTACACGGCAATGCTCAGCGTGCTGGCGTTGGAGCATGGCGGCCTGAGCCCCGAGCGCGGCGATATCCTGGTGACTGGCGCCAGCGGCGGTGCCGGCTCGGTGGCAATTGCGCTGTTGTCGGGCCTGGGGTATCGAGTGATCGCCTCGACCGGGCGGCAAGAGGAAGCCGACTACCTGCACGAGCTCGGTGCGGCACAGGTCATCGATCGTCGGACCCTGTCCGAGGCAGGCGCCCCGATCGGCAAGGAACGCTGGGCGGGCGTTATCGATTCTGTCGGTAGTCATACCCTGGTCAATGCGTTGGCTCAGACCCAATACCGGGGAGTTGTGGCCGCCTTCGGTTTGGCCCAGGGGGCAGATCTGCCAGGGTCGGTGCTGCCGTTCATCCTGCGTAACGTAACCCTGGCCGGTATCGACTCTGTCAATGCGCCCCAGAGTGCCCGCGTGCAAGCATGGTCACGACTGGCGCGTGACCTTGACGTGGACAAGCTTGCCCGCACCACCCAAGTCGTGGGCCTGGCTGAAGTTCCGGCAATCGCCGGTCGGGTGCTGGAAGGGAAGGTTCGCGGGCGCACCGTCGTAGATGTGAACGCATGATTCTTTCAACGAGCCGATTCCCATGAAGGCACGTCGCGGCCAGGCTCGTGCTGGCCCCGGCGACAAAATCGAATACGAACTTGGAGAACATGCACAGAGACTCTTTATTTTTAAGTCGGAGGGCTGAGCGAAGGAAGTTTTCTTGCGCCTGCTGCAGAGTTTAACCAGAGCAGAATTGCGGCGAGAGAGGCGGCTAGTACCAGCGTAAGCCACATGATGACCAGCAGGGTGAATGTGACGGTATTGTTTAACTCACGGAAAATGCCGAAGGCAAAAGCGGTGTACCAAGACACACCCGAAACTGCACCGGATGCGAGAAATAAGGCGGCTCTGCTGCGGGAGACTCCAAAGAGCAGGGGGCGACTCAAGTCGCGTAGGGCTGCTGGCAACACAAATGCGTGGATGATTATTCCATTGATGGTCAGGACGATCACCACAATGACCTTCGCCCAGAGTTTGGGGTTTTCCAACTTTTCCGGCGACTCCATCGCGTAAAGGGCCAGGAAACCAAGGCCTGAAAGCCACAGGAGGCATAACCCAGCAGTGACCGCGTCGCTGATGAAGTGAAAGGTGCGTCCGATTTCAACGGGGAGGCTACCCCTACGCATCCAGCGCAAAATCCAGAGGTCTAGCATCGTCGCTCCGCCGAGACCGAAGCTCATACCGAGCAGGTGTATACCTACAAGGAGTGTCAGAACGTTTAGCTGTGGGAGTGGATCAGGCAATGGAACACTAAGCGCAAGTGTGTCGGCAAATAAGTGTCCACTGCCGGAGAGCGCAAGCAGGCCGCCGAAAAACATAAGAGACGTTCGTATCTTCATTTATTGCGACCTCAGGCTAGTGTTCTTATCCAGCAGGTAGCACGGGCTTGGACCCTCCTCAGGAAGGAACCGGTGCTTGAGCATCGATCAAGCTCTGGCTCTTGAGCTCCTCCCAAAAGGCTGCCGGAATACCGACCTTCATCGCTTGTACATTGGAAACTATCTGCCCCGGCGAACGCGCACCCGGAATGATCGCGGACACTTGCGGATGTGCCGCGGCGAACTGCAGGGCGGCAGTATGAATGTCGATACCATGTCGGCTGGCAACCGCCATGATCCGCGCGCGTTTTTCTATCGCTCCAGCAGGTAGATCCAGGCTGAAGTTATATCGGCTGCGCCCTCCCAGAAATCCATCATTCAGGGGTGTTCCAACCACGACACTGGTGCCCTTGCTGCTCAATGCCGGAAAGGTATTGCGCAACGCATCGCTGTGGTCGAGGAGGGAATACTGACAGGCAAGCAATACGATGTCGGGTGTCGGGTCATCATTGGCCAGTGCCTGAACCACGGCGTTCGGTGTATTGACTCCGAAGCCCCATGCCTTGATGAGCCCTTCATCACGCATCTTTTCAAGCTCGACCATCGCCCCAGTGCGCGCAACTCGATACGCCGCTTCCCATCCACCTTCCAGCTCGGTGTTATCGGGCGAGATGTCATGGATAAAGACAATATCGATACGGGGTAGCCCCAGACGCTGCAGACTGTCTTCCACGGAGCGGCGCGTGCCTGCTGCGGTGTAGTCATATCGATATGTGAAGGGTGCCGGCGACTTCCAGATAGCATGGTCCGCGCGCGGGCCACCAGCAGCCGTCAATACCCGGCCGACCTTGGTGGAGACCACATAGTGGTCTGGATCTTTTCCGCGCAGAAAGTGGCCTAGACGATACTCACTCAAGCCAAACCCGTAGAACGGCGACGTGTCGTAAAGCCTTACACCCGCCTCCCAAGCAGCCCGTAGAACCAAACCCGCCTGCTCGTCGTTGATCGGCGCAAAGATATTGCCGATCTGCGTCCCGCCCATACCAAAGCGTTGGGGCGTCATGTATCTCATGGTGTGCGAGGGAAAATTGAGGGGCAGGTCTGCGCGCACCAGCCGGCCTTCAGTACGCATCACGCTCCCGCGCTCTGTCAGCGAAGAGGGCGTGGGGGCTATAGCCAGCGAACTTGCGACACTCGATGCTGGCAGCAAAGCGGCTGCAACAGCACCCGCCGCCGAATAGGTAAGAAAATCTCGTCTGTCCATCCAGCATTCCTTTCACGACTGAGGGTTCACGGGCTCATCGAAGCCAGCATTCGTAATAGAAATTAGAACAACGAGGGTTGGCCGGGTGACCCTAATGCGCCGTATCTTTTGCACAATCCTGCCGATGCACTTGTGCTGGTCACGCACTCTCAGCAAACTCGAACATTCCGTAAACAGGGGCGCATGTGATGACGAGCGGTTCTTTCTCGCAGTTCGGTTTCGGCCATGTGCATTCGCTGACCTTGAGCGAACCCGCTCAGTCCACCGAACGCCTCCAGGCACTCAGACGGCTTATCGAAAAGGTCACCTTGCAGATTGCTTTAAACGAGGTC
This sequence comes from Pseudomonas sp. FG-3G, assembly GCF_901007645.1. Lineage (NCBI taxonomy): Bacteria > Pseudomonadati > Pseudomonadota > Gammaproteobacteria > Pseudomonadales > Pseudomonadaceae > Pseudomonas > Pseudomonas sp. FG-3G. The sequence continues at coordinate 12,659 of NZ_CAAKGZ010000021.1, forward strand.
TGCCCAACATCAATTCCAGGCCTGACCTTTTATCGAATGGCCGAGCTAGGTACACCCACGTACTGCATTTATGAGCCTTGCGTAGCCATCATTCTTCAGGGGGCGAAGGAGATCACGTTCGGTGAGCAAGCCTGCGAGTTCGGGCAGGGCACGTTCTTCGTCACTTCGGTCGATATACCCACACTGGCTCGCGTTACCGCGGCTAGTGAGAAAACCCCTTATTTGTCCGTCGTATTGAAGCTCGATCTTGCCATGCTCAATGAAGTGATCCAGACCTTGGAACCACCAAGGCAGGAAATGGCTTCTCAAGCACGGGGCTTCGCATCGGGTGCGGCGTCGAGTGAGATGCTAGAGGCATTCACCCGACTCTCCACGCTGATCGAACGGCCGCTTGAGGCCGGCTTGATGTCGGACCTTATCAAGCGGGAGATATGCGTTCGGCTGTTGCTCAGTGGCGCAGGCCAGTGGCTGCGCAGCGTTACTCGCGATGGTTACCGAGACAAGGGCATCGTGAGAGCCATTGAATGGTTGAAGCACCATTACGACAAGCCGCTGCACGTGGCCGATCTCGCCGAACGATCGGGCATGGCCAGCTCTACTTTGCATCACAACTTTCGCAAGCTGACAGGCACCAGCCCCGTTCAATATCAAAAGTCGTTACGGCTGCAAGCCGCGCGCAGCCTGATGTTGACCGATAGGCTCGATGTGAACACGGCCGCTTTGCGGGTCGGTTATGAAAGTGTCGCTCAATTCAGTCGCGAATATGCCCGGCGTTTCGGAGCTCCACCGTCGAGAGACATCAAGCACGCACGGGAGAATGGTGGGCGGCTCGACTGATTGAGCGACCCAATCACTTCAATCCAGACAGAGACCGGCGCAAGTCGCGATTGTTAGCTGTCCATGTGTCGAATTCAGTCGGCGGATCGAATCATTCAGGCGTCGGCGCAAGCGTCAAAAACGTCCCTCCTGCCGAGCTGAAGCGTAGGCGGCGTCCATGACCTGCATGATGGCCTCGGCGTCGCGTTGATGAGCTATACAAAGGGCATTTGAATCGCTCAGCGCAGCAATAACTTCATCAGGCGGTTACAGATAAAAACATTTTGACTAGGCTCCAGGGCTTCTCAGTCAATCTTGATTGTTTCGGAAAATATTTCTGCATAAAGCCGAGCGACGGTAGGTGTGAGGTTGTGTACTGAGGGAATCAGAAAATTAGAGTTGGGGGCGAGTCGTTTTGCGTAGATGACTTCGTAAACCCTGCGCACGACTCCTGGCTCTGTTTCCTCTTGGTCGAAGCCAGGCATTATTCCTACGGCTTTGTAACCCGCATGCTCCAATGCTTGTTGCATATACGGAGCGCTGGTTGTCGCCATACCATAGATCAAGCCTGCTCCCATGAACCTTCCCATTTTTTCTCCGAGGTCTTGGGCAGCTACGGCCAGTTTGGTTTGTCTATGATGTTTGGCTACCGCGCCCACTCGCCCGAAGATGACATCAGCGCCGTCAATTTTTTCCCACGTTGCTATCGCGACGATTTCATGATTTCGGCGGACCACGATAGCGAACATCGCCCGCTCCAGATCGTCTTCGAGCACCACGTTGTCTTCATAAAATTGCTGGTTCAGAAAAGGGCTCCCTAACCCCACCGTAATGGAGGGAAACCACGTCTGGAAAAAAATTATCGCTACATCGATCTCCTCGCGTTTCAGGTAATCCCATGTGTAGCCAGAGGGTAAAACAGTGAAACTGCGAATCTGATCGATCATTGGCCATTTCATGCGGTTCTGCTCGTCTTGATTGTCTAATTGCCTTTCAGGAATCGGTCGTAGAAAGGGGCTTATTCAGTCGCTTCTCTATCGAGTTGTCTGCGATCTATCAGCAATTCCCGGGCGTCTAGTGAGGGGAGGCGGGGGGTTAGACGGCGGCGTTTTCAGGCTTGAGGACAGCGCCCTTGCAGAATCTTGGGTCATGCCTGGCCGCAAATTGTCTGTGGCGGTCGACCACTTCACCGATGACAAACTGCATCAGCTTCTGGACGAAGGCCGTATCGAGGTTGGCCTCCTGGGCGAGGGCTGTCAGACGTTCGTATTGATGCTGCTCTCTCTTCTTGTCCACCGCAGGCAATTGATGTCGGGCTTTAAGCAAGCCGACCTCATCAGTACAGCGGAACCGTTCAGCAAGCATGTGGATGAGCGCGGCGTCGATATTGTCGATGGTTTGTCTGAATGCCGAGAGTTGACGCGTGATGTCGGAATTTTCCATGGATAACCTCGTGGCAGTTGTTCTAAGGGGCTTGTCTGTACCCTTCCTTGGTCCTTCCATGATTGGACGGAGAACCTGAGCAGGCGCTTTACGCGGGATCGGGCATGTTCAACGACTCCTCCAGCCACTGCGTGACTACCTTGAAAGCCGAGTCTGAATTGCGTTCATAGATCAATCCGTGGCCGTTGCCGTGAATACCCAGTGCCGGTAGATCCAGGTGGTGAATGTTGGCACCGGCATTTCGCAGGAAAGGGACAATGCTGGATGCGTAAGAAGCAAACGCTGATGTCTCACCTGTCATCAGCGCTACCGGAACGCCCTGCAATCCGGGAATTTTCAGGGTTGATGGTTCTGCTGTGCGGACTTGCTCCGCCGTCTCGCGAGGCGGATCAAAGGTCAAAGGGGCGGCGGTCAGTCCCCATTCGAGGCTGCCTATACCCGGCGTATGGCCAAATACCGGCCCCATAGGCTCCACTGCCACAATCCCTGCGATCAGGTCGGGTCGACGATCGGCGACCAACCAGCCACTGGGCCCAGAAGCGGAATGCGTAACGATGATGGCCTTACCGATTCTGTCGAGCAGTTCGGCCAGTCGATCCGCGTCCAGGGTCTGCGAGGCCGCAAGGTCAGCCGGCATGGGGCCGTAAGCCGCAATGAAGGCGTCAAACGCTGCTTCGTCATCCGACTCAAACGGCCACTGCGTTTCTCCACCTCCCTCTGGAAAGTAAACTTCGCGGGCGCGTTCATAGGAGAACGCTGGCCCCATCGGTCCCATGATGTCGGGGTGATACGGCGATCGCCCGTGGCCTGGTCTGTCGACGCGAAAGACTACGAAGCCCGCTTCGAGGAACCGCTGCGCCCTTCCCGGGCGACCATCGGGTGTATCCAGCCATTCGGTGCCCTGCAGCGTGCCGCCGTGCACCAGCACCACGGGATAGGCTTGAGTGATGTGCTCAGGGGATTCCCAGGCTACGTACATCGGACCCTTCTGGAAATTTTTACCGTTCTGGGTAACGCGGGCTCCGGTCACCCAGAAGTTGCCACGCCGCGTACGTTTTATCGGTGCGGTTCGCCAGGGTTGCTGGGCATGATCGGCTGATTGGGTAGGTGTCTGCGTAGCGAAGACCGACCAGTCCTTGTGCCCGTCTCCCCGGGTTACTGCCGACGTCATTTTCGATCGCACCGCATCCGCAGCAGGCATTTCCAGGTCCTTGAGACGGCCCGCATCAATAGCCAGATTTATATCCTTGAGGCCAAGAGACAGTTTGAAACCCGGTTCAAAGCTGTTGTTGGCGATGTTCTGTCCATACCGTTGATAACTGGGGCAGGCGAACAGGGTCTGGGTCATGAGGTTGACGAAAATCGAAGGGGTCAGTCCGTGGCGTTGAACGAGTCCGCTTGCTTCGCCCAGCGACTGGATGGCTTGAGTGATCATCATGTTGCCGGCGATTTTCGCGATACACGCATGTTCAGGCTGATCGCCCAGATACCAGGTTTTTTTCCCGAGCAGGTCAAACAGCGGTTGAACCTTCGAGACAGCTTGCTGCGATCCGGCCGCCAGGATATTCAACTCGCCGTTCGCGGCCACGGCGGGCACGCCGAAAACCGGCGCCGCGACCAATGCCATGCCGATTGCATCATGCATGCCCTGCAACTCGACCATGAGTGAAGGCGACAAAGTCGACATCACGACATGCACGCAGGCCTTGTCTGCATTTTCCAGAGCAGCGCAGGACAGCAGCACTTCCCTGACCGCGGCATCATCGGCCAGCAGGCTGATGACGACCTCTTGCTGAAAGGCCGAGGACGGGGATTCGAGAACGCTTACTCCTTCGAGATCCATAATCGCAGCGTGACTACGGTTCCATGCCGATACGTGATGGCCGGCTCGGATGAGCAACGGAATGATCGCTCTGGCCATGCTTCCCACACCGATAAAGCCAATCTTCATTTGCAGTCCCTCGGTTGGTGTTTCGACGAAGGTGTATGCAGAGAAGTATGTCGAGCCTGGGATTGCTACGGCACTGCCATTACTGCACTCTCACTGTTCATTTTTGTACGGGGTAGAGCATGGACTGGAGTGATGTGCGGATCTTTCTCGCGATTGCCCGCAGTGGATCATTGGGCTCTGCCGCCAAGCTGTTGGGTGTTAGCCATCCGACCGTGGGGCGGCGCTTGCAGGTGCTTGAGCAGTCCAGCGGCCAGCCCATTTTCCTGCGTACCACCCAAGGTTTGGTACTAACCGACAGCGGAGAGAAGCTGCTCAGCCTGGCGCAGGAAATGGAGCAGAGTGCGTTGGCCATCGAAAGGCGTCTGGCGGGCGACAGCGCCCAGCCAGAAGGTGTGTTGCGCATTTCTTGCGCTGACTGGTTTGCCTGTTATGTGCTGGCCCCTGTCCTCAGTGAACTGGGGCGACGTTACCCTCTGATCGTGCCTGAGGTTATCACCGGGCATCGATTGTTTGACCTGGCTCGTCGCGACGCCGATATCGCGTTTCGAATCGTCCCTTTCACCGAGCCCGATATTGTTCACCGCAAGCTGATCTCCCTGAGCTATGGGTTATACACGGCCGTCGGATCTGCTGATCCCGAGCCACAGGGCGAAGGGGTTGGTTTGATTACCATGAGTGTTGCCCAGTCTCATTATCCCGATGTGCAGTGGCTGCAGCAGCGTTACCCTCTGGCGCGTACCGTGTTCACCAGTAGCAGCCGCACAGTCCAGGCGCAAATGTGCGCGCAGGGGCAGGGCGTTGCCGTATTGCCCCGCGCCTTGGGTGACCAATTAACGGCGCTGCGGCTGATTGAACCGCACGAGCCGCCACCGGGTCGCGACATATGGATGGGCTACCACCAGGACATGCGCCAGATGGACAGCCTTCGTGCTCTTGCCGATCTTGCTTCCATCATGATCGGCAATCAGGCATGCGGTTGACTCACTCTGCTGGGCGCATGGCCGCTGTTTGCGGATCAGTAGCAGGGCGCGTCAGGGTAAGGCTCAATCCCGCGCCTACCGCCAGGCATGCTGCGATGCAGAGTATGGAGACGGTGAAAGCGTGGGTGATGGCAGCCGCGTCCGTATCCGTGCCTAGAAGGGTGTAGAAAATGCCGCCTATTATTGCCACGCTCAGTGACGTGCTGATTTGCAGGGTGGAGCTGGTAATGCCTGCAATCATGCCGGAGTATGCGGGCGCCACACGTCCTGTGATCATGCGCATCAATGTCGGAAGGGCTAATCCTTGTCCGAAACCAATCAGAAACAGAATGACGGCAAGGGGCAGCGCAGCGGGGCTGGCGGACATCGGCGTGCGCGCCACGAGCCAGGCCAGGAGCACAAATCCCAACACTTCAAGCCCCATTCCGACTGGATTGACGTATGCCCCCAGAAAACGCCTGAACTGAGGGGTGGAAAGCGGTCCCAGCAAAAATCCCGCGCCGAAAGGAAGGAAAACGAGGCCTGCATTGAGTGGGCTCGTGTGCAGCGCTCCCTGTAGATAAATGGAAAGCAGCAGGAAAAACACGCCGATCGCGTAAAAGGTGAGGGCGACGAACAGTGCCCGGGCAAGACCGGGCGCGCGCAGTGCGGCAGGATTCAGCAACGGAGCACCTTGCGCTTGATGCATGCGGGCTTCGTAGCGCCAGAACAGCCAGGCCAGCAGCGGCACCGCTGCAAGCGACAGCCAGGCCCACAAAGGCCAACCCGCTTCACGCCCCTCGATCAGTGGAATGATCAGAGCCGCAAGCGTCACCATCGACAATAGCGTTCCGCCCAGATCCAGCTTGCTTGTCTGTGGTGCGCGGGTTTCCTTGACCACTGGAATGGCGACAAGGATGACCAGTAACGCAATCGGTAAATTCACCAGAAATATCGCCCGCCAGCCCAGGTTCATCAGGTTGAGCGATATCAATATTCCGCCAAGTGCCTGGCCGACTACCGAAGCCAGACCAAAGACCGCGCCATACAGGCTCAGTGCCAAGGGCTTTTCGGAGTCGGGGAATATCGCCTGCACTGAGGCGAGTGCCTGAGGTGCCATGATGGCTGCCGTCACGCCTTGCAGCGAACGTCCGGCGATCAACACCCAGGGTGACTCGGCTACACCGCAGATCAGTGAGGCAAGGGCAAAGCCAACCAGACCAACGAAGAACATTCTCATGCGGCCATAGATGTCACCCAGCCGTCCACCGGTAATCAGTGTCACGGCATAAAGCGCCGCATACGAGGAGATGATCAACTGTTCGGCGGAGGAGGCCGTGCCTAGCGATTGCTGAATTGAAGGCAGCGCTACGTTGACGATGAAAAAATCCAGCGGCGGTAAAAATGCACCGACCAACAAGATGGCGAACATCAACCAACGCCGCGGTTCCGGGGGGGCGATTTTTGTCTTAGGCATAAGGTCTCCTTCCTGGAACCCTTCGGTTCCAGAATATTCTCGATTGCAGGTCATGCTCTGAATCAGCTGACTCCAATCTAAACGATCAAACCTTCCCTTACGCCTCACATAAATGAACGGCCAATGTTCATTTATGGCAGTGCCGCTCAGCCCCTGACTCCTCTCAAAATGGCCGCACTGTGGTTCCAGTCGAGCCACACAATCGAGACTGAGGAGTCAGATATGTCAGGCAAATTCGCTAATCAGGTTGCAGTCGTCACCGGGGCATCCACAGGGATCGGGTTTGCAATTGCGCAAGGTTTGATTGCCGAGGGAGCCAAGCGTGTTTACATCACGGGTCGTTCTGCAGCCACGCTGGAGGCGGCGGTGGCAAAGCTAGGCGACAGAGTCGTAGCGGTCATTTCCGATGTCGCCAGCCAGGCTGATCTCGATAAACTCAAAGCTACAATTGAGGCGCGCGATGATCAGCTGGACTCAGTGTTTGCCAACGCAGGTATTTGCGAAAAAAATCCGCTGGGCGAGACCACTGAGGCGGATTATTTCAACATGTTCGACATTAACGTGAAGGGCGTCTTTTTCACCGTGCAGACGTTGATGCCGTTGCTGAAAAATGGCGCTTCGATCGTGTTGACGGCCTCTATCTGCTCGAGCAATGGCATGGAAGGACTGAGCCTCTACAACGCATCCAAGGCTGCAGTTCGCTCCTTCGCCAGGACTTGGGCCAACGAGCTCAAAGGTCGCAAGATTCGAGCGAATGTCCTTAGTCCTGGTTTCACCCGTACCCCTCTGATGGATAACGGTTTGAAGATGAGCGAGAGCGACATTGCCGCGCTGCGCCAGCACGTCGAGCAGATCACTCCGCTGGGGTATATGGCCCAACCTGAAGAAATCGCCTCGTCGGCGCTGTTCCTCGCATCCGCCGATGCGAAATATGTCAACGGTGTGGAGCTGATGGTCGACGGCGGCCTGTCGCAGATCTGAGCACTTGCTCAACCGTAGGGCAGCCCTCGCAGAGGGTTGCCTTTGTCGCTTTTGCGAAGCCTCAGCAGGAAACTTCATCATGAACATTGAAGAATTGACCACCCGACTGGACGCACTGGAAAGTCGCGCCGCCATCGAGTCGCTGATCAGCACCTACGCCAATGCCTTCGACCGCATCGACGCCTCGCTCCTGAGCGGTATCTGGTACGAAGAATCGACACTGGATCTACCGGGCTTCGGCCAAGCCGGAAACCGTGACGAAATACTCGCGATGGCGCAAAACAGCTGGCGCCAGATGTCACATATGCACCACTGGATGGCCAACCCGTTGATCGAAATCAAAGGTGACAGCGCGGTGGGTACGGTGGCTGCGGATTGCCTGTTCCATGACATTGAAAAAGGCCCGGTTCAAGTCAGCGGGCTGTACTACGACAGGTTTGAACGTCGGGACGGAAAATGGGCGTTCCTGTCACGTCGTTTTGAACTGCACTTCCTGACACCGTTAAATGATTGGGTACCCATAGCCGGCGAAGAAAAGTATGCGCCGGTTGAGCATCAGAGCCTGAGCAAGCCCTCAGAAAGTTGACCTGCTCGCATGACCCTCGGTGAGGGCAGTGAACGCCAACCACCGCCCGTTGATATCGTTCAAGCTCCAGGGAATGACAGCGAAAAACGGATAATCCCAGGCTTTGGCTGTTCGACACGCACGTGACCTCCATGCAGTTGCATGATTGCCACGACGATGGCGAGGCCAAGGCCGTAGGAGTCGGAGTTCTGGTGGCGAGACGCATCGCCGCGGTAAAAGCGATCGAAGAGTTTGCCCAGGGTTTCGTCGCTCAGCACAGGCCCTTGGTTCTCCACTTCAATCCGTGCACCGCCTTGGGTTTCCATCACCCGCATGAGAATCTCGGAGCCCTCGTAGGCGTAGCGAATCGCGTTCGCCACCAGGTTGCTCAAGGCTCTGCGCAGCAGCAAGGGGTCAGCACGCACGTTGCCATCGCCTGTTATCTGAAAGGTCATTCGCCGCTCTTCAGCCAATCCTTCAAAATATTCAGCAATGCGCTGTGATTCGGCATGCAGCGATAGTTGCTGGCGCTCCACCACTGCTTGCGCTTCATCGGCGCGCGCAAGGAACAAGATGCTTTCGACTATGCGCGAGATCCGTTCGAGCTCTTCAAGGTTCGAAGCAATCAGTGCCTGGTAGTCGTCCTCGCTGCGGCGCTGGCGAAGGGCGACCTGGCAATGCCCCATGAGCGACCCAACCGGCGTGCGGATTTCATGGGCAAGGTCAGCGGAAAACTGCGTCAATCGCTGATAGCCCTGGGCAAGGCGATCGAGCATCGCGTTATAGGCGTCACTCAGCTGTTGCAGTTCAATCGGCGTATCGGCCGCTGTCCATGCGGCTGTGGAGACGCTCGGGTGTTATGGCTGCCGCATGGGCGGCCATTTTGCGCAACGGACGCAGCCCTCGACGCAGTACCAGATAACCCAGCAACGCTGTTGCCAGAAAAGCAAGGGCAACGGCCAGGTAGATACGCTCGCGATACGCCGCGAGCATAGCCATTTCCTTGCCCATGAGGTGCGCTGCCGTCAGTCGGACTTCACGTCCACCCGAGGTCGTGACGACGGTCGCGGCGCGCAGCATTGTTCCCGAGTCGGTCACGCCGCTGCGCAGGTCACTGACGCTCAGCTTTGTATCCTGGCCGATCACCGGCAGTTCAGGCAGCGTGACGTTGAGTGGATTTACCTGGATTATCGGTTGCTGCCCCGGCTCTTCAATGATGAAGATGTCGTCTTCGCTGTCGAGCATGTTCTTGAAAATCTGCGGGCTGTCGCGCAGCTTCTCGATGGCGAGCTCGTAGTGCAGCAGCTTGCGAAAATGCTCCAGACGGCCCATGACCGCATGATCGCTGTATACCAATACCGAGGCTTTCATCGTCTGATACAGATAAACACCCGCACCGGCCACGGCCAGCATCGCTACCATGGAAAACGCCACGGTCGATCGCAGGGTCAGAGAGGGTTGGCGTCGGGACCGCATGGCCTCACCTCGCAGACATAGCCGATACCGCGAATGGTATGGATCAGCTTGATCGGGTAGGGATGGTCGACCTTGTTGCGCAGGCGCTTGACCGCTACGTCCACCACATTGGTATCGCTGTCGAAATTCATGTCCCAGACTTCCGAAGCGATCTGTGTCCTGGACAGCACATCGCCTGCCCGACGCAGAAACAGATGCAGCAGGGCAAACTCCTTGTTGGTCAGCATGATCAATTGCTGTTGGCGTGTAACGCGGCGACGAACCAGGTCCAGCTCCAGGTCGGCGAGGTGGAAATGGTCGGCTTCGCGCACTACACCGCGACGCAAAATGGTGCGGATGCGTAACAGCAGTTCGGTAAACGAAAAAGGTTTGACCAGGTAATCATCGGCGCCCAGTTCCAGGCCGCGAATACGGTCATGCAACTGGTCGCGCGCGGTGAGGAACAGCACAGGTACGTCTTGTCTGGCGCGTAAGAGCTCAATGATCTGAAACCCGTCAATCCCGGGCAACATCACGTCCAGCACGATCAGGTCGTAGGGTGTATGTAAGGCCATGTGCAGGCCGTCGGCGCCATGCTGGGTCCAGTCAACGTTGTAACCGGACTCGCCGAGCCCTTTTTTGAGGTACTCACCTGTTTTGGTGTCATCTTCGATCAGCAGGATGTGCATCGTGAGGCGCGCTCGGGTCTCTTCATGAAGGGGTTCAGCCAGCGACATTGGTATCTCGGCTGTGCAGTGTAACGAGATGAGCCGGCGCAGTCGGTTACATTTCTGTCATTCATGGGTATGGGCTGGCGAATGACAGAAATGTCATTCGGCGGTCATCGTGACGTCCCGGTCTGCGGTCGAGGATGGCGACACATCAACCCATGAGGAATCGTCGCCATGCAACTCAAACACGCCCTGTCTACCACATTCGGTTTGTTGATGCTCAGCGCTGCCGTCATTGCCACCGCGGCCGACATGCCGGTCATCAAACCGTTGCGCGGTACGGTGGAGAGCGTCAGCAACAACACGCTGACATTCACTGTCCGCTCCGGCGCCCAGCAGACTATCGGACTGACAGACAAGACCGGTATCAACCGGGTATCGAAGGCCAATATCGACTCGATCAAATCCGACAGCTTCATTGGCTCGGCGGCCATCCCGCAGGCCAACGGAACATTGAAGGCGCTGGAGGTCACGGTATTCGACGCCAGCCTCAAGGGCAGCGGCGAAGGTCATTACGGCTGGCAGAACGCGGATGGCAGCACAGGCACCATGACCAACGGCACCGTGGGCAAATTGTCCAAAGCTGACGGCCGCACATTGACCGTCAACTACAAGGGCGGCGAGAAACAAATCGTCGTACCGGATGATGTGCCAATCGCCTACGTCGAGCCAGGCAAAGCCGATGAACTGGTCAAAGGTACGAAAATTGTCGTGTTCCCCGCCGCAGATGGCACCACCGCACGCGGCATCGCGGTCGGCAAGGATGGCTTCCAACCACCGATGTAATCACCTGAAAAGGCAGGGGCGCTGCCGTTTGGCAACGCTCCTCTACATGGATGGTTCGCAAGGGGAAACACGTGAGACAGAAAAAGCTTCATCCCTGGCCGGTTCGCCTCACCCACTGGCTCAACGCCGCCTGCATGGTCTGCATGTTCATGAGCGGTTGGGCCATTTACAACGCCTCGCCACTGTTCGACTTCAGGTTTCCGGTGGCGGTGACCGTGGGTGGATGGCTGGGTGGGGCGCTGGCCTGGCATTTCGCATTCATGTGGCTGCTACTGATCAACGGCTCAATTTATATGCTGTATGGGTTCGCCAGTCGGCATTTCCAACGCCAGTTGCTGCCCATCGGGCTTGCCGCGTTGAAGCATGATTTGACGGATGCATTGTGCTTTCGGCTGGTGCATGAAAAGGGTGTCTATAACGCAGTGCAGCGCCTGATGTACTGGATGGTGCTGGCGGCAGGCGTGCTCGTCGTCATCTCGGGCGTGGCGATCTGGAAACCCATTCAACTTCAAGAGTTGGTCGCGCTATTGGGCGGCTATGACGTCGCTCGCTACGTACATTTTGCGGCGATGGCGGCGATTGTTGCGTTCGTCATGATTCATCTTGCGTTGGTAATGCTGGTGCCCAAAACCCTGCTGCCAATGATCACAGGTGGAGTGCGGTCTCTTGATACCGGGAAAAATGGCCATGACTGAATCCAGAAAAAGAACTGTTCAGCGCGTCAGACTTGAGCCTGCGCAACAACTTGAACTGGAGAACATTCAACGCCGCCATTTTCTTCGTGCCGGCTTGACCGTGGGCGCGATGTCGATGCTGACCGGTTGCAATCTGCAGGACGGCGATCAGGTCGACAAGGTCCTTTGGGCCATGTCGCGCTGGAACGATCGGGTCCAGGCCTGGCTGTTCAGCAGACATAAACTGGCGCCGACCTTCACCCGCGCGCAGATCACTACGCCATTTCCGTTCAACGCATTCTATGGTCAGGACGATATCCCTGAAGTGGACCTCGCCAGTTACTCGCTCGCTGTCTCCGGCCGGGTCAGGGACAAGGCTCCATGGACACTCGAAAGCTTGCGCAAACTGCCGCAACGTAGCGATATCACTCGGCTGATCTGTGTTGAGGGCTGGAGCGCGATCGGACAATGGGGAGGCGTACCGCTCAAAACCTTCCTGGAACACATCGGTGCCGATACCACAGCGAAATTCGTCGGTTTCAAATGTGCTGATCGCTATTACTCCAGTCTGGACATGCCGACGGCCTTGCACCCACAGACACTGCTGGCGCTGGATTACGCTGATGTCGCGTTGCCGCCCGAGTACGGCTATCCGCTGCGGGTTCGAGTACCCACCAAATTGGGCTTCAAAAACCCCAAGCATGTTGTCGAAATTTTCGTGAGCAACGACAACCCGGGCGGGTATTGGGAAGACCAGGGATACAACTGGTTCAGCGGGATCTGATGGCGCAAAAACTGAACAGCCACGCCAGGAATGCTGGCGAGACTCATGACACCAGACCTGATATGAGGCGTTCCCATGACCGATATATCTGCGGTACCGCCAGCTTCATCAGTGTTACCGACTTCAGAAAACAAGAAGCGGGCAACGACCCATAGTGCAGATTTCCAATCCCAATTGCAGGCTCAGTGCAGATCACCTGTGCAGGAGCCGGATACAACCCGCGCTCATCTGTTATCGGAATCGACCACAAACCTGTCATGCCGGCCGGAGATGCGAGCGCTGCTTCAATCGTTGCCATGGCGAAGGAACGCCGACGGTTCTTTCAGCAGACCGGGCCGATCAGTGCCAGGTACGCGAGCCAGTGGCTTGGATATTGCGGACTTCAACTTCCCTGATCGAAACATTCTGGATAGCAGTGAGATTATCAAACACGCCTGCGGAAATGAGGAGGGTAGACGGCCCTACTCAAAGTCCTTTGATGAGCGAATCGTGTGTACTTTCAATGGCGAGGAAAACGAATTCTCTTCTGACATGATCTACAAAGAGGGATTGAATGCGTTCGCTACCGCAGTGGCTCTTTCCCCGATAACCCTCACCTGGTTACCGATTGAGATTGTTAGAGCACCGCTCCGGTCGCCTGGCATACGGATTTTTCGCCGTCGCAAGTCCTCTTCAGTCGAGAGCCACCTTCTCGACAAGTCAATTTCAGAGTAAGGGCGTTAAACGGGCGGATCTCGATAGCTCTTTCGCCACGGGGCTAGTATTTCTATCGAGAAAGCAGCTACGCCAATGCTCGCCTTTATTTATTAGTGGTCTGTCGTTCGCTTACTGGCCGGGGTTTCTAGCGTGGCGAATGCGGTTTTATGAGGCTGGGTCCCAGTGGCCCGATTGGACTCCGTTCTGGCACGTGAGTTAGCTTTCGTATCCGTTTATATTTTGGGCTCCACAACCATGGCTGATCGTCAGATCATTGTTCCAGATGGCATGAGATTGCTCTACGAGCGTGCTGGTTATGCACCAGCTGTAAAGGTAGGAAAGACTCTTTACTGCGCTGGTCAGGTAGGCCGGACGCCGGAATTATCAGTTATCGAAGACCCAGAGCAGCAGTTTTTGGCAGCTTGGGACAATCTCCGGCTCGTCTTGGAAGCCGGCGGGTGCGAATTTGAAGATGTCGTCGAAATGACAACTTATCACGTCGATATGCACCGCCACATGCCAATTTTTAGACGCGTGAAGGATAACGTCTTTCCTCGGAGCACTTGTGCATGGACATGCATAGGTGTCGGTGAACTGGCTCGCCCCGGCCTTCTCGTGGAAATCAAATGCGTCGCCGTAGAGCGATAACTTTTCTGATAGGCACCTGAATATACAAATCTTGGATGGGTGTTCATCTATGCGGCAGCTGATATGAAATTTCACTCGCCCGCTGTTCGGCAGGCACGCCATCCGCGCGTTCCCAAGCCTACTGGCGACGGGCAAGACAGGATTGTTTGAAGCTCAGTGTGATGACACGAAGGGCGACGGGGTTGTCGGTGTCGGCAACGCATAAGTCTGCTTCATCCACGCCACCTCTGCTATCGGTGTGCGTCCGAAGAGGCGCTTGAAATCGCGGCTAAATTGCGAAGCACTTTCATAACCCACCAGAAATGCCGACTTGGCCGCTGTCAGGTCGTTACGCAGCATCAGTAATCGCGCTTGATGCAACCGCGTCGACTTGAGGTACTGCATAGGCGAGGAATCGGTCACCTTGCGAAAATGTAGATGAAAGTTAGGCACGCTCATCTGCGCTTCCTGGGCCAGGATTTCTACATCCAGATGCTCGTGGTAACAGCGGTGGATTTTGTGAATGGCGCGCGTCACCTTGCCGAACTGACCCTGCTGGGCGATAGCCGCGCGTAGGGTACCGCCTTGTTCGCCAGTGAGGATGCGGTAGTAGAGTTCGCGCAACATCGCTGGGCCGAGGATTTGCGCGTCGGTGCAGTCGCCCATGACTTCTAGAAAACGCAGGGTCGACTGGCGCAGCGGTTCGTCCATGGGCGAGGCGTACATGCCCATAGGCTGAGCCACGCGGATGTTCCATACGTCATCTACCTGCTGAATCAGCTCGCCGGCCAGATTGAAATCCAGACGTATGTACACCGCCAGCATTGGCTCCGCCTCGCTAGCGTCGGTCTCCATTGTAAAAGGCACTGGCACTGACACCACCAGATAATGCTGGGCGTCATAGATGTAAACTTCATCACCCAGATAGCCGCGTTTCTGCCCCTGACAGAGGATGACGATGCCCGGTTCATATAAAACCGGCGTGCGCGTCAGCGGCCGGTTGGAACGCAGAAAACGCACATCATCCAGCGGACTCAGGTTGTAACCCTCTAGCGGTGCAAGCTGGCCCATCAACTGCACCATACGCGCTGTGTTCGGGTTCTTGGATTTCGGCATCGATTGCACGTTCTCCACTTTCATGCTCAGCCGTCCGTAGAACAGCTAAGGGCTTCCCATTGCTCAATACTCTCTGCCGTCCGGTGCAGCTTGTCACGCACCAGAGCCAGGGCGTCGCTGCCCAGCAGCAGTTGAGCCGGCGGGTGAGGGCTAGCGATAATAGTCATCATGGCGCGTGCGGCTTTCTGCGGGTCGCCCAGTTGATGGCCGCTTTTTTCCTCACGGGCTTTTCGCACCGGGTCGAAAGTCGCATCGTAGTCACTGATGCTGCGCGGCGTACGCTGCATCGAACGACCTGCCCAGTTCGTTCGGAAAGACCCCGGCGCCACGGCCGTAACAAAAATATTGAAAGGTGCAAGCTCCTTGTTCAACGTATCAGAGATGCCCTCCAGGGCAAATTTGCTGCCGCAGTAGTAAGCAATGCCTGGCATGGTGATATAGCCCCCCATGGACGTGATATTGAGGATATGCCCCGCCCGGCGCTGGCGAAAATACGGCACAAACGCCTTGGTCATCGCCACCGCGCCGAATACATTGACGTCGAACTGACGGCGCATTTCCGCCAACGACGACTCCTCGAAAACCCCTTCGTGGCCATAACCCGCGTTGTTAACCAGCACATCCACCGGGCCATACTGGTCCTCAACAGCGGCGACCACGGCGTCGATGGCATTAAAGTGGGTAACGTCAAGCACCACACCATGGGCTCTCTCAGGCAAGAGCGCCTGGAAGGTTGCCAGAGAGGATTCGCTGCGAACGGTGCCGATCACTCGATGGCCCTGAGCGAGAGCTTCCTTAGCCAGGGCCTGGCCAAAGCCGCTACTAACGCCAGTGATAAAAATGGTTTTTTCTGCACTCATGGGGCGCACTCCTGAATATATAAGGTGAGGCCATGCTAGGGCGGAGAGTGGTTGGGAACTATGCCTGATTCGATTTTAGTATTGCCTGATTCTATCGGAGTGCTCGGTGAGCAACCTGAAATCTGGTGGCAAAAAAACAAGGTCAAAGGAAGAAAGGCGACGGACTTATTTACCCTGCTCTAATGTCTGCTTCGGGTCGCAAGTCGTCTTTCGGTAACGCTGATGTGCATGCGGTCTGGCCGAAGGTGTCGCACCTGCGCCCCAAGGTTCGGTATCTGGTCGATGAGTTGGTCAAGTTGTGTTCGCATCGGCAGTAAAGGCTGTACGCGCAGTTAATCGCCGAACAGATCGAACATCAGTTGTCGGAACCATTAATTGGCGGGGCCCGGTTGTATTTGCCGTGCCAGAACAAATTGATGGCGATTTCGGGAAGGCAACGGAACTGACGGGCTGGGAAGTGAATGGATCTCCATGGCTATGAAAAGCCAGAAATAATCAGCTAAACAGCCTGCCGGACGAAACCTAAAGACTCTCAGGATCCCCAAAAAACATTTTGACTGCGCTCTAGCACGCTGGTTTCGGCCTGAAAAATTGGAAAGATACCCCCAATGGTACCCCTAGTCGCACATCAAGGATCCAAGATCGAGAATGGCGATTGCTGACAGAAGTGGGGGATGGAAGAGCCTGGCGCTCAGTGTACTCCGAATTGGGATCTAGCGAAGGGCCAGGGCCTATGCCAAGGGAGGTACAGATGTTGGCATTTATCTGTAGTTGCGGCTGCCCGTACAACCGCCAGTCGGATGCCCGCCAGCTGGAGGTGCTCGGCCCGGCGAGGTATCAGTTGCTGAAAGTCTGGCAAAAAACTCGACGACTTCTAAACGCCAACCGGAGAGTGTATGACTCTGGACTAGATGAAAGAACGGGATGCAGCGGCTTTGCTAAGATCGCCGATCGCCGCATGACCGATAAACCGCGTTTCCACGTCATCCTAGGTACACCGCTCCGGAAACCCCGGCGGAACCAGTGCGCAAGCGCGTGCGTGCGATGCCCAAGCCCGCGCTGATGGTTCAGTGCCACCGCTGCGGAGGCCGTGAGGTCATCGAAACTAAGATCGGCGTGATGATGAAGAGCGGCAAGCCAACAGGCGGGATCCAGGCGCTGATTTGAGTCTGCTGCCTAATCAAGGCTGAGCGCGTCATTGTTTCGTGATCGTTGACTGAGGGAAGGGATCTGCATATACAGTCCGTTCTTTCTATTGTTGGTTCGATAAGTCATGAGCGAAGAACGAGATATTCCCGAGCCCGAGCACGACCACCTGCTCGATCACGAATTCCATGATGACGAATCATGGGGCGAAGAAGACGCTCAAGCAATTTTTGACGAAGAAGGCGAAGCAGATGATGACGTTGATTTTCTTGATCAGATAGATCAAGAGGACTGACCCGGGAGTATCTAACGGCTTCACGACACGCCACTAACCTAAATGGCCCGTCTTTCCGTAGGCACGGTAGAGTGTCGATTGCAGTGGGCACCGTTCCAAAGGACTGTTCCGTATAGCTTTTCTGTGCCCCTGCAAGCATGGGGTGCTAGGGGTCGAGTGTTCGAATCACTCCGTCCCGACCATATAATTCAAGGGGTTGCGAGATTTTATCTCGCGACCCTTTTTTATTTTTGATCGTTTTTACCCCTACAAAACGACTGGCTTTGGGTGGAATCCTCACCTCTTTCGGAGGAGATGGGCGCAAGATTTCTGGGTGCCAATGTCCCCCCGCAGTAATTTCGGCGATGGAGGGCAGGGATGGACCTAGTTGACGGCTCGTCAGGCAGTTTTCAGCTTTTGCTGTGGGGGTAGCTGATGGCGACTACTTGCCTCGCTCGTGTTGGCGCTGATACCGAATTGACCCACTGGCCGAGATGTCACTGACCCAATCTGATTCCTTGCGAACCATTGCCTGTGCTGGATTTGTACCGATTGGAGGTGGGTCAGTCTTGCGTCGGCACGTGGATCAATTCGGCATCGGCGCCAACAGTCTTGCTATCCATGTCTTCACCCATCATCCCTTGGATGGGCGGCAAACGCCGTCTGGCCGATCGTCTTATTCCGCTGTTTCCGCCTCACGAATGCTACGTCGAAGTTTTGCTGGCGGCGCGGCGCTGTACTTTATGCGACCCCAGGCGGCGCCGGTGGAAGTGCTCAATGACATCAACGGCGACTTGGTAACGTTGTACCGCGTGGTGCAGAACCACCTCGAAGAGTTCGTGCGCCAATTCAAATGGGCGCTCAGCTCACGGCAGGTGTTCGAGTGGCAGAAGATGACCCGCGTCGAAACTCTCACCGACATCCAACGTGCCGCGCGATTTTTCTACCTGCAGCACCATGCCTTCGCCGGCAAGGTCTCTGGGCAGACCTTCGGGACCGCCACCACCACCCCGTCGATTAATCTGCTGCGGATCGAGGAAAACCTTTCGGCCGCCTGGCAACGCCTGTCCGGCACCTACGTCGAAAATCTGCCTTGGCTGGACTGCGCCGAACGTTACGACCGTGCCCATACCTTTCACTACATGGACCCGCCGTACTGGCAGACCGCAGGGTATGGGGTGGACTTTTCGTTTGAAAACTACGAACGCATGGCGGATTTCATGCGGCGCTGCAAGGGCAGGGTGATGGTCAGCATCAACGATCACCCCGACATCCGCCGGGTGTTTGAGGGCTTTCACTTTGAGATGTTGGACATCCGCTACACCACGACCAATCAACGGCAGGGCAAGGCCGAGGTCAGTGGTGAACTGGTGATCATGAACTGGGAGCCTGAAGCATTGGGCGGGCTTTTTTAGTTCCACTGCTACCACAAGACGTGCAAGCTAGAGTGTTTTAGTGTAAGCGTCCGGCAAACCCGTCTCGACACCTATTTTCTAGGAGTGAGCTTACTGAGCGGCGGATTCTCGACCGCAATCAAATGTGATCGCGCCTCATCTCGGCCCACTCGATCAATGCCTGGATTGACGGCCCGAGGGCATGGCCGATTTGGGTGAGCTGGTACTCCACCCGGGGTGGCACTTGCGGGTAAACCGTGCGCAGCACGATGCCATCCTTTTCTAACTGCTTTAGCTGTTGAATCAGCATCTTCTGATTTATCCCCTCGATCAGCTTCTCTAGATCCGAGAAACGAAGCGCACCTTTGGCTGCGAAAAGCTGGCACAAGATGATGATTTTCCATTTCCCTTCCAGCACGCGAAGAGTCTCAGTCGTTGCTTCGGCCCAATTCAACCGATTTTGCGGATCGCCGCAATCCCAATCCCGTTCCATTTCTTTCTCGAAGGTGTGCTACTCACCTTTTGGTAGGTACTTACCATTATTACATCAGCCGCCTAGAATCGGTGCAAGCAAACGATTACTGAGGCTTAACCATGAAAATCGGCATCATTGGAACGGGTAACATCGGCGGCACCATTGCTCGTAAGCTAAGAGCTGCTGGCCATGAGATCCGCGTGGCAAATTCTGGAGGTGTCAACGGCGTTCGTGCATTCGCCGAAGAAATCGGAGCGGAGCCTGTAGACGTTCGGGGCGCGGTGGACGGCGCGGATGTGGTAGTGCTGTCGATACCTCTGCCAGCATTGAGCGCACTCCCTTCTGACCTATTTACCTCCGTACCCGACAGCATCCCTGTTGTGGATACCAGCAACTACTACCCTGGTTTGCGTGACCCGCACATTGCTGAAATTGATCAAGGGATGACAGAAAGCGTTTGGGTGACGAAGCAGATTGGGCGACCGGTAATCAAAGCTTTCAACAATGTGCTCGCCTACACATTGGCAGAGTTGGGCGTTCCGGACGGTACACCAGGTCGCTTGGCAGCGGCGGTAGCGGGTGACGATGAGAAAGCCAAAGAAACAGTGATGACTCTGGTAGATCAGGTAGGTTTCGATCCGGTTGACGCAGGCTCGCTTGAGGAGTCCTGGAGGCAACAGCCGTCTACACCAGGCTATTGCTGTGATTACGATGCTGAGACTATGCGCAGGGCTTTATCAGTGGCTATCAGGGGGCACGCAGCCGCTAAACGAGATCGATTGCCTGAGCATTTCAAGTGGCTCGGGCCGAACCCGACCCATGGCGACGTGGTAGCCATGAATCGATCATTCAATCCACTCGACTAAGGTTTTTTGCTGAGCATGGAGCAAGCTCAAGAATGACTGATCGCTTGAGACGATGAGTGAGTCCAGCATTGGGGTAACAACATTCCAATCTCACTTGCCCGCTGTGTCGGCAGCCGAGTCAGCACATCTTTGAGATAGGCATACGGATCGAGCCCATTCATGCGCGCCGACTGGATCAAGCTCATGATTGCTGCTCCCCGTTTACCGCTGCGCAGCGATCCGGCGAACAGCCAGTTGGAACGACCAAGCGCCCAAGGCCTGATCGTGTTCTCGACTGGGTTGTTGTCGATGGGCACAGCACCATCAGCCAGGTAGCGCGTCAGCGCTACCCAGCGTTTCAAGCTGTAGTCCAAGGCCTTGGCCGTAGCCGATCCGTCGGGCACCAACTCGCGCTGAGCCAGCATCCACTCATGCAGCTTCTTTGCGATGGGCACCGCTATTTCCTGGCGCAATCGCCTGCGGTCTTCATCGCCCATTTCCTTGGCTTGTCGCTCGACCTCATACAAGCCACCGATTGAGTGCAGTGCCTGTTCGGCCAGTTGGCTTTTGTTCGCCACATTCAGGTCGAAGAACTTACGGCGTGCGTGGGCCATGCAGCCAATTTCGGTGATGCCCAGCTCGAAGCTGGCCTTGTAACCGGCGTTATGTGTTGCAACACATAACGCGGGTTATGTTGCGGCCTGAGTTATGTTGCGGGGGTAAGAGGCGCCGCCTCCCAATCGGGAGTTCGGCGCAAAAAGTGGCACATAAATTCTTGCTACAGCCCTCGCATGAACGCCATGAGAGATGCTGAATTCGGTCGCAGGCGCACAGCCTCAGGCACATTTGTGACGTCCAAACATGCAAGCGCCTTGGCCTTCATTTCGAGATCGACTTCCGCGTAGATGTGGGTTGTGTCCAAGGAGACATGCCCCAGCCAAGCCCGAATTGTATTGATATCGACCCCGGCTCTTAACAGGTGAACGGCGGTCGTGTGTCGAATAGTGTGTGGGCTCATGCGCCTGCCTTGCATGGATTCAACCCACTTGCCGGCTGCTCGGCCATACACCGACACAACGCGATACATGCCGAATCGAGTCATGGGATTCCCTGTACGACCTATGAATACGCGATCCTCTGTTCTGCGCTCGACGATGAGTGGCCGGAGCGCTGTAGCTGTTACTGCCCACAGGGGGCAGACGCGCCATTTGTTTCCCTTACCCAAAATGCGCACGGAGGGGGAAGGCCCAAGTTGCAAATTACCAACGCTGAGGCAGGCAGCTTCATCAGCGCGGGCGCCAGTGTTGTATAGAAAAAGCAAAATCGCATAGTCCCGTGCACCCTGGCTCGTAGCTCGATTAGGAGCCCGGAGCAGAGCCTCCACTTCTGGCTTGTCGAGGTAGTGGATGACTGCCTGGGTAGTTTTTTTGAACGGGATAGAACGGATCTCTGTGCACCACGCCAAATGCTCTGGCGATCGCATAGCAATGAAATGCCCTAGTGAGTGAATCGCGCAGAGCCGCTGGTTGCGCGTGACGATGCCACAACCGCGCTCGTGTTCGACGTGTTCAAGGAATGCGCGCACGATGGCGGGCGATATGTCGAGCACCGACAAATGGTCGATTGCCACCGAGGCTCTTCGACTGACAAATGGAAGCAGGAGTGTCAGCGTGTCGCGGTAACTGATCTGAGTGTTGTGGGAAAGGTTACGCTCGGCGACCAGATACTCCAACAAGAAGCGACGTACCCATGCCCCGAGGCGATTGCGGTCAATCATGATCAATCTCCTGCCCTGAATAAATGGCAAATCGGCGACTCGCTTCGTGCAACAGTTCGGGAGTCATATGCAAATAGCGCTGGGTCGACCTTATGTCGACATGCCCCCAAATACGTTGCCAATTGCGGCAATAGCCGCTGTATATCCTTACCGGCGCGATACCATCCCAGTACACGATGAACGGCGGCTGTATGCCGCAGATCATGGAGGCGCGGAGGCCGTAGCTCGCCAGTTGGGCTAGCAATACCTGCCGCCAAACGAACGCGTTGGAACAGAGTTATGACGTATTGGTAGTTCAGGCGATGGCCAGTACGAGTGCACAGCAGGGCAGAGTCTTGGCCTAGTGGAAGTGCTAGCGCGCAACGTTGTCGTAGATAGACTCGCAGTTTCGATGCCAGCCTGGGCCCAATCGGCACCAGCCTTGTCTTATAAAACTTTGTGTCACGAACGGTGATGATTCGCTGCTCGAGGTCGACGTCACAGAGGTTTAGTCTGATCGCCTCTCCGACGCGCAGCCCGGCACCGTAAAGGATCAGCAGCAGTGTTCTGTATGTCACAGCTTGAAGGCGACTGAGCGAGGTACTCAGTATGACGGTGGCATCTAACAGGTGCTGTATTTCTGCGGTGGCATAGACATAGGGAGTCTGTGCCGGTGGAAGCTGTGGTGGTCGTTCCGGCAGGGGCTGGATCGTTGTGTGGCCACGTGCGATTGCGAAGCGATAAACGCTAACAAGTAATCCTCGCTTCGTCTTCCACATAGCGCTTAGCTCACCGTGCCCGTGCAGAAATGCGGCTACGGCCTCTGGAGTAACTTCGGGGAGCGGTAGGTTTCCAGTCTCACGTGCAAACTGACGCAGCACTCTGGCACTGCTATTCAGGCCCACGCCTTGGGCACGACGGATAGCCACGTAGGCATTGACTACGTCCAAGGTTCTCATTGCAGGTCTCCCAGGTCGAAGTCACCGACTTCACGTAACGAGACCAGATCAACCTTGGTGTACGTCATTGTTGCCGATGTGCTGCGGTGGCCAAGGTGGTCGCCAATTTCCTTGAGGCTCAGCCCATTGGCGAGCAACCTGGCCGCGCATGCATGTCGAAGCGCGTGCGGCCCCAAATGTGCAGCTTGTATGTTGAGCAGACGCAATCTGCCGCTGACGATGCTGTATAGACCTGCAGCGGAGATGGGGATTCGCGGCGCCCGAATTCGGATGAATATCTCAGGGTGCAGTACCTTCGGACGCACTGTGTCGACGTATTGCGCTAATGCCTCAGCCACTGTGGAGACCAATGGGTAAACCTGCGGCTGACGGCGCTTCAATCGCCAAATACGCAATTGGCGAGCAGCCCAGTCGATCTGATCCAACCGGAGTGCGGCAACTTCTCCCCGGCGTAAGCCGTAGATGGCGAGAAGCATCAGAATGGCTCGGTCGCGCACATCGCGTTCAGAACTTGAATTTGTAGTTGCGAGTACTCGCTGAACATCCTCCCAGCTCATTGCATAGGGAAGTGACTCCATGGCGTAATGTCGCGGGGAACGGATCGAGTCGGCCAATGTACTGCTGCATGTTCCCTGCGTTGCCGCGTAGCGCAGGAATACCCGCAACATTGTTGCGACGTGCCCTGCCGAAATTCGCGACCACCGTTGCGCACCGTAGGTGATGAAGTAGGCATCAATATCCTCGGGGCTAAGCGTCGAAAATCTGCGGCCTGTGTTGAAGCACCAGCGCAAAAAGGTTGCTGTTCGACTGCGCCATTGACTGATGGTACATGGTGTCAAGCCGCGTTCATCCCGCATCCACGAGACGAAAAGCTCAAGATTCTCCTCGAATGGAATTGGCTCCGCCGTTGGCTCTTGCCACCAGCCTAGGAACTTAAACCAAGGTCTTGCGGTGTTTATCAACGTCGTAGCAGTTGCAGGAGAATTGGCCGGCAATGGCCCTTCGTGAATGATCTGGCGCAGCCGTGACGAATTGATTGCATTGAGGTCGCTTGGCTGCACCCGCTCGGCGATCCAAAGCAAGCAGCACGCCTTTAAGTAAAGGGAGGCATGCGTACAGCCCTGCTCAGCACAGTGCTGTAGATATCGCTCGCGTTCAGCGGCCAGCGACCCCGCACGATGGCGTTTACAGGCAGCGTTTGAAGAATAGATATTCTCGAACATGGCAGACACTCCAGGGATGAAGGTCTACCAAGGCGCTGCAAGTTATGTTGCGTCAATCGCCTATCGACAATAGAGAAACTGCCTATTCGCCCGGTCGGGATCACATAACTCAGGCCGCAACATAACCCGCGAAGTCATCGCAAACCAGCTTGCCGCTCCACGTGCCAAGGAAGTTACGCGCATGCTCGCCAGCGCGACTTGAGCTGAAGTCGTAGACCACAGCTTTCAGTGCCGAGAACGGCGTTGTGCAGTAAGCCCAGACATAGGCGCGGTGCGTTTTCTTCTCGCCCGGCGCCAACATCTGTACGGGAGTTTCATCGGCATGTACGACTCGCTGGGCTAGTACCGCTTCGCGCAGTGCATCCACCAACGGCTGGAGTTGCACGCCGGTTTGTCCTACCCACTGAGCCAGTGTTGATCGCGGGATGGCCAAGCCTGCTCGTGCAAAGATTTTTTCTTGCCGGTACAGCGGCAGATGGTCGGCAAACTTGGCGACCATCACATGAGCTAGCAGCCCGGCAGTAGGGATGCCCTTGTCGATGACTTGGGCTGGCACCGGTGCCTGGATCAGCGTTTCGCACTGGCGGCAGGCCCACTTCCCACGTATATGCTGCTCAACGGTGAACACGCCCGGTGTGTAGTCCAGCTTTTCGCTGATGTCTTCGCCTATGCGCTGAAGCTGGCAGCCGCAAGCGCACCGGGTGTTCTCTGGCTCGTGACGAATGACGGTGCGAGGAAACAGCGGCGGCAGTGGCGCGCGTTTGGGCTTTTGGCGGGTTTCGTCCGGCGTCGGGGCGGGACGAAGCGCGTTCAGTTCTGCCTCAATGGCCTCAAGGTCGGTGTTGAGCAGGTCATCCAGCAAACTGCCTTGTGCCGGGCTTATCTGCTCGCTGCGCTTGGCAAACTTGTGGCGTTTGAGGATGGCGATTTCGTGAGAGAGTTGTTCGATGATCGTCTCGTCACGATGGATTTTTCGGCTCATGGTGTCGACCTTCGACAGCAACTGCGCAGCGAGCGCGCGCAGTTGGTCGGGTGTCATTTGGTCGAGATTGGGCGAGGAAGTCATGCCCTGGATTTTACCAAAGCAACTCATCCGCCACAGCTCAAACGCAGGACTAAATCACTGTAATGACGCCGTTAGCGCCGACCCGTTGCCACGGCAAGCCGAGCACCAGCGCTTGCAGTTGTTCGGCGTCAAGTTCAACTTCCAAGCCGCGATGAGTACCAGGCCAGTGAAACTTCCCTTGGTTCAAACGTCTTGCGGCAAGCCAGATGCCCACGCCGTCATGCACCAACACCTTCATCCGGTTGGCTCGGCGGTTGGCGAACAGATAGGCGCAGTGCGGCTTCGCCGCACCGAACACTGTCACAACGCGGGCCAGCGCAGTTTCGGTGCCAGCGCGCATGTCCATAGGTTCGGTGGCGAGCCAAATGGCATCGATGCGGATCATTGCGAGAGGCTGCGAATGAAGCGTGCGCAGCCGTCCGGGTCGGAGCTGGGCCATTTGACCGTGATGGATTTGTCGCCCAGCGGCAGTGTGATCACCGCCGCATCATCAGCGTGCCGTTTAGGCATAGGTTGCAGCGGTACAAACGCCGGAAGTGGTGCGACGGGTTTCTCACGGTAGATCGGCAGCCACTTGCGGATGACGTTGGCGTTGATGCCATGGCTGATGGCGACACTGGAAACTGAGGCTCCGGGTTGCAGGCATTCTTGCACGACCTGGGCTTTGAATGGTTTCGGATAAGAGCTTCGTTGGCGCATGGAAATCCCGATTCAATAAGGGTAATCGCGTCCGCTTAAAAAGAGGCGGACACCATCGCCCTTAATTTCGGATTTCTGAAGGTGTGTTCGCTGGCCGCTTACGGAGAAGCAGGTTGAAGGGCAAACTATCCGCATGACGTTGATGCAGTGACCTTGAGTACACAGGGTTGTGGTAATGCACTGATAACGAGCTAGCATTCAAGGCCGTCTGTAGCGACAGCTGAATTGTGTTGAGTACGAGTCAGTTTTCAAGAAATGGGAGATTCTCGTCTCGAATGAGGCGAGCAGCTTCATCGTATAGAAACGGTAGGAACATATAGCGGCAACCTTGGGTTACAGGAGTGGCTTCGTGCAAAAGCGAACACGAAAATACCACAGCCCCTCCAGTTGGGGCGCTGTACAGAGCTTTCCCAAACTCTGGAAAATGCAGAAAACCGCCTTCGTACTCTCCCGAATTAAGAAACAAGGAAACGGCAAAACGGCGGTGCGCAGTACCTTTGGTGGTGTTATCCCGATGGGGCCGGAAATACCCACCTTCCTCGCTGTTGTAGCAGGCCACCAGGTAGCGCTCCATCCGCGTGGCATTGAACTGGAACGCTTTATGTAGCTCTGGAAGCAGGCGGTTGGTTATGCGCAGCTCGCATGCTTTGGATAGAGCCTCGTCCTCAATCATGCAGTCGCGACGTTGTTTGTGGCTATGGTCGGTGACGTGGACGGTCTTACCCGATCTATCCACCATAAACCCGGACTCGTCCCCGCCATGTTGGTCGTAGTAACTTATTAGCGCTTTACACAGCGCGGGCTCAAATACACGGGGAATCACTAGGACGGGGGCGTGTGGAGTGGCCACATGTGTGGGGGCCAGAGCGGGCAATCTATCCAGAAAGCGCATTAGCGAGGGCACGTGGTTATCAATTGGCGTCTCTATCGGAACGATGGCCAGGACGCGTAGTGCTGGATCCAGCACATAGGTCATAAGCCTGATGCTGCCGTCTGGCTGCAATGTACCGTAGAGCTCACTAACTGACCGGTCAAAATCCCAGATGAAGCGCATGCCAGGTATCGAATCTTTTACCCGCTCCAGCTTTTCATCATCGGGATCTATGGAAACACCAAAGAAGCAGACTTGATCATCATCGAACCGCTGGCGATGAGCCCGAATACCTTCCAAAATTTTAATGGATGTAGGATCTGCTGCAGAGCCTAAGAAAGAAATCACTATGTACCGACCCGCCACAGTGTCGAAACAAAAGCGCTCTCGTAGTTGAGTGCGGCAGTAGAACCAAGGAGCAGGTTCACCGACTGAAAACGCCGTGGCGCGCATAGCAGCTCCTTGCCGGTGGGCAGTGGATCATTATTAGGAGTAAATCCAAGAGGCACATGCCAAGCACTGTCTCTTCCCTAAAGGTGTCGCGTACAAATGGGCTTATGGCTGCTGCCGGCTGCGATGCCGAAGCAGAGAGACCTCACGGCTGTCGAAGCTCGTAGATAAAGCTAGTAGATATGTATACGTTCGGCAAAGTCATCCCTCTGTCAGATATTGTAATAATTACCTCACATGAGCCCCTCCGAAACATTGTAGGATTTCATCCCCAATTTTTTTCAGGTCTATATGAACACCCTTCTGGAGCCTCCCAGTAGCATTTTTCACCCCAAATCCCGTATCAATTCATACTTTTTTATTAAGCGTCGGTCGCGTTTTTTACCGCCGATGAGCCTCGACATTCCGTCTCTGGGATTCTCAACGCTTACCTTTCCCAAGACGAATGGTGTCACCTCCAAAGCTTCGCCTCCTTGCATACGCTCCGAGAAGTCTTTCTCTCCTGCTACTTTTGCCCTCAACACACATTCCCCTCTCTCGAGCAGGGATACGGTTGTTTGTGCAAATCGTTCATTCACCCTAACTCTTTGAGAGATTGAATAGTCCCTATGGAATGGATTGCTGATCCCACGGCATGGCTTGGCCTGCTGACCCTGATCGTGCTGGAGCTAGTGCTTGGCATCGATAACCTTGTGTTTATTGCCATCCTGGCAGACAAGCTACCGCCCGAGCAGCGAGATCGTGCTCGTGTCATTGGCCTCTCCCTTGCGTTGTTGATGCGCCTTGGCTTGCTGGCCAGCATCTCCTGGATGGTGACCCTGACCGAGCCGTTGTTCGAGGTCTTCGACAAGACGTTCTCGGGCCGTGACTTGATCATGTTGTTCGGTGGTGTGTTCCTGTTGTTCAAGGCAACGATGGAATTGCATGAGCGACTTGAAGGGCATGTGACCGAGCGCTCAGGTAATGCAGCCTATGCGATGTTCTGGCCTATCGTGGCGCAAATTGTGGTACTGGATGCGGTCTTCTCGCTGGACGCGGTGATCACCGCTGTGGGCATGGTGGAACATTTATCCGTCATGATGATTGCGGTGGTGATCTCGATTGGCCTGATGATTATCGCCAGTAAGCCACTGACCAACTTTGTCAACGGGCACCCAACCGTCATCATGCTCTGTTTGGGCTTTTTGATGATGATTGGCTTCAGCCTCACGGCTGAGGGCCTGGGCTTCCACATTCCGAAAGGCTATCTCTACGCCGCGATTGGTTTCTCGATATTGATCGAACTGTTCAATCAGGTGGCTCGTTCGCGTCGCAAGAAAAGCTTGCAAGGTCGTCGCCCTATGCGTGAGCGTACCGCGCATGCCGTGATGCGTTTGCTGGGTGGCCACAAGTTGGGGGCCGATGAGGTCGGTGAAGAAATTGCTGACATGCTGTCAGGTGATGAAGCCGAACAGGTTTTCCACCGACGGGAACGTGTCATGATTAGTGGAGTGCTTCAGTTGGCGGAACGCCCTATACGCGGTGTTATGACCCCTCGTGCAGAAATCGACCACATTGATTTGGCCGATTCTCCAGAAGAAATCCGCACAACGCTGATGCACTCGTCATACTCCAGATTGCCGTTAATCCGGGAGGGACGAGTTGATGAGCCATTGGGGTTCGTCCACAAGAAGGAACTGCTGAAAGAGCTGTTGGCAGGTAACCAGCCAAACCTGGAAACCATGGTGCGTAAGGCAATTAACTTGCTGGACAGCTTCACTATCCTCAACGCGCTGGAGCAGATGCGTAAAGAGTCGACTCACATCGCTTTCGTGGTGAACGAGTTCGGTGACTTCATTGGTCTTCTCACCATGACCGATATCCTCGAATCCATTGCTGGTGAACTGCCGGATGCCAGCGAAATTGATGGCCCGAATATCGTTGCTGAGGATGGAGGGTTCCTCGTCAGTGGTGCGCTGAATCTCAGCCAGGTTCACGAACACATCGGTTTCCAAGCGAAAGCGACCGATGACTATCAGACGCTCGCGGGGTTGGTCATGAGCTTGCTGGATCGTTTGCCGGTCATTGGAGACAAACTCAATTGGCAGGAGTGGAGCATGACCGTGGTCGAAGTCGAAGAGCGTCGAGTGACGAAAGTGTTCTTGTGTAAAGAGTAAGTGTAGAAAACGAGGCCGCATTTGCGGCCTCGTTTGTTTTCAGGGTGTTACTCGTGCGAATGTCCGTGCTCAGCGCTCTCAGAGGTTGCGCCTTTTTCACCACCGCCGCATGCCGTCATGAGGCCTAGGAAGCAGATCAAGAGCATCGAGCGAATCAGAGTGGTTGGGGTTTTCATGGGAGGACTCTTCAATAAATGGGTGAAATAAATGGTCTATGGTCAGGCTGAGCGCCGAATTTTCGGCAGTAGAACAGCCATCGCCACTTCGGATTACTGTTTGACGCTCAAGTAATCGCCGGTCGTATTCAGTGAGATGGTCACGTTGTTGTTGCTGCGATTACGCCAAAACCAACCGTGGGTGCCGTCAAAAATGGCAGTCAATTCACCTTTATCACTTTTGACCTGCTTGCCCTTGTTGTAGCTGTGGAAGTAACCCTTTTCACCGTTGTAGGGCTCGCCGTGGGTGTCGTAGTTCACAGGCCCACCAGCCGCTGTCCATTCATAGCTGACAGTCTTGTTCTTCAGCACTTCCAGTTTGATCTCTGTCCCTTCACCAGGTTTGAGCGTGACGGTCATTTGATTCGACTTCATAGCTGGGGCGGGTGCCGCCGCTGGTTCGGTCGCAGGTAACGCAGCAGGTTGGATTTGCGCAATCTGCGGAGCTGGAGCTGGAGCTGGAGCTGGAGCTGGACCTACTGCTTGTGGTGGCGCTGCATCCGCCAACGCCTCTTGAGCAAGGCTGATCTTCAATTCGCCCATTTGGGTCAGGCCCAGTGCGTGGCCCACACCCGTAGGATCAACGGCATATTCCGAAGGCATGACCACTGTCACCAGCAGGCCGACCGCAGTCAGTAGGGCAATGACAGTCGAGCGCACCAGTTCGCGAGTGCTGGGCAATTCATTAACAGTTGGAAGCGGAGTATTGAACATGGTCAGAATTCCTTACGCGGAGACAAACAAGCCGGTGATCTGGTAACCCATCAGCAGGAAACCGGCACTCATCATGGCGACGTTAGCGGTGTAGGCATGGCGCCAGAAACTTCCGGTGCGCCGCCAATACCCCATCAGAATGAGAATCGCGCTGAGGGCCAGCAATTGGCCGATCTCGACGCCGACGTTGAAGGCGATCAGGTTCGGAATCAGGCCATCAGGCGAAATTTCGTACTCCTGGATCTTGTTGGCCAGACCGAAGCCATGGAGCAGGCCGAAGATCAGGGTGGCCACCTTGGTGTTGGGTTGGAAACCGAACCAGCGCTGGAACGCGCCCAGGTTGTCGAGCGCCTTGTACACCACCGAGAAACCGATGATGGCGTCGATGATGTAAGAGCTGATGCTGACCTCGGTCAGCACGCCCAGCAGCAGCGTGACCGAGTGGCCTACGGCGAACAGCGTGACGTAGAGCCTCACATCTTTCAGGCGATAGAGGAAGAAGATTACCCCGAACAGAAACAGCAGGTGGTCGTAGCCCGTCATCATGTGCTTGGCGCCCATATAGATGAAGGGCAGCAACATGACACCGGAGCTTTCCTGGATGAACCCCTTGTCGCCTTCAGCGACGGCATGAGCCATCGCCTCGGGCATTGCGAGGAAAAGTGATGCGACAAATAAAAACAGCAGCAGTAGCAGGCGACGCGAAGGCGCAGTAAGTGCGTCAACGCCGCTCATCGAGTGCGAATGCATAGATCAATCCTACGTTGCAGGGATCAAAGGCCGCAGGGCGGCCATGGTCAGGATGCGAACGAAGGACGGGGTGGCCGCTCGATCAGGAAAATCGGCGGACGAGGAACGGAATAGCGTGGCGCATCGACTCGCAAAGAGAGCTTCGGCTGCGCAGCCAAGCTCAACGCGGACGTAAGCTGTGGCGTTTCGTGCTGATGATCAGGGGTCAACGGGGAGTGATAGTGATCCGAGCACCTCACACACGACATCTCGGCTTGCTGTTCATGGGAGTGATGGGCATCTTGCGCAATCTCCCAGGCTGGCTGTTTCGATGTCACTGACAAGGTATAGGTATGCCCGGCCCAGGCCACAAACATGGCGAGAACAAGCGCGATTACCACCGTGGTTGTCAGTGTTCTGCTGAACATAGCGTTCGGGTTTCAACTCGTTTTGTAGGGCTGTGAAGCGTTTGACCATATCCTCCTAGGGGGGATAGGATGCCAGCGTAATTCATTGAGGCCCGAGGCTCAAGCCATGAGTGAGCACGAACACGAACACAACCATCCCCATACCCACCAAAGTCATGAGGCAATCATCAAGCGCCTCAAGCGGGCGGACGGCCATTTACGCGGTATCATCAGCATGATTGAAGAGGGGCGTCAGTGCGTAGACATCGCCCAGCAGTTGCATGCTGTTGAAAAAGCGGTGTGCCAAGCCAAGCGCACGCTCATTCAGGATCACATCGATCACTGCCTGGAGGACACCGTCTCGGCGTTGAACAATGGCGAGCGCGCGCCACTGGAAGCCTTCAAGCAAATCACCAAGTACCTCTAGGTCTGACATGCCCAACTTCGCTGAACTGCTACAACGAGGCGAGGCTCATGCCTTGGCATGACAACCCAGCATTCCTTGCTCAAGAGTCGAAGCCGCAGCCTGGATCTGATCAAGTGGCTGGCGATGCTGACCATGGTCATCGACCACTTGCGGTTGGTGTGGCCGGAGATGAGCTATCTGTTCATTCCCGGACGGCTGTCTTTTCCGTTGTTCTGCGTTGCCATTGCGGCCAACGTGGCGCGCTCGACGTCGGGCGAATTACTGACTGCCGCGAACGGTCGCTACCTCGCGTTGATGCTGTTGTTAACCGCCATTTCCGAAGTACCTTACCGCTATATCAGCACCTCGGGATCATTTAACGTGCTGCTGACCCTGGCATTGGGGTTGGTGATTGCCTGGGGATGGCAACATCGCACCTTGTTGAGTGGCTCTATGGCGTTGATTGCCGCCGTCGTTGCCTACGTGCTAGATGATCCGCTGATGTATGGCCTCTACGGTGCACTCGTTCCAGCGGCGGTCTTGTTAGCGATCAAGAGCCCCGGTGTTCTTGGTTTGCTACCAGCGGCTCTCTGCCTGTTGAGCAACACCCGCAGCAGTATCGTGACCAGGGCGTTGGACTTGGAGGTCTATTCGTTGCTGGCCTTGAGCACTGCGTTCGCTGCTCCCCTGATTGGACTCTGGCTTTTACCGCAGTCGATCACTTTCAAAATCTGACCAGTGCGGCAATGGGGCTACTGGTTCTATCCAGGCCACCTTGCCGCACTGCAAGCGCTACGGTTTCTGGTCTGAAAACTGACCAACCAGCCTAAGCAAATCTTAGGGACTTACGGTCGTCTATCTGGCCATCGGCGATGCTGATCATCGATCACGTACGGGTGTTCGTGATCCATACCATCCTGCCCGTCGAGGTGAGTGTGATCGTCCGGCAGGTTCTCATGGGTGTGTTTGATCGACTCTTGGTCATGCGCCGGACGCCAGATCACGATACTGACCACCAGTGCGCCACCTGCCACGACAGCGAGCCCCAAAAATGACGCCGTGAGGCTGATATTGGCACCCAGCCATCCGGCCAAGGGATAGGTAATCAACCAGCAGGCATGGGATAGCGCAAATTGGGAGGCGAACAACGCTGGGCGATCTTCGGTATGTGCCGAGCGACGGAGGAGCCGACCGCTTGGTGTCTGCGCCAGGGAATAGCCAACGCCGAGCAACATCCACAGCGGCAACAGGAAATTGTAGGTGGTCAGGTTGATGCCAATGGCCAAACCCACTACCAAGATTCCTCCGCCAAACAGCATGGCCGTTCGGTCTTTGATGTCTTTCAGCAGCCGAGGCAAGACCAAAGCAGCGATCATGGAGCCACCACCAAACGCGGCTAGCGCCAATGCCGTAGAACTCTGCGGCAGAGCGAAGCGCGACTGCACCAACACCACCGTATTGACGATTACCATGGCACTGGCGGCCGCTACCGTCAGGTTGAGAGCCAGCAGCCCTCGCAGGCGGGGCGTCGCTAGGAATATGCGCATGCCACGAGTGGTTCGTTCGTAGATGCTACGTCGAGGCGTCTGCTTCGCCTTTGGCAGCAACACTGTGCCGACCAAGGCTGCTGAGGCGAGGAAACCGATGACCGTACCGGCGAACAGGTTATGGAAGCTGATCACCGTCAGCAACGCGGCGGCGAGCATTGGGCTGGCGACACTTTCAAGATCGTAGGCCAGGCGCGATAGTGACAAGGCGCGGGTGTAGTCGTCTTCATCCGGCAGGATGTCCGGAATGGTCGCCTGGAACGTCGGGGTGAACGCCGCCGAGGCCGACTGAAGGACGAAAATCAGCACGTAGATTTGCCAGGCCTCCGTCACGAACGGCAGAGCCAGTGCGACCAAGGCTCGCACTAGATCCAGCGAAACCAGCATTGCCCGGCGGGGTAGACGTTCTGCAAAAGCCGCTGCAATCGACGCAACGCCGATGTAGGCCGTCATTTTAATCGCCAACGCTGTACCGAGGACGGCACCCGCTTGGGCGCCTGCAAGATCGAACGCCAGTAGGCCCAGCGCGACAGTGGCAAGACCTGTTCCTACGAGCGCAATTACTTGGGCCAGGAAGAGGTGACGGTAGGTTCGGTTGGCTAGAATTTTCAACATGAGAAATCTCACATGGAGAGGTGTGTAACCATCAGGTTGTCGAGCATTTCTCGTAGAAAGAGAGCGACGAACATTTTATTTGTAGATGATTTTGTATCCCCCCTAGGGGGATGTAGCGCCATCCTAAACCAGAGGCTGTGGCAGCTCAAGAAATAGGCGCTCAGTCTTTCATCGAATGTCAGTAGAGAGCGAGGAAGTCGCTTGCCTGATGAAGGCAATTAGCCATACTCTGTGGCGCGTGAGAGATCTCACGGATGTAAAAACATGAGCATGGAGTAAGCCCTGATGAAACTGTCTGCCCTTTTGATCGCCGCTTTACTTTCCATTACCTCCGTGGTGGCCTTCGCGCACAGCGGCGGTACTGATGCAAAAGGTTGCCATCGCAACCATAAAACGAACGACTATCACTGCCACTAAACGGCAAAAGCCCAGCTTGAGGCTGGGCTTTGATGCAAGCTGACTTTCTCACATTTGTGGAGGCCAGTTATGCGATTCACCTTGGCATTCCTTGCACCATGCATAGAGTGCGTCGTACAGGATCAGACCGTGTGCCAGCATTTCATGATCATCTGAATATTGCTGCGACAGTCCCAGTGAGATGGCATACAACCCAGCCGATTGCGGAGTCAGATCCAGGCGAGCGGTATCAGCGCCACGGACGATCTTGGCCAAGTGCTGCAAGGCTGGATCACTGAGTTGGTACTTTTTCAGAAACGCATCGAAGCTGCACAATTCGCCCTCGTGTGTCAGTTCTACGCCGGGAATGTCGTAGGGCGCAGCGTCTTTCTCCACCGCTAACCGCAGCACATCGGCGCTGGGTACGTATAAAAACTCGGGCTGCGGATCGATAAAGCGAGTGATCAACCAGGGACAGGCGATGCGGTCGATCTTGGGCCGTTCACGGGTAATCCACCTCATGGAACACCTCCTGCCTAGCTCGGTAGGCTGGGTGATCTGGCGCGCCCAGTGCCCGCCAGAGATTGTTAATCAACTCGTGCGGTCTAGCGCAGTAGATGCACTGCCAAACCGACAAGCGCACAGGTCATCAACACCTGGATGACGCCTCGCTTGAAGCGAAACAGGGCAACCGCGGCGGCAATCGCGATCAACGCTGAAGGCCAGTCGAGGTTGCCGCTGAAGCCCTTTGGCCACAGCACGTGATAGCCGAAGAAACACGCCAGATTGAGGGTCCGACGGGATCCTGGAAAAATCCGCCAAAAATGATCTAAATACCTGATAATAGGTTTTATTTTTCTGTTTATGAGGATTTCGCCAGAGTCCCGGACACGCCTCTCACTCTGACGCTAACTGATAATCTTCGCTTTGAAATTCAAGGGCGGGACCTCCCGTTTCAAATCCAGGGTGTAGTCGCCAAAGCGGTTGATATGAGCCGTGCGATACGGCGATAGCCCGCCCAGGAGTTCTCTGGTGAGGTCCTGTCCGTCGCCGGCGAATGTTTTCAATGCCTGCGTCATCTGCTCGACGTTGTGCAGTATGACCATATTGGCCACCAGCTGATTGTATTTGACGACCTTGCGCTGCTCGTGCCTGATATTCTCTGCAATAATGCCCTGCCCACCGAAAAACAACCACTTGGTAAAGTTGTTAAATTCTTCACTCTTGTTAGTGGCTGATTGGATCGTCTTGCGCAGTTCAACTTCATCCATGTACCGCAGTAAGAACATTGTTCGAACCACTTTCCCGAGCTCTCGAAAAGCGAAATATAACTTGTTCTTGCGACTGTAAGTGCCGAGACGGCGAAGGATCGTGGAGGCGGTAATCTGGCCTTTCTTGACAGAAACCGCGACCCGGAGCATGTCGCGCAAATGGGTCTCAATCAACTTAAAATTCACATGGCCTGTAAACAGTGAATCGATATTTCGGTAACGGTATCGCTTATCGGGCCGATACAGCGTCAGGTCATGGATGTTGCGGATGCGCGGCATCAGATTGATGCCCAACAGATAGGCCAGCCCGAACACGGGATAGCTCTGCGCCTGAGTGTCACCATGCAGTGTGTCGGGTTGAATATCGGATTTGTTGCTCATCAGACCGTCGAGGATGTAGACGGCTTCATACACACCACAGGGGATGAAGTGGCTAAAGAGCGCAATGTAAGTATCCGAGACATGGTAGTAACCAATGCCGCCATAGCCCCCATAGCGAATGTGGTATTCAGAGAGCAGGTTTTGCTCATAAAGATCCCACTTGGTGCCGTCTGCCGAAACGTGGCGGCCGGTCCCCCAGTATTTGGGCAAGTCGAACTTATTGTAGGCGTTCACCACCTGGACGATGGCTTTATCTAGTCGTTCCTCAGTGGCGTGTTTGAGGTTGAGCCAGGCTACTTGCCGCGGGCTGATGCCTTTGATGGATCGGGCTGTCTGTGTCGGCCCCAGGTTGCAGCCATAGCAAAACAAGGTTGTGATGAATCGCTTTTGGCCTTCGTCCAGGCGGGATTCATTACCCGACAAGGGCGCGAAATTGCCATGCAACTCGAGCCATTTTTCGGTATCGGTTAATACGTCGATGATACTGGCCTGCGGCAGTGTCTGCGTGATCAGCTCGTCGAGCCTCTTCAATTCGTGCGTGAGAGGTTCAGCCTTGAGCCGGCGTAACACCAACCTCCCATTTTGGATGTCCGCATGCAGGTTTTGCGGAAACCGTTCATCGACCCGCCGGGAGGCCTCCGTAAGCAACTCTTTCAGATGGACGCAGAACGCCTTTGGCTCACTCAGTGGCAATTCCACCTGCTGGCCGTACTCTTCGAGCTCCGCATCCAGTGTCTCATCATCAATCAGTTGCTCCCGATAATCATCAAATTGAGCACTGTGGGGTATGTGAAGATCGCCCGATGCCAGCTCCTGTTTGACATGAATCAGTATCCACAACTCCAGATACTTACGATGCAGTAGATCGTGGTCACCTGAGTGTTCGGACTTGACGAGCACCAACTTTCGCCACTTCTCCGGCATCCAGTCGGCGTCGAAGGGTTCGCCCATGGTGTCGTTGGCAGCCGCAATCTTGATGTACTCTGTACGGCTCGTCTGAAGGGAGCGAAAGAGCGTGAGCAATGCATTCGAGGTAGTGTCGTTAGAGGTGGACTTGAGATCGAGGATGGTAAGGCAATTGAACAACAGTGCACGCTTTTGGCGATAAGGTGCGAGCATAAAGGGATAGTAGTTATTGCCGGCATAGGCCATATGTTCGTTGCAGCGATCAATCAGCGCGCTGCTGTTCTCGCCGATAACCTCTTCAATGGACGCCAGTCGTCGCTGCTGGGACGTATCTTGCTCGTAGGCCGTCAGCACATCCTTGAACGTCTCGATCAGTCGATCAACGTGTTTTTGATGATCCAGAAGATACTGCTGTAACGCCGTTTGGGCATGGCTTTCCATGGCTCTGACCATACGGATATGCAGCTCGGCCACATCATCGAGCGCCTTGCTGTGCTGGCTGTGGATCAGGATCACAGCTAAGGCATAGCGTTTATTATGTTTCAGTTCGGCCATCTCTGCGGCATTCAGTGCCCGGGCTTCCAGTGCCAGTTGCCGGTGTTTGACAATCGGTAGCTTGACTGTGGGCATCTCTTGCCCAAGCCCCTGTAGCCAATGCACGTGCTGGAGATAACTGCGCACCTCCTTGTTGCCGGGGCGTTTCGGTTCGCGTTTGAGAATGTGCCAAGCGCTGTAGATCTGGCCGCTGGGCGAGAGAAGCTCATCAATTTTCTGCTTCGCCTCACCCGTCAGCTGAGAAGTGATCGCGCTAAAGCAGTACTCGTTCACCTCGTTGCGGGCTCGTCGCGCGGTGCGTTTCAGCACCGTAAAACCCGGCAACTCAAAGCGATGGCGCACCAACTCTTCGAGCATGACGTTCACAATGTCGGCGAGCATTTCCTTGGTTTCAGCCGCACCCAGTGCAACGTCATAAAGCCACGTGTTGTCGTTGCTCGCCAAGGGCCTAATACCCAGGTAGGTCCGGATCTGCTTCTGGTTTCTGTGCTTGGCCCCTGACCGCTCATACTGCAGGAGCTGCGTCTGGGTCGGCAACTTCCTAAACTGACACTGGTGGCCAACATGGGGTCGTCTCAGAAAACGGAAAATAAAGCACGCTAAGGCATAGCCGAACCTGCCAAGCTTGCTCCACCCTGTAGTGACGCGATCAGCGGGCAGGAAACGTTCCCCCTTCGCGCATGGCAGGCGCACACCAACTCAGACAGCACGGCCTCCATGCGCGCCAGGTCAGCCATTTTCTCGCGCACGTCCTTGAGCTTGTGCTCGGCCAGACTGCTGGCTTCCTCGCAATGGGTGCCATCCTCCAGCCGCAGCAGCTCGGCGATCTCATCCAGGCTGAAGCCCAGCCGCTGGGCTGATTTCACGAAGCGCACCCGCGTTACATCCGCCTCGCCATAGCGGCGGATGCTGCCATAGGGCTTGTCAGGCTCCAGCAACAAGCCCTTGCGCTGATAGAAACGGATGGTCTCCACATTGACCCCGGCCGCCTTGGCGAAAACGCCAATGGTCAGGTTCTCCAAATTGTTTTCCATATCGCTTGACTCCGTACATGAGTACGGAAGTAAGGTTACGCTATCCAATTTCAATTCGAAAGGACAAGCGCATGTCTGAACCAAAAACCGGGCGCGGCGCGCTCTTCACTGGAGGGCTTGCCGCCATCCTCGCCTCGGCTTGCTGCCTCGGGCCGTTGGTTCTGATCGCCTTGGGGTTCAGCGGCGCTTGGATCGGCAACTTGGCGGTGTTGGAACCCTATCGCCCCATCTTTATCGGCGTGGCGCTGGTGGCGTTGTTCTTCGCCTGGCGGCGCATCTACCGGCAGGCAGCGGCCTGCAAACCGGGTGAGGTCTGCGCGATTCCCCAAGTGCGAGCTACTTACAAGCTCATTTTCTGGATCGTGGCCGCGCTGGTTCTGGTCGCGCTCGGATTTCCCTACGTCATGCCATTTTTCTACTGATCGGAGTTCACCATGAAGAAACTGTTTGCCTCCCTCGCCCTCGCCGCCGTTGTTGCCCCCGTCTGGGCCGCCACCCAGACCGTCACGCTGTCCGTACCGGGCATGACCTGCTCCGCCTGCCCGATCACTGTCAAGAAGGCGATTTCCAAGGTCGAAGGCGTCAGCAAAGTTGACGTGACTTTCGAGACACGCCAAGCGGTCGTCACCTTCGACGATGCCAAGACCAGCGTGCAGAAGCTGACCAAGGCAACCGCAGACGCGGGCTATCCGTCCAGCGTCAAGCAGTGAGTCACTGAAAACGGCACCGCAGCACAACGGACGTCATTGTCTGGCGCCACAAACGATAAAGGATCTGTTGCATGACCCATCTAAAAATCACCGGCATGACTTGCGACTCGTGCGCGGCGCACGTCAAGGAAGCGCTGGAAAAAGTGCCAGGCGTGCAGTCGGCGCTGGTGTCCTATCCGAAGGGCACAGCGCAACTCGCCATCGTGCCGGGCACATCGCCGGACGCGCTGACTGCCGCCGTGGCCGGACTGGGCTACAAGGCAACGCTAGCCGATGCGCCACTGGCGGACAACCGCGTCGGACTGCTCGACAAGGTGCGGGGATGGATGGCCGCCGCCGAAAAGCACAGTGGCAACGAGCCCCCGGTGCAGGTAGCGGTCATTGGCAGCGGTGGAGCCGCGATGGCGGCGGCGCTGAAGGCCGTCGAGCAAGGCGCGCAGGTCACGCTGATCGAGCGCGGCACCATCGGCGGCACCTGCGTCAATGTCGGCTGTGTGCCGTCCAAGATCATGATCCGCGCCGCCCACATCGCCCATCTGCGCCGGGAAAGCCCGTTCGATGGCGGTATTGCGGCAACTGTGCCTACGATTGACCGCAGTAAGCTGCTGGCCCAGCAGCAGGCCCGCGTCGACGAACTGCGGCACGCCAAGTACGAAGGCATCCTGGGCGGTAATCCGGCCATCACCGTTGTGCACGGTGAGGCGCGCTTCAAGGACGACCAGAGCCTTACCGTCCGTTTGAACGAGGGTGGCGAGCGCGTCGTGATGTTCGACCGCTGCCTGGTCGCCACGGGTGCCAGCCCGGCGGTCCCGCCGATTCCGGGGTTGAAAGAGTCACCCTACTGGACTTCCACCGAGGCCCTGGCGAGCGACACCATTCCCGAACGCCTTGCCGTAATCGGCTCGTCGGTGGTGGCGCTGGAGCTGGCGCAAGCCTTTGCCCGGCTGGGCAGCAAGGTCACGGTCCTGGCGCGCAATACCTTGTTCTTCCGTGAAGACCCGGCCATCGGCGAGGCGGTGACAGCCGCTTTCCGTGCCGAGGGCATCGAGGTGCTGGAGCACACGCAAGCCAGCCAGGTCGCCCATATGGACGGTGAATTCGTGCTGACCACCACGCACGGTGAATTGCGCGCCGACAAACTGCTGGTTGCCACCGGTCGGACACCGAACACGCGCAGCCTCGCGCTGGACGCAGCGGGGGTCACTGTCAATGCGCAAGGTGCCATCGTCATCGACCAAGGCATGCGCACGAGCAACCCGAACATCTACGCGGCCGGCGACTGCACCGACCAGCCGCAGTTCGTCTATGTGGCGGCAGCGGCCGGCACCCGTGCCGCGATCAACATGACCGGCGGCGATGCGGCGCTCGACCTGACCGCAATGCCGGCCGTGGTGTTCACCGATCCGCAAGTGGCGACCGTGGGCTACAGCGAGGCGGAAGCCCACCACGACGGGATCGAGACCG
The DNA here is from genome assembly GCF_901007645.1 of Pseudomonas sp. FG-3G. Lineage (NCBI taxonomy): Bacteria > Pseudomonadati > Pseudomonadota > Gammaproteobacteria > Pseudomonadales > Pseudomonadaceae > Pseudomonas > Pseudomonas sp. FG-3G. The sequence goes on from NZ_CAAKGZ010000021.1 coordinate 53,244, forward strand.
ACAGCCGCACCTTGACCTTGGACAACGTGCCGCGTGCGCTCGCCAACTTCGACACACGCGGCTTCATCAAGTTGGTTATCGAGGAAGGCAGCCATCGGCTGATCGGCGTACAGGCGGTCGCGCCGGAAGCGGGTGAACTGATCCAGACGGCGGCTCTGGCCATTCGCAACCGCATGACGGTGCAGGAACTGGCCGACCAGTTGTTCCCCTACCTGACGATGGTCGAGGGGTTGAAGCTCGCGGCGCAGACCTTCAACAAGGATGTGAAGCAGCTTTCCTGCTGCGCCGGGTGAGAAAAAGGAGGTGTTCAATGAACGCCTACACGGTGTCCCGGCTGGCTCTTGATGCCGGGGTGAGCGTGCATATCGTGCGCGACTACCTGCTGCGCGGATTGCTGCGCCCGGTGGCGTGCACACCAGGCGGCTACGGCTTGTTCGATGACGCCGCCTTGCAACGGCTGTGCTTCGTGCGGGCGGCCTTCGAGGCGGGCATCGGCCTCGACGCGCTGGCGCGGCTGTGCCGGGCGCTGGATGCGGCGGACGGCGACGAAGCGGCCGCGCAGCTTGCCCTGCTGCGTCAGTTCGTCGAGCGTCGGCGCGAAGCGTTGGCCGATCTGGAAGTGCAGTTGGCCACCCTGCCGACCGAGCCGGCACAGCACGCGGAGAGTCTGCCATGAACAACCCCGAGCGCTTGCCGTCCGAGACGCACAAACCGATCACCGGCTACCTGTGGGGCGGACTGGCTGTGCTGACTTGCCCCTGCCACCTGCCCATCCTCGCTGTCGTGCTGGCCGGCACAACCGCCGGTGCTTTCCTCGGCGAGCATTGGGTCATCGCGGCGCTCGGTTTGACCGGCCTGTTCCTTCTGTCCCTGTCGCGGGCGTTGCGGGCATTCAGGGAAAGAGAATGAGCGCTTTCCGGCCGGATGGATGGACGACGCCGGACATCGAGCGCGAAGGCGTCGGCCGCGACGGCGAGCCGGGGCAGGCGTACAGCACGACCACCGACGACGCCGACCTGGCCGCCTTCGAGGAACGTGGCCGCGAGGACCGTCACCAGTTCCGCTTCATCGTCTCGCCGGAAGATGCCGCCGAGCTGGAAGACCTGCGGCGCTACACCCGCGACCTGATGACCCGCATGGAAGCCGATTTGGGCACGAGACTCGATTGGGTTGCCGTCGATCACTGGAACACCGACAACCCGCACACCCATGTCGTCTTGCGCGGCAAGGACGACACCGGCAAAGACCTCATCATCTCGCAGGAGTACATCACGCGCGGCATGCGCGAACGTGCCGCCGAACTCGCCACCGAATGGCTCGGGCCTCGCACCGAGCTGGAGATCCAGCGCAGCATGGCGCGCGAGGTGGAACAGGAACGGTGGACGGGGTTGGACCGTACCCTACAGCGTGAAGCGGCGGACGGCCTGGTGCATGTCGAACACTTCAACGAACCCCGGCTGCAACGCCAGCGCCTGCTGCTGGTTGGCCGCCTGCAACGCTTGCAGCGCATGGGACTAGCGAGTGAAAGCCAGCCTGGTGTGTGGGCCGTTCATGCCGACGCGGAACCAACGCTGCGCGCGATGGGCGAGCGCGGCGACATCATCCGCACCATGCAACGGGCCATGAGCGGCCAGCCGCGCGAGCTGGCTGTCTTCGAGCCAGGTGAGGACGGCCGAACCGTCATCGGCCGGGTGGCCGCCAAGGGGCTGGCCGACGAACTGCTCGACCGGGGCTATCTGATCATCGACGGCGTGGATGGCAAGGCCCACTATGTCGCGCTCAACGCCCGCGACGCACCCGGCAACTACCCGACCGGCGCTGTGGTGGAAGTGCACGGTTCCGCCGAGGTGCGGACGGCGGACAGGAACATCGCCGCGCTGGCGAGCGATGGGCTGTATCGCACCGATCATCACCTGGCGATTGCACAAGGTCAGGCGCAGGCCGGCCGCGATCCGCAGGAAGTCGTTGCGGCCCATGTCCGTCGGCTGGAAGCCCTGCGCCGGGCCGGTATCGTGGAGCGTGTGGCCGAGGGGCTGTGGAAGGTGCCGGACGATCTGCCCGCACGCGGGCATCAGTATGACGCGCAGCGCCTGGGCGGCGTGGCCGTGGAGTTGAAATCGCACCTGCCCATCGAGCGGCAGGCTCACGTGATCGGGGCTACCTGGCTGGATCAGCAGTTGATCGGTGGCGGCAAGAGATTTGGAGATTTTGGCTTTGGCAGCGAGGTCAAGGACGCGCTACAGAATCGGGCAGATTTCCTGGCCAAACAGGGACTGGCCGAGCGGCGCGGCCAGCGGGTGATCCTGGCGCGCAACCTGCTGGCGACGCTGCGCAATCGGGAACTGACGCAGGCCGCGCAGGACATTGCCACCGAAACCGGGCTGGAGCATCGCTCAGTGGCCGACGGGCAGCGCGTGGCCGGCATCTATCGGCGCAGCATCATACTTGCCAGCGGGCGCTATGCGATGCTCGATGACGGCATTGGGTTCCGTCTGGTCCCGTGGCGGCCGGTGATCGAACAGAGACTGGGACAGCAGATCGCCGCCACGGTGCGAGGCGGTGGCGTGTCGTGGGAAATCGGACGTACCAAGGGCATATCCGTCTAGTGTCGGATGCCCCATGCAGCTCCACGTCTCGAAGCCGGCGTCAATCGCGCGGCGGGTGGCCTGCTGATCGCCGAGCGCTTCCGTTTGTGTTCGCACGCCCTAGCACGATCTCAACTTGACGCGCCAGATCAGCTTCCTGGTGCAACCAAGCACGAAAAGCTAAAAGTGCCGGGTCTTCCTTTCGGATAGCGCGATATTCTAGAAGCCAACCCCCGACTGTGTGCGCGACGATCGGGAATGGCGCAACCAGGCGGCCCGCCGCCAGGGCATCGCTGACGTAAGGGATTTGAGCGATAGCGACTCCGACCCCGTCGAGCGCTGCCTGCATCGCCATGACGTTGCTCTCGAATGACACCTCACCGGCGGGGTGCAGGGGGAAACCTAAGCCCGCCGCTTCGAACCAGTGTGGCCATTCATCGGGCATGCCGGACACGGTGATGAGAGTCGCGGTGCGCAAGTCGTCAGGCGAGCGCAGCGTGGATGCGAGCGTAGGCGTACAGACCGGCACGACGGCGCTCGGGAATAAGTGCTCTGCATTGTAGCCCGGCAACGCGTCGGTATCGCGTCGGATAGTGCAGGTCCAGTCATCGCGTACCGGGCGCGTGGCGCCACCCGTCGCCACGCGCACTTCGACGTCGGGATGGCTGCGATAGAAGTTTGCCAGTCGCGGGATCAGCCAAGTGATCGCCAAGGTTGGGCCGACCCCAACCGTCAACACGGGGCCACTACGCATCGCCGTAACGCTTTCAGTGATCCGGGAGATGGAATCGAAAGCATCAGTTAGACCGGACAGCAGCGCCTGCCCTTGCGCCGTCAGCTCAAGCGCGTTTGCATGTCGCCGAAACAGAGGAAAACCAAGGCGATCTTCCAGCAGACGGACCAAGCGGCTTACCGCAGTTTGGGTGACGTTCAGCTCTCTTGCCGCGGCGGTGAAACTGCCATGCCGGCCCGTTGCTTCAAAAGCGCGTAGTCCGTTCAGTGAGGGAAGTCGTCGTACCATATGAAACCTCTTCCATTTTATACCCCAATTTTTCCTTGGTGATAGGGTAAGTTAAAAGCGTTTGTCCGGAAAGTAATTTACCCTTATTATTCCATCAATAAACTCGCTTCATGCGGAGGACGCGCATGCACTGCCGCACTGGTTCAGACTCAGTTTTTAATGGGCTAACGTCAGTGCAACGTCCAGTTCCGGTCAGACCCGGCAATATGGGCTGCGCAGTACGTCGCGAGGCAAGGTGTGACCATAAGCCAACGCCGCTTCGTGGCGCGGCTTAATTCAAGCGTTAGGCGGCAAGAAGCACCATCGCGTAATCCACTCATCGAAATGGAGATTGAAAATGAATCTACTAACTAAACTTATCGGTTTCTTTTGCGTGGCGATTCTTGCTACATCTGTAGCTCAAGCACAAGATCCGAAAGACATCCCACAAAAATCTGGTGTAACACCTACTGATCTCGTAGTACGCGGTGTGGACGGCACAGCAAATCTGGAATTCATAGTCATAGATGTGATGTACGAGCCGAGTGGTATTAACCGTCGCCATTTTCATCCGGCGGCGGTCACTTTTTATGTAATTTCCGGGACACCAGTTTTCCAAGAGGAGGGCAAGGAACCCATTACCCTACAACCTGGTGAAAGCCTGCTTGTTCCGGCCGGCACCACTCATTCCCATTGGAATCCTAGCGAGACTGAAGGTGTTCGATGGCTGGAATTCATTGTGGCTGAAAAAGGCAAAGGAAAATCCATCCGAAAGCCATTGAAAGACTAGGATGCAATTGCGTGAAGCGATGCGGAATCTACTCACGGCGACGGCGGCTGTCGCTGTGATCCTCGCCTGCGGGCCCGCTGTCGCACAGGATTCCGTCAGCGCCCGGCTGGAGGCGCTGCAGGCGGAAATCAGCAAGCTGCAGAACGAAGTCGCGACCCTGAAAGGGGACGTTGCGGAGGGGCGGGAAGAAGCCAGAGGGGCCGCCGAACAGGTGGTTGCGGCCAGAACGGCGACGCCCGCCGACGCACCTAGCGTCCGGGTGTCCTCCAGCAACCGGCCGACGATCTGTAGCCCCGACGGACGAAACTGCATCTCTCTCACGAGCCGCCTGCAGCTCGACTTCGGCGGTTACAACTACCGGCCGAACACCATAGCCACGACGCCGCAGGACCTTGTCGGCGGCGCGATCGCGCGCCGAGCGCAGTTTGGCGTTATCGGCACGTTCCTGGACGACTGGGAGTACAACCTCGTCTTTGAGGGCGGCGGGTCCGGCGGCGCCACCAGCGCGGTCTTCGACAAAGGTTACCTTACCTATAGCGGTTTCAAACCATTCAAGATCTGGGGCGGCATTCTCAGCGTGCCTTACATGCTCGACCGAGCGACAAGTAACAACAACATCACCTTTATGGAGCGAGCCGCGCCCGTGGAAGTCGCCGCCGGCATCGGCGGAGCCACGCGTTCCGCTTTCGGCATTACCGCCAACGACCGGCAATGGTGGGCCGGCGCCTTCCTGACGGGACCGGCCTCCGGCAGGACATCGCACGATGCAAGGCAGACCGCCGCGACCGGACGGGTGGTGTTCCTGCCAGTTCTGACCGACAGCGCCTCGCTCCTGATCGGCGGCGACGTGCAGTACCTGTTCGATGCGCCGACGGGCGCCTCGGAACTGAACCTGCGAGACCGGATTGAGATGCGCATCGACGGCAACTGTTGACGCCAACCGAAAACTGACCATTTTTTGAGGGTTGTGCCAACCCAAAATTGACCAGGGTGTATCACGCTCCTGCTGCATTTTTCAGCAGGAGCAAGACGAGGTGATCACCATGGACATGATAGGCAAGGTCAGGCGCATGAAGATGCGCGATGGACTGACACACAGCGAGATAGCTCGGCGCACAGGGCTGTCAAGAAACACGGTCAAGAAGTGGCTCAGGGCGGACAGTGACGTTGAGCCCAAATACCGACGCAAGGGCAAAGACACGTTGCTCACACCGTTTGAGAGCACGCTGGTTTCAGCACTCAAAGCTGACGCACACCGCCCGCGGGAGCATCGGCGTACCGCGCGGGCTTTACTTGCCCAACTTCAGGCGCAAGGGTATCGAGGTGGCTACACCACGCTGACCAACTTCATCCGTGATTGGCGAGAGCAGTGCGGCAAAGATGTCACGCGTGCCTTCGTACCGTTGAGCTTTGAGTTGGGGGAGGCCTTCCAGTTCGATTGGAGCGAGGAAGGGATCGTGGTCGGTGGGGTGTACTACCAGGCGCAGGCGGCCCATCTGAAGCTTTGTGCCAGCCGAGCCTTCTGGCTGGTGGCCTACCCCAGCCAAGGGCATGAAATGCTGTTCGATGCGCACACGCGCTCGTTTGCGGCCTTAGGCGGCGTGGCCCGGCGCGGAATCTACGACAACATGAAGACGGCCGTGGACAAGGTCACCAAAGGCAAAGGTCGAGTGGTCAATGCTCGATTCAAGGCCATGTGCAGCCATTACCTGTTCGAGCCTGATTTTTGCAACGTGGCCTCCGGCTGGGAGAAAGGCGTGGTGGAGAAGAACGTGCAGGACAGTCGGCGGCGCATTTGGATCGAAGCGCGTGAGCGCAAGTTTGGCAGCTTCGCCGAGTTAAACGCTTGGTTGGGCGAGCGCTGCAAATCGATCTGGGTTGATACACAGCATCCTCACCACAAACACTCCAGCATTGCCGAGGTGCTGATGCTGGAGCGCGAGCACCTGATGGGCATGCCCACACCATTTGATGGTTACGTTGAGAGGGTGGCGCGGGTCAGCAGCACGTGCTTGGTGACGGTGGCACGCAACCGTTATTCCGTGCCTTGCGAATGGGCCGGCAAGATGGTCAGTACCCGGCTGTACCCCATGCGCGTGGATGTGGTGGCTGCAGACGCCCTTGTGGCCAGTCATGGCCGACTGTTTGACCGTGGTCACACGGCCTACGACTGGCAACACTACATCGATCTGGTGCAACGCAAGCCTGGCGCTTTGCGCAACGGCACACCCTTTATGGATCTACCGGCGCCGTTGGCCAGTCTGCGTCGCGCACTGATCAGTCGCAGTGGAGGCGACCGCATCATGGCCGATGTGTTGGCCCTGGTGCCTGTATCGGGATTGGAGGCGGTTGTCGTGGCCGTGGAGCTTGTTCTGGAGCACGCCGCGCCCAGTGGGCAAATCAGCGTGGAGCACATTGTCAATGTGCTGGCCCGACTAAAAGACCCGCAGCGACCACCACCGGTGGCCACCGGACTCACGCTCAAAGTAGCACCTCTGGCCGACACCACACGTTATGACCAACTGCGCGACAGAGCCATTGCTGCAAAGGGAGTTTGACCATGCAAACGGATGTACTGGCTGAACTCAAGAATTTGCGCCTGCATGGCATGGCACAGGCATGGGCTGAATTGCAGTCTCAAGGCGATGGTGTGGGGATGCAAACCTCGCGCTGGCTGGTGGAGCACTTGCTTCGTGCCGAGCACGTTGAACGTCACATGCGTTCAGTGGCTCACCAAATGAAATCCGCACGCTTCCCTTTGCACCGCGATCTCGCGGGCTTTGACTTTGAGGGGGCCCCAGTGGATCAGGCCTTGATCAAACAGCTGGCGGACCTCTCATTTGCCGAGCAGGCGCACAACGTGGTTCTGATCGGTGGGCCTGGAACGGGCAAAACCCACTTGGCGATTGCACTGGGCGTGGCCGGCATCACGCAGCATGGCAGGCGGGTGCGGTTTTACTCAACAGTGGATCTGGTCAATGCGCTGGAGCAGGAGAAGGCGCAAGGCCGAGCGGGACGACTGGCAGCCACGTTGTTGAACATGGACTTGGTGATTTTGGACGAGCTAGGGTATCTGCCCTTCAGTCAGGCCGGTGGGGCCTTGCTGTTTCATCTGCTGTCCAAACTCTACGAACACACCAGCGTGTTGATCACCACCAACCTGGCGTTTGCCGAATGGTCCAGCGTGTTTGGCGATGCCAAGATGACCACGGCATTGCTCGATCGGCTCACCCACCATTGCCACATCATCGAAACGGGCAACGACTCTTACCGATTCCGGCACAGCTCCAAGCGAACCAAGGCACAGGGAAAAGCAAGAGAGCAGGCCAAGAAGTCGATCATGGGTTCACCCGCTGACGACCAAGTCAGTGAGCCGTTCTGACATCAAAAGGGGAACAGAAAACCACCAACACACTACACTTATCCACAGCCGGGCACCACAAACCCGGCCTTCGATCCCTGGTCAAAATTCAGTTGGCACAGGTGGTCAAATTTGAATTGGCGCCAACAGCCATCGGCATTGACGCCCAGGAAAATCTGCTGACCAAGCTCACCGCCGAAGACGAGGCCCGCACCAAGAATGCTCGCGAGCAAGGCCGCATCTTCCTGAACCGACTGCGCGAACGGGCCACCGCTGCCGGTGCCGCGCTGGTCGATGTTCGCCAGCGGCACGGCGAACTTGAAGCAACGCTGGCCGAACAGGAAGACGGCGTGCGCCTGCTGATACTCGGACGCCGTGGCGAAGCCGCAGAAGCCACACAGCGCGACTTGGGCCGCAATGTGGAGCGGGTGGTACGTTCGCTGCACAAACCGATCCTGACCGTGACCGAAGGCTTCAAAGAGCCGCAGCGCGTGATGATCGCCTTCGACGGCGGTGTCGTGACCCGGCGTGGCGTCGAAATGGTCGCTGGCAGCCCGCTGTTCCGAGGTTTGCCTATCATCCTGCTGATGTCGGGGAAGAAAAGCCAGGATGCACCCAAGCAGCTTGATTGGGCCAAGACCACCTTGGAATCGGCTGGCTTCGACGTCACCGCCTCACTGATCCCCGGCGATGCGGAAAGCATCATCGCCAAGACGGTCAAGGAGCAGTCCATCGACATGCTCATCATGGGCGCATTCGGTCACTCGCCGCTGCGCACTTTGATGTTCGGCAGCAAGACCGCTGACCTGCTGCGTTCCTCGACCATCCCCACGCTTCTACTGCGATAGCGAAGGAGTCGCCTCAATGGACATGGAACAGTTCCGCGCTCGACTGCTGATCGAGCAAAGGGAAACCGTTGAGGCAATCCAGCAGGCTCAACAGTCCGCCGCGCCGGTCGAGCTGGATCAATCCTGTGTCGGTAGGGTGTCGCGTATCGACGCCCTCCAACAACAGGCTCTTGCCCAAGGATTGCGGGAGCGGCTGACCATTCGCAAGCGCAAGGTCGAAGCTGCGCTGGCCCGCCTCGACTCTGGCACCTATGGGCTGTGCTGCGCCTGTCACAGTGATTTGGAGCCGGAACTGTTGAACGCCGATCCTGCTGTTGTGTTCTGCCAGGAATGCGCGACAGCGCGTCAATGACAAAGCCGTATTGATGCCCAACGGCGGAGCCGTTTTGCCTTAACGTGCTTTATTTTCCGTTTTCTGAGGCGACCCCAACATGCTCAACAATTTCCCGTGGCACCGCCGCCAGGGACAGAAAATAGCCTAGACGCTGAAAGAGCTTAAGGTGAAGCAACAGGCCCAACCGCGCTACCGGAGTTTTTGCCGGTCGAGCCCAGCGCTGCTCAGCGTCAGAGGGTGTATAGGATTCCTGCAACTCCTTTTCAGTGATTTCGGATTTCAGCCTTGGGTAGGCTGTTTCGTGCAGGCTGCTCATGGCGCTCCCTCGCGTCGGTTAGTCCCATGTCGCCCCAGTGGCGGGATCCATGATCATCACTTCGAGCATGCACTGATGGTCATTGGCTAACGCATGCATTTGCTGAAGCAGCTCATCCAAAACTTCATCGGGATCATGCCGAGATAAGGAGAAAATTCATTCATTTGTGCTGTAGGCTTCTGTTCTGTAAAGGTTTTTCCTTCAGGAATGGCGCGCTGATTACCTTCGCTGTCGCCGGCGAACGTTTGCCGAAGCGGCCGATGATTGGAGCTACATAGAGGCCGCGTGAGACCAGCATTAACCGCCCTACCTTGGTCAATCGAGAGAAGGCCTGGTCCACGGCCGCTCGACTAGCCAAATGGAGAAACTCTTTCGGTGCTAGCACTCCTTCCTCTGGGAGAAGAATGCTGTGTTCGATTATGGTTTCAGGAAGGGATTTCATGCTGCACGGGCGGCGCATGCCGTGCTCCACCAGCAAGTGGACAGCGCCAATCAGGCGTTCAGAACGGATTCTATAATCGCTCTATAATCAACTATAAAGCCCATCCTAGAGCGGCTTGAGCCACCGGCCAATTCCCTTAGGTCGTTGCTGTCGCTGACGCGTATGAAGCCTCTGGTCCGCTGTCCGCAGGTGCTCTGATTCAAACTTGTTGGTACGTTTTCTGTCTTCAGGCTGGCCACGAACCGCGGAATTATCTGCAATTATCTCGACATAGATAATTGCAGATAATTCCCGCAATTTGTGGCCGGCTCGAGATCAGAGAATTGGAGAAAATGCCGGGTTAGGAAGGCCTGCAAACAGCCATGGTCGAGGCTTTGCGCTTCGACGCGTACAACACAACGGTGTGCTGCTCAGTACTGAAGCCCCGCCAGAAGTGACAAAGGCGGCCTCAACGAGACCGCCTCAAACCAAGTTTCATCACCGGTATACGTACCCGGGAGAGGAAGCTCTTGGGCAGATTTCAATAATAACACCGATCAAAGCGTCACTGCCAAAGCCCCCATGCCCTGACGAGCCGCCTTCAGGTAGTGTTCATTTGGTCTGTCACGAAGCTACGGTGCGGATGGTTCGAGACCATCATGCGTAAACTCGGGGCCAAGATGGCATTATCAAAAGGCCAATTATTCTGGGGGCAGTTATGGGCAGGCTCCACGAAAGACTGGGTTTGCCGAAAGGTCACTACTATCTGCACGTCGCTGTGCTGGCTGGCCTGCCGGTTTCGTTGATATCCGATTTGGCAAGCGAGTTGGAACGATCGTCGGAGCAGATCGCGGAGTGGGTCACTGCGTCCCCCGACAGTACCGTGATGTCTATGCAGGCAGGTGAGATGTTCTGTCGTCTTATCGAGATCCTCGATGCGCTATTGGAACTGCACGAAGGTGATCTAGGAGGTACGCTCCGCTGGCTAACGGCACCGAATGTCGTGCTGTCCAATGAGAAGCCGGTCGAGCTACTGGCAACCGAATTTGGTACGCGCGCCGTGCGGCAGGCTATTCGTGCGATTGAATATGGACTGCCAGTTTGATCCCTGACGAGGGCGGTCTTCGAGCTGGAAACACTGGGTCATGTACCGGTTTCATTACCGCTGCCAGTGAGCGGCATATGCCCTAATAGCTTCAGGTGCATGGCAGCTTCGGCCAAGCGCTCTTGCAGGTTCTGCACTTGCTGCGCCTGGGTCGCGGAGGTCTCGCTCAGCCGTGACACTTCCTCCCGCAATGTGCTGCAGCGCTGTTCCAGGGCTTCATTCGCGCGCTCAGTGCCGATTAACGCGCTCTGGGCGGACTCCAAGGCCTGAACCTTCTGCGCCAGTAGCTGTCGCTGCGCATGCTGCTCTTTTTGCAACTGCCGCGACTCTGCGAGCAGGCGCGCATTGTCGCGGTTCAGCTGGGTCAACTCGTCCTGTTTGACGATCAGGGTCTGCTGCAATTGCCGTAGTTCCAGTTGTAGTTGCTGCACCTGCGACTCGTGCCGGCGCTGCTCCTGCTCACGCTGTTCCTTGCTGGCCTGGCGATAGTGCTCCAGGGCATCGCGAGCATGTTGATGCTTATCTTCCAACGAGCAAATCTGCTCGTCGCGGTCTCGCAGGCGCGCTTCCTGGTCGTGTTTGGCTTGCTGCAGGCGGGCATTCTCTATGTCGGACTGCTGGCGGTGCTGCTGCTCCTGCTGCAGTGCTTGCTGTGCAGCTTGGAGCTGCTCCGTGAATCCAGCGCACTGACCTTCCAACTGCTGGACACGGCTTTCGGCCTGCCGAACTTGGTTCTGGTAATCAAGTCGTTCCCGTGCCAGTTGCTCGCGCTCCTGAGCCACGCCGGCCTTCGCTTCCTCCTTGAGCTGATCCGCCAACTGGGCCACTAGGTTGGCCAACTGCTCGCTGAGCGGCATTGCGGTCGCATTCCGGCCATTGTCTGCGTCTTCGAGCTCTTTCAGATAGCGGTGAATGGTGGTTTTCGAACCAGTATTTCCCAATTCGACACGTATCGCGTCGATGCTGGGGTTGTCACCCCGTGCCAGGATGGCCTGGCGGGCTTTATGAACCAGCGCCTTGTTGATGCCGCCGCGGGCCATGGTTTGCTCCTACTATTTCATAATGTATTACATACCACGTATTTACATATTAATTTTGCATGAAGTAAAGCGAGATTTTAAGGGTTAGATAAGATAAAATAACCGAGGCTTATTAAATTAGATGGACGAAAATGACTGTTTCGCGTTCGTTTCCCAGTACATATAGGGCAAAACCCAGGCGATGAAGGACATCGAGCGCTATCTGCAAGCTGGCACGCGGGAAAACACCCGCCGCAGCTACCAGTCGGCCGTCGAACACTTCGAGGTGACCTGGGGCGGCTTCCTGCCGGCGACCGGCGACAGTATCGTGCGCTACTTGGTGGACTACGCCGACACCCTGAGTCTCAGTACGATGAAACAGCGTCTGGCTGCCCTGGCCCAGTGGCACATCAGCCAGGGCTTCCCCGATCCGACCAAGACGCCCACAGTGCGCCAGGTGCTCAAGGGCATCCGCACCCTGCATCCGGCGCAGGTTAAGCAGGCAGCCCCACTGCAGTTGCAGCACTTAGAGCAGGCGGTTCAGTGGATGAGTCAGGAGGCCGAACGCGCTCGGCAGTCGGGCGACTTGGCAAGCCTGATGCGAAGCAGGCGCGACATGGCGTTATTGTTGATCGGCTTCTGGCGGGGATTTCGCAGCGACGAGCTCTGCCGTCTGCAGGTCGAACATGTTCATGTCGAGGCCGGCGCCGGCATGACTTTATTCTTGCCGCAAAGCAAGGGTGATCGGCAAAACCTTGGCACGACCCATTACGCCCCAGCCCTGAAACGCCTCTGTCCGGTACAAGCCTATCTCGACTGGATCAGTGTCGCCGGCATGGCACGCGGGGCCGTGTTCCGCCGACTGGATCGCTGGGGGCACCTGAACGACAAGGCGTTGCACCCCGGCAGCCTAATCAGCCTGCTACGCCAGATACTGCAGCGCGCAGGTATCTCGGCTGAGCTGTACACCAGCCATTCGCTGCGCCGCGGCTTCGCCACCTGGGCCACGGCCAATGGTTGGGATCTCAAGGCACTGATGACCTACGTGGGCTGGAAGGACATCAAATCAGCCATGCGCTATATCGATCCCGCAATTTCTTTTGGCGGCCTAGCAGCCAGCGCCACCTTTGAAATCAATGCTGGCACTTTGACTCAGATACCAGCTTCTCACTAACATCGACGCAGGACAGGAGTGACTGTGCAATGAGTACACAGACAAGCATCGAATGGACTGAAATGACTTGGAACCCCGTGGTGGGATGCACCAAAGTTTCGCCAGGCTGCAAGCATTGCTATGCCGAGAACATGGCGCACCGGCTACAGGCGATGGGCACACCCGGCTATGAAAATGGATTTCGTCTGAGCCTGCGACCGGAGAAGCTTCAAGAGCCGTTACAGCGTAAGAAGCCGACCATCTACTTCGTAAACTCGATGTCCGACCTGTTCCACGAACACGTACCAGACGATTACATCGATCAGGTTTTCGAGGTGATTCGCAAGGCGTCTCAGCACACATTTCAGATACTCACCAAGCGCGCCGAACGCTTGGCCACATATTTCAGTACTCGGACTCCGCCTGCGAATGCGTGGCTGGGTGTGTCGGTCGAGGATCGCGAATATGGAGTGCCCAGGATCGGCTGCCTACGCCGTATAGACGCCACGATTCGTTTTCTCTCTGTTGAGCCACTACTTGAAGACTTGGGGGAGTTGGACCTGACCGACATCCATTGGGTGATTGTTGGCGGTGAGTCTGGCCCCAAGGCTCGACCAATGAAGCAAGAGTGGGTCGACAGTATCCATAAGCAGTGCGATGCCTCCGACTCAGCCTTTTTCTTCAAGCAATGGGGTGGCTGGGGCGCCGATGGTGTAAAACGCTCGAAAAAGGCCAACGGGCGGCTGTTGAACGGCCAGACCTGGGATGAAATTCCGCTGCTCAATCTCGCCTGACACAAAAATAAGGAATAGCGATGGCCAAGGATGACGAGAAGTATCGTTGGGACTGGTTAACTCAGACGTTCCCCACCATTGATCCGCACAGCAAGATCAAACATCAGATTATCGATGAGTACATACAGGCCTACATCGATGTTCTGATGCGAAATCAGCAGATGCCGGAATTGGGATTGTCTATAGTTGATGGTTTCAGCGGTGGTGGCATCTACCATGACGGCGCTGGCGGTACCCACTTCGGCTCTCCAGTAATTGCATTGGAAGCCATTCAAGAATCAGAAGTGCGTAATAACCAGGATCGTATCAAGCCCCGCGCCATACGCTCACAGCACCACTTCGTGGATGTGAAGCCTGAGAACATTGCTTGCCTGCATGCTGTGCTGGCCACTCGAGGTCATGCTCCTCGAGTGGGTCAAGATGTACACCTACACAGCGCCGAATTCACCCAGGCCCTGCCAATCATCGCGCAAAAGCTGAAACAGTTCGGTAAAGGTGAGCGTGTGCTCTTCCTGCTGGATCAGTACGGATACGGCGACGTTCCTTTCCCCAGAATCAAATGGATCTTCCAGAACCTGAGCAGTGCCGAGGTTCTGCTCACGTTCAACGTCGACTTTCTGGTGACGTACCTTGCTGACCGACAAGCCAATCGCAAAGCCATTTCCAATATTGGCCTAGATCACCATGTGCCATGGAGCACGTTGAAGGATTTGAAGGCTCATCAGCCTCGAAACTGGCAATACATCATCCAGCGCTTTCTGTCAGAGGGCATCAAGCAAGAAAGCGGCGCGGAGTACATGACGGTTTTTTTCATCCGCCCAGCCGGCAACAACCCGATGGCCTATTGGTTTATCCACCTGGCAAACAACTACCGTGCTAACGATGTGATGAAGAAGATTCACTGGAAGTACGGCAATAATTTTTCCCATATGCTGTCACCGTCCAGTTTTTTCGGTTACGACGCCAATCGCGATATCGCCGTAACTGGGCAGCCTGATCTTCTTTTGGATGAACACCACTTTGACGATGCTACGGACGACCGTATCCGTGGCGAGCTCTCAGAGCTCCTCCCCAGGCAGATTTATGATCGTGAGCGGCAGCCGTTCCGCGGACTAATGACCGGGCTGACGAATTACACTATGGCGGACGAGCTACGTGTAAAGCAGGCCCTGGATATGGCGATCGCTACAGGTGATGTGCTTGCGGTCGACAAGGATGGGAAAACGAAACGTCGCAAGGGCACAAGTATCAAGTCCACTGACACACTGATTGCTCCGCCACAGAGGCCAATGTTTTTTCTGCCGCCAGTGAAAAAGGCAAAGCCCGAAAGCTGATCGCAATCAATGAGGTCACACGCGAAAGCGGATCACGGCTTATGGTTCTGCTGGCCTCTGCCAGGCTGCCGGGTCGCTCTATAATGCCTTTTATAGTCGATTATAAAGTGATTATAGAGCGACTATAGAATTTGAATTTTTGGCCCACTTTATAAACCCACGCTGACGGAAATTCGTTCCGATAGCGGTTCGAGCTGCGAATGGGATCGGAACCAACGCTTTGCACAACCGCTGACCAATAAATTGCATTCCAGCTGACCACGTGCCTGCATTCGACTTGACCATCGCACGTCGTACTGACGACTGGCAGAGAAAGGCCGACTCTGTTGAAAAAGTAGCTTTAGCCGGCAGAACCAGCGATAGACCAGGTTCAGGTGCACCTCTTCGCACAATTAATTGTCGCTCTGAACGGATGCCGTAGCAGTACCCGACGACCAGTAATGCGCACCATCAATTCCGGGTCAATCGAGGGGCGTCCGATGGGGCTGGAGAAATCCACTAGGTAGGCACGTAAGTCACTAAGAGCCTGTTCACGATCTTTTGAGCAGCAGCACAAGGAAGGCCAAGTGGATGAACTGCAAGCTGGTATTGAGTTTGCGCTCGCAGTTCTTCCACAACCGACGACACTTCTCGAGCCAGGCGAAGGATCGTTCTGGATCGGGCTCACTCCAACGACTGAAGTAGGCGTGTACCGTCCGCCACTTGGGGTAGTCAGTCGGTAGCATCAGCCACTCTTGAGCAGGTACAACGCGGCGCACCAAACCTCATACAGGTCTACTGACCTGGGCTTAGTCTTCTTGCGCACGCTCTCTAGCAGCGGCCTTATCTGTTCGAATTGTTCGCGACTCACGTCGCTCGGGTATTGAGTCTTTCGCATCGGGTAATTATCCCGTCGCGAAAAGATCGTGAACAAGCTCTAAGCTACATCCGATCTAAGTATGTATCCAGACATAAAAAGCCCCGGACATGCCGGGGCGCAAACGAAGTCCTGGATTTGAGGCCGACACAAATTGAGTCAGGACTTCAAAACTCTTTATCAGGCTCGGTGCATCAATACACGGGTAACCCGGCGCTCCTGCACCTCGGCGACCGTTAGCTGCCAGCCCTCGAACGCAAGTTGATCGCCCTTGACCGGCAACCGATCCAGCAGGTTGATAACGAAGCCGGCCAGGGTCTGATAGTCGTCGGTTGGCCTGGCATGGAAGCCAATTCGTTCATGCAGCAGGTTCAGGTTCAAGGCCGCGCTGACCAGATAACCGCCATCTTCCTCAACCACATCCGGGCCTTCGATTTCGCTGGCATCGGGTAGCTCACCCGCAATCGACTCCATGATGTCGGTCATCGTCACCAGGCCAATAAATCCGCCGAATTCATCGACCACGAAGGCTATATGAGTGGATTCGCCGCGCATCAACTCCAGCGCGTTCAGAATCGAGCAGGTTTCCGGCAGATTGAGCGAGGCGCGCACCAGGTTTTCTGGGTTAGGTCGGTTGCCGGTCAGCAGTTCTTTGAACAGCTCTTTCTTGTGCACATAGCCCAGCGGCTCATCGATTTGCCCATCACGGATAACCACCAGTCGCGAGTGGGCTGAGTTCATCAAGGCTTGGCGAATTTCATCGTAGCTATCCGCTAGGTCGATATGGTCAATGTCGGTGCGCACGGTCATCACCGTACGTACTGGACGCTCCGCCAACTGAAGGACTCCACTGATCATCACACGCTCCCTGCGCCCGAATACGGCATCGACACTTTGCTCTCCCAGCATGTCTGAAATTTCTTCGCCAACTTCATCAACGCCAACGTGGCGTCCGCCCATCAGGCGCAGTACGGCATGCGCCGTGCGCTCGCGGATAGTGCGCTCGCCCTGAAGGTTTTTCTTGCGCCGCCAACGCGATATCTGGTTGAACATCTCGATCAGGATCGAGAAGCCAATGGCCGCGTACAGGTAGCCTTTGGGTATCTCGAAGCCAAGACCATCGGCAGTCAGGCTCATGCCGATCATCATCAAAAAGCCCAGGCAGAGCATGATCACGGTCGGGTGGGCGTTGACGAATGCCGTTAGCGGCTTACTGGCAATAATCATCAGACCGATGGAGATAACCACCGCAATCATCATCACTTCCAGATGTTCAACCATGCCCACGGCGGTGATGACCGCATCCAGCGAGAACACCGCGTCCAGCACCACGATCTGCGCCACGATAGGCCAGAACAGGGCGTAGGTTGTGCTGCCGCGCTGCTGGATGACATGCCCTTCGAGGCGCTCGTGCAATTCCATGGTGGCTTTGAACAGCAGGAACACACCACCGAACAGCATGATCAGGTCGCGTCCGGAGAAGCTCTTGCCGAACACCTCGATCAGCGGCTCGGTCAGGGTTACCAGCCAGGACAGGCTGGCGAGCAGACCCAGGCGCATAATCAAGGCCAGCGAGAGGCCGATCACCCGTGCGCGATCACGCTGCTCGGGCGGCAGCTTGTCCGCCAGGATGGCAATAAACACCAGGTTGTCGATGCCCAGAACGATCTCCAGGACAATCAGGGTCAACAAACCTAACCAGGCTGTCGGGTCAGCAATCCATTCCATAAGGAAATTTTCTCAGCTCTCAGTAATCAAGATGTTGTGCAGGAAATACAGCGCAGTCTTGGCCATCGCCCAGATAACGCCGGAGATCAGTACCAGGCCGATGCAGCCAATCAGACTGCCAAACAGGATCAGCAGGCCGTCGCGCTCGATCATGCCCAGGGCCATAAAGGCAATGGCCACGGCAGGCAGCAAATTGCCCAGCGGGATGGGTAGGGTCAGCACCACCGCCAGCAGCAGGCAAAAGACCCCGAATACGCGTTCGCCGGCCTTGCCACTGAAGCCCAGCCAACGAGGCTTCATTAGGCGTTCCAGCCTCTCCAGCCAGGGCGCGACGCGCTCAACCAGGCGGCGGAAGTCGCTCAGTGCCATGGAACGGTTCGCCACCCAGTTCGGCAGCATCGGCTTGGGTAGGCCGATCACCATTTGCAGGGCAACGATGGTCAATGGGATGCCCGTGACTGTAGACAGGCCAGGAATACCAAGGATGGGTAAGGTATTGGGTAGCGCGAAGATCAGCAGGAGAAAGCCGAATGCGCGGGTTTCCAGCAGTTCGCCAAGGTCACGCAAGGTGACGCGCTCGCGCAGGTGTGAGGCGACAAAGTTGCGCAGAAGGCTGGAGGTGCGTGGCGAGCCGCTACTGGGAGGCTCCTGGTGGGTTGTCATCGAAATCGGCAATTGCTTTGGGCCGCTGAGAATACACAGAAGATTCGCGTTTCGTTAGTAGGTGAGTATTACAAATCCTGGCTCACTGAGAGTCAGTCCAGTAGGGCTGGCACTGCTCCGATGAATGGGCGTGCCCAGGGGGCTTCACAATCACCACATAGAGGTATAGCGTAGAGATTATTACCTAATCAGTATTTTACTCTACATGAATAATTGGCTATCCCTCATCATCGCCTTGCCGACCGCCAACGCCACCGAGCGCATGCGCGCATGGCGTGCCCTCAAGGGCAGTGGCGCTGCGGTTCTGCGTGATGGGGTCTATTTGCTGCCCGACACTCCCGCCTGCCGGGAAGCGTTGGAAGCTGTTGAGCGCGACATCCTGGGTAGCAATGGCACAGCCTTTCTGTTGCCAATCAATGATCCGCAAGGCGAGCGTTTTATCGAGCTATTCGACCGTAGCGAGGACTACGCCAAGCTGCGCGTCGAGATCGAGGCGTGCCAGGCCCAACTGACTTCGGACAACGCCCTCACCAGCACCAAGCAGGTACGCAAACTGCGCAAGGCCTTTGCGCAGCTTGCGGCCATCGATTTCTTTCCTGCGGCAGCGCGGCAACAGACAGATACAGCACTTAAAACACTGGAGACGGCCATCAGTCGCGCGCTGTCGCAGGATGAGCCGAGCAGCCACGATCAGCCTATCGAACAGCTGGATCGTCGCGACTACCAAGGCCGTCTCTGGGCTACGCGCAAGCGGCCCTGGGTCGACCGCCTGGCCAGTGCCTGGCTGATTAGGCGCTGCATTGATCCGACTGCCTGCATTCTCTGGCTGGATACACCAAGTGATTGCCCGACCGATGCTCTGGGGTTCGATTTCGACGGCGCGACCTTCAGCCATGTGGGCAGTCGCGTCACCTTCGAAACCCTACAAGCCAGCTTTGCGCTTGCCGAGCCAGGCCTAAACCGTATCGCGGCTTTGGTGCATTACCTAGATGTCGGTGGTGTGCAACCCGCCGAGGCTATCGGCATCGAGCGTGTATTGGCCGGGCTGCGCGAGACCATTCTCAATGACGACCACCTACTGACTGCTGCCTGCGCCATCTTCGATGGGCTGCTGGCGGCATTTGTGAAAGAAGAGACCTCTGATGAATGAAACCACACTGCCACCCGTAGAACAGGCTCCGCCGCAGGCCGAGTCTGTCAGTCTGTTCCAGGCTTTTTTGTTCTGGCTCAAGCTTGGCTTTATCAGCTTCGGCGGCCCGGCTGGGCAGATCTCGATCATGCACCAGGAGCTGGTGGAGCGCCGGCGCTGGATCTCCGAGCGGCGTTTTCTGCATGCCCTGAACTACTGCATGTTGCTGCCCGGCCCGGAGGCCCAGCAATTGGCTACCTATATCGGCTGGCTGATGCACCGTACCTGGGGCGGGGTGATTGCCGGTGTGCTGTTCGTGCTGCCTTCGCTGTTTATCCTGATCGCGCTGTCGTGGGTCTATATCGCCTTTGGCGATGTGCCGGTGGTGGCCGGGCTGTTCTACGGGATCAAGCCCGCCGTGACCGCCATCGTGGTGCAGGCCGCTCACCGCATCGGTTCGCGCGCCCTGAAGAACAACTGGCTGTGGGCGATAGCCGCTGCTTCATTCGTGGCCATCTTCGCCCTAAACCTGCCGTTCCCGCTGATCGTGCTGGGTGCGGCGGTGATTGGTTATCTCGGCGGGCGATTCGCGCCGCAGAAATTCAGCGTCGGTGGTGGGCATGGCGCGGCCAAGCAGTCTTACGGCCCTGCGCTGATTGATGACGACACCCCGACGCCGGAACATGCACGCTTTCGCTGGCCACGCCTGGCCTTGCTGGCAGTCATAGGTGCGGCGCTGTGGGCGTTGCCCATGGGATTGCTGACTGCCCTGTTCGGTTGGGAAGGCACCCTGACACAGATGGGCTGGTTCTTCACCAAGGCCGCGTTGCTGACCTTTGGTGGTGCCTATGCAGTGCTGCCCTATGTCTACCAAGGTGCAGTCGGCCACTATGGCTGGCTGACCCCGACACAGATGATTGATGGCTTGGCCTTGGGCGAGACCACGCCGGGGCCGCTGATCATGGTGGTGGCCTTTGTCGGTTTCGTCGGTGGGTATGTGCAGCAGGTGTTCGGTGCCGATCAGGCCTTCTTGGCCGGAGCCGTGGCCGCCAGCCTGGTTACTTGGTTCACCTTCTTGCCGTCCTTCCTGTTCATCCTGGCGGGCGGCCCGTTGGTGGAGTCGACCCACAACGAACTGAAGTTCACTGCTCCTTTGACGGCCATCACCGCCGCCGTGGTTGGGGTGATCCTCAACTTAGCGTTGTTCTTCGGTTATCACGTGCTCTGGCCGCAAGGTTTCACCGGCCACTTCGATTGGCCATCAGCACTGATCGCGCTGGCAGCAGCCGTTGCTCTGTTCCGCTTCAAACGTGGCGTTATCCAGGTGCTGGTGGCTTGTGCGCTGGTTGGGCTGGCGGCACACCTGCTGCAAAACTGAGAGGTGGAGAATGAGCCGAATCTCGATCTGCGAACTGGCTGAGTGGCAGGCCGCAGGGCGGACGTTCAGCCTGCTGGATGTACGCCGCACGAGCGTTCGGCTTGCCGATGCCACAGAAATCCCCGGTGCACACTGGCGTGATCCCGAGGAGGTATTCACCTGGAAGGATCAGGTTCCACGGGACAGGCCAGTGATTCTCTATTGCGCCAAGGGCCACGAAATCAGCCAGGGCATCGCCGCCACACTGGAGGCCATGGGCCTGGATGCGCGCTACTTGATCGATGGTTTTACTGGCTGGCACGGTGCCGGCCAGCCCACCCGGAGCCTATCCAGCTAGGCAGGAGGTGCAGCATGAAGTGGATCACCCGCGAACGCCCGAAGATTGACCGGATCGCCTGCCCCTGGTTGATCACCCGGTTTATCGACCCCGAGCCACAGTTTCTCTATGTGCCGAGTGGCGATGTGCTGCGCCTGGCACGAGAGCAAGACGCTACGCCTTACGACATCCCTGGTGTGGAACTCAGCCACGAAGGCGAACTGTGCAGCTTCGATGCATTCCTGACCAAGTACCAGCTGGATGAGCCGGCCTTGCAGCAACTGGCGCAGATAGTGCGCGGTGCCGATACCTCAAGGCTGGATCTCACGCCTCAGTCGGCAGGGCTGTATGCCATCTCGCTGGGGTTGTCGCAGACCTTCGCCGACGACCATGAAATGCTCCGCCACGGCTTGGTCATGTACGACGCCCTGTATGCCTGGTGCAAGGACTGCCAGGGCGAGTCGCATAACTGGCCGCCGCAGATGTGAAGCGGCAGCCGCTGGTACTAGCCGAGCGAGCGGATCAGGTGCAGTGCTGCCAGATGCCCAGGGTAGAACCAATAGCCCCAGCGCTTGACTGGCCAAATCCTGAAATGGCTCGGTCGACGCAGCAGCCACAACCCGAGCAAGGGGGCGGCGAACGCTGCGAGCAGAATCAGCACCGTAAAGGGCTGCAACTCCCACTCTGCAAGCCAGCGATTACGACTGTTGGCCAGCAGGCACAGTGCGGCAGGCAATAGCCACACAAGGCCAGTGCGCTGAATGGCCAGGAGCAATGCTGCCGGCAGTAGTGCGCCGAAAACGCCGTACATCAGCCGCTCCTGGATCAGCACTGCCACAGCCATGCCAGTAAGAGCCAGGACAAAACCATCGCGTCCGCGGTGGTGCGCCCCCCAGGCGATCAGCAGGCCCAGCATCAGCGTGGGCATCACGTTGATCGTGCTGCTGTCGCTGGAAAGCAGGCGATAGGGCAGCTCCGAGATCACGGCAAACGCCGCCATCCAGCCCAGGTAGCGAACGTTGTCATCGGTGTACAAGGCTCCCGATTGTGAGCGCGCCACGTTGGCTGCGATCCCCAAGCAGAACAGCGGGAACGCCAAGCGACCCACGATGAACAACCATTCGGTGTCAGGCCAGACGTAGCGCAGGTGATCCAGCAGCATGGTTAGCATCGCCAGCCACTTGATCAGATCCAGGTTGGTGTCGCGCGCCTGCGGGCTCATCCGAGCCACCCCAGTGTCAGCGCCACCAGCGCCAGATAGCGGCTGACCTTGGCCAGTGTCACGATCAACAAAAAGCTCCAGAAGGGTTCACGCATGACGCCAGCGACCACGGTAAGTGGATCACCAATGATCGGCACCCAACTGAGCAGCAGCGACCAGCGACCGAAGCGGTGGTAAGCCTGCTGGGCTTTTTCCAGTTTGCCTTCGCTGACGGGAAACCAGCGTTTGTGCCGGTAGTGCTCGATGGAGCGGCCCAGCAGCCAGTTCAGCGCCGAGCCCAGCACATTGCCCGTGGTGGCCACCGCCAGCAGTGTCCAGGCGGCATAGCGGTCGGTCAGCAGCAACCCGACCAGTACCGCCTCCGACTGCATGGGCAGCAGCGTGGCGGCACCGAAGGCAGCGAGGAACAGGCCAAAATAGCCGGATAACTCCCACATCGGCTAGGCGTTCAGGCCGATCCAGCCGTGGAAGCCGACGTACACCCCCACGCCGATGATCAGCAGGCTGGAGAGGTAAGGTGCGCGACGCGCCACGGCACCAAGCCAGGGCCAGCGATTGGAGGCTTGGCGAGCGCCGATGGCGGCGGCAGCGCCCACGCTGACCAGGGTGATGGCCAGACCAATGCTGAAGCACAGCACCAAAACGGCCCCCAGCGCGACTTCTTTCACTTGCAGGCAGAGCAGCAGCACGGTGATCGCTGCTGGGCAGGGAATCAGCCCGCCCGTCAAACCGAACAGGATGATCTGGCCCGTGGTGACGTTGCGGTTGCTGAAGCGTTTGCGGATGTCGTTGGCATGCGCCCGCTCATGGGCATCCTGGTAGCCCTCCAGCGACAGCTCCAGGCCCTCCAGTTCTGCATGATCATGGTCATGACCGTGGCCGTGCTCGTGGAACTCCAGATCATAGTCGTGAGAATGACCGGCATGGCCGAGGCTCAGGCGCGCAGTGAATTCGTGGGGTTCGGGAATCTCGTCCACTGACTCCAGGTAGTCACCCCGGTCGACGAAGCGAAACTGCTGGGCCAGTCCATCGTGGCGAGTCGTCAGCAGGCTCACTTCAGCAGCCGGCCAGGCATGGCCAGTCAAGATATTCAGTCGCCAGCGCGGAGGCACACCCCCTTCGAAGATCGACAGTTCGATGCGCCCATGCCCGGTGTCGATGCGCTGCGTTTCATCGTGGGGGTGATGGTCATGCTGATGATCATCGCCTTCCTCGAAGCGCCACATCTGCTCGCCACGCCAGGTGCGCCAAAGCATCCACAGGGCGATGGTGATGATGATGGCGGCAGACGCGAGCTGGAAATACGGCTCGGTGGTTTCGGCATTCAGGTTCTGCCCCAGGTACATGCCAGCCATGGCCACCAGCCAGACCACTGCGGTGTGCGAAAGCGTTGCGGCCAGTCCCAGCAGAACGGCCTGCTTCACCGTGCCGCGAATGGCCACGATAAACGCCGCCATCATGGTTTTTGAATGCCCAGGCTCTAGGCCGTGCAAGGCACCTAGCAGGATGGCACTGGGGAAGTACAGCCAGGCCTGCGCGGTGCCTGATTGCAATAACTCGTTGAAACCAAGCATGAAATATCCTTTGTGCCGATTGCTATTCGCTTCGGCTGAGCGCTCTCGCTGCTTAGGGCAGGCAAGTAGTGAGGTGATTACGTGGCCTTGTCAGATCAGTTCGATGCCGAAACGGCGGACGCATAAGGCAAACAAACCGAAACAGCCCGCCGTGGCAACGATGTAGATCAGCAACGCTGGCCAGAAACCAAAGCGAGGCAGAAGCAGGGGGAACGCAAGTAGCATCGGCAGGGTGGGCAACACGTACCAGAAGGTGTACCAGGCATGGTTGGCGATCTTTTCTGCTGATTGGTTTTCAATGTTTAGCCAGATCAGTGTCAGAACGGTAATGAGCGGCAGGGCGGCAATCAGGCCACCAAACTTGTCGCTATGTTTCGCCGCTTCCGAGACCACGACGACCACTATTGCTGTGAGGAAATATTTACTGATAACCCAGGCCATCTCGTATCTCCCAGAACGCTATTTCTGATGCCCTTTGCTTTGCGGGGTGTTCTCAGAGGTACTTGGTGATCTGCTTGAAGTCCTCCAGCGATGTGCGCTCACCTGTCGCGAGTGCTTCGACTGTGTGTTCCAGGCAGTGATCAATATGGTCCTGGATAAGCACGCGCTTGGCCTGGCAGACTGCTTTTTCCACGGCATGCAGCTGCTGGGCGATGTCGACGCAGGCCCGACCGTCTTCGATCATGCTGACGGTGCTGCGCAGGTGCCCCTCCGCACGCTTCAACCTTTTGACGATATCGCCATGGCTTTGGTGCGGGTGGCCGTGTTCGTGATCGCTCATGCCTTGAGTCTCATGCGTCGATGAATTAGGCTCGCATGCTATCCCCCCTGAGGGGATATGGTCAAACCGGCCAGCCCTGCAAAAAAACCAATCGCCCAGGCATTCAAAGAACCACGACATGCTCAGCAAACCCATCAGCACCAAGGTGATTTTTGCCCTTGCTCTCGCCATCTTGATGGCCTGGGCTGGGCATACCTCTGCGCTGTTTATGGGGGCCAGCCAATCTGCTGGAGGCAACAGCGGCGGTGCTCATTTGCATGCGCACGACGACAGCCTACTTGCCTGTGCGGCATGCGCGGATCACTACCACTCCTCGCTGACCGCAGACCATGTGCATGAAATACCGCACCTGACCATGCTGCTGAGCATCACCACGCTGCCAGAACGCGCGCTGCGGATAGAAGCTCCTCGTGACTCCACCCCTCCCAGCCCGATCTTTCTGATCGAACGGCCACCCCGCCCCACATTCGTGCTCTGACACAGGCCGCTATGCGGCCCAAAGGACGCGCGCGTCCATCGCGTCAATACCACTACCGATTCCAGGTTGGCCAATACGGGCGAGTCATGCCCCGAGAACGCTGAATGACCAAGACTATTTTACTGACGGGATTCGAGCCGTTCGCCGGCAATACACTCAACTCGTCCTGGGAAGCTGTTCGCGCGCTCGCCGGTCAACGCATCGGCCACGAACATGTCGTCGTGAGTGAACTGCTGCCCTGTGCTTTCGACGATTCGCTTCAGCTACTGAACCAATTGATCGAGTTGCATCAGCCGGAAGTCGTCGTGGCGGTTGGTCAGGCTGGTGGCCGTACGGCCTTCTCGCTAGAGCGAGTTGCCATCAACCTGAAAGATGCCGCAATACCCGACAATGCGGGGCAGCAGCCAGTAGACCAGCCGATCCTGGAAGATGGGCCTGCGGCCTACTTCTCGACCCTACCCATCAAGGCAATCGTCGCCAGATTGCGTGAACACGGCATCCCCGCCGAGGTATCCCAGAGCGCAGGCACCTACGTGTGCAACACGGTCTTCTATGGCCTGATGCATGCGCTAAACAACCTTCAGCGCCCAGTCAGAGCCGGGTTCGTACACATTCCATTGCTCCCCGCGCAGGCGGCGAACAAGGCGGGCGCCCCGAGCATGGCGGAGCCGATCATCGCCGAAGGCCTTCGCCTTGCTCTATCGGTCGCGCTGTCGGTAAAGCAAGACCTGAAGCTCAGCGGCGGAACGACACATTAATCTGAAACCACTGCGCGCAAGCCCTCGTAAATGCACAGATCAGCCGGTGCGCGTGGTTCTAGCTTCAATCTCAAGGTATCCAATGTTAACCAAGACGCTTTTAGTGGCCATGCTGGCAGGTCTGCTAGCGACCAGCGCCCTCGCCGACGACTATCGATACAGCGACACACACCTGCATTATGTGGATTTCTTTCAAACCAGTGCCGGCATGCAGCCATTGCTCAAGGAAATGGCCGCAGCCAAGATCGACCATGCGATGCTCACAGGGATCTCGGTTGCCAAGGAGTGGGACGAGAATGAGCCCAAGCGCCCGCGCTACTATGCGGGTGACGACGCAAGAGCCTACTGGTACAGCGCCACCGACACCCTGATCGCCCACGCCTACAAACAGTTGCCGGCGGAGCAGCGTAAGCGCTTTCACCCCTTTATTTCAGGGTTCAACCCGAATGACATGAATGCTGACGCACAAATCCGGCGCTTGTTGGAACTAGATCCAGGCCTGTGGCAAGGAATCGGTGAGGTCTTCACCCGTCACGACTATTTGACTGCCCTGATTTATGGCAAAGCACCGCGCGCGAACAGCAAAGCATTGGCCAGGGTGTACCGGGTAGCCGCCGAATTCGACCTTCCCGTATTGCTTCACTCCAACATTACCTCCAAGCGCGAACGCAACCCGCTTTACCTCGGTGAGTTCGAGGAAGCACTGCGCTCCAACCCGGACGTGCGTTTCATCTGGGCTCATGCGGGAACGAGCATGGGAATCTATCGAGCTCAAGGCAAGATGGATTTTCTGCTGCCGACCCTGGAACAACTGCTGGGCAAGTATGCAAATCTCTACATCGATTTGTCTTGGTCCGTACTCCATCCCTATTTGGTGGACGAGCAGGGTAAGCCCGACCCGCTGTGGGTGGACCTGGTTACACGTTTTCCAACCCGTTTTATGGTCGGCTCTGACGTAGTGGGCACCTTTGGAAGCCTGGGCAAGTATATGTCCGGGTTCGACCCATTTCTGGAGGCTCTGCCACACAAGGTGGCGCACCAGGTTGCCTTGTCGAATTTCGTCTCGGTGCTTCCGGCAGAAAGGCGAAAGCAGATCCAATAAGTACAGCCTTGGACGGCAATGGTGTCTGCTACCAGGGAAAACGCGCATGAGCCAGGCGTTTTCCGCCTGCCTATTCGACGGCGGCTGAAGTAAGCCAAAAGTATGGCGATTTCAGCTCATCCCTATGACTTGGGTACGGATGGCCGTGTTCCTGATCGCTGATGCCTTGAGTCTCATGCGTCAATGAATTACGCTCGCACGCTATCCCCCTGGGGGGCATGGTAAAACCGACCAACCCTCCAGAAAAACCAATCGCTTAGGCATTGAAAGAAACACTACATGCTCAGCAAACCCATCAGCACCAAGGTGATTTTTGCCCTTGCTCTCGCCATCCTGATGGCCTGGGCCGGGCACACCTCTGCTCTGTTTATGGGGGCGAGTCAGCAAGCCGGGGGCAACAGCGGCGGTGCTCATTCGCATGCACACGACGACAGCGTATTTACCTGCGCGGCATGCGCGGATCACTACCACTCCTCGCTGACCGCCGACCATGTGCACGAAACACCGCACCTGACCACGCTGCTCAGCATCGGCACACAGCCAGAGCGTGCGCAGCCGATACCAGCCCCTCGCTACTCCATTCCGCCCAGCCCGATCTTCCTGATCGAACGGCCACCCCGCGCTACATTCGTGCTCTGACACAGGCCGCTGTGCGGCCCAAGCTCCCTTTAATTCAGGACTCAACCATGCATTCGCTATCTATGCGCGCAATGGACGCACCTGCCGTGCGCCCGAATCGCTCGCTACTACTGTTGCTGTTGTTCACGGTATTGCTGTTTCTCGGCATGCCTGAGGCATTGGCCCACGCTGTCGCCGAGGGCGACAAGGGCTTTATCCAGGAAAGCTCCGGGGTGATGGTGCTGCCGTTCATCTACATGGGCGCCAAGCACATGATCACCGGTTACGACCACCTGCTATTCCTTTTCGGGGTGATCTTCTTTCTCTACCGCCTGAAAGACGTGGGCCTCTACGTCACCCTGTTCGCCGTAGGCCACACCGTGACGCTGCTGTTGGGCGTGCTGGCGGAAATCAGCATCAGCTCCTATGTGATCGACGCCATCATCGGCTTCTCGGTGGTGTACAAGGCGCTGGACAACCTCGGCGCGTTCCAGCGCTGGTTCGGCCACCAGCCGAACACCAAGGCGGCCACGCTGATCTTCGGCCTGCTGCATGGCTTCGGCCTGGCGACCAAGATTCAGGAATACGAGATATCGGCAGACGGCCTGATCCCCAACCTGATCGCCTTTAACGTCGGCGTCGAAATCGGCCAGCTCCTGGCCCTGAGCGCCATTCTGATTGTCATGGGCTACTGGCGACGCACCGCCAGTTTCTGGCGCCATGCCTACACCGCCAACGTCGCCATGATGAGCGCCGGTTTCCTCTTGATGGGTTACCAGTTCACCGGCCTGATCGTCTCTCAGTAAGGAATTTTCAGCATGTTCAATACCAAGCTTCCAACCATCAATGAATTGCCGACCAGCCGCCAACTGCTGCGCTCCACCGTGATTGCAGTAGGTGTTGCCGCTGCCTTGCTGGTTACCGTGGTAATGCCTTCTGAGTACGCCATCGACCCAACGGGGGCTGGTCGCGTGCTAGGTCTGACCCAGATGGGCGAGATGAAGATAACCCTGGCCGAAGAAGCGGCAGCGGATGCAGCTATTCAGCCAGCGGCGGCTCCGATCGTTCAAACTCCCGTGCCTGCTCAGCCTGAAGTTCAAGAACCAGTTGCAGCAGCACCTGTGGCTGAACCAGCCGCAGAGCCTCAGCCAGCCCTGAAGTCCGACGAGATAACTGTCACCCTGAAACCGGGTGAGGGTCGTGAGATCAAGCTGGAAATGCAGAACAAGGCCACTGTCAGCTACGAGTGGACAACCAATGGTGTTCCGGTCAACCACGACACTCACGGCGAGCCCTACAACGCCCCAAATGGCTTTTACCACAGCTACAGCAAAGCCAAGCAGGTCAAGGGTGACAAAGGCGAACTTACCGCCATCTTTGACGGCACCCACGGTTGGTTCTGGCGCAACCGCAGCGACAGCGACGTGACTATCACGCTGAAGACCAAGGGCGAATACCTGAGCGTCAAACGCGTTATCTAAGACAAAAGCCCCTGCGTCATCAGACGCAGGGGCTTCTACTTCCCTGATTGAAATTGAAAGGAATACACGATGAAAACCACAACAACCCTGAGTCGCTCCCTGCTAATGGTTTGTCTGCTTGGCCTGCTGTCGGCCTGTGGCGGCGGCGAGCCGCAAAGCCAGGCTGAAGTCGAAAGCCACGGTCATGCTCACGACTAAGAATTCAAACGCTGTGTTGTCACGTGCAAAGAATAGCTATTTGCACGTGACGGTCAGCAAACTCCCTCTTCTCGGTTACCGCTACATAGTGCAGTCTCAGCTGCAGTCAGCGCTTCTGGAGCGGGAGCAACCTCAGCTGGGACGACCGAGGGAGATGCCGGAGCTATTTGACGGTAAGCACGGCTGGTTCTGGCGCAACCGGGCAGACAAGCCGGTCACTGTCACCCGGCGCACCCAGGGAGATTACATCGCCATCAAATGGGTGATCTGAAAACAGAACCGGCCCCTTGTGGGGGTGGTTCTTACCTGCGTCAAGCTAAACCCTGATGGGGTTAAAGCCGCTCCAGGCAGCCGGCCAGATTGCTCCCCAGCAATTCCAGTAGTCGCTCATAGCCAGCTGCATCGACCTTGACGTCATAGCCAAGTGCATCCAGCTCGGCCAACCTTACTGGCAACCCATCGCTGAGCGTCTGAGCAAGGCGCGGTTGAATGGGGGGCTCGCTGAACACGCAGCTAGGCCCTGCCAACTCTAGGCGTTCGCGCATATTGGCAACTTTCCTTGCGCCTGGCTGAACATCTGCACTTACAGCAAATACCCCCGCGTGTTTTAGGCCGAACGCTTCCTCGAAGTAGTCGAAAGCCTCATGGAAGACGAAGAAGGGCTTGCCAGCCAACGGTTTGAGACGAGTCTTGAGCTTTTCGTCCATGGCCCCCAAACGTTGATCGAATGCTGCCAGATTTGCCTGGTAGCGAGCAGCATTCGCTGGATCGGCGGCAGATAGATCGCTCGCCATACGCGAGGCGATCTTGCGCGCATTTCTTGGATCAAGCCAGAGGTGGGCATCGAGCGCCCCTGGGCGGTGCAGTTCGTCGCGCTCTCCAGCTTCTGCCCCTTCGTCATGCTCATCAGCGTGCCCTTCTTCGTGCTCGTCAGCGGGTTCTTCGTCGTGCCGATGTGCTTCACCAAAGCGACGCAGGTGCAGCCCACTGATGTCCTGAACAGCTAGAGTCGTTGCGCTACGCCCTTCAAGAACCCTTGGCAGGAACGTTTCGAGATCCGGCCCGATCCAGTAGAGCAAGTCCGCCTCTCGCACGTTGCGAATGTCGGAAGGACGCAAGGTGAAATGATGGGGCGACGCGCCTGGCGGCAGGAGTACACCTGGTGTGCCGACTCCGTCCTGAACGGCAGCGGCGATTAGCTGGAGAGGTTTGATGCTGGTCAAGACACGGACTTCGGCAAAGGCTGAGGCTGTAATCAGAAATCCCAGAATTACGGCGGAAAGATGAGTTAGCAGGCGGTGCATTGGGGGAACTCACACAAGATTTAGTTACAAGATAACGTATCACATGGTCGGCAAGGTGTCTCCGTAAGTCGCTATGGATGGCTCCCTTATCTCAGCGGGGCCGCGATGGTGACGTTGTAGGTTAAGTGGGCCCAATTCACGCAGCGATACAGCCTTGAGGCTGGAGGCTGGAGGCTGGAGGCTGGCTACCTGCTCAGTTGTCTTGGCGATCTGGCAGCTCAACGACTCTATGCTCTGGCATCAGATCGACCAAGGGTGCGATCATCATTTGAGCCGTGCGAATCCAGGAGCCCAACGTCTCAAGATCTAGCAGCACTGATTCGGCCACCTCCCAAACATTGGATTCCTCGGCCTCAACCGGCGGTAAAGTGCCTTCGACCAACGCCAGAGCCATCGTGTGCAGCCTCACCAAGTCGTCGCGTACAGCAATCATCCCACCTACCTCAGCCAGGCTAGTGTCCAGCCGATCGACCAGTTCGAGTAGCTGTGACGTGTCGAAGCTGCTGCGAAGCCTCTCCAACGCGGCGACGTCTACCTCTCCACACGGCGTAACACGAAAAGATGCGGGAGGTATTTTGATCATGTAGCCATCTCGGTATCGGCCTGGCGGGTCGTGCTAACGCGCAGCGAACCGGCGGCTTGTTGAAACACCGAATCCTTGATCCAGGGCTCCGGAGGCCGATTGAGCTTGAGGTTGAACTCGCCGAAGCGTTTGACGTTGCTGGTCAGGTAAGGACTGAGGAACGACACGTCCTCATCGGTGAACTGCCAGCCCTCGCGGGCCAGTTTCTGCAGGATGCGCATCATGTCCACAGTGTTCTGCAGGATTACCGACGAGGCCACCATGTCGTTGTAGCGCAGCCGCTTCTGCTGCTCGTCCGGATCGTTCTCAGCAATCACGTCGCCGCCGAAGGACAACCACTTGGAGAACCCGTTGTAGGACTCGATCTTGTTGGTGTTCGCGGTGACTTCCTGGCGCAACTCACGACTGCCGATCCAGTTGAGCAGGAAAATCGTACGGATCACGCTGCCCAGTGCCTGTGCCGCATGGTAGAGCTTGTTACGCCGGCTGTAAGAACCGAGTTTTCGCAGCAGCATAGGCGAGGAAATTTTGCCGGCATGGATCGACAACGCTACCTGCATCAGATCTTGCCAGTGGGTTTCAATCAGGTGCCAGTCGGCAGTGTCGGTGAACAGACGGTTGATATGCTTGTACGAAGCGCCTCGATCCGGCCGGCACATCACCAGGTCGCGCCAGTTGCGAATACGTGGCATCAGATTAATGCCCAGCAGATGGGTGAAGGCAAAGACCGTCGCCGATTGCCCCTGAGTATCGGAATACACCGTGTCAGCCTCGACGCTGAGATCAGCCTTGAGCAGCCCCTCGATCACGTAGATCGCCTCCCAGATGCCCGGCGGGATGAAGTGTTGGAACACGGCGATGTAGTTGTTGGCCACGTGCCGATAGGCCACAGCTCCCATTTTGCGGTAGCGAAAGTGGTAGCCGGCCAGCAGGTTGTCATCATAGAAGTCGAATTGCGTGCCGTCTGCAGCCACCGCCTTTCCATCGCCCCAGAGCTTGGGCAGGTCAAGTTGCAGGTAGAGCTCCACCAGCTCGCGGTTGGCCTTATCGAGCTTATCCAGGGAGAGGTGTCGGCGATTGGTATAGGACAGCATGTGCGGCGTGACATTACCGGCCAGATGGCGGGCCGCCTGGTTGGGGCCGAGGTTGCAGCCCATGGCGAAAATCGTCATCAGGTAGCGCTCGGCCGGTTCTTTGAGCTTCGGTTCGTTGCCGGACATCGGCCCGAAATGCCGAGTGAACTGAATCCAGTGCTCAATGTTGGCCATGATGTCGAGCACATGCCTAGCCGGCATGCGCTGCATAAGCGCCGTCTGCAGGGAGATGGCCGAAGGCGGGATGTCCCGCGCCGTCACTCGGCGCAGCACCGGCTCGCCGGCTTCGTTGATCGATACGTCCCCTCGACAGGAGGGGAATTTGTCATCCAGCTGTTGCGCGGCTTCCTCCAACTGGGCTTTGAGGGAAGCAACAAACTCCTTCGCCGTGCCAGGCAGTCCCACCTTTTCACAGTAGGCCGGTAGTCGCTGGAGACACTCTTCCCAGGGCAGCAACTGCCTGCGATAGTCGGCGAAGGATTCCGACCCTTGTACGCACATGTCGCCGGATCGTAGCTCGCTGGCCAGGTAGGAGAAAACGCAAACCTCCAGATAGCGCCGATTGGTCGGTGGTCCCTCACTGGAAGGACGGCGAACGACCTTGACCCAGCGCTCCGACGCAAACGACAAGTCAACGTGCTCGTCGACCCATTCGCGGTGAAGATTCTCGCTGTCCTGGATCAGTTGAAGCGCCTGAATCAGCGACCGATCCTGAGTCGTGGGCTCCAGTTGGAGAAGGTGACTAAGACGAAACAACAGCGAGCGATGGGACCTGAAGTGCTTCCAGATCAGCGGCAAGTAATTGTTACCGCCGGTGGCTTGGACTTCAGCGCAAGTCTCACGCAACCGGTCCAGATTACCATCGGGGGAGAGATATTCCCGAATCAGGCTACCAGCTTCCTGGTCATTCGGTTCTTGAACCAGAATCTGAACCACGCCGTCCAGGGTCGCCGCCAACTGCTCCAACTTCTGTCGTTGCCGCGCCTGGATTTGCTCCAACTCCTCCTTGGCTCGCTTATGAATGGTCGAAATCCGTCGGATAAACATCTCGGCGAGGTGATCCCGGGTCCGCACGCGCATGCGGTAGATCAAGGCCAGCATCAGCGTGTAACGCTTCGGTAGCGAGCAGTCCTTCAGTTCGGAAACGTCCGACGCCGCGGCTTGGGCGGCGAAGTGACGGATCTTGGTGTCGACTATCCCTTCAAAAATGGCTTCCAGATTCCCGAAGCTCTCTAGCCAGGTCAAGTGGTCAATCAGTACTTCCAAGTGCTTGCGGGAGGGCTTCTTGGGCGCCTGCTTCAGGGCATTGAAGTCGCTCTGGCGTCGGCCGAAGTCCGTGTCGAGCAGGTCCTTCAGCTTGTAGATCACCTCGATTGGGGTTCTGGTTACCACCAGGTTGAATATTTTGTCCTGGGCGTCTGCCCGCGCGCGCTCTGCCAGGTCATTCAGGGTCGAGTATGCGGGCAGCTCATAATTTTGACGCAGTAGTTCGTCGATTACCGCATTGATAATGTCCGCACGTTGTTCGAGGAGGGGAGCCATCAACTGCGCATGCGCGACTGCAATGCCCTGGCCATCAGAGCCATAGAACGGCTGCACCCCGAGCCGCTCTCGCACTGCATTCATATGGCGGTAAAGCTGCATCCATTTGTAGGTCGATAGTGCAACCTTACTGCGCAGGCCTATTTGAGTGCGGATGAAATCAACGACTGGCTCCGGCACCTCAGTGATTTCTGGAAAGTATCGCAACACCTGAAAGGTCTTGAACAAAACAGCAAGGTTCAGTCGGAACGCAGCATTGGCGCGACTTTTGATCCAGGTAACTTCTTCCTCGGAAAGGGTGAATTCGCGCTGTAGCTCGGCCCTCGAATACGAGCGCGACAGAACTGGATAGGCGGTACGTTCGAGGGATGCCATGGATCACTCCTTTCCTGAGTCACCTGGAAAGATAGACCACGCATCGATAACAACCTCATCTGTAGAAGATGTCTTTTAAAAACATAAGCCTACAGACCAAATGAATGAATTTTCTCCTTATCTCGGCATGATCCCTTCATCCAGGTGCTCCGGACCCTCATGCGTGATCGTGATGTGATACTGCGTTCCTTGGTCATTGAGCCTGGCCATGGCCCAATTCGCAAAGCACACACGCTCTATCAGCTCGCGGACTTTCTTCATGCTGCGCACTTGGCTGTTATAGCGCTCCAGTCGTAGTGTCACTTCCAGGAGTGTCGATTGCGCCAAAGAAGGGGCGGCCGGATGGCCTTCCAGGCTCTGTTCGATCCGATGCTGGGCGAACGGATCCGGTAGCTCGATATAACGCATAGCCGTCTGGACGCTTTTCCAGCCCACATACTCCATCAGAGATTTGAGATCCCAACGGTTGGTGTTGGCCCAGGTAGCAAACCCACGGCGCAACGAATGACTGCTGAAACTTGCGGGATCAGGCAACCCGGCCTCTTGGCAACACTGTCGCAGAATGGTAATGACACTGCCGGGATGGAGGGCGTATTGGCCAAGCGTTCCCCAACGGTTGATGTTCCGGAAAACAGGACCTCGCGTGAGTCCGGCCGCAATCACCCAATCCTGATAGGCGCTCACCGGGCACAGTTGGCGTAATGCGGGGGCTTTGTAGGTTCGCCCGAGCGACTGCCGATCGGTCTTCGTGCGAGGTAAAAACAGCTCCATCCCTTCCCCGGGATAAAGCCGAATGTTCTCAATACTCAAGCGGACCAGCTCGTCACTGCGAAACGCCCGCCAAAATCCAATCAGAATAAGCGCCTTGTCACGGGCAAGCCGCAGCCCATAACGGCTGTTGGCGCTTTTGGGGTCGCGCTGCTGGTGTTCAATCCATTCGATCAGCTGTTGTAACTGCACGAGCAGCAGCGGTTCAGCACGCTTTTCCGTTGTCGGGTGAAGCTCCGCAATGCCCTTGAGGACCTTTTTGACGACAGGCGCTTTGGTCGGGTCGGGGAAACCCTGTTCGTTATGCCACGTTGCCAAGGCCGCCAACCGCTGGCGAAGGGTGTTCAACGAGAGTGACTCGGCGTGATCGGAAAGATAGCGAGCAATGCTACCCGATGTCGCCGGAAGAAAGCCGCCCCAGACAGCCTCATAGTGCTCAACGCCGGCTCTGTAGCTCTTTCGTGTGTTCTCTCGAGTAGCGGCTTCGATGTACCGATCAAGACGGGTCATGTCAGTGGAAGGTCCGTTCTGAAATTTGCTCTGGCTCAATGTTAACACTATGGCCCAGCACACAACCTTCCGACAGACAGCTGTACCGGCATGCCGCTATCCCAGTAGCCGCCGGCCTCATGGCCTTACTGTTCGGATGGAACTTGCCGATAGCTTTTAAGCTTAAACCCCGCGCCTTCGACGACTTCGCGGGCCTTCTTCTCGGTCAGAACCATCCCGTCCCGGGTCTGCACAACAGCCTCGCTGTCTTCGAAGCTCGCGCGCACCTCTTCAACCGCTGAGAGTTGCTTGAGCCGGGATTGCACGCTGTGGGCGCAGAGCTCGCAACCGAAGCCTTCTATGGACAGGATATAGGTTTCGGCTGCAGCGAAGCTGCTCCAGGCCAGTACCAGCGCGGCAGCAGTTACTTTAAAAAAACGCTTCATAAGCCTGCTCCCTGAGGTGGCAAGATAGTGGAACGCTGTCAGGCGCGGGACACTTCATAGCCTATCTGCGCAAGACGCGCCTCGACCTGTTTAGGGCTGATCTTGCTGCTATCGATGCTCACGCGAATAGCCTGCCCCTCGGCATTTGCGACTACTTGTTGCACGCCCTCAAGGCGCTGAAGCGCGTTCTTGACCCGACTCTCGCAGCCCTCGCAATGCATTTTTTCCTCGCCGGTAACGGTGTACCTCATGTTCTCAAGCATCTCTGGCCTCCTTAGTCAGTCTCCTATCTCCCTGCATAATAAGGGTTGGAGTAGGTCCAGGGTCAAAGGTTGACAAGGTTAAGAGATAAATTCGAGGTGATGTCTTGACCTTGGAGCAGTTCCAACCTTCAGGGTGATAGGTGGTCGACAGGGAGCCCGACGAAACACACCGGTGATTCTGTGGGGCTGGCAGTCGGTTGACCGATTTCCAACGACCAAACCACGAAAGGAGTCATGATTATGGCAAATGCCAATCTGAGTCAATCCAGCAAGACCATCCTCGAATGTTTCCAACTCTGCCTCGAGTGTGCCGCCGAGTGCGTTGACCAAGGCAGCAAGGAGAATGCGCAGTGCATCAAGCTCTGTTATGCTTGCGCCGATGCCTGCGCACTATGCGTAAAGCTGATGAGTAGCGGTCTGCCGCAGTCGAACAGCGCCTGTAAAACCTGCGCTGACCTCTGCGATGCCTGTGCGGCCGAGTGCGAAAAGATGGACGGCGAACTGATGCGCAAATGCGCCGAGTCTTGCCGTCAGTGTGCAGAGATGTGTCGCGAGATGGCCACGTAAGGATCCGGTCTCATGGGGCAGCGCCTGCTGCCCCCTTTCCCCAAACTGACTAACTGCTTGACCTTGGACTGTACTCCAAGCTGTAGAGTGACCTTTCTACTGTCTCAAGGAGATTGCCATGGCTTCAGTCACACCGTCTGAAACTGAAACCGGCGCCCCATTGTGGAGCGAGGAGCCGGCCAGCCGACCTGACCGGGCGCGCATCCGTGCCCGGATCGGCGGCCTGCACTGCTCGTTGTGTACCGGCACGATAGAAAAGGCGCTGGGCCGAGAGCGCGGCGTCGACAAGGTATCGGTGAGCCTGACCCATGAGCAGGCACTGGTCGAGTACGACCCCAGCGTTGCTCGACCCGAGGCACTGCTGCAGACCCTGCGCGACATTGGTTATACGGTCTCCGACCCCCGTAAGGCGCGCCCCTTCGAGGAGGACGAGCGCGATCTGGTCAACGAGGGCCGGCGCTTCCTGATCGCGACGGCGCTGAGCCTGCTTACGATCACGCTCATCAGTGAACGCGCGGGGCTTGCTTCAATCATTGTTCAAGGGGTCGTCTTGCTAAGCCTCCTGGGCATGATCTTTCTCGTGCTCAGGGCGCGCGGCCTCTGGACCGCTATCGGGGGTGCCGTCGCGCTCGGAGCCGTGGCCTTTGGACTCGTACTGGTCCGGGACCAGGCCGGATTGAGCGACGCAATCCCCTGGATCGCCGCAGCGTTTGCCGTAGTCATGGTGTTCGGGATCGCGAAGCACATCCTGTTTATGGCCACCCAGGCGTTACGCCGGAAGATCCTGAACCAGCATGTGTTGCTGGAGGCCGGCGCCTTCGCCGGTCTCGTCGGCGGCGTCATTGGCCTTATCTTTCAGCTACCGGGCTATCCCACGGCGGCCTTCTTCGCCGTGTCCGTGCTGATCTCGACCTACCACATCTTTTCCGAATGGCTATCGCTGATCGTCAAGACCCGCAGCTCCCAGGCGGTAAAACGGCTCCTGGACCTGCAGCCGGAGACGGCTCGCGTGGTGCGTGACGGTGAAGAACGGGAATTACCCATCCAGGAGGTCGCGGTCGACGATCTCGTGCGGATACGCCCGGGTGAGCGTGTGCCCGTGGACGGGCAGGTGGTCAGTGGCCACTCGGCGGTGGATCAGGCCCTCGTCACCGGCGAGCCGATGCCCGTCGAGAAAGCCGAAGGCGAATCCGTCATCGGTGGCTCGATCAACGGCACCGGCACGCTCCTGGTGAAAGCCACCGCCGTTGGCGAAGGCAGCTTCCTGCAAAAGGTCATTCGTGAAGTGGAGGACGCCCGCGCGCTCAAACCCGGACTCCTGCACCTGGTTGACCGGGTGTTGCAGGTTTACACGCCAGCGGTTCTGATCATTTCCGTGCTCGCCTTCAGCGGTTGGCTTCTCGGTTCCTGGTTCCTGGCCGGTCAGGTCGACCTGGAACGGGCGATCTTCGCCGGCTTGAGCGTGCTGGTCATGGGCTACCCGTGCGCGGTGGGGATCTCCGCCCCGCTGTCGATCGTGCGCGGTGCCGGCGAGGCGGCTGAGCAGGGCATCCTGATGCGCACCGGCGAAGCTTTCCAGGGCCTGCGTTTGGTGGACACGATTGTGCTCGACAAGACCGGCACCCTTACCGAGGGGCGGCCGGCGGTCCGCGAGATCGAGGTCCTCGACGGTACCGAGGAGGACCTGCTCGCGCTCGCGGCCGCCGCCGAGGGTGCTTCCGAGCATCCGTTGGCGCAGGCGGTGGTCAGCGCGGCGCTGCAGCGTGGCGTGCAGCTGCCGAAGGTCCACTCTTTTGAAGCGGTACCCGGCAAGGGGGTCATCGCCCACACCGAACAGGGTGAGATCCTGGTCGGCAGCCCGGCCTTCCTGACGGGCCATGACGTTGAACTCTCGCCGGTGTCAGAGCGCATTCAAGCATTGGAGGAAACCGGGCGAACCGTGATCGCGGTCGCGCGCGACGGCCGGGCGCTGGGAGTACTCGCCCTGGGTGATGCGCTGCGGGCCGAAGCGACGGACACCATCGCCAGCCTGCGTAAGGCGGGGCTCAGGACCGTGCTGCTGACAGGCGACAACGAGCGCGCGGCGCGGCGGGTCGCAAGCGAGGCGGGCATCGATGAAGTACATGCGGGTGTGCTGCCCGACGGCAAGGCCGATCTGGTGCGTCAGTTGCAACAGGGTAGCCGGGTCGCAATGGTAGGCGACGGCATCAACGATGCCCCGGCCCTGATGCAGGCCGATGTGGGCATCGCCATGGGTGGCGGCACTGACATCGCCATCGAATCCGCCGACATCATCATCCTGTCGAACTGCCTTGATGCCCTGCCCAAGGCCCGGGAGATCAGCCGCTACAGCTACCGCAAGATGCTGCAGAACGTGACACTGGCCTTTCTCTTCAATGGCGTCGGCATACCGATCGCGGCCACAGGCCTGCTGTACCCGGTCTGGGCCATGGTGGCGATGGCCGTGAGTGTCACTGCGATCTTCATTAACTCGCTCTGGGGGCGCCCGGGGCTGTTTATCGACGCCATTCTGAGCGTCGGTCGCCCGGTCGGTGCGGCGGAGGCCGCAACCGGGTCATGAGCTCTCTAGAGGCAGTGCGGTTGGAGAATACGATTCTTGTGGCTGTCTACTTTTGCCTTAATGATCTTAAACTAAACTTGCCTAAGAGGGGGATGTGGTGACGATACCCATGTGGTTGACGGTGCTCGCCTGGTCCATTACCGGCATTGGATTGTTGTGCGCGGTAATGATCCTTATCGATATCTATGTCGGTGGCTATCGGCAGCCCATGAAGAGTTGGGAGGCGGTGTGGCCAATCACCGCTATCTACGCCGGCCCGCTGGCGCTTATCGCCTACTACCGCTGGGGCCGCCCGGCCACTTCAAAGTGGCGGCAACAACATGGGACTCCACCACAATTTGGCCTGAATACGACGGCCGCCGTCGAGACGATCCCTGGCGGTGCGGCTTCCTTTGTGGGCCACCTGATCGCGGTGCCGATCGTGGTGGCCACCGGCGTCACGATCGCTGGCAAAGGCGTGTGGCCGATGATTCTGCTCATCGCCGCGTTTGCGCTGCCGCTGCTGATTGCTTTCGAGTACCGCTCGTTGACCCAGGCAGGCCAGATTCGTTCGGCCAGCTTACGACTGCGGGCGGCGCTAAAAATCTCCGTGCTGGCAATCATCGCCTTCGATATGGGCATGGGGGTCGTGATGCTGATCGTGGCCTTTGTGTTGGGCTACCCGCCCACCACGATCGCTTTTTGGTTCGTCATGTGGGGCGGCATGTTGTTAGGATTCATGACGGCCTACCCGATGGTGCGGTGGCTGCTCAAGAGAGGCATCACTGAACCTGCGGAGACGATTTAAGTCGCGTGGCGGCCACTTGCCATTACGGCCAGCCGTGCTTCATCAACTATCTACGATCTGAGTATGCCTGTCAGATCATATTGAGGAATTAAACAATGATGGCCCGAAACTTTATGACCCTACCGCTCGGCATGCTGCTACTTGCTGGCTACGCCACTGCTGCAGATACCGCGCAACCCGAACGCTCTGCGGAGAATAACGCATTGATCGAAAACGCCCTGAGCGCCGCACCAGCCAACGTCGCGAGCGGTGCCACGGTAAAAACACCGGACGGCGCGGTACTGCGAGAGGGAAACAACGGCTGGGTTTGCTTGCCCGACCATGCCTCGCAGCCGGGCAACAGCCCCCGGTGCCTGGACCCGCAGTACCAGGCCTTGATGAAGGCCCTTCAGCAAAAGACACAGCCGCAGGTCGAGCGGGTCGGATTCGCCTACATGCTTCAGGGCGGCAAGCCGGGCAGCGACACGAATCCGTTTGCGACCGGCCCCAACGATCCGGGCACCTGGCATGCGACGCCCCGACTGCCGCACATCATGGTCGTCGTCCCCGATACTGAGGATCTGAGTGGACTTCCCACCCAACCCGGCAGCGGTGGCCCCTGGGTCATGTGGTCGAATACACCCTACGCACACCTCATGGTCCCGGTAGCGTCATCGGAGCCTGCCGATCCAACAACGGCGTTACTAAAACCCCGGTAACTACCCGAGCGGTGTGGCGGGGCAGCTGTCATGTCGAGCGCGAACGATAAGCCGATCTCTATGGGCAAAGTAGTATCCGCCGTAGCGGGTATCCTTTTCCTGATCGGCCTCTATTGGGGACTTTCCGAGGCGGATCTGCTAGCGACCCTGACCGATGAGCAGGCGCTGGGTGACTGATTCGATCGGTTGGACTTCTGGGGACCACTGGCAATCGTTGGCCTGATGGTGGCCGCTATCGTCATGAATCCAATCCCAAGCGGGCCGATCGCGATGGTCGCTGGCGCGGCTTATGGCCCCCTCTGGGGCACGCTCTATGTCGTAGTGGGTGCTGAAACTGGCGCCCTGAGCGCTTTCTGGCTAGCCCGTTGGCTCGGCGAGGCCCGTCCGGCAGTGGGCACGTATGCGGCCGCTGCTGCGACGACCTGATCAGCCTGATCGCAGAAAAAGTTTATGGCCATCGTGTTTGCCTCGCGATTGATGCCGCTCATCTCGTTTGATGTCATAAGCTAGGAGTACTCATGACTCGACCTGTTGTGCATACAGCCACCATGTCGCAAAACCCAAGCAGAGGAAACCAGCCGTCCCCAGGGCCAAATTAAAGCCCGTACCTGACAGGAGTGGAGCGGCCACACCGGAAACGAAGGTCAGGAACATGGTCTGGATAAATCCCTGCAGGGATGAAACCATGCCCCGCATCGACTGGAACAGATCAAGGGTCAAAATCGTGATGCCTGGCATAGCCAGTGCCATCCCTGTGGTATAGAGAACCACGGGCATAATGATCCAGGGGATGAGTGGCGGCAGCAGCAGGTTGTACGCTAGGTTCAACGTCGCTGCTACAAACATCGTTATATAGCCATACCGAATTGTTGCCTGAGAACCCAAGCGCTTGGAAACCCTCCCCGAAAGGTAACTGCCTAGCATCACGCCGGACATAGCAGGGATAAAGAGCCAGCCGAACTGATCCGCTTCCAGGTCCAGATAGCCAAGAATGAACAGTGGCGCAGAGGCGATGTAGAGGAAAAATCCAGCAAAATTACTGCTAACACTCAATGAGAGCAGCCAAAAATTCCTGCTTCGGACGAGGGTGCCGTAACGCTTACCCAGTGCTACCGGATGCATGGGTTGACGTTTTTCCTTGGGGTGTGTCTCAGGCAGATAGGTGTAAGAAGCGATCAGCTGAATCAAACCAAAGAGCCCGAGAAAGATAAAAACGGACTGCCAAGGGAAACTGTTGTGCAGCCAGCCCCCTATGACGGGCGCAAAGGCCGGCGCGAGGGCAAAAACCATGGTCACCTGTGAAAGCAGTCGTTGCGCTCGATGCCCCTCAAGCCGATCCCGAATAATCGCGCGCCCGACGACGCTTCCTGCGCCAACAGACAGCCCCTGTAGCGCTCTAAAGACCAATAAGGCTTCGATGGATGTGGCGAAAGCTGCGCCAAGGGACGCGAGCGTATACGTCAGCAAGCCGAGTAGAATCACCGGGCGTCGGCCGTAAGAGTCCGACAAAGGGCCATGGAACAACATCATGAACCCGAAGCTGGCCAGGTAGACGCTCAAGGATAGTTGGATCTCGACGGTCGTGGCCTCAAGGCTCGCCGCAACCTCAGGGAAAAACGGCATGTACGTCGAAATGGAAAAGGGGCCCAGCATGGTATAGCCGCCTAGCAGCCATGTCAGCATCAGCGCCTCAAAGCGACCAGGCCGGTTAAGTTGATCATCATGACGAGAAGTTGTTTCTTGGCTCATTATTCACTGTCTGCTAGCTGATAAGTCTGCGGATTCTACAGGTTGGAGGGCGGTCCAAGGTCAAGCGGGATCTGCAAGCGCTCAGCAACGACGCTACGGCATGCTGTGCAGGCTCGCGCTCTGCCAATTTCCACACGCGATCCAATCCGCGGCCATTGAACACAGTTAAAAGCCACTCCAGTGCAGGGTCCAAGTCGCATCGAATTGCCGTTTAAAAGCGCTTGACTCTGGTCTATGGTCCAAGGTTTAGACTGCAGGTATAGGAGACGACATTATGCTGACAATTGGTGAAGCCGCCCAACGTTTGGCGGTGAGTGCGGACAGCCTGCGCTATTACGAAAAGCAAGGGCTGCTCGTGCCTACGGAGCGTACGGGCGCTGGGTACCGGCTATACGATGCGGACGCGCTGAGGCGTTTGAAATTTATCAAACATGCCCAGCAGTGCGGTTTCTCGCTGGCAGAAGTGCGTGAGCTTTTGGCGATCCAAGGGCGCGAGGGTGCCCGCTGTGAAGACGTGCGTCGCCATGCCACTGAAAAGAAGCTGCAGCTCGAGCACAAAATCCGTGCTCTACAAGCAATGTCAGCCGCGCTCAGTGAACTGATCGACGTTTGCCCCGCCCAGGATGACAAGCCTCTGGAAGCCTGTCCGATCGTGGCTGCTCTAGAGGCAGGGCTTGCTGTGCCAGCGCAAAGCGAGGAGTCCTCATGACGATTACCGTTGAAGTGTTTACCGTTCCCGGCTGCCCCAACTGCGCCAAACCCCAGGCCAGCCTCCGGGAGGTTGTCGCGGATTTCGGGCCCGACAAGATCCACTGGCGCGAGGTCGACCTTCTCGAGGAAATGGACTATGCCATTGATCTTGGCGTCATGGGTGCCTCAGCCCTGGCCATTGATGGCAAGCTCGTGTTCGCTTCGCTCCCCAAACCTAAGACTCTACGGCAGGAACTGCTCAAGCGGCTCGAAGGCCAACCTGCTAGCGCACCCACCCACTAGGAACACATCGTGGATCTAGAAACCCTCAAGACGACTCTTGAGCAGGCGAGTCTTGCCTCCATTGCCATCGGTGCACTCACCGGATTTGTTTTCAGCTTCAATCCCGTAGCCCTCGCCGCCATTCCCGTGTCCCTCGGCTATGTGACGAAAGCGCGCGAACCCCGGCAGGCGGTGGTCTTTGGCGGCATGTTTATCCTCGGGCTCCTCGTCACCCACGCCGTATTGGGCTTCTTCGCGGGTCTGGGGGGCCAGTGGGTCCAAGGACTCTTTGGGCGTCAGTGGGGCCTGGTGCTAGGGCCACTGCTGATTGTGCTCGGGCTGATGTGGCCGGGCTGGATCAAGGTGCCGCTGCCGACCATCCCCATGCGCGCGCAGCGGGCCGCGACCGCCTGGGGCGCGTTCGCCCTCGGGGCGCCGTTCTCCGTGGCCGTCTGTCCGTTCTGTACGCCTGCGTTGCTGGTGCTGTTGGGGGTCTCCGCCGGGATCGGCTCGCCCTGGTTCGGCCTGCTGCTACTGCTCGCGTTCGCGCTTGGGCGTGCCGTGCCCATCATTGTGGGCGCCGTAGCAGTGGGCTGGCTGCAATCGTTGCGTGGCCTGGCGCGCTATCAAAAAGCATTCGAGATCACCGGCGCCGTATTCCTGATCCTGTCAGGCCTTTACATGCTGAATGCGTACTTCCTCTTTATTCCGGCGTTGGCTATTTAGCCTCTCGCTTTCTGAAAATGGACTGAATCATGATCGGTACGGTTGTGCGTGGTGTGCGCAATCCCTTTCGCAGCGGCGCCCGCGCGGCCTTGCTTGTCGGGCTGTTAGCGCTATTGCTGGGTGCCTTCGCGCTGCTGATGCAGGCGACCGAGGCCATGCAAGGCCAGGTGCAGCAACTGCAACGAACGCTGGGAACGGTGATTGAGCTGCGCGAGGCCGGCGCCATGGGCAGTGGCTTTGGTCAGGGTGCTGATGAGGGCGCGCTGACAGCGACGACGCTGATATCTCTTAGGCAACTGCCCGATGGCGGTGCCATCACCCGCATCGAGCCCTACGTCTACCAGCCGCAAATCGAGGCGCAGTACGCCAACGTTTATGCCATGGCCATCGGAACAGCCCCAGAGGCCCGTCTGCGGGCGTTGGGGGATCTGGCAACCGAAGAGGCGCCGGTGGTCGCCGGGCGAGGCTTTACACCACAAGATGCACAGGCCCGCGTGGCGGTAGTCGGAAGCCTGTACGCCGAGCAGCGTCTCGGTCAGAGCCCGGCGCAGGCGCTCGGCACGATGCTGACCCTGGGCGCCGCGCCCTTTGAGGTGGTGGGCGTTTACGGCACCGGCAACGATACGGCGGATAATCACGTATTCATTCCCATCGAGACGTTCCGGGCCGTGTTCGACAGCGGCGAGCGACTCTC
Source organism: Pseudomonas sp. FG-3G (assembly GCF_901007645.1). Taxonomy (NCBI): domain Bacteria; kingdom Pseudomonadati; phylum Pseudomonadota; class Gammaproteobacteria; order Pseudomonadales; family Pseudomonadaceae; genus Pseudomonas; species Pseudomonas sp. FG-3G. The sequence goes on from NZ_CAAKGZ010000021.1 coordinate 98,224, forward strand.
CAAAGTGTTCTTGACAGTGGAGTCGATTGACCGGCTTGAGGCGGTGGCGCGAGACCTGCAGACCTTGCCGGGGGTGGATGTCGTCACCCAGCGCGAGACCGTGGCGGCCACCCAAGGGCACCTGAGTACCCTGGCCGGCAGTGGGCGCTATGTGGCGGGGCTTCTCGCGGTTCTGGGCAGCGTGCTGGTGACGTTCGTACTGGTGCTCAGTATGCGTGCGCGCCAGCGTGAACTCGCCACGTTCAAGGCGCTGGGCGCCTCGCACAGCGAGCTTATTCTGCAAGTGGTCGCGGAAGCGGCCACCTTGTGCGGTCTGGGCGCCGTTGGGGCGTTGCTGGTCGCGGCCGTCGGCGCGCACTTTGCCGAGTCGCTGTTCGGGCTCGCGCTGTCGTTGGACGCCGCGCAGCTCCTACCCATGTTTCTGTTCGCTGCTGCCCTTGCCTTGATCGGCAGCGTGTACCCCGTCGTCCGTATCCTGGGCTTAAGTCCCGCCGTCGCCTTTAAGGAATCTACATGAGCATGATCTGGTTGGGGTTGCGCAACCTCGCACGCAGTTGGCTGCGTCTATTCGTCGTCCTCGGGCTCCTCGGTGTCGCGTTCTATCTGGCGCTAACGATGACGGCGATCGGCAACAGCATGTCGGCGCGCACCGAGGCCCTGCAGGGAAGCGTCAACAATACGCTGCAACTGCGGGCTCGGGGGTCAATGAGCCACATCAATATGGTGAGAAACGACGATCTGATACCGGCGGGGGCGCTTGAGCAGGTGCGCTCGACACCGCACGTCGCCAAAGTTGAGCCGTACCTCCTGGCCATGACGCCGACCGCGGGAATGGGCTTTGCGATGATCATCGGGGTTGAAGCCGGGGACACCAAGCGCCTGGAATCCCATGGCGAGGCGGGACTGCCACGCTTGATCGCCGGGCGTGATCTAACCGCGGCGGATGACGGTGATTCTGTCGCCATTATCGGACAGGGCTATGCGGAGTTTCTGGGGATCAGCGCGGATGAGCTGGGGTCGGCCACGGTGACGCTTGATCTGCGCCGGGGTCATCCCATGATCTACCCCATGGATCGGCCCTCGCGGACCCTCAAAGTGGTCGGCATCTACGCGAGCGGGTACACCTTCGGCGATGTGCAACTCTTCATGCCGCTCTCCACTATGCGTGAGGTCTACGGGGTACCGGAGCAGCTTTCCTGGCTCTACGTCGCCGCCGACAGTGCTGAGAACGTCCCGGCTGTCGCGGCGGCGCTGCGCGAGAAGCTTGGTAATCAGGTCGGCATTATCGCACCAACCAACGTGGCGAACTTTCAAACGCGGGTGAGCGGCAGCGTACAGCAACTCACCGTCACCGGGAGTGTGCTGGCTTATGCGCTGGTGCTCATCGTCGTGTTCTTCCTCATGCTGCTCCTGGTTCGGGAACGCCGACGGGAGATTGGCACATTGAAGGCGCTGGGCGTACCGGCAGGGTCAATCGTCGTCAGCCTTTTAACCGAAGCGATCGCCTTTACCCTGATTGGTGCGCTGCTGGGCGCGAGCGCCTTCGCCCTCACCGGCGCGGGCGTGATGGAGGGAATGCTCACCCACGGCGCTACCGCCTGGCTGCCGGCGCGGTATCAGGGTGGCTTTGCTTCCAGTCTCAGTCTAACGGCGGGCTTGGCGCCGATGACCCTCGCCACGGTGATCGGGGCCGCACTACTGGTCGCCCTCGCAGGCAGCCTTTACAGCGCCTATCAAACCCTTCGCCTATCGCCTCTGGAGGCCATTCGCCATGAATAATGTTGCCATCACATCGAGCCCGGAGCCCTTCATCGCGGTGGAGGGCGTCAGCAGGCGTTACCAGCGCAAAGGCGGTCCGGCGGTCACGGCGTTGGAGGGCGTTTCCCTGACGCTGCCGGCGCGCGGGATGGTCGCTATCATCGGTCCCAGCGGCAGCGGCAAATCTTCTTTGCTGCATTTGCTCGGTGCGATGGATCATGCTTCGGAGGGTGAAGTCATCGTGGCCGGGGAGCGTCTCAGCGGTCTCTCGGAGGCACAGCTGGCCGTCTTCCGGCGCGAGAAGATTGGTTTTGTCTTCCAGAGCTTCAACCTCATTCCGACCTTGAATGCCCTTGAGAACGTAATGCTGCCGATGGAGTTTAACCGTGTCCCGAAACAAGAGCGGGTAAAGCGGGGTAAAGCGTTGCTGGAGCAGGTTGGGCTGGGGCAGCGGTTCACGCATCGGCCCAACGAGCTGAGCGGCGGTGAGATGCAGCGCGTCGCGGTGGCCCGGGCGATCGCCAACGATCCGCCGGTGGTCCTGGCCGATGAACCGACGGGCAACCTGGACTCGGCCTCGGGCGAGGTCATTTCAGCGCTACTGGAGCAGATCGCTCAGGAGCGGCTGGTCATTCTGGTGACCCATTCCGAGGGGCTGGCACTGCGGGCGGATCGCGTGCTGCATATCAAAGACGGCAAGCTTTTAGACGCGGCGTAGAGGGCCACAACCATGCTTAAGGTAAGCGTGAATAGCGAGCGGCGCCTGATTCTGCGCAAAAAGTTAATCAGTGCTGGCGTATTGGGGGCGGCGCTCCTGGCCACCTTGACCTTGGCGGGCTGCGACGCGGAGCCCGAACAACAGTTCACTCTCGTCGGTGACGAGCAGGCCATCTCTGGCACGGTCATGGAGACAGAAATGACGCTCTGCGGCCCCTCGCCCGAGCATCCAGGGGTGTGCGCAGGCACCCTGGCGCTCAGGCCGGCGGATGGGGGCGAGGCCGAGCGAATCACATTGGAGATTACCCGGGCGGTACCACTCAAGCAGGGCGAGCATTTGGTCATGCTGTCGCAGCTCGAAGGAAATCAGGTGAAGGCGACCTATCGCGCGAGCGAGGAAGGGCCAAAGGTGGCCACCTCTGTCGTGGTGGCGCCATGAACGTTGAACATCCTCAAGGGCGGACCCCGTGAGCCTACCCGCGACATTGAGGAGACTGACGCTGGCCGGGCTCTTTGTCCTGATCTTGAACGCCTGCAGTGAGGCCGCCGGCCCCCGTGTTGATGCCCACGCGGCGACCGAACTGGGCTTCAGTCTGTGGGACGAGCCCCGATCGGTGCCGGAGGTGAACTTCGTCGATGCCCATGGCGAGACACTCAGTCTGGAAGCGTTTCGAGGCCAGGTTGTGCTGCTCAACCTCTGGGCCACCTGGTGCGAGCCCTGCCGCAAGGAGATGCCGACCCTGGATCGTTTGCAGGGGCAGCTGGGTGGCCCACAGTTCCAGGTCGTGGCGCTATCGATCGATAAGGATGGCTTGGCGGCCGTCCGCGAGTTTTATACGGACATTGATGTGCGTCGGCTTGACTTGTATGTCGACGATACCGGCGAGGCCCTTATCGAGCTCAACGCCCCGGGTATTCCAATAACGCTACTGCTCGACCGCAACGGTGAGGAGCTGGGCCGTAAGCTGGGCATTGCCGAGTGGGATGGCCAGGCCATGCAGGGTTTCCTGCAGCAGGTTATTAATGCTGGGCAGGGCAGTTAATACGAAAGAGCGCTGACCGGATTCGGTCGGTCTACCGCGCGTTTTAATAGATCAGGATTGGGTCATGAATAATAAAACGTTCCTTAATTCGCCAGAGCTTCACATTGGTATTGCCGCCTTCTTCCTTCATTTTGTCTGGGAACTCATCCAGACGCCGTTATACGAATGTTTTCGAGACACGCACTATTACACCGTTGTCCTGCTCATTATCCGCGCCACGCTGGGCGATGTGCTCATTTCGCTCGCTGCGTTCTGGTCAGCCAGTGTCGCCGTCCGATCCCGTTTCTGGATCCTCGACGAGGACCAAAAAGGCTTCTGGGTATTTCTGGGCATAGGCATGCTGATCACGGTCGTTTTCGAGGAACTTGCGACCGGGCCGCTGAACCTCTGGGAATACACGGATGCCATGCCAGTCTTGCCCATCTTGGGAACCGGGCTGGCACCGGTGGCCCAGTGGATCATCTTGCCGCTCCTACAATTCTGGTTCGTCAGGCGGCAATTGCTGGGAGGCTCGATAAGCGGCCATTTGATTCAATAGTTTACGGTTCCAGCAATTACCCTGGGAAAGCCTCACGCTACTGGAAAAGGAACTCTGCCGATGGATGCCATCAGCCTCACTAACCTGATACTGATCCCACTGGGCCTTGGCCTGTTGGGCTTTATCGAGCCTTGCACCATCGGCGTGAGCCTGTGGGCGGTGAAGTATCTGGAAGGCGAGTCGGGGTGGAGCAAGGCCCGGCACATGCTGATCTTCAGCCTTACCCGGGCGCTGCTGATCGGCATGCTGGGCGTGGTTGCGGCACTGCTCGGCAGTAGTTTCTTCATATTTCAACAGGGTATGTGGCTGATTCTGGGGCTGGTCTATGGCGGGCTCGGGCTGCTGTATCTGAGCGGTCGCAGCGGCTGGCTGAGTCGGCGCCTCGGGCCTTCCCTGAATGCGGTCCCGCACAGCCGGGGTTCGGTTTTCCTTGGGCTCGTGCTGGGGCTTAACATCCCCGCCTGCGCCGCGCCGCTCCTGTTCGCGCTGATCGCTACCACGGCGACCAGCGCCCAAACCTGGGTTCAGGGCTTTATCAGCATGGCCCTGTTCGGCCTGGCGCTCTCGGTCCCCCTGGTCCTGGCCGTGCTGTTGCCCCAGGGCCGGCGTCTGCTCGACCGTCTCGCCGGCCTATCCAGTCGCGCGCCGCGCTGGACGGGGTTTTTACTGTTGGGGTTGGCGGCCTGGTCGATCTATTTCGGTTTGACTGTCGATATAGAGCAATGGCGATAGATCCGAAGGGTTGGAATAAGCGCATGATCTCGGGAAAACCAATCTGTCCTTCGACCGTAGAGGGCAGCGGTTCTATCTCCGTAGCCATTGCGGCAGCAATCCAGGCCCTTTCTTGGTCCGCTGCGACAGCCGCGTTCCTCCACGGAGTAGGAGGGAGCTAGCGTGATACGAACGGCCAGTGTATTTGCGATTGTTGTAGGAGCGTTTGTTGTTGGCACTTGGCCCGTTCTGGCAAAAATAGGCCGGCGGTGGCTGGCATTCGACGAAGCCTACTCCCATGGTTTAATGATGTTTGCGGTAGCTCTCTACCTCGTGGTCCGTACTTGGCGCAGCAGACCCCCGGCTGCGGGCTTTTATCCGGTCTGGCTACTGCCATTGGCATTGATAATAGGCGTCTATGTCATCGCGGCATTGCTGTATGTCGAAGCGGTACAACAGTTTTTGCTCATCCCGATGCTGCTCGTCGCAATTGCCGCGATAAGCGGGTTTGCAACAACCTGGCGGCTGCTCTTGCCGATCGGGGTTCTGGTATTCGCGCTTCCTTTCTGGGACTACACAGCCTATCCCCTGCAACTGATCACAACCCAGATAAATGAAATTTTTCTGGGCCTCTGGGATATTGAGTTTGAGATCGAAGGCGTGCTGGTGTTCCTGCCTGGTATAGGCGCGTTTGAGGTTACACACAGCTGCTCCGGGCTTCGCTATCTTCTCATCGCCATGTCTCTTGCAACTATCTATAGCGAGCTGAACTACCGCCTGTGGCGCAATCGCATCATTTTATTCTCCGTCGCGGTTGTCTTGGCCTTGGTAACAAACTGGATTCGCGTCTTCGTGATCATATACATGGGCTACATTACCGAGATGGAGACTTCTCTGGTCAGGGACCATGAGTTTTTTGGATGGGTGCTGTTTGCAGTGGCTCTTATTCCGCTGTTTTACCTGGCAGGCCGCCTGGAGCGTGGAAATATCGAAGAGGATTCCGAGAGAATCGAGAATGGATGCCAGCCGTCCGTGGCCTATGGTCACCGAACGGCCGTGGCAGGGATTGTCGTCGGCCTCTTCTTGCTTTCTCCGGTTTCGGTTTATGCGTTGCGCGGAGGGCATGAGGTCACCCAAAACTTCAGTATGTCCCTTGAGGGCTCTGAGGACTGGGCTCCTCTGTTTCAGCGTATGGCAGGATTCTGGGAGCCTGATTATACGGGTGAGGATCATCATAATCGGAAAGCCTGGTTTCTCGCCTCTGAAGGCCAGGTCGAGCAGATGCCCAAGGCGTATAGCGCTGCCCATGTATTGACCTATGAAACCCAATCACCCGGAAAGGAGCTTATAAGCGACCGTAACCGTATTGTGGACACGGAGAGATGGTTTCCTCAGGACAACTTTAGCGTGACTGTTGACGGGCGTTCCTTGTCGGGTCTTCGGCTCAAGGATCGGCGGACCGGTGAACCGGCTGTGGTTGTTTATGGCTATTACGTCTCCGGAATGTGGGCCAGCGACCCTCTCGGCGCTAAGCTGTTGCAGCTGTATGCTGCCATCAATAGCAGACAGGACGCCTCGCTTGTCGCTGTGTCCGTGCGGTGTAGCGACTGTGATCTTGAAACACGGGCCAGAGAATGGACAGAACAAATAGTGCCTCAGGCACAGCGGGCACTCGATGTACAGTTCGAGGCTAAGCCGGGCTAATGATGCGATTAAAGACAGCGAGCCGCGAGGACCTTGAGCTTTAACCCCTCAGGATCTAATGCGTAAATGGCGGTAATCGCCACGCCGCCAAGCTGCTGCTGCTGCTGCTGAAAGATAGTCGCACGGCCGGTCCTGGAGAGGGCGGCCGTCCTTGGCTGCTCCGCCTGTTAGTAGGGTAAGGAGGCGTAATGACATTCGCCATTGTTTGAATGGCTTGACGTTGGAGCAGCTCTAACCCTTATGTTCTCCAGCTCGTTAAGGGGAGTCTGTACGTTAGACAGATTCATCATGCCATCGCCGGCGATGGGGAAATCCATTGCCGCGGTTGCGAGATCCGTATCAGCCATGCCGGAAGGCCAGGCTGACTAACCCAACATAGCCGGAGAATTTAAATGACGGATGCCGCCGCACGCGACCTTGATCACACTGAGCGGGAACGCTTACTGAGGATGCTCGCAGCCGCCACTTTTATTATCTTTTTTCAGGCATACATGGTCGCGCCCATCATACCGGCACTCTCAAGCGCTTTCGGCACCTCGGAGCAAACGGTCGGCCTTGTGGTGCCGGCCTACCTGATCCCCTACGGGATCGCCACGCTGGTCTACGGCCTGTTGGCCGATCGGCTCGGTATTCAGCGGGTCATGTTCGCCTCTCTGGCGGCGTTCGCGGCGCTCACGGCTCTGACGGCCACGGCGACGTCCATCGGGCAGATGTCGCTGTGGCGCGTTCTGACGGGCCTGGGTGCCAGCGGAGTGGTACCGCTCGGGCTGGTGCTTGTCGGCAGACTGTTCCCCTACGAGCAGCGTGGCCGTCCACTCGGATGGCTGTTCGGCGCAATGGCTGGGGGGATGGCCTTCGGCTCACCCCTGGGTGCAATGCTGGTGCCTTTTATCGGTTGGCAAGGCCTTTTCCTGCTGGTCGGTGCGGTGGGAGGCATTGTCCTGCTGCTGTTTTTGCCCTATCGCCGTATGATCGCAGCCGCGATGCAGCCGACTGGCAGCACACTTGGCGGTCTCTTTCGCGGCTACCTGAGCCTCATAGGCACCCCACGAGGGCAGAGCACTTATGGCTATGTCTTTGTGAACTCGATGTTCCATTCCGGCGTTTTCACCTGGCTCGGGGTGTACCTCGAAAGGCAATACGATCTCGGGCCAGTCGGCATCGGCTTGGCCTTACTCGGCTACGGCGTGCCGGGCCTTCTACTCGGACCGCTGATCGGTCGAGCGGCGGATAAGTGGGGACGAGCCAGATTGCTGCCGATCGGACTTGCACTCAGTACACTCGGCGCCGTTGCCCTGCTCTTAGACTTCCCTTTGATCCTCGCACCGGTCGTGGCTATGGTGCTGTCCCTGGGTTACGACATGACCCAGCCACTGTTCGCAGGCATTGTTACGTCGATCGGCGACAAGCGGCCGGGGCAGGCGATGGGCTTGAACGTGTTCACGCTGTTCGTTGGCTTCGGCCTGGGTAGTCTCATTTTCGGAGAAGTACTTCGCTTCGGATTCGGCGCCGCGTTGGGCCTATTTGCAGCCGTTGAGCTGACGGCTGCCGTGTGCGCTCTCTGGTTGTTTCGCTCCGAAACCCCCTCCAGAGCGACAGGCCTGCCATAGCTTTCTGGGCGATCCTTTAGTGATTGGCCGAGACTGCGGCTCGAAGGGCCTCTTCGCTCGGCTGATGGCTTGCGCAGCCGTTAGCCGTCTTGTCTGGTTCCTCTATGCGCGCAAGCTCTTCATTGCGCGGGCAGATCGCACAGCCGCGCTTGAGGTACCAAAAGAAGCCGATCATCCCACAACCGTTACTACGCCTCCTATGAGCGGCCAGTGTGGGGTTAGAAAGGCGAGCGGACCTCCCGAGAGTAGAAGGAGAAGCGGACTGCCACAGCACAAGAGATGCAGCCCGGCAAAGAGGGCGGTCGGAAATCTCGATCGGCGGTCGCTAGCAGTTCAAATGACACCGTACTCCAGGCCATTGTTTTGACCTTTAATCGATAGCCGACGCTGGCGCGGTCCCGCCAAGCTTATCCAGAACTGCAGACTTACTGGCCCAATCTTGATTGTTCAATGACGCACCTGTTTGCGGCACTTATATGGCGAATGTATGAGTACGGCGTAAGCTCGCTGTAACCAAGCCTCTTCACCTTCCCGCTGAGCGATGGTTTCCAGCGCTTGAAATAGATGCTCAGCTAACTCTAAGTCCCCCTCGCGACAGGCGCGTTCGAATGTCACAAACACATCGGTATAGAGGCAGGGATTCTTCATCGTCATGGCATCTCCGGTAGACTCGCAGACATAGCCCATCGTACACCCTGGACCTAGCTCCAGAGTCAAGCTTTGGCGCCAGACCTTGAGTCTAGGGTTCGTGCTTTAGATGGGCTTGTTCTTGCTTGAACGGGAGCCCACTGACGTCGACGATCCAGTTCAGCCCTGACTGTTTTATTCTGCCTGTTAAGAGCGTTGTTTTCGCCAATGAGCTCAGCGCCTCCGCTCTTCGAGGTAGCAGGCAGCTTCCACATGAGCCGACGCGCCACCTGATGGCAGTTATACAGCAAAGATGACATCGGAGCGCACGAGGTGTCACTTGGATCCTCCGTGTTGGCCGCAGGTGTACTGAATTTTGTTGATTAGAAGGTCAAAAACGTCCTAACACAGGATAATGTCCCATTATCTAGTGTTAGAGCTGATCTATGTTGTGCTTAATCCTGCTCTTAATTAGTATGTAAATACGAGGTATGTAATACAGTACGAAATAAACAGGGCGAGGCAACAGCGTGGCGCGAGGCGGTATCAACAAGGCACAGGTTCAGCAGGCACGCGAGGCGGTGCTGGCCAAAGGGCAGCACCCTTCCATTGATACGGTACGCATCGAGCTGGGCAACACCGGCTCCAAATCGACCATTCATCGCTACCTCAAAGAGCTGGAGGAAGAGGCATCCACTCGGCTGGATGATGAGGCACTGCTGAGTCAGCCCATCAGGGAGCTTGTTGCACGCCTGGCGTCGCGTCTTCAGGAAGAAGCTCACAGCATTGTCGACGAGAGCAAAACCCGCTATGAGTATCAGATCAAGGAGCTCTCCGGCCGATGTGCCGCGCTCACTGAAGACGCCGGTCAGATGGCCAATCAGCAGAAGGCCATGGAACTCCGCCTTACCGAGACTGACGAAGCGTTAACCGTCAAATCCGCAGCGTGTGACACCTTGGATAAACAGGTCGCCGAGGCAAAACAACGCGAAGCTAGCCTATCGGCACTGCTCAAGGAAAAGCAGACGCACATTGACTCCCTTGAAGAGAAACACCGCCACAGCCGTGAGGCGCTGGCGCATTACCGTCAGTCGGTCAAAGAGCAGAGGGATCAGGATCAGCGCCGACATGAGCAGCAAGTTCAGCAGCTTCAGGCGGAGATTCGCACGCTCAGCCAGACAATCTCCATCAAGCAGGGCGACCTAACACAGCTGAACAAGGACAATGCGCGCCTGGTCAGCGAGCTGAGCGCTGCCCGCAAGGCAGCATATGACTTAGAATCGAAGCTAAACAGTGCTGACTCTAAGCTTGAGGATGCAAAGAGGCGGTTGCAGGGTCAGTCAATTGATCTGGCACAGCATGTCGACAGCACGCAGCGCCAAGCCTCGGAAATTGATGAGCTTACACAGCGGCTGGAATCAGCGCAGAGCAAGATACAAGATTTCACCGTCAGCCAGGCGAAACTGGAGGTTGAGTTATCGGTTAAGAACGACCTGATTGAACGCTTAATGGCTGAAAAGCAGCGTAACCATGACCAACCGGCAGCGCAAGAATGAGGCGCTCCTGACCGTTATTACTACCGACCACACCTCAGGTGCAGTTAAGAATTAAAGATTCCAGAGTGCCGGAAACAATCATATTATCATAAGGTTATAACGTTTTTTGGCGGATTTTTCCAGGATCCCGTCGGACCCTCAGATTGAGGATCACGCCAACCACTGCGGCGGTAATGGCGGTCAGTGGCGCAGTGAACTTGAGTTCGTTGTGGGTCGACTCCACCAGCGGGCCGCCCGCGAGGATGAACAGGAACGAGGGCAGGAAGGTGAACCAAGTCACCAGGGAGGCCGCCACAGCGCCAGCCAGAAACACCTGACCGGCCCCGAACACTTGCGAGACATAGGCCCCAACAAAACCGACGAAGGCCACCACCATGATCAGTGGCCCAGGCGTGGTTTCGCCCAGCGCCAGGCCGTCGATCATCTGAGTCGGGGTTAGCCAGCCATAGTGACCGACCGCGCCCTGGTAGACATACGGGAGCACAGCGTAGGCGCCACCAAAGGTCAGCAACGCCGCCTTGGTAAAGAACCAGCCCATCTGGGTCAAGGTGCCTTCCCATCCAAAAACAGTGGTCAAAATGCCCATCGGAAATGCCCATAGCCCGACGCCGATCAGTGCCAGTATCGCCAGTTTTAACCAACTGAACCGGGCATGTTCCGGAGACGGGGTGTCATCATCAATCAAGGCCGGGCCGAAGGACTTTTTCGCAGCGCCATGGCCACCGGCTCTGAACTTCTCGGGCACCACACGTCCGCCGACATAACCGATCAATGCAGCCCCCAGCACAATCAACGGGAACGGAACATTGAACGCGAAGATGGCGGTGAATGACGCCGCCGCTATCGCCCACAGCCAATTATTTTTCAAAGCCCGAGAGCCGATCCGATGGGCCGCCTGCACCACAATGGCCGTCACGGCGGGCTTGATCCCATAGAAGAGCCCAGCCACCACAGGTACTTCACCAAAGGCGATATACATCCATGACAGGGCGATCAGGATGAACAATGAGGGCAGCACAAACAGTCCCCCCGCAATCACGCCACCCCAGGTCCGATGCATCAGCCAGCCGATGTAGGTTGCCAACTGCTGGGCCTCTGGCCCAGGCAGCAACATGCAGTAGTTGAGGGCATGCAGGAATCGGCGCTCGGAGATCCAGCGTCGCCGCTCTACCAACTCCTGGTGCATGATTGAAATTTGCCCCGCTGGCCCACCGAAGCTGATGAAGCCGAGCTTCAGCCAAAACCAGAACGCCTCACGCAAACTGATCGGTTCCGGCCTCGACAGCTCTTCTTCAACCGTGGGTGCCAAAAGCTTATTCATTGGATTGTTCCTCTTTCACAAACCCGGCGAGCAGGCCGTCGAAGATGGCGCTCGCAGCGGCCAGCAGGTGGTCGTCATGGAGAATGGTTTCGCGTAGCCCTGCGAGCACGCGCTCGATGCCGGCAGCCTCCACCGGTTGAATGCCTCCGACATCGAGGTAATGCACCAAAGCCGCAATGCGATTCAGACCCGGCTCTTGAAGCTCAAAACTGGCTTGCAAGGTTTCGAAGCTCACGCGGTTGCCGACATGACTGAACGCTGCGTCATCGAAGTCGAAGCCCAACGCATCGGCCGGACAGTCCTGTGGCGTCTCCAGCCAGAGGATCTGAGCGTCAGGGTCAATGAAGCGACGGATTAACCAGGCGCAGGCCAGGCGGTCAACCCAAGGACGCTTGCGGGTTGCCCAGACACGCCCCTGATAATCGTCACGATTGAGTGTGGTTATTGGTTGGTTGCAGCTGTGTGGCTCATCCGGAGACAGCGCTCTGCTGACCGCGAGCTCAAGCTCCCGCAAGGCGGCGTCGACTTGTTGCTTCGGCTTACCTGGGAAGTAATCGATGCTGCTCAGTTGTTCGTAGCCTTTGCGCAGCTTACGAATCTGTTTGGTGGTGGCCAATGCATTTTCAGGACTGAGGTGCCCACGGCACTCTTCGATCTCCCCACGAAGTTTGCTGTAGTCCTTGCAACGGTCGAAAAACTCGACAAAACGCTCACCGTCAGGATCGACGACGGGCAGGATAAATGCGGTGCCATTGATGGCCAGGATGTCACGCTCGACAGACGCCAGTGTTTCACGGCAGGCACGTGTATCGGGCAGCAAATAGGCACCGTCGCGCAAAACCGCCGCACCCGACGCTTTCAGGGCGCGCCAAGCTCGCATGCGCTCAGTGGCATTGGCAGTGGGTAAGCCGAGAATCAGGGATAGCCAATTATTCATGTAGAGTACGATATTTATTATGTAGTAAGAGTTACATTACTCCTGATCTATGCGCTTGGAAAGACCCAATCAGAGCTAGAGTTTTGGCGATGTTGACGCCAATGCCGAATTGACCCAGGTGCTGATGCAAGACTGACCCAGCTCAAAATCAGCACAAATCCAGCAAAGGCAATGGTTTGCGAGGAACAGACTGGGTCAGTGATATCTCGGCAACTGGGTCAATTCGGCACCGGCGCCAACACCCTGTCGGATGTTTCCAAGAAATTCAGGGCGATTCAATCTGAGCGATTTTTCCAGTTGAAACCCTCAAAAAATCGGCTCCAGCCTTTCCACCGGCTCATATGCTCCAACTGGTTTGAGGGGCGAGATTTTTCTACAGTTTCGTTTGGGCTGATGACGGAGAAAAGTGACGCGATGGATACTTGGTGGATCGATTATCCTCATCTGATCGGAAGTAGAAACCCTACGCTTGCAGATCTCGAACAGCTGCGAAAAGACCGTTTCAGTGTGCTTGTTTGTCTTCTGAAGGAGGAGGAGCAAGCTCCCCAGTACGATATCACCAGCGCCACCGCACTGGGTTTTGAGTGGCACAACATTCCAGTCAAAGACTTCTGCCCTCCGACCATTGAGCAACTCGAGCAGTTCGTCGAGTTCATTGATAGCCTGCCAAGCGGTACCAAGACCGTCTTACACTGCGAAGGTGGCATTGGGCGAACCGGAACCTTCGCAGCCGCCTACTGGATCACGAAGGGGCTGACCGCCCCCGATGCAATTGTCCGCATCAGAGAGGCTAGGCCGCATGCTGTCGAGACTCGAGAACAAGAAGCGATCCTCAGCGATTTTGCTGATCGCAGGGGATAGACGATCATAAAAGGTCGGATCACTGGATAGCGCTTAGTGATCCGTTCCTGCGCAATTGCATGGACTTGACCGCCCATTTGCATTACCGCTGACCATTCAATTTCATCCGTGCTGACCGAACATTTGCATTCGAATTGACTAGCACGCGCCGCAGCGACGATCGGCAGAGTACGGCCATTATTAGCCATTTGGGTGCCGCTACATTGGAGGTCGTTGCAGCTTGATCCACTCTTGCACTGTCGGGCGCTGCCATTGGCGCTGAGCGTAGGCACTTACGCGAAGAATCGACTGCATCACTGCCTACGGCACAGCAAAAAGCGGTCAGTCAGTGAATTGGCCAACCCTCACTCTTCCTTGAGACGCTGCCCGGATGCCGGTAATCTCGCCCGAAAGACTGTACCCCGCTCCAGCGTCGATTCGACCTCAATCCTGCCGCCATGGCCGGCGACAATTTCAGACGCTATGAATAATCCAAGACCCAAACCAGCCGCCGGACCGTGCTCGCTTTCGGAAAATTGCGAGTAACGTTCGTTTGGACTGAAGAGCATAGGCATCACCTCGGCGGGTATCGGATCGCCGTGGTTATGGACCGTGAAGCAAACGTCGTTGGCGTTCGCTTCCAAGGACAGGTTAATAGCCCGCTGCGGGTCTCCGTGCTGCACCGCATTACTGAGCAAGTTTGTGAACACCTGCCCCATGCGCAATGGGTCAAACAGGCCCTCTATCGGTCCATTGTCTTTGTAAACTATGGTCGCCTCAGGATGACAGGTTCGAACTTCGTTAATGGTGATTTGGCACACGCTGCTAAGTGAAATGAGTTCTTTTTTTATCGGAATTCCTGCTCCCAAATTACACCGGGCCAGGTCAAGCAAGTCATTCACGATTTGATTGGCACGCCTTCCACTGGCCGATATCTGTGAGGAAATTCGCTTTTCTCGATCATCCATTTTATCGGATCGCTGGAGCAAATCCGTGCCCATCAACACCGCGCCCAGCGGGGTACGCAGGTCGTGGCCCAGAATCCCTAAAAGCACGTGGCGCGTTTGGTCCAACGCGCTTTCAAACGAAGCAATCGACTCGGTAAGTGCCTGATCAATCCCTTCGTTGAAGCGCATCATGTCGGCTATTTGGTGGGGTTCCCCGGAGAATTGTTGGGTTAACCATAGCCTGAGCACGCTTGCCCTGAGTGCCCGGTACTCGGAAACCATCTGGTTCAACGAAAATCCGGCAGCCAGACGCGTCAACGCGTGGAATTGAGCTGCTGTCTGCTCAAGACTCTCCGGCCCGAGGCCTTGGGATTTCTCTACTTGCTCACTCGCCGATTGCGGAGTGTCTATATCCAGTGCAATGGCCCTGAGAATGAACTCGGCATGGTACCTTAACCCGGTCGAATCAAGTGCTTGCTTGGAAGTGCCGATAGTCCGAGCGAATCTTTCCCACTCTTGCAGGATAGGCTCAAGATTTCCGAGGATGAATTTTGACAGTCTCATGTCGATTCCTAACGGCTCCTACCACCGGCGAAGAGAGTGGGTGAGGGATAAGCTGATTACTCCAGCGTAGCTCGGGGACAGAGCTTTTCCTGCTGGCAGCGCTCTCCTTTGCGGCCGTCAATACCGAAGCGGCGTGCTAGACGCCCTCAAATTGACCGCCAACATTTTGGACCAGCCCGGCAGCTTAAAGCTCCCTCTAGAACAGTCGAAGTACCTCTGACTTTTAGCCCCCGTTGAGTAGCCGCTAGTGGTGCAAAGCCGGTTGGCACGTCCGCGTTTGGCTGAATCTCGCACTTGATAACCGGTAACTATGGGTCGGTTTCAGCCGGTCGTGACAGGCAGAAATCGGCCGATTCTGTTGAAAAAGTCGGTCTGCTCAAACTGCCTGATCATTGACTGGGGAAAACGCCTTTTTTGCACGCGGCTACGTGAAATCCGAGTCCGGAAGCCTCTGCCAAAAGTAAAGATTTCAATCTCGGACGCGTACTTTTCTGATGCGCAAACCATGGCCGACTTTTTCAACAGAATCGGCCAGAAACAGCCGCTCGAAAACCGCTTTCGAACATCAAGTCGGAACTTCGGATGATATGTTTGTGCTTTGATCATGAGCCAATACACAACCTTGCGCTGTCAGTGTGGCAGTCAGGTACCGTAATGCTCGACGGAAGACCGGATGACAGTCGGCAAACGGCAAATCATCGAGCGGAGCCCAAAAAAAGCTGAAGGTGTGACCATGGTCATCGAGCGTGTGATGAGTCCATTGCTCTGGCAAAAGTGCCTGCGTGTAACACAGTTGAAATGACCATATCTGGTCGAGATGCGCGGCGTCCCAACAGCCCATATCTCTGACAACCGAGGCAGCTTCTATGCCTGATTCTTCGCTTAATTCACGCAGAGCGGTCTGAGCTGGAGTTTCACCTGTCTCGATTGTCCCTTTGACCAGTTGTACGCCTGCTATTGGATGGCGGAACAGAAGGATGTGTGTGCCAGGAATACTGGAGAGGATGACCGGGCAAGCCTTGTTCGGTGACATGGTGATTTCCTTATCGGCAATGAAGCACACATCTTACGGCCTTATCCCTTGCGCGAGCGGCCAGATATTCAGATGTCCGCTTGGGGCCGATTGCGGCATTCATGATTGGCCGTGATCCGCGCTCCAATCTTCGAAGGCTTGCATCATCCTGCGCTTGGTCATCACATCGGCAGGTATCAAATGTTCGATTCGCAGCGACTCCACGGTGATGTCCAGGGGCATGCCGAAGGTCGTGAAGGTTGAAAGAAAGCTCAACTCGCCAACTGCGGTGCACACACGGGTCAGCAGCAAAGGGCTGACAGAGGGTGTCTGCAAGGCAATGGCTGGAGCTGGTAGGTTGCGCAAGCGCTTTGCCAGCGCTGGATTGCCGACTGACTCTCTGGAGGCACGCTGCCACGCAGCAGCACGGATCTCCTGTGCATTGGCCAACCGATCACCGAGTCCGCCGGGGCAGAGCAGTGTTTCCAGCAGATTGAAACCTGACGCCACGTCCTGTGCCACCCCCGCCATCGCCAACAGTAGCCCCGTGCTCACGTTGGCAGCAGTGATATCCCAGTTGCTGTCGATAACGATGGCAGGCGCCGGATTGTTCGCACGCAGGATGTGATCGATGGCCGTGTGTACCATTTCCAAGGCGGGCGCATCGAGTGACGTTGCGGCGTAACGTGGCGCGTAGCCAGCGGCAAGAAATACTTCGTTGCAGTGATCCAGCGGTGCAC
Organism: Pseudomonas sp. FG-3G; assembly: GCF_901007645.1. Lineage (NCBI taxonomy): Bacteria > Pseudomonadati > Pseudomonadota > Gammaproteobacteria > Pseudomonadales > Pseudomonadaceae > Pseudomonas > Pseudomonas sp. FG-3G. The sequence goes on from NZ_CAAKGZ010000021.1 coordinate 114,849, forward strand.
CTAGGGCCGAAAGTATGGCGTGCAAGGTACTGGTGCTCGCCTTGGCGCGGCCGGTTTCGACGCAGCTGAGGTGGCGCTGCGAAACCCCGGCCATGAGTGCAAGATCGAGCTGGCTGAGCCCTGCCTGCCGACGCAGGTGGCGCACGTGCTGGCCCGCCGTTGTGGCCGACGGGGGATGTTTATGATGGAACAGGTGATTACTCATGCGTCGCCTCTGACATCCTTGTGCTTGGCCTCCATGACCTCACAGGTCATTGAGCACCAGCAACCCTACCACTACTGTGCCAGGAAACCTTAGCAAGGACAGGACTATGGTACTTCGCCTCATTGCGCTGGCATCGCTGGTGCTCTTTTCGATGTATACCGGCTGGACGATGCTGAATGCTGAGCAGTCGTTGTTTTCCTTTGGGCTTGAGCTGATTTCCCGACCTGACACTGCCCAGTTGGTCATCGACTTGTACCTTATGGCAGCGCTGGTCTGCATCTGGATGGCGAAAGACAACCGATCGCGAGGTGGCTCACTCATTGACCTGCTTCCCTACCTGATACTGACTGCTGTATTCGTTTCCGTGGGGCCGCTGCTGTACCTCGTGGTCAAAGGCTTTAATAGGGAGCGCCGGGCATGACCAGTGCTTTGACCGTCTACGCACTCTGCGTGGTTGTGCTGTTTCTCAAGATGTTCGCGGTCTCCTGTTACCAGGGCCTCTTCCGCATACGCTTCAGGGCATTCACGAACACAGAAGACGCCGCTGTTTTCAATCGAATCGCTCGTGAAAAGGAGCTTCCGCAAGTGACTCGCGCGGCAAGGGCCTGGGCGAACGACCTGGAAAGCATCCCGGCATTCTTCGCGCTGGGTGGGCTCGCCGTTGCCATGAATGCACCTGCTTCCATCACGGCATGGTTGAGCGTTCTGTTCACCCTCGCCAGAGTCCTGCACACGTTGGCATACCTGAAGGGCGTCCAGCCTTGGCGCACCGTTTTCTATGGTGTTGGGATCCTGTGTCTCTTGGGCTTCTGCGCGACGATCGCCATTAATGTGGTGATGTCATGATCGGACGGGCCATGGCTTTGCCTTCGTTGAGCGTACGTCCGCTATAATGGGTCGATTTCTGACCATCGTGACAAGCAGAAATCGACCAGAAGTGGACACTAACGATCGACAGAAGCGACCCGCGCCGGCATGCCGGTGCGGGCTCGCTCAATGGATGGGTTAGACCTCACCGGCTATCAGCACCTCCTCGGCTATATCAGCCCAGAGGAGACATGCAACCATGATGAAATCACTACTAGTTATCGCTATCGGCGCATCGCTTGGTGCCTGGTTACGCTGGCTTCTAGGTATGAAGCTAAACGCGTTGTTCCCGACAATTCCCCCCGGGACTGTGGTGGCGAACATGGTCGGGGGCTACATCATTGGCTTGGCCGTCGCATTCTTGGCCGCATCCCCCTCCCTAAGCCCTGAGTGGCGCCTGCTGATCATCACGGGGTTCTGCGGGGGACTTACTACTTTCTCCACGTTTTCAGCCGAAACAGTTGCCCTGATTCAGGAGGGAAGACTGCTCTGGGCGTTCGGCTCAATTTCATTACACGTCGTAGGCTCGTTGGTAATGACCGCTGCCGGGCTTTTGTCCTATCAAATGATTGGCACGCGCTGAGGAGATGAACATGAAAGGTTTTCTAGTGATTTTCTTTACTCAACAGAATCGTCGCTATCAAGGGAGGATGCTCGGCGAATGGATTGTTGATTTGGCCAAAGAAATGGGTCTGCGTGGTGCGACCCTGTCTACGGGCATTGAGGGTTTTGGACACACCGGTAGGCTGCATTCCGCGCACTTTTTTGAGCTGGCGGATCAACCAACGGAGATTCGCATGGCTATCACCGAGGAAGAATCAGAAAGGTTGTTCAAGCGATTGGAGGTTGAGGAGTTTTCCGTGTTCTACATCAAAACCCCAATCGAGATGGGTACCATCGGCGAAAAGGCCAACTAGCCGCAACTATTCATAAGTTATTGTAAAATAAAACATTTGTAGTCAATGCGTGAACGAAGTCGCATCAGGATTGAGATAACGCAAATCTTCCACAGCGTATTGCGATTGCTAGATGGGCCTTCATTGGGTTCCTCCCTGAATTGAGCTCGAACTTTACCATTCGTGGCGCAAAGCCACTATTGGACTGGGTGGGGCTCAGGGGAGGGCAAACAACAAAAAGCCAGCATGCTGCGGGTTCCCTCGATTTGACTGGCATGTGATTGACTGGTTGTTATCGTGCAACTAAAATTAGTTGCATGATAGGAGGGCAAATGTCCAAGCACGAAAAGTTGCTCGCGAAGCTACTGAACAAGCAGGCCGGGTTTACCTGGTCGGAGCTGGTCACGTTGTTGGGCGGGCTTGGATATCGCCAGATTGAGGGGGACGGCAGTCGGGTGAAGTTCGACAACGGCAATCCGCAGGCGATGATCAACCTGCACAAGCCGCACCCTGGCAACGAGCTGAAGGCCTACGTCAAACGCCAGGTGATTGAGCACTTGAAAGCGGGAGGATTGATCTGATGAGTACCATGTTGCAGCACCGGAGCTATTACGGCTCCATTGAAGCCAGCCCTGAGGACAACTGCCTGTTCGGCAAGCTTCAGTTCATTCGCGCCTTGGTCAGCTATGAAGGCGAAACGGTTGCCGAGCTGATCCAAGCATTTCGCAAGGCGGTAGATGACTACCTGGACACCTGCCAGTCACTTGGTCAGGAAGCTGAGATCCCCTGCAAAGGATCATTCAACGTGAGGGTAGGGCATGACCTGCATTTGGCGGCCAGCGTGGCAGCCACCCAGCAAAGCATTTCTTTGAATGATCTGACTCGCAAAGCGCTGAGCGAGTATCTGGAGCAGCACGTATAACAAAGCCTGCTCGGGCCAGGCATCGAGCGTCACTTGCGCATAAGCCGGTCAATCGTGATCGCGTCACTCCACCAGTGCTTGCCGTCCTTCTGCATTAACCACGGGCTGGAGAATTCGTGGAAGTGGCGCGTCTCGCCTCCAGGGTCGGATTGCAGGCGCTGATTCTCTGCTCGGCGAAAGGCTCTATGCCAGGTTGCCTTGTCAAAGGCCTCAGAGGCGGCAGTGGTAATGCCGAAGATTGGGGTTTTGCGGCGGCTTCTGCTCATGACGGCTCTCGAAGCAAGCGGAGCTTCCCTTGTGGGCGCTCGCCCCGATTTTCGCGGAGCCGATCAGATTATCAGCGAGAAACAGAAACAAAAAGCCCGCATGCGGGCGGGCTGGAAGGGGCGATAGTGCCCGATCAGTTCAGTGTAGCCTGGTATAAGCGCCTGAATTGTTTGTGGTGCTGACCCGCTCGATATCGACTACCGCTGCCTCGACAATCTCAAGAGCGTGAGAAATGCGTAGCAACGCTTGCTCGGGATATGCCTGAGTCGCGGGGGTAACCCCCTTCATGCCTGTGGCCAGTGCTAGTTGAACATCAGCCATTCGAGAAAGCAGCGATAAGGTGAGCTTGTCAGAAACCATGGATCGATCCTCTGGGCGATCGAGACAGCTTAGCTGGGGGATGGCGGAAACGAAAAGCCCATCGCTGGGTAGCCAAAGAGCAGTCAAACGGGGAGCTCTGGGATCTGTTGCTTAACGGAGGAAATGCCCCGGTTCTCGTGCTTGAAGATTGTGATCTTGAACCGACCGTGGAGTCCTGTGTGCCTGGTGCCTTCTGGGCAGCAGGGCAGCAGGGCAGAATTGCATCGGCACTCAACGCATCCTTATACATCGTTCAATTTATGAAGATTTCCGTGAGCGTTTTGTCAGCCAAACCCGCGCTTTGGTAGTGGGTGATCCTGACCAGCGAGCAACGGATATAGGCCCAATGATTACGGAGCAGGCGGCGCGTCGTACCGAGCAATTGGTAAATGAGGCACTGGCCGAAGGTGCAGTTCTTTTGTGTGGGCACCATCGCCAAGTGGGAAGTTATGCGCCGACCGTGCTTGAGCATGTGAGACATAGCAGTACGATTTGGCAGCAGGAAGTCTTCGCGCCGGTCGTTATCCTGGAGCCTTTTGACCATCTGGATGATGCTGTTGCTCTGGCTAACGCAACAGAGTACAGCTTGCATGCAGGTCTTTTCACACGTGATATTTCCAAGGCTTTAAAACTAGCGAGTCAGATTGAAGCGGGTGGTGTGATGATCAATGACTCTTCCGACTATCGTTTCGATGCCATGCCTTTCGGTGGTTTTAAGTACGGAACTCTGGGACGCGAAGGTGTTCGATTTGCGTATGAGGACATGACACAGCCGAAAGTGGTCTGCATCAGCGAGCTGGATTAAACCGACAAAGTAGATTGCCATCGGCTCACATCGGGTGGACGCTTTTATCTGACGCCCGATGTCCCCTGTGCTAAAAATGGAAGTGGATCGCACGAACTTACGCAGAAGTGCACGCCCAATGCTTTGTGAGATATCCTGACCTCAGCTGTAAAGCGGTGAACGGACAACTTCTTTGGTTCACCCTTTCTCACATTTGCATGCAATCATTTACGAGGTTAACCATGTCCAAGCTCGCAGAATTCCGCCAACTCGAAAAGCATCTTGCAGAGCAGCTTCAAGCTCTCGAAGCGCTGAAGGGTGATGTTGGCCTGAAGAAAGAAATTGAATTCGAGACCAAGCTTCGCACATTGCTGGGTGAGTACAGCTACAGCCTGAAAGACGTGATCAACTTGCTGGATCCCCAGGCTGGTCATCGCGCTCCAGCCGTCGAGTCCAAAGCCGGCACCCGTCAGCCACGTAAATTGAAGATCTACAAAAATCCACACACCGGCGAAGTCGTCCAAACCAAAGGCGGCAACCACAAGACGCTGAAAGAGTGGAAAGCGCAGTACGGCTCCGACACCGTCGAGTCCTGGCTGAGTAAGTGATTTTGGTTTAAGTACAAAAGGGCCTGATACAGACTGTGTGAAAACCTAGCAATCTGCCCGGCCCTTTAAGAGAATGCTCCGTATCGGAAGATACGGAGCATTTTTCGTTATGGCCTACATCCAAGGAGAGTCTCGCAGCCAGACCAGTCTGTTCCCGGTCTCGCTGGAGGAACTGATCCCGGAAGATCACCTCGTACGGGTTATCGATCTGTATGTCGCTAGGCTCGATCTGGGCCAGCTCGGCTTTGAGAAAGCCCAGCCCAAGAGCGACTCGATATCCCGAACATCTTGAATCGGGAGTTCGATATTCCGGCACCCAACCAAGTGTGGTGCGGTGACATCACCTACATCTGGGCCCAGGGAAAATGGCATTACCTGGCTGTCGTGCTGGATCTTTGCACGCGCCGGGTGGTGGGCTGGGCGTTGTCGGAAAAGCCGGACGCCGATCTGGTTATCAAGGCGCTGGATATGGCTTACGAGCAACGAGGAAGACCTCAGAGCTTGCTGTTTCACTCGGATCAAGGGCCCAGTATGCGAGTCGTTCATTTCGCCAGCGATTGTGGCGTTATCGCATGCGCCAGTCCGGGGCGACGCTGCCCAGGTAGCGATCGACCAACAGCTTGGCGTGATCGAGCCGCATGCCTTTTTCGCGCCACAGGTTGAGCACCGATAGGTTACGGCGGCAGTCGATCACGTTCTGGTCGGTGTACTACAACAATGTATCGCAATGGCTGACGAAGGTGCGCAAGGCTTCGCTGTCGGTTCACCACGATGTGCTGGAAGTGTTGGCGCAGAGCTCTGAGCAGCATGTACAACTCGGCGGCGCTGGTGTACTCCAACGGTGGGTGTTCCTGGCTTACAGGCTGGTCGTTTGCCTATGGGTTTCCACTGCTTTTGTCCTATTTGTTGGCGCTGATGCGGTTTTGATCCAGGCTACCGGAAATCGTTGACCTACCTCAAAACTCGGTAATCGATGGTCTTATGCGTGTCTTCATAGACCGCCTAAGGGTCAGTTGAAGTCAGCAGCTTGGGTCAAAACCACATCAGCACCAACACATGGATGGAGTTGCCCCCTTGAATATGAAGATCTCAGCGCAGAAGACTAAATCCTCATAACTGGCATCGGGCGCCCAAATCTGGTCAAACCATGCGGTGTGTCCGGCACGCTGGCTTCCGGTAGATCAGCCAGTTTTCAGCCTAATGGTGGGCGCAACCAAGGAAGAGGCAGAATTAGTTGCAACCTTTCTGAACGCCAAAATTTTGTATTATCGCCCCTTCCCATTGGTTCCAAAGAATGAGTAGGTTCCGCCATCCGGTCCAATGCGGTATTGGCATTGCAATAGATTTTGGCGGGTCAGGCCGCCTGATTGGCCGCCTGCGAATGGTGGTCTTACGGCGAGAGCGATCATGTCCACCGACTGGACAAGGTGAAACACGTCCAACTGCGCCGCGCCGTCGAGCCAGGCCATACGGGCGATGACAAAAATAAGCATGACTTCGTCGTTGCCGTCATAGCGGCTGAAAGTTATACAAGAAATTGGGATCCGTACAGCTGTTTCTACCAGTTGTCCGATACCGTTTTGACGAGGTTGCACTTCGTTTGCAGAGGTCTAGTTTTGGACACTACTGACCAGCACAGGGAATGGGCAGGAGGGCTCTATGAGACTTCGAGGCGACATCTTCTGGGAGTGGGCAGACCCCGAGCTCCACTGCAGAACTCATGATGAACTCTTAATGATGGGACTCACATCGACGTACAAGTCAGGCTTTCGCGCGCCGGCGAAACGCAAATGTTCATCGGAATTTATGCCCCCGATGGCATGGCTTTGCATGAAGTGGCGGTTGACTCACACCCTGGCGAATCGATGACCAGAGTTTTGGCTTGGGGGTGTCGGTCGGGCTCGGCAGTTGGCTGCTGCTGATGGTCCGGCTATTCGTAAGTCAGCGTCCTCGAAATAGCGGTCAACCTTGAAGGGTGCAGGAGCGGTAAGTGGCGTGAATGAATGGTTCGAAAATTTGGCGTGGAGGTCTATCCCCAGCAGCCGGCTGTCTGACCGTTCGCAATGAGATACGGAGTACTGTCACACTGATGTCATGTGGTATGGGAACGATTCCGCTCCACTCACCAAACTATAAGTGTGACGTCATGCCTTCGATTGATGATTTTCGCTTCACCGCCCACCATCTTTTGCTCGATCTCGATGCAACTACCAATCATCTTATGATGCTAGTGGTTTCAAGCGAGGTTTCGGGGAGCCGATGGGATGAAGCGGTGTCCCGACACCAGAGTGCATATGTTGCTTGGGCTTCCATCGTAACCGGCGTTCAAACGGATCCGATGCCTGCTCTAGATGGTCGACCGGCCGATGGAAATACACCCTCGGCGGACTAACGATCAATGCAGGTTCTTTCGTCGATCGAGGGCCATGCGTTACGAAGCAATGTAGGTGTATATGCCAGCGTTCCGTCGAGGATCGCGTCTTTGATAGCCTCGACCCCCCATGTGTAATACCGGGATTCGACATCTACGCGTATCGCGCCATACGTTGTGCAGCATTCGCAGACTGATATCGACGATCACGTACGACGTGCCCCTTGATCGTCATGGTGACCAGTCCCAGGCGATCTTTGGTGGTGATCGCCGGTGCTGGTTCGCTGGTGCCGCTCACGTTCTCGGTACCGTAATAGCTGATCAGAAATACCGCGACCCGCAGTGCAACAGCTTCAACCTCTGGTGAAAGCTGAAATTCAACCAGCGTGCTTTTGCTGGCGCCACCGGCGGTGATGGTTGGCAGGGGCTCGTCCATTGCTTGGCCAACGCTGGCACCGAACTGGCGCTTCATGAAAGCAGTGCCCCGTCCGTGGTGAGTGCCGCCAGCGCTGATGGTGCATCAAAAAGGATGCGGCAGCATTCGATCCATGTCGACGAAATTTTTACATTCAAAACACGTGTAGGCATTGATGCGGTTTTGATCCAGGCTACCGGAAATCGTTGACCTACCTGAATACTCGGTAATCGATGGTCTTATGCGTGTCTTCATAGACCGCCTAGGGGTCAGCTGAAGTCAGCAGCTTGGGTCAAAACCGCACCAGCACCAACAGTCTACGAAACTAGGGGCGATTCACTCACCCGCACCATGCACCTTATTAAACTGGCTTCAGAACCCGACAACGTCGGTGATCCAGTTCCATTACAGTAAAGGTCAATATCTCCAGAAAACAGGAGTTACGAGTACCAACACCGTCAGGATTTCCAGCCTTCCTAGAAGCATTCCCACGGTCAGTAGCCATTTGGCGGCATCCGGTAATGTTGAGAAATTACCTGCCGGCCCAATGATCGTGCCCAACCCTGGCCCGACGTTACACACCGCCGTAGCGGCGCCACTTAAGGCAGTCGTCCAATCCAGCCCGATCAGAGCCAGCCCCAAGGCGATTATGGCAATGGTGACGGTGAAGAAAAACGAGAAGGTCAACAGCGAGCGCACGATCTCCTCGTCGATGGGATGACCGTTGTACTTCTTCTGAATCACGGCTCGAGGATGGATCAACTGCTTCAAACTACTGACCAGTAGGGCGGCAGCCACCTGAAAACGGAAGATTTTAAGACCACCTGCCGTTGAGCCTGAACATCCACCAACAAAAGTCAGATAGAAAAAAAGCAAGACAGCGAAGCTGCCCCATAACGTATAGTCGCCAACCGCAATACCGGTGGTCGTGACGACCGAAGTTACATTGACTGCCACGATACGAAACGCATCCCACCATCCGTAATCGCTGTGAAAACACAGCCAAGTACCTACAGCCAGCGATGTGACGAGCAAGAACCCAAGAAATCCGCGTACCTGGTGATCCTTGATCAGCGCACGCCGATGGCCCCGCAAGGTCGCAACGTACAAGGTAAAGGGCAGGCTGCCCAGAATCATGATGACCACGGCGACCCAGTGAATCACTGGCTGCGCCCAATGCCCAAGTGAGGCGTCCGACGTGGAGAATCCTCCAGTAGAGATCAACGACATGGCGTGGTTGATCGCTTCAAAAGGTGTCATCCCAGCGATCCAGAGTGCCAGGGCTCCGAAGCCAGTAAGTCCCAGATAGAGCAGCAGGATGTACTTAGCTGCCACATGGGAACGCGGCGTCACTTTCTCTGACCAGTCTGAGGACTCTGTTTGGAAAAGACGCATGCCGCCTACGCGCAGCAGTGGAAGGATCGCCACAGCCATGCCGATAAAACCGATGCCTCCCAACCAATGCAGCATGGAGCGCCAGATCAACAAGCCGGGAGAGGAGCTATCCAACCCGGTAAGGACAGTCGAGCCAGTGGTTGTGATGCCAGACATCGTTTCAAAGAATGCATCGGTGTAGCTGATATCGCTGATGAACACCATTGGCAACGCGGCGAAGGTGCACACAACGACCCAGCTTGCGGTAGTCAGCAGGTACATATCCCTAGGGCGAAGCTGGCCAGTATCCGGGCGCCCCCGCACGATCAACAGGAGGCCACAGATGAAGGTAATCAAACTCGACCAGAGAAAGGCCGACAGATCGTCGCTACGCTCATAGGCCACCAGTGTGATCATGGGGATGGCCATGCTTACGGCCAGTGTGATCAGAAAAATGCCTAAAATGAAACCGATAAGCCGCATGGCTGCGAGGGACATAAAAGTAGCCTGCCAAATTTGCACCGCGCAGTATCGGATGCTCAACCTCAAAGCCCCGTAAATTTTACGTAAAATTTTTACGGGCAATCAGTCAGTCTGCGTACGTCCAAGGATTTTCATTGAGTAACAGAGTCACAAAGGAGCAACGGCACTCAATGCGTGCCATCATAATGATGGCTTTTAATGATGCATTAACGGAGACGACGATGAGGCTAGAGCACGAAGTCACGGATAGCGCTCGACGGCGGTTTGGGCGCAGCAGCGTGTGACTTTTTCGAGAAGGGGGACTGTTGGGCCTTAGGCTGGGGGCATCCTTTTCAAACCATCCAAAGCCTGCCCTCAGATATGCCCCCGGGTGTCGAAATCCTCTGAAAGTAGATGGATCTCCATCATCTATGAAGAGGCAGAAATGATCAGTTGAACAGCCTGCCTGACGACGCCTAGAGGCTCTCAGGGTCGCCGAAGAACATTTGGACAGCGCTCTAGCACACTGGTTTCGGCCTGAAAAAATGGACAGATACCCCCAATAGTACCCCCAGTCGCACATCAAGGATCCAACATCGAGAATGGCGATTGCTGACAGACGTGCGGGATGAAAGCGCCTGGATCTCAGTGTACTCCGTATTGGGATTTGGCGAAGGGCCAGGGCCTATGCTGAGGGAGGTAAAGATGTTGGAATTTATCTGTAGTGGCGGTTGCCCGTACAACCGCCAGTCGGATGCCCGCAAACTGGATTGCCGATCGCCGCATGACCGATAAACCGCGTTTCCACGTCATCCTAGGTACACCCGCTCCGGAAACCCCGGCGGAACCAGTGCGCAAGCGTGTGCGTGCGATACCCGAGCCCGCGCTGATGGTTCAGTGCCACCGCTGCGGAGGCCGTGAGTCATCGAAACTAAGATCGGCGTGATGATTAAGAGCGGCAAGCCAACAGGCGGGCCCCAGGCGCTGATTGGCGTCTGCTGCCTAATCAAGGCTGAGCGCGTCATAGTTTCGTGATCGTTGACTGAGGGAAGGGATCTGCATATACAGTCCGCTCTTTCTATTGTTGGTTCGATAAGTCATGAGCGAAGAACGAGATATTCCCGAGCCCGAGCACGACCACCTGCTCGATCACGAATTCCATGATGACGAACCATGGGGCGAAGAAAACGCTCAAGCAATTTTTGACGAAGAAGGCGAAGAAGATGATGACGTTGATTTTCTTGATCAGATAGATCAAGAGGACTGCCCCGGCAGTATCTAACGGCTTCACGACACGCCACTAACCTAAATGGCCCGTCTTTCCGTACGGGTCTTCATGCTTTGAATCCAGCCCTGGTATCCGCTGGTTTTTTTGTCTGGAGAAAAGTGATGACCATCACCGAGAAAACCGCGACATCTTTGCCCGCACAATCTGGGGCGAGGCCCGCGGCGAATTGCCAGCCGGTAAAGTCGCCGTCGCCTGGACGATCCGCAACCGTGTGTTCGATGGAAAAGAAAAATCGTGGTGGGGGAGGGCTACGCGGGCGTGTGCCAGAAGGCGTACCAATTCAGTTGCTGGAACAGGAGCGATCCGAACTATCCCTTGCTAAGTAGTGCTCGGCAGATCGCATCCCGAGAGCTGGCGCAGGTTAGAATCGCCGCTGATCAGGTGATCGATGGGAGGGCGCCAGATCCTACGAGCGGAGCCACGCTGCAGCAACGGTAGCCCACCTTCAATGCATGTCAGCCCCGGGTAAGCTAGCCATGCTGCCTTTTCCGCCATTTAGCATTGGCTGTAGGCGAAGGTACTGCGTCTACCGGTCCGGCGCATGCGTTTTCGCATATCTGGACCACGGCAGCCGTTCGCCTATGTGTCACCTTCAGACAGGGCACAAGAGGTAATGCGGTCTTCATTCAGTCTGGCATTCGACACGCTTGGATAAAAAAGCAAAACCCTTTTTATTAGGGTCGATCGGTATGGTCCGCATTGCTAAGGTCTAACCTGGACTGTCGCAGTGAAACGTGAAGCTTTTACTATACTGAAAGACTGCGATAACAAAAGGAGGCACGCGGCAGATGCAACAGATTGACGCACGGGAGCTTTGGCGGGAGCTGGGCCCCGCATACTTTCGTGAGCTGTCGACTTTCGGTGCCATGCAAGATGCTGTGTTGCTGAATATGCTCATCGCGGGCCGTGTGCTGCAGCTCGAACGCGGCGAGATACTTTATACACTTGGTGAGCGCACAGGCTTCTTTTATATCGTCATTCGAGGCAGCATTAACAATTTTGTCCCTGGACAAGATGGATCCATGGTGCTCTCGCGTCACCACGAACCTGGTGATGATTTAGGCTTCGTACATATGATCAGCTTGAACAACCGTACTGCGACAGCAATTGCTGAGGAAGATGCAGTCATCCTCGAGGTCAGTATCGAACAGTTCTTTGTGCTTCATGAACAGGAGCCTGATGCTTTTGGCTTGCTGCTGCTCAACCTCACCCGAGGAATGGCCCGTACCATTATTAGAATGGCCGACAAGATTGTGGAACTGGATAAAAAGCTGTACATGATCTCGACCATTAGTCCGAAGCAGTAGAACCGGCTGTTGCCGCAAATAGCGGTAACCAGGTTGATCACACCAAGGCCTGGAGTCTACAGGTTGACGCCGGTCTCGCGGATCAGGTGACCATAGGTAGCGGCCATGAAGTCCGTGGTCTACTCATAGCGGGTAAGGGGCGGCATGTTCTTCAAATTGAGAAGGCATTCCAACAGGTCGAGATTTTCCTCATCAGGAATGCTTGCGACTTACACAGTCTCTCAAGCGCGCAAGCATCATCCACGTTAGTCGCCTCGTGTGAATTGAAGGCGGAAATTACGTCACTGATGTTTCACGGCTTTAATCCGCATCAAAACCTTCAGCAATACCATTGCTGCGATAGGCGTCATGACCATCACTGCCGTTCTCTGCGACACGTCCACTCCAAGCACGTGGATGCCCGAGTACAGCAATTTGAACAGGCTCAGCACGTAGTAGGTGATGGCGATGATGGAGAGGCCTTCGACCGCCCGCTGGATCTTGATCTGCGCATCGGCTCGGGCATTAAGGCTTTTCAGGATTTCGGCGTTCTGTTCTTCCATTTCCACCTGAACGCGAGCCTGCAGGAGTTCACCCAGATTGGCCACGCTCTTGGCCAGTACGTCGAGCCGCTGTTCCGTCACGGCGCAGTACCTTACCGTCGGCTTGAAGCGCCGCTCGATGAAGATGCCCATGCGCTGGCAATCACCTGCGTGATTCTCCCGCAGCTCTGCCATACGCTCGAAGACCAGTTGCGCGTAGGCTTGAGTGGCGCTGAAACGGTGACGGTGCTTGGCTGAGAGGCTGACGACCTTCGCCGACAGGGCTGCAATTTCTGTCAGCAGCTCCTTTGCATTACTCGAATCGGGAGCTGCATTTCGCTCCGACAGCTCGGCCAGTTTTTTATCGAAAACATTGAGCTGCGAACTCAGCTGCTTGGCCGCTGGCAGCGAGAGCGAGGCCATCATGCGATAGGTTTCGATCTCGAGCAGCCGACGAATCATGCGCCCCTGGCGGTAGGCGTTCAGGTGATTGTTGATGAACAGAAACCGGTTTTCGCCGTCTTCGCCAAGCCTGAAATCGCTCCAAGCCGCCGCATCGCCGCCGCCGATGGAAGAACCGCAAGGGTCCTTGAATCCGTACTCCGCGTGATCACCGTTCCAGGATTGCTTGTTGCGTACCACAATTTGCACGCGATTGATCAGCAGTTGGGCGTAAGGGCTGATCTTGGCCGCGAGGGCCTCAGGCAAGGCAATCCAGTTCGGGTTTTCCGCGCAGGTGGGCACGACGTAGGTGAGGGTGAAGAACTCCGCGTGCCGCTCCCATTTCAGCGAGTGCCCATCTAGCTTGATGATGCCCTGGGGCATGTCATCGGCAACCGGTTCGCTGTAGAAACTATCAAGCAGTGCCTGCCGTTCGCTGTCACTGCCCAGGATGGCCAGGTGAAACACATGGGCCGGCTCGCTGAAGTACAGGGAAGGGCGGGCGTGCAGTTCGTTGTGAAGCGTATGTCGTAGCGGGTGCATGGTGGGCTATGCCTTGAGCGCTGAATCCTTGCCGCTGGTGATAATGCCCAGGACAAAGTGGGTCAGGATATCCGTGAGTTTTTGTTCTGGGACATCCATGCGTTGCCAGAGGGACTGACCATAGAGCATACCGATCACGGCTTCTGTGATCAGACCTGTACGGTCACTGATGGCGTTACGGCCGGTTTCGTCACATTCAGCGGAAATGATGGTGCTCAGCAGGGCGGCGTAGTTGCTCTTGAGCTGGTTGATTTCCCGTTGTTGCTCATCGGTCAGGTTGACGAACTCTCGGGTGACCAGCAGAAGCCGGTGCTTCTCGGCCAGGTTGAAAACCACGAAGGCATGCACGAAGCGTTGAAGGCGGTCGCGGTGCGTCCTGGCGCCGCGCATGCGTCGCTTGGTATCGGCGAGCAGGTCGGAGACTGCGCCTTCGATCAGCTCGAACAACAGGCACTGTTTGTTCTCGATATGGTTGTACAACGAGCCGGCATGCAGCCCCAGCTGACTGGCCAGATCCCGCAGGCCGATGGCCTGGTAGCCGCGCGTCGCAAAGAGCTCCAGTGCCACATCAAGCAGGCGATCGCGGGCGCTATTGGGTACGAGTTTCGAAGAGACGGTGGCCGCAGGCATGGTGCTGTCCTGTGTGCTTGTTCTGGAGGCTTGCCGAGCATTGTCGGACAAAATCGGTTTGACCAAATGTAAGACAACAGGCATCTTACGTAAAGACTAATCGCGGAGGTGTTTTATGGATGGGCAAACGGTCGTAATCGTCGGTGGCGCTTCGGGTTTGGGGCTGGAAACGGCCAAGCTGATGCGCAAGCGTGGCGCAGCCAAAATCGGCATTATCGATAGAAATGAGCAGTTGATGGCTGCCGCGGCAGAGATGCTGCGTGCCGAGGGTTGCGAAGTAGCGACGGCAGCGGGGGATATCTCCCGGCAGGCGTCTGCCCATGGTGCTTTCCAGCAGATCGTCGATGCGCTGGGCCGTGTGGATTGTCTGGTCAACAGCGCCGCGATCTACCCGCGCAAGGACATTTTCGAGATCACCGACGAAGAGTGGGATCTGGAAAACGCCGTCAACATCAAAGGCACCTATCACATGATGGTGGCGGCGGTTAAACACATGCAGGCCTACGTGGCGGCGCCTGCTGTCACCGGTCGTATCGTCAATGTCACCTCGGTCGATGCTTTCAAGGCCCATCCGCAAAACGCTCACTACGCCGCGACCAAGGCCGCGGTGGTCAGCCTGACCAAATCCTTTGCCCAGGCCTGCGCCAAGGACCAGATCCTGGTCAACTCGGTCGCTCCTGCCGGCTTTGCCACCGAGCGTGCCAAACAACTGGGTTTCCTTGGCGAACTGGCTGCCGCCAACCCGCTGGGGCGCGCTGCCGAGCCTGTGGAAATTGCCGAATGGATCGTCATGCTGGGCAGCAGCCGCAACAGCTACGCTACGGGTGAAAACGTGATCGTCAGCGGAGGCTACATCTATGCCTGATTCAGTGTCGGTGCCGGCGATTTACCGTCGGGCCCTGGTCACCGGTGCCACCAGCGGCATCGGCAAGGCCGTGGTGCTGGCGTTACGCGATGCAGGCATGCAGGTGATTGCGGTCGGTCGCAGTCCTGAAGCGCTGGCCGAATTGCGCGCGGAACCGGGCGTGACCGTGGTAGAGGCGGATGTGCGCCAGGTCGAGGCTTTCACGGAGGTTCTCGAACGCTACCCGGTGGATGTGCTAGTCAACAACGCCGGGGTGCTGTCGACGCGTTCGTCCTTCCAGGAGATGGACCCGGCGGAAATCGACAACATGCTCGATATCAACCTGAAAGCGCCTTTGCACCTGACGCGCAAGGCGCTGCCGGGAATGATCGAGCGTGGTCATGGTCATCTGTTCTATATCGGGTCGAGTGCCGGTCGGGCGCCACATCCCGGGGCTGCAGTGTATGGCGCGTCCAAGGCCGGCATCAGTTTGTTCTGCGACGCCTTGCGCTGCGATTTGCTTGGCAGTGGGGTGAGGGTGACGGAAATCGCACCCGGCAGAGTCCAGACGCAGCTGTACAAAAACGCCATGGGCATGCAGGCCGCAGGTGCCGAATTGTACGAAGGCTATGAGTCGATCATGCCAGAAGATATCGCGACCTTGCTGCTGTCAGCGTTGAGCCTGCCGCAGGCAGTGGACGTATCGCGCCTGGAAGTTTTCCCGACCGCTCAAGCGGTGGGCGGGGCGCGCATGGTCAAGACCAAGGGTTGATGAAAAGGCCGGGACTTCATCGATCCCGGCCGACCGTTTCACAGAGGTCTGAACAAGCAAAGTACCGAGTCACAATGCTTGACTGCCTGTAAGACAACATATAACTTACATTTCATGCAGGCTTGATTGCCTCTTGTCATGAAACCGGGAATTTCAGGGGATACGACGATGACTGCGACTTCATGCCGGGTCGGCGTGGACATAGGTGGGACCTTTACCGATATCGCGCTGGATGTAGGCGGGGTATTGCATTCAACCAAAATTCTTACCGACTATGAGCTGCCAGAGCGCGCCATTCTCACCGGTGTGAAAAGTGTCATCGATGCAGCCGGCCTGAAGCTGTCCGACATTGATCAACTGATCCACGGCACCACACTGGCCACCAACGCGCTGATTGAGCGCCGTGGCGCCAGGACTGCATTTATTACCACCGAAGGTTTTCGCGACACGCTGGAAATGCGCACCGAAAACCGCTTCGAACAGTACGACATCAATATCACCCTGCCGCCGCCACTGATTGAACGTGAGCACCGCTACACCCTGCGTGAGCGCTTGGATGTACACGGAGATGTGCTGATCGCCCCGGCGCCGGCTGATATCGATGCACTGGTTGAGCGAGTGGCCGAGGGCAATTACGAGAGCATCGCGGTCGGCCTGATTCACAGCTACGTCAATGGTGCCCACGAACGCCTGCTGCGCGACGCTTTGCAACGCCGCCTACCGAAGGTGTCGGTCTCGATCTCCAGCGAAGTCTCGCCGCAGATGCGTGAGTTCGAACGCTTCAACACCGTGTGCGCCAACGCCTACGTCAAGCCGCTGATCAAGTCTTACCTCGATCGCCTGGTGGTGACACTCAAGCAGTCTGGCGCCGACTGCCCGGTGTTCATGATTCACTCCGGTGGCGGGATCATCTCGGTGCAGAGTGCCGCGGAATTTCCCGTGCGCCTGGTCGAATCCGGCCCCGCCGGTGGTGCAATTTTCGCCGCCGACATCGCACGCAAATACTCGCTGGATTCGGTGGTGTCCTTCGACATGGGTGGCACCACGGCGAAGATTTGCCTGATCGAAAACCAGGTGCCGAAAACCGCCAAGACCTTTGAAGTGGCGCGTACCTATCGCTTCAAGAAGGGCAGTGGCATGCCAATCTCGATCCCGGTGGTGGAGATGGTGGAAATCGGTGCCGGCGGTGGCTCCATCGCCAGTATCGACAGCATGCGCCAGATTCGCGTGGGTCCGCACAGTGCCGGTTCCGAGCCGGGCCCTGCCTGTTACGGTCGTGGCGGTCTGGAGCCGACCATCACCGATGCCAACCTGTTGCTGGGGCGCCTCGATCCCGACAACTTCGCCGGCGGCGCCATGCGCCTGTCCATCGATAACGCCGCTTCGGCCACCGCACGAGTCATCGGTGCGCCGCTGAACATGGAGGCGGTCACCGCGGCCTACGGTGTCTGTGAAGTGGTCGATGAAAACATGGCCAACGCCGGCCGCGTGCATGCGGTCGAAAGCGGCAAGGACATCGCCGAGTACACCATGATCACCTTTGGTGGCGGTGGCCCACTGCACGCCGCGCGCTTGTGCGAAAAAATGGGTGTGTCGCGCTTCCTGGTGCCGGCGGGCGCCGGTGTCGGCTCGGCCATCGGCTTCCTGCGCGCTCCGTTCGGCTACGAAGCAGTGCGCAGTGCCTTTGTGCGCCTCTCGGTATTCGATGCAACCCAGGTCAATGCCTTGATCGACGATATGAAGGCCGAGTCCATCGGCTTCCTGCGTCAGGGCATGCCTGAAGGCGAACCCGAGCTGGAGTGCACCGCGTTCATGCGCTATGTCGGCCAGGGTTGGGAAATTCCCGTGGCACTGCCGTTCAAGCCTTTCAGCAACAGTGACACCGCACAGTTCAAAGCTTTGTTTGAAGCGGCCTACACCCAGTTCTTCGGTCGTCCGATCGAAGGGCCTGATGTCGAGATTGTCAGCTGGTCGGTCAAGGCCAGTTCACCGCTGTTGCCGGTGCAGCCGATTCAGCAGATCAGTGCGTCGCACCGGGCCCATGAGGTGTCGCGTCGCGAGGTCTTCGACGTTGTCAGCGGTGGTTTCGTCGATGCCGGCATCTTCCAGCGCGAAGAGCTGCAGCCGGGTGCTCGAGTTGATGGTCCGGCCATCATCGCCGAGCGCGAAACCTCGACTTTCGTGTCGTCCTCCTTTACCGCCACCGTTCAGCCTGACGGCTGCCTGCTGGTTGTCCGGCGCTAAGCCTCACTTGCATAGAAGGCGATTTTTACCATGAGCGATACCTTGATCGATATTCAAATGCAGGTGATGTGGAATCGCCTGATTTCGGTGGTTGAAGAACAGGCACTGACCCTTATTCGCACTGCGTTCTCCACCAGTGTGCGCGAAGCCGGCGACTTGTCGGCCGGGGTCTTCGACCGTGCCGGCAACATGCTTGCCCAGGCGGTCACCGGTACGCCTGGACACGTCAATACCATGGCCGAGGCAGTGGTGCATTTCATCAATGACATCGGCCAGGACAACATCTTCGAAGGCGATGTCTATGTGACCAACGACCCCTGGAAGGGCACCGGTCACCTGCACGACATCACCATCGTTTCGCCCTCGTTCTACAAGGGCAAGCTGATCGGCTATTTCGCCAGTACCGCCCACGTCGTCGATATCGGCGGTCGCGGTTTTGGTCCCGACGCCCGTGAGGTCTACGAAGAAGGCCTGTTCATTCCGATCATGAAGCTGTTCGAGCGTGGCAAGGTCAATCGTGACCTGATCAACATCCTGCGCAACAACGTGCGTGAGAACGATCGAGTGGTCGGTGACTTCTACGCGCTGTCGGCCTGCAACGAGACCGGCCACAAGCGCCTGCTGAGCATGCTTGAAGAGTTCCGCCTGGAAGACCTGGAGCACATCGGTGGCTTCATTCTGGAGCACAGTCGCCGTGCGACCCTGGAGTGCTTCAAGTCGCTGCCCCACGGCACCTACCAGAACAGCATGACCCTGGACGGCTACGACGTTCCGGTGACGCTGTCGGTAACCCTGACGGTCGGACCGGACGGCATCCTCACGGACTTCAACGGTACTTCCGGCATGAGCCAGTTCGGTATCAACGTGCCGCTGGGCTATGCCAAGGCTTACGCCTGCTACGGTCTCAAGTGCATCGTCGCGCCCGAGATTCCGAACAACTCAGCGTCGCTGGCGCCGTTCGATGTTGTGGCACCCGAAGGCTGCATTCTCAACGCCAAGCATCCGGCGCCGGTATCGGTGCGTCACGTGCTGGGGCACTTCGTACCCGATCTGGTGCTCGGTGCGCTACACAAGTGCCTCCACGGCCAGGTACCGGCCGAGGGGGCCAGTGCACTGTGGAACCTGCACCTGAGCGTTCGCCCTCTGGAAAGCAACCCCGATGGACGCAATGCCGAAATGCTGATGTTCAACAGCGGTGGCATGGGCGCACGAGCGGCGAAGGATGGCTTGAGTGCCACGGCGTTCCCGAGCGGTGTGCACACCATGCCGGTCGAAGCGACCGAGCATGCCGGGCCGGTGATTGTCTGGCGCAAAGAGCTGCGTAATGGTTCGGGTGGTGCCGGTCAGTTGCGCGGCGGCCTGGGGCAGGAGATCGAAGTCTCGGCTGCCGAGGGTTATTCGTTCCGCTTCAGCGCCATGTTTGACCGCGTGCACTATCCGGCCCGTGGCCTGGAAGGCGGCAAGGAGGGCGCCAAGGGTTATGCCGGTCTGGACGACGGCACCTTGCTGCGCGGCAAAGGCCAGCAGTTCGTGCCCGCCGAGCGTCGGCTGATTCTGAGTCTTCCGGGCGGAGGCGGTTATGGCGATCCGCGTCAGCGTCCGCGGGAAGACGTCGAGCGCGATCTGCGCTTTGGCTACATCAGCGCCGAGCAGGCGCGTGACGATTATGGCTATGAAGCCGGGCAGGGGATCAAGTGATGGAATTTCAAAGTTCGCGAGTCAGGACAGTCAAGAGTTCGCCCAGCATGGCGGTGTCGGTCCTGGCCAAGAAAATGCTCGCCCAGGGCGAGCCGGTGATCAATCTCAGCCTGGGCGAGCCGGATTTCAATACGCCGGCCCACGTGATCGAAGCGGCGCATCAGGCGATGCTGGCGGGCAATAACCACTACACAGCGCCCAACGGTTACGAAGTGCTGCGCCAGGCCATCGTCGACAAGTTCGCCCGTGAAAACGACCTGAACTACGGCCTGGATGAAATCTGCGTCGCCAACGGTGCCAAGCAGCTGCTGTTCAACGCTTTCCTGGCCACCCTCGAGCCAGGCGACGAGGTCATCACGCCGGCCCCTTATTGGGTGTCCTACACCGACATGGCGCTGCTCAATGGTGGTGTGCCCAAGGTCATTCCCTGCGGCTCCGAGTATGGCTTCAAGCTCGACGCCGCCCGGTTGGAAGCGGCCATTACGCCGAAGACGCGCTGGCTGATGCTCAATTCGCCGAACAACCCTTGTGGTGCGATTTATTCCCGTGAGGAGTTCGCCGCACTGGGCGAGGTATTGAAGAAGCACCCGCGGATTCTGGTGATCTCCGATGAGATCTACGAGCACATCATCCTCGGTGACAAGCCCTTTGTGCCGTTCGTGACCGCCTGCCCTCAGTTGCGCGAACGCACGCTGCTGATCAATGGCGTGTCCAAGGCCTATGCGATGACGGGCTATCGCCTGGGGTATGCCGCAGGTCCCAAGGAACTGATCGTGGCGATGAACAAGACCCAGTCGCAAACCACGACTTGTCCCTCGGCCATCTCGCAGTTGGCAGCAGCCGCTGCCTTGAGCGGCCCGCAGGATTTCGTCCGTGAGGCCAATCGCGAGTATCAGGCCCGCGGTGCCATGGTTGTCGAAGGTCTGGCGGCCATTGAAGGACTGGAATTGCAGATGCCTGAAGGGGCGTTCTATGCCTTCCCCAAATGTGGCGCGTTCATTGGCAAGCGCACGCCGGAGGGCGAGGTGATCGAAACCGACACCGATCTCTCCAACTACCTGCTGCGTGTCGGCAAGGTGGCGACCGTGCCCGGTTCTGCATTCGGTCTGGAACCCTATATTCGTTTGTCTTTCGCGACCTCGCGTCAGCAGCTGGAGCAGGCCATCGAGCAGATGCGCGATGCGCTGGCCTTGCTTGTCTGAGCGTAGCAATAACCTGATTGAGTAGAGATTTTTCTGATGAGCAAGCCATTCAAACGACTGTTGATTACCGGTGCTGCCGGCCGCCTGGGCAAGGTGCTGCGTGAACATCTGCGCGCCTTCGCCGATGAACTGCGCCTGACCGATATCGCCGACATGGGCACTGCGGCACCCCATGAGGAATTGGTGCGCTGCGACCTGGGTAATCTGGCCGATGTGCTGCCACTGGCCGAGGGGGTCGATGCGATCGTCCATGCCGGCGGTATCCCGTTGGAGAACACCTTCGCCTCGATTCTCAACGGCAATATCGTCGGCACTTACAACATCTACGAAGCCGCGCGTCAGCACGGTGTGAAGCGGGTGATCTACACCAGCTCCAACCATGCCATCGGCTTCTATGACCGTACCGAAACCATCGACTCCACGGTCCCGCATCGCCCGGACAGCCTGTACGGCGTGAGCAAATGCTTTGCAGAAGACCTGGGGCGTTACTACTGGGACAAGTTCGGTGTCGAGTCGGTGAACCTGCGCATCGGTTCTTCCTTCGAGGAGCCTCTGGATCGCCGCATGCTGGCGACCTGGCTGTCGTTCGCCGACTTCGCGCAACTGGTGGAGCGTTCGCTGACCGCGCCGCGTGTCGCGCACATGATCGTTTACGGCATGTCCGCCAACCGCGAGTCGCTGTGGGATAACCGCACGGCGTCCTCGATCGGTTACGTGCCCAAGGACAGCGCCGAAACCTATCGCGAGAAAATCGAGGCGAAATTCCCGCCACTGGATCCGAATGAACCCGCTGCTCGCTACCACGGCGGCAACTTTGCCGGCGCCGGTCATTTCGAAGATCCGAAATAACGTCTCTCATCGAATTTTCAGAGGTCCGAACCATGGCTTCGACAGCTACAAAGCAACACTACGATGTCGTTATTGTCGGCGGCGCCGTGAATGGCAGTGCGACGGCTTACTTTCTGGCCAACAACCCGGACTTCACAGGCTCCGTGCTTGTGGTCGAGCGTGACTGGACTTACGCGCAATCGGCCACTGCCCTATCCAGCAGTTCGATCCGGGTGCAGTTTTCCAACCCAATCAACATCCAGATTTCCCGTTTTGGCGCGCAATTCATCCGCGACTTCGGGGACCTGATGGAAGTGGGTGGCGACAAGCCGGACCTGAACTTCAAGGAAAACGGCTATCTGTTCCTGGCCGACCAGAAGGGTTTCGAGGTGCTCAAGCGTCTGCACCAGACCCAGCTGGATAACGGTGCCGACGTCACGCTGATGGACACCGAGGCGCTGGTCCGGCGCTTCCCCTGGGTGAATCCCGACAATCTGGCGGGTGGCACTTATGGCGAGAAGGACGAGGGCTGGTTCGACAACTACGGGATCATGAATGGCTTTCGCAAGAAGGCGCGTTCGCTGGGCGTGGAATACATCGAGAACGAAGTGGTCGAGGTCCTGCGCAAAGGCGACCTGGTCACCGGCGTGACCCTGGCCAATGGCGATCGCATCAGTTGTGACTACATCGTCAACACTGCTGGCACTCGCGGGCCATCGGTAGCACGGATGGCCGGCTTGCAGATCCCGGTCGAGCCGCGTCGGCGCTCGCTGTTCGTCTTCGACTGTCACACGCCGCTGGAAGGCGTGGTGCCGCTGACGATCGATCCGACTGGTGTCTTCTTCCGCCCCGAAGGTCATCTGTACCTGGGCGGGACCTATCCCAAGGTCGATCCGGAAGTGGCCTTCGATGACTTCGACGTGTTGCACGACGAATTCGAGGAAGAAGTCTGGCCGATTCTCGCCGAGCGGGTGCCTGCGTTCGAGGCGATCAAAGTGGTCAACTCCTGGGCCGGTCACTACGACTTCTGTGTGCTGGACCACAACGCAATCGTCGGTCCGCACAACGAAGTGCGCAACTTCCTCTTTTGCAATGGCTTCAGCGGACACGGCCTGCAGCAGGCGCCCGCTATCGGTCGCGGCTTGAGCGAACTGATCACTTACGGCGAATACCGCAGCCTGGACCTGAATGCGCTGTCTTACGAGCGCGTGGTTGAAAACCGCCCCTTTTTGGAAGACTCGGTCATCTGACTGCGTGGCCTGATGGAGAACACCGATGACTAACAACAATTCCACGGCAACCCGCACGGGCGGTCAAGTACTGGTCGATGCATTGCGTATCAATGGCGTCGATCGTGCCTTCTGTGTGCCTGGTGAAAGCTATCTGGCGGTGCTCGATGCACTGCATGATGCCAAGGACGACATCGAGCTAATCGTCTGCCGTCAGGAGGGTGGGGCGGCGTACATGGCGGAGGCCTACGGCAAGCTGACGGGCAAGCCGGGCATCTGTTTCGTGACGCGTGGCCCTGGTGCAACCAACGCTTCAGTAGGCGTGCACACTGCGTTTCAGGATTCCACGCCAATGATTCTGTTCATCGGCCAGGTGGCCCGTGATCAGGTCGAGCGTGAGGCTTTTCAAGAGATCGACTATCGCCGAATGTTCGGTCAGATGGCCAAATGGGTCGTAGAGGTTGACGACGCCGCACGCCTGCCGGAACTGCTCAGCCAGGCCTTCCACCGCGCTACCAATGGTCGGCCGGGGCCGGTGGTCGTGGCGCTGCCAGAAGACATGCTGACAGATCTGGTGGACGTCATTGATGCCGGCCCGGCGCAAGTCATCGAGCCTGCCGCCTCGCCAGCTGCGCTTGAGCAGCTGCAATGCCTGATCGGTCAGGCACAGCGTCCGTTGGTGGTGCTCGGTGGCGGAGGCTGGAGCGCGGAAGCGGTGTGCGATGTCCGTACCTTCATCGAGAAGCAGAACCTGCCGGTGGCGGCATCGTTCCGCTGCCAGGATCTGTTCAACAATACGCTGCCCAACTACGCCGGTGACCTGGGTCTGGCGGCCGGCCCCGAATTGGTCGAGGCGGTAAAAAATTCGGATCTGTTGCTGGTGTTTGGCGCACGTCTGGGCGAGATGACCACTGGCGGCTACTCGCTGGTTAACATTCCGGTGCCGAAGCAGAAGCTGGTACATGTGCATGCGGGCATCGAGGAGTTGGGGCGGGTGTATCAGCCGACCCTGGCGATCAATGCCGGGATGAAAACCTTTGCCGCTCAGGTGGCTGAATTGCCGGTGGTCAATCCGCAAGGGCTGGCTGACTGGACCGCGCAACTCAACCGTGGCTACCGCGCAAACTTCGATTGCCCAGCGTCGCCGGGGCCGGTGCAGATGAGCAAGGTCATCGCCTGGCTCAATGATCGTTTGCCCCATGACAGCATCATCACCTGCGGTGCGGGGAACTACACCGGCTGGGTACACCGCGGCTATCAACACCGGACGTTCCGTACGCTGCTGGGTCCTACCAACGGCTCGATGGGCTACGGCGTACCGGCGGCAGTGGCGGCCAAGATCACGGCGCCCGAGCGCATGGTGGTGGCGTTCGCCGGTGACGGCTGTTTCCTCATGAATGGCCAGGAGCTGGCTACGGCTGCCAACTATGACGCACGGCTGGTGGTGATCGTGGTGAATAACGGCATGTACGGCACCATCCGCATGCACCAGGAGCGCACTTACCCTGGTCGCGTCTCCGGGACGGAGTTGCATAACCCGGACTTCGCGATGCTGGCCCGTTCTTACGGTTTCCATGCCGAAACCGTCGTGGCGACCGAGCAGTTCGCCGAGGCCTTCGAGCGCTGTGTTGCTTCGCAGAAGCCGGCGTTGATCGAGATCCAGGTCGATCCGGAAGCACTGACCCCGCGAATGACCTTGAGCCAGATACGCGAAAAAGCCCTCGCTTCGCGCTAATTAACCTCGGGCGGGACGGATTGATCGTCCCGCCTTTTTTTTGCCCTCAATTTATACGAGCACCTCATCATGAGACTTGCCGATCCTGAACTGCTGCGTGAGTTTTGCTACATCGATGGTCACTGGGTAGCGGCTGACAACGGTCAAACCATCGAGGTGACCAACCCGGCCACCGGTGAATTGATCGGGCGTGTGCCGCGCATGGGCGCCAACGAAACCCGTCGCGCAATCGAAGCGGCACAGGCTGCGCTGCCCGCCTGGCGCGCGCTCACCGCCAAGGAGCGAGCATCGCGACTGCAAGCCTGGTTTCGCGAAATCATGGCGCATCAGCAAGACCTGGCGCAGATCATGACCGCCGAGCAAGGCAAGCCCCTGACCGAAGCGCGGGGTGAAATTGCCTTCGCCGCCGCTTATGTGGAGTGGTACGCGGAGGAGGGCAAACGTCTCTATGGCGATGTGATTCCGTCGCCCCATGCTGATCGGCGCCTGATCGTGACCAAGGAGCCTATAGGCGTCTGTGCTGCGATTACCCCGTGGAATTTCCCGGCGGCGATGATCACTCGCAAGGCTGCGCCTGCCTTGGCGGCGGGCTGTACGCTTGTGCTGAAACCGGCTTCGCAAACGCCGTTCAGTGCGCTGGCGCTGTGTGTGCTGGCTGAGCGTGCCGGCATTCCTCGTGGTGTGTTGAGTGTCGTGACCGGTGATTCAGGGGCGATTGGCGGCGAGCTGACGTCCAGCCCGATCGTGCGCAAACTGTCGTTCACCGGGTCCACGCCGATTGGCATCAAACTGCTCGAGCAATGCGCTGCGACGGTGAAAAAAGTCACCATGGAACTGGGCGGCAATGCGCCGTTCATTGTGTTTGACGACGCGGATCTTGACGCGGCAGTTGAGGGCGCGCTGATCGCCAAGTTCCGCAACGCCGGGCAAACCTGCGTATGCGCCAACCGGTTCTATATCCAGGACGGCATCTACGATCGTTTCGTCGAAAAATTTGCTGCCCGTATCAAAGCCCTGGCAGTGGGTGAGGGCACTCAAGCCGGCATTGAGGTCGGTCCGATGATCGACATCAAGGCACTGGCCGGTGTTGAATCCATGGTGACAGAGGCCCGTGAAGCCGGGGCCCGGGTAGTGGCGGGAGGCAAGCGGCACGCCTTGGGTGGCGCGTTCTACGAGCCGACCTTGCTGGCCGACGTTACGGCCGATATGCGGGTGGCGCAGGAGGAGATTTTCGGGCCGGTGGCGCCGTTGTTCCGCTTCAGCAGCGAGAGCGAAGTGATCGCTCTAGCCAACGCCACGGAGTTCGGCTTGGCCTGCTACGTCTATGCCCGTGATCTTGGGCGTGTGTGGCGTGTGTCGGAGGCGCTGGAGTACGGCATGGTGGGGGTCAACGTCGGGGTACTGGCAACCGAGGTCGCGCCCTTCGGCGGCGTCAAATCTTCGGGCCTGGGCCGCGAAGGATCGCGCTACGGTATCGAAGATTACGTCGAGATCAAATATCTGTGCCTGGGGCTTGGCTGACGGGGTGAAACAGCAGGGCGGAGATCACTCTCCGCTCTGTACCAGGCGCTGATAACGCGAGAGGCTTTCTTCCAGGTGCTTGCGCAGTGCGCTGCGGGCGCCGTTAATATCGCCCATGGTGATCGCCGAAAGAATCGCGCCATGTTCGCGGCCGATTTTCTTGATGTGCGCTTGCCGGCTTTTGCCGGTGGATTGCCCGTGCTTGAGGTGCAGATCGAAAATGATGTCCGGCCCCAATGCCTCCAGTAGTTGAGTGAAGTGAGGGTTGTTGGTTGCCCGGGCAATGGCCAGGTGAAACTCAAAATCGGCCTTGGCTTCTTCTTCAAGGTCGGTGCCGTCCAGTGCATTGAAGCGATCGAAGGCCTGGGTAATGTCGGCCATGCTGGTCGGGCTGCGGCGTTCGGCGGCACGGGCAACGGATTCGGTTTCAATGCCCAGACGAAGCTCCAGCACCTGCGCGGCGGCACGCACGTCATCGACCGCGGTGCTGAGCGCGTAACCGATGCGCTTGACGTCCTGCTCGACGACAAACACGCCCACGCCTTGCCGTGCGATCAGGCGTCCACCCAGTCGAAGCGAAGCGACAGCTTCTCGAATCACCGGTCGGCTGACATTGAACTCTTTGCACAAGGCCTGCTCGGAGGGCAGTTTTTCGCCCGGACCGTAGATGCCTGTATCGATACGATTGGACAATTCACGGATAACCGTCTCGGCCAGATTGCCCCTGCGCGTACCAGTCGTCGCGTCCATTTATGTTGCTCCTGAAACTGAATGCTCATCACGGAAGATGAAGGTTGAACAGTGAATGGACCTCGTCAAACGAATGCAAAGTCTCTGTTTATACCACTAGTAAGCCGATGTTACGGCCAGTTGAGCGCTTCCCATAGGTTATCAAACAACTGACCTCAGATGGTGCGATCGTCCCATTTTGCTAGGAGACATGCCTCGGATTTGCGCATTTTACCTCGCCGCAAAAATTCTTCTTTCTCAATTTCGCTGACGCCTAGCATATACCAATTGACAGTTGCCTGCTGACTGTTATCTTACAAGTGCGGTCGCCGCTGGTGACTGTCAATGCAGTGAGAGTGTCCCGAAAAGGTCTGGGTGCCGTGACAGGGCTCCGGATATGGAAAAGAAGACTTGCACGCCAACGTGCTCAATTCGTTTGTCCGATGATTTCTGGGAGGGGTATATGCGTAAACACAACCTGATCCTCACCGCACTCGCTGCGGCCATGGCGTCAGCGCTGAATGTCGGGATCGCCACTGCGGCGGACACCGAACAGGTTCGGATCGGCTTCGCCGGACCCTTGACTGGGCCTTCCGGCCACCAGGGCCTGGATGTCGAGCATGGCGTAAGCATTGCCATCGAAGAGGCGAACCAGCAAAAACTGAAAATTGGTGACAAGGTCGCCGAATTCAAGCTGGTCTCCGAGGACGACGTAGCCGATCCGCGCACCGGCACGGCAGTGGCCCAGCGACTGGTGGATGCCAAGGTGGCCGTGGTGATCGGTCACTACAACTCTGGCACCAGTATTCCTGCTTCAAAAATCTACGGCGATGCCGGCATCCCGCAAATCTCGCCATCGGCCACCAATCCGGCGCTGACCCGGCAGGGCATCAAGTCCGTTTTCCGTGTGGTCAACGACGATGCGACCCTGGGTCGTTATGCCGGTAACTACCTGGTCAACAAACTTGGCGCTAAACGCATTGCGATCTTTGATGACCGCACGGCTTATGGTCAGGGCCTGGCCGACGAAGTGAACAAGGCGGTCAAAGCCGCTGGCGGCAATGTCGTGGTGCGTGATTACACCAACGACAAAGCCACCGACTTCAACGCCATCCTGACCACCGCCAAGGCGCAGCAGGTGGACGCGGTGTTCTTTGCAGCACTGGATTACCAGGCCGCACCGATGGCCAAGCAGATGAAAAACCTCGGTATCAAGGCCAAGTTCATGAACATCGGCAACCTGCCGAACGACGAGTTCAAGAAAATGGCCGGCAGTGCGGCGGAAGGTGCGTACGCCTGGAACTACGGCATGCCTTTGCAGGACATGCCGAAGGGCGCCGCATTCGAGCAGAAACTCAAGGATAAATACGGCATGGGCGTGGTGCAGTCATCGCCGGCTGCCTACGACGCCACTTGGGCTGCGATCAACGCAATGGTCAAAGCGCAATCGGATGATCCTGCCGTTTACCTGCCAGTGCTGAAAAGCTCCAGCTATGACGGTGTCACCGGAACCATCGCGTTCGACGAGTCCGGCAACCTGAAAAATGCGGCAGCGACGATTTTCCAGTTTGAAGATGGCAAATGGAAAACCCTGGCTGTCGAGCGCGAATAAGCATCCCTGCAATACCCAGAACGATAAGCGGGCCGCCACGGCCCGCGACAACAACAAGAAGATTTTTTTCTGATCTGCCACGAATGTCACCGCGTTGCTCTCACGAGCTATCGCTGGTGAATACAAAGCAGCTTTGAGGATTCACCAAGTGGACGCCAATCTTAGTATCTTGTTGCAGCAGATCCTCAATGGTCTGGTGCTCGGCAGTATCTACGCCCTTGTGGCACTGGGTTACACCATGGTTTACGGCATCATTGGCCTGATCAACTTTGCCCACGGCGAAGTGGTCATGGTCGGTGCCATGGTGACGATTTCGGTGCTGACCATGCTGGCAGGGTTTGGATTTGCACCCGGCGTGCTGACGCTCATGTTCGCGATCATGATTGCGGCCGCGGTCTGCATGCTGATGGCACAAGGTATGGAGAAATTCGCCTACCGACCGTTACGTAAAGCCCCGCGTTTGACACCACTGATTCTGGCGATCGGTATTTCCATCTTTCTACAAAACCTGGCGATGATGATCTGGGGCAGGGGTTACAAGACCTTTCCCGAGGTCGTTGAAACCCGACCTGTTGAAGTGTTCGGCGCCACCATCACCAACGTCCAGATGAGCATCATGATCATCTCGGTCGTCATCATGTTTGCCCTCTGGGTACTGGTGGACAAGACCCGTCTGGGCAAGGCCATGCGGGCCACGGCACAGAATCAGGAGGTCGCCGGCCTGATGGGCATCAACATCAACCGGGTGATCTCCGCCACCTTCGTCATCGGCGCATCCCTGGGTGCAGTGGCCGGTGTCATGCGTGCGGTCAACTACGGTCAGGCCGACGCCTACATGGGATTACTGCTGGGACTGAAAGCTTTTTCGGCGGCGGTGCTGGGCGGCATCGGCAATCTCTTCGGCGCCATGGCGGGAGGCATCCTGTTGGGTCTGATCGAGTCGCTTGCCGCAGGTTATACCGGCCAGGTCACGGGAGGATTTCTGGGGGCGAACTACCAGGACATCTTTGCCTTCATGGTACTCATCATGGTCTTGCTGTTCCGGCCTAATGGCCTGATGGGCGAGCGCCAGGCCGACCGCGCATAGGAGGCTTCGCCATGAAAAATAATTACGTTCAATACGCGCTCCTCGCTCTGGCTTTCGTCGCTCTGCCATTCGTGGTTGAGGCCATTCCTTTCCTCGGTCCGACCTGGGTACGCATCCTCGGCTTCGCCATGCTCTATGTGCTGTTGGCGCTGGGGTTGAATATCGTGATCGGCTACGCCGGCCTGCTGGACATGGGCTACATCGGCTTTTATGCCATTGGCGCCTACCTGTATGCGTTGCTCTCTTCACCGCATTTGAACATGGCGGGATTGGCGGAAGGGATATTGAACTGGCCGTTGTGGATCATCATCCCTTTGTCTGCCGTGATTGCCGCAATCTGCGGTGTGCTGATCGGAGCGCCGGTGCTCAAGTTGCGCGGTGACTATCTGGCCATCGTCACACTGGGCTTCGGCGAAATCATCCGGATCTTCATGAACAACCTCGACCAGCCGGTGAATATCACCAACGGTCCGCAGGGGATTTCCGGCATCGCCCCCTTGCACATCGACGGCGGTGCGTGGAGCTACGCGAGTGGGCAGGCACCACAGGCGATCCTGTCGTTGCAGACCAAGTGGAGTCTGTTCGGACTGCAGGTTTCACCCGTCATCAGCTACTACCTGTTCTTCCTCGGAGTAGTCATCCTAGCGATCATCCTGTCCAAGCGCCTGGAAGTGTCGCGCATCGGACGTGCCTGGATGGCGTTGCGTGAAGACGAAGTGGCCGCCGAGGCCATGGGCCTGAACAAGCGCAACCTCAAGTTGCTGGCCTTTGCCATGGGCGCGACCTTTGGTGGCGTGTCTGGCGCCTTGTTTTCTGCCTATCAGGGTTTTGTCAGCCCGGAGTCCTTCACTTTGATGGAGTCCATCATGGTCCTGGCGATGGTGGTTCTGGGCGGTATGGGCTCGATCCGCGGCGTGGTGCTGGGCGCGTTGATCCTGTCGATCATGCCCGAGATGTTCCGCGACCTGGTCAACTGGGTGCAGCCGTTTGTAATGGACAACGTGACCTTCATCAGCCGCGAAGTGCTGCGCAACATCCTTGATGCCTCGACGCTGCGGATGCTGGTGTTCGGTCTGGCATTGATCCTGGTCATGCGCTTCCGCCCGGAAGGGCTGTGGCCTTCGAGCCGCCGCCGTGCCGAGTTGCGTGAAGAGGAAAGCGAACCATTGGTTCCGCCCCCCGCGTTGGATAGCAGCGTAGAACGTCTGGAGTCCGCGACAGCCGAGTTCAGGCTCAAAGAGGTGAATAAGGTATGAGCGACGTACTGCTGGAACTTCGCAAAGTCAGCAAGTTTTTTGGTGGGCTGCAAGCGCTGCATGGCATCGATCTGAGCATCAAGCGCGGTGAAATCCGCGGCCTGCTGGGGCCGAACGGTGCGGGCAAGACCACGCTGTTCAACGTCTTGACCGGCCTGTACCGCGCCGAGGAAGGCTGGGTTGAGTTTAACGGCAAGCCGCTGCGCATCAGCAAGCCCCACAAAGTGGTAGAGGCCGGCATCTCCCGAACCTTCCAGAACATACGCCTGTTTCACAACATGACGGCGCTGGAGAACGTCATGATCGGGCGGCATGTGCGGACGAAAAGCGGTGTGTTCGGCGCTATCTTGCGCACCCGTCGTTGTGTCCAGGAGGAGCGCGAGATCCATGAAGCTGCACGCTACTGGCTCGACTACGTCGGTATCGGGCGTTTCGCTGGCGAGCTGGCCAAGAACCTTTCCTACGGTGACCAGCGTCGTTTGGAGATTGCCCGGGCCTTGGCGACCGAACCGTTGCTGGTCGCTCTCGATGAGCCGGCGGCCGGCATGAATGCCTCGGAAACCGAAGGCTTGCGTCAGCTGATGTGCAAGATGAAAGCCGATGGCAAGACCGTGTTGTTGATCGAGCACGATGTGAAGCTGGTGATGGGCCTGTGCGATCACGTCACGGTTCTGGAGTTCGGTAAAAAAATCGCTGACGGCCTGCCTGCGCAGGTACAAAAAGATCCTCGGGTGATCGAGGCTTATCTGGGCACTGAGACGGTGGCTTGAGCATGAAAAATATTCTTCAGGTAAGCGATCTCAAGGTTTCCTATGGCGCCATTCAAGCCATCAAGGGGCTGGACTTTCATGTGGGCGAGGGTGAGATGGTCGCCCTGATCGGGGCCAACGGTGCCGGCAAGACCACGACGCTCAAGACGCTGGCCGGGCTGCTGACGCCGACCGCAGGGCAAATTACCTTTGATGGAAAAGCCCATTCGAAGATCAAGAGCTTCGACCTGATCCGCGAAGGCCTCGCGCTTGTACCCGAAGGGCGGGGAATTTTCCCCAAGCTGACGGTTTACGAAAATCTTGAAATGGGCGCTTTTTCGCGAACCGATGGCAAGACCGCCATCGAAGCCGATATCGAGCGCATGTTCGGCATCTTTCCCCGGCTCAAGGAGCGGGCGTTCCAGCTGGCTGGCACCATGTCCGGTGGCGAGCAGCAAATGCTGGCGATTTCCAGGGCCTTGATGGGTAAACCCAAACTACTGCTGCTCGACGAACCTTCCATGGGACTCGCGCCCATCATCGTGCAGAAAATTTTCGAGACCATTCGTGAGGTGGTGAAGGGCGGGGTTACGCTGTTGCTGGTGGAGCAGAACGCCAAGCTGGCGCTTCAGACCTGCCAGCGTGCGTATGTGATCGATGGCGGACGTATTGCACTGGAAGGGCAGGCGGAAGAATTGCTACACAACGAACAGGTGCAGAAAGCCTATCTCGGCGAGTAATGCGGGCTCCAGAATGCGTTTTTAGACCGAGCCCTCTGGAAACGACAGCCCCAACAACCACTCACTGAAGGCCATCAATGACGGCAGGTTCTGGTATCGATTGGCATACGCCAGATAGTAGTTCCTGCCGCTTTCCATCGGGTTGAACAGCGCGACCAATGCGCCCGCCTTGAGCTCATCCTGCACCAGCACCCGCGGCACCAGTCCAATGCCGATACCGGCCGCCACCGCCTGAATCAGGTGACTGGTGAGCTCGAAGCTCGGGCCCAGGCGCATCAGACGATGATCCAGACCGTTGCACTCAAACCAGTCGGACCACGCGCTGGGTCGAGAGACGACATTAAGTAACGAGTGACTGGCGGCCAGGTCCGCCGGGGTGATCGAGCGGTATTCGGGCAGTGCCGAAGGGCTGGCCACGACGATCAGTTGCTCAGTCAGCAATTTGTGGGAGATGAATCCCGGCCATGACCCTGAACCGGCACAGATGATTGCGTTCATTTCTCCGACGACACTGGCCAGGTCCGCCTGCATGATTCTGGAATGGATATGCACGACGATATCCGGGTGCTTGGTGTAGAAGTCATTCATCCGTGGCAACAGCCACTTGGAGCCGAAGGTGGGCAGCACTGCCAGATTCAAGGTCCCGCCTTGAGCGCTGAAGGCGATTGTATTGAGTGTGGCGCTGCGAATGCGGCCCAGCGCCGCTGCAAGTTCATGCTGGTACAGCGCGCCGGCGGCGGTCAGCTCGATACGCCGGCCATCGCGATGAAAAAGATCGACACCCAGCAACGACTCCAGCGACTGAACCTGGCGGCTGACCGCGCTTTGCGTCAACAACAGCTCATCCGCCGCCTTGGTGAAGCTGCCATGCCTGGCCGCCGCCTCGAAGGCCACGAGCACCGACATCGAGGGTGTAAGGCGTCTAGGGTTCATTCATAAACCTCATGCAAACACTGCGAGTTTTACGTTTGTCTCAGGAGTGTCATCTTCAAATAATAGGGCTACATGCATTTTGCCCCAACGCCGACTCATACGTTAAGCGAATGTAAAAAAGAATTAGCCTGCAGGAACCACACGAATGATTGCGCGCCTTATCCCTGAACACGGTCAGACTGATCGTTACGAACGTTTCCTGAGCCAGCTGGGCGCTGAAGGCTTCAAGGGGGAGATCGCCCGCGACTATGGCTCCCGGACGGTGTTGGCGACCGATAACTCGATCTACCAACGCCTCCCTCAGGCGGCGGTGTTTCCCAGGGATTACGCGGACGTCGAGTGCATGGCGAAACTTGCTGCGCACCCGGAATTTCGATCGGTGGTCCTCACCCCTCGTGGCGGCGGCACTGGCACCAACGGTCAATCGCTCACCGATGGTTTGGTGGTCGACCTCTCCAGGCACCTGAACGGGATTCTCGAAATCAATGTTGAAGAGCGTTGGGTCCGGGTTCAGAGCGGTGTCGTCAAGGATCAACTGAACGCCGCGCTGAAGCCCCATGGCTTGTTCTTCGCCCCCGAATTGTCCACCTCGAACAGGGCCACCGTCGGCGGCATGATCAACACTGACGCCAGCGGGCAGGGCAGTTGCACCTACGGCAAAACGCGCGACCATGTGCTGGCGCTTTCCACGGTTCTGCTGGGTGGTCAACGGCTCGATAGCCAGCCACTGGACACCGAGCAAACCGACCGGCAAGCCATCCGGCAGGACGTCATCGGCAGTGTGTATCGCTGCTCCCGGGACATCGCCGATCAGCAAGCTCAGTTGATTCGGGAGACCTTCCCAAAACTCAATCGCTGCCTGACCGGCTACGACCTCGCACACCTGCGTGAAGAGGACGGGCGCTTCAATCTCAACAGCATTCTGTGCGGCTCCGAGGGGTCTTTGGGGTTTATTGTCGAGGCCAAACTCAACGTTCTGCCGATTCCGCGTCACAGCATCCTGGTCAACGTGCAATACGCCGGCTTCATGGATGCGTTGCGCGATGCCAAGGCGCTGATGGCCCTCAAGCCGTTGTCCATCGAAACGGTGGACTCCAAAGTGCTGATGCTGGCGATGCAAGACATTGTGTGGCACGGCGTCGCCGAGTACTTTCCCGCCGTCCCGGGCCGGCAGACCCTAGGCATCAACCTCATCGAGTTCAGCGGTGATGACCTAGCGGCTCTGGAACAGCGCGTCCACGACTTCATCGAACACCTGAAAACAGATCAAACAGTGGAACGACTAGGGCATACGCTGACCATCGGCAGTGAAGCGGTGAAGCGCGTCTACACCATGCGTAAAAAATCCGTGGGACTTTTGGGTAATGTTGAGGGAGAGGCCCGGCCTCAACCCTTTGTTGAAGATACTGCTGTGCCACCGGAAAACCTGGCAGATTTCATCGCCGAGTTTAGGGCGCTGCTCGATGCCAAGCACCTTGAGTACGGCATGT
Organism: Pseudomonas sp. FG-3G; assembly: GCF_901007645.1. Classification (NCBI taxonomy): domain Bacteria; kingdom Pseudomonadati; phylum Pseudomonadota; class Gammaproteobacteria; order Pseudomonadales; family Pseudomonadaceae; genus Pseudomonas; species Pseudomonas sp. FG-3G. The sequence continues at coordinate 149,779 of NZ_CAAKGZ010000021.1, forward strand.
TCGGCCACGTGGATGCCGGCGTGCTGCACGTCAGGCCGATCCTGGACATGAAGGATCCAGCACAGGCAGCCGTTATTCGCCCGATTTCCAACGCAGTTGCCACGCTTACGCAAAAGTATGGAGGGTTGCTCTGGGGGGAACATGGCAAGGGGCTGCGCTCGGAGTACGCCCCGGGTTACTTCGGTGCCCTGTACCCGTCGCTGCAGGCGATCAAGGCTGCGTTCGATCCGTTCAATCAGCTTAATCCTGGCAAGATCGCGACACCCTTGCACGTCCCTGATGCCAGGTTGACCAAAGTCGACGAAGTCCAGTTACGAGGGGATTTCGATCGGCAGATCAACGAAGGTGTATGGCAAAACTATCAAGCCGCTGTTCAATGCAACGGCAACGGTGCCTGCTACAACTTTGATCCCGACGATGCGATGTGCCCCTCGTGGAAGGCCACACGTAACCGTATTCATTCACCCAAGGGGCGTGCATCCCTTATTCGCGAATGGCTGCGGCTGCAAGGGGCCCGTGGCGCCGACATTCTTGGCGACTCCGCCCCCTTTACCCTCGGCGGGGTGGCCGCCAAGGCACGAAACACTGTCGGCAAATGGCTCGGGCAGAAAGATTTCTCCCACGAAGTTTATGACGCAATGGCAGGTTGCCTGGCGTGCAAGTCCTGCGCTGGACAGTGCCCGGTCAAGGTCAATGTCCCGGATTTCCGGGCGCGTTTCCTCGAGCGTTACCACAGCCGCTACATGCGACCGCTCAAGGACTATGTGATCGGCTCGCTGGAATACAGCATTCCCTACATTGCCCGTTTTCCCAGGCTGTACAACGCCATGATGCGTGCCCGACCGGTAAAATTCATGCTTGAGCACGTTGTTGGAATGGTCGACAGCCCACTGCTGAGCCTGATGGACTTCCATAAAGTGTGCGCCCTCTGGAACGTAGAAATCGCGACGGCTCACAAGCTTTCAAAGTTGACTGACGAGCAACGTCAACGCAGCGTCATCATTGTTCAGGATGCTTTTACCCGCTACTTCGAAACACCGGTCGCCGCCGAATGGATAGAGCTGATCGCCCGACTTGGCTACCAGATCTACCTCGCGCCGTTTTCCCCGAATGGCAAGCCGCTACAGGTTCAGGGCTTCCTCGGTGCGTTCAATAAGACAGCGGCTCATAACGCTAAAGGTTTGAAGGCACTTCAGGAGTTTGGCATCCCGCTGGTGGGTCTAGACCCGGCAATGACCCTCGTCTACCGGCAGGAGTACGCCAAGACGCTGGAGCGAGATGCGGCCCCTCAAGTCGCACTGGCTCAGGAATGGCTAGTGACTGCACTCCCAGCGCCGCAGAAGCGGGGCGGGGCACAGGTTTTCCATTTTCTGCCGCATTGCACCGAGCGCACCAATGAGCCGGCCAGTATCGAGCTCTGGAAAAAGGTGTTCGAGGGTTTTGGCCTGACGCTGCAAGTCCTGGCGAGCGGCTGCTGCGGTATGTCCGGTACGTACGGGCATGAAACCCGAAACGTGAAGACCTCGCAGGTCATCTATTCGCAATCCTGGCAGCCGCTGGTAGAGCGCTTTCACGCCAGTGGCAGGCTGATTGCCGATGGTTATTCATGCCGTAGCCAAGTGAAGCGCCAGGCGGGCGAAGTGGTGCTTCATCCCCTCCAGGCGCTCCTGGGTCAACTTCGCGAAAGCGGTACTGTCGCGTACGAACATCGGGAAGACGCATGCGAGCGAGCTTGAGAGCTCGCATGGCCTGATGGTTCGTAAGTAGGAATCTTGGGAAAGGGTGTGAATGCATAGAGGCATTTGTAGACTTGGGCTATTTCGAAAGCCCAATGGTGAGACGCCAAAAGGTGGCCAGTCCATTTTCTGGTAGGAGCTGATTCGTTCGATGGTTGCGGCAACGGCAAACTAACGTTTGCCGTTTTTAAGCAAATTTTAGACGAGGGGAGGAAGCACTAGAACGGTTGAGCATTCCAGCAAAGAGCGGCGTTGTGTGTCAGCGTAGAGTTTGAGCTCATTGGTGACTTTTTGACCCAATGCTTTTTCGAACTCGTCTTGATTAGAGCTGCCTGCAAAGTGGCTTTGTGAATCATCCCCCAGATTCGACTGAAAGATTCCCGCCGCGCTCACTGGTAAGAAGTCTTCGTAGACGAGGGGCTCATACTGGATATAGCCTTGGGCAATAAGCTCCTGACGTGAGCTTGGACGGTAGCTGTTGCTCCTCGAAGCGATTCCTTTTTGTGTCGGAAAATAGCGGAAGTAGGCAAGTCCTTTGTCGTGCAGCTCAGCGTAGGTGTCTGGAAAATCCACGAAGTGCTTTTGCAACAGCTCGTTGTATTTTTCAGCGTTGGATTCGGATGGGTACTCACCCAACTCTGCTCGCGCGGCGTTCAGCAAAGTGTCATACAGCGCTCGGCCTTTTGGCGTGAGTGCTGCACCACGCTGTTCGATCTCCCCAAAACGAGCTGTATGGCTACCTGTTGCACTGTTGTTCTGGTCAGTGAAGGCTACGGTTTCCTGGAGTGCCTTGAAGCTCGTCTGGCGCAGTAGGATTGGGCAGTTGCGACGTGGCGGCCCTTCGATAACTGCCTTCGGCGTAATACCTTTTTGTGGCATGCCGTCCTGGATCATATCTATGTCCAGAGTCCGGGGGGTGAGGTGGTTGATATGCGGACCTTTGAAAGCAACAACGTCAGCGATTAACCGGTGTTGATCATGCAGGCGCTGATATTCCTTTGCAGTAACCGTTGCGTCGTGATGCCAGCGGAAAGTTTCCAGCGCTTCATGAATGAAATCCTTGGCATCTTTTGGATCGAGACCTCCATTGGATTCGTGTTTCTTGATCAGGGCCAAAGCGTTGGGTGTGAAAATCTGACGTTGACTCAGGATTGCCTGCACCAGCTTTCGCAGCTCTTCGTTCTCAATCAATTCCAGGCGCAGTAACGACGTGAATACTCGGAACGGGCTAACTTGCAATGAGTCTTCGTGCACCGCGCGAAATGCGGTCGAGTGCACGGGTACGCCCGCTGGGGTGAGGTCGTAATAGCCGACTGGCTGCATGCCCATCACGGCAAAGAGTCGTGCGATAGTTGCAAGCTCTTCGGGAGTGCCAACGCGGATAGCCCCATGGCGCTCCATGTCTAATCGCTCAACTTCTCCTGTCCGCTCCAGATGATCTGAAACAGCCTTGTTAGACTCCAACACTGTTTGGTTGATTTCTGCGACAAGCTGCATGAGCGTTCCGTAAAGCGGTACCTCATCCTTGTACATCTCGGACATGGCACGGGAAAACTGCGTACGAATTTCGTCAGGGTCGACGAAACTTGGGGTGTTCATCAGAGGAACTCCTTGCAAGATATCTACGTGTTACGTGGGCGATTGATCTTAAAAAATGACTTCTGCAGCAATCTGGGTAATCAGGTTTTAGTGATTCCAGCCAGGCAGCTTTCGAAAATATCGAGACCTTCTTCCAGGATGTCGGGTTCGATAGTCAATGGTGGGAGCAGTCGGATGATGTGGCGTGATTTTCCGCTCGGCATCAAAAGCAGACCGTTCTGTCTGGCGCTCACAAGAAGCTGTGCCAACACCGCGGTAGCTGGCGCTCCTTCAGGCGTTATTAGCTCAATGCCTCTCATTGCACCTACTCCGGTCAATTTTCCGAGATAAGGAGAGAGCTTCTTCTGCTGCCAGGCCTGATACCGACTTACGATGGCTTTTTCCTGGTTCTCACCCCAAGCCGAAAGGTTCGAATCTGTCATCTCGTCCAGCGTGGCAAGCGCCGCAGCACAAGCAATAGGGTTGCCGGAGTAAGTCCCACCCAAACCGCCTTTCGGCAGGGTGTCCAGCAGTTCTTTTTTACCGACTACAGCTCCCAGCGGCAAACCGCCGGCAATGCTTTTGCCTAGCAGCATCAAGTCGGGTTCGATACCTAGTTGTGTGAAGGCGAAGCGTTGGCCGGTACGACCGAATCCAGACTGAATTTCATCAATAACTAACAGGATGCCTTTCTCGTCGCAAAACTTACGCAGTGCCTGTGCGAACTGAGGATCGAGAGCAAGAAATCCGCCTTCACCTTGCACTGGCTCAAGAATGAAGCAGGCGATGTCATTGGCGTCGATCTCGACGCTGAACAGCCGATCCATCGCCTTGAGTGCTTCCTGCGTCGTTACCCCGGTATCTTCACTCGGGTAGGGCAGGTGATAAACGGGGCCCGGCAAAGTGCCGACACGCTGCTTGTACGGGGCAACTTTCCCATTCAAATTCAAGGTCGCCAAGGTACGACCATGAAAGCCGCCATCGAATGCGATAACGGCAGTTCGACCAGTGACTGCACGCACAATTTTCAGCGCATTCTCTGCCGCTTCCGCGCCACTGTTGGTCAACATGCCGCTGACCGGATAGGACACGGGGATGAACTTGGCCAGGCGATCCATGAACTGTTTGTAGGGTTCGTGAGGCACGGCATTGAATGCGTAATGGGTGAGGCGCGAAGCTTGCTTGCACACCGCCTCGACAATCCGTGGGTTGCAATGACCCAAATTCAGAACGCCAATTCCGCCTACGAAGTCGATATAACGCCTACCGTCTGTGTCCCACACCTGTGCATTGATGCCGTGGCTCAATGTGATCGGATGGACAATTGCGATGGATTCGCTGATGGAGGACGTTGTCATGACAGCACGTTCTCCTTAACCAGAGCTGACAGATTTCCGTTCCATTTTTTGTCGTATGGCGAGACGAAAACTTCCCGGCTTATGGGTGTCGTCCATTGGCAATTTTGTGAGGCAAACATTGGCATTTTGGTGGTCCTGACTGCATAGGCTTTTTTCTATGAAAGCGAGGATCACCGGGTGACGACAAGCGAAAAGAAATTACGGGGTCATTCCTTGAGCTATTGATTGCTCAGTATTGCTGGTTTCCCAACTTCGCCTGCACCAGTACCCATTCGACAAAATTACGTACCTTCGGGATGTCAGCAGCATGCTCTGAATAGGCCATGAAATGTGATCCTGAGCTACGGACAGAGAAGTCCCAGGCAATGACCAATTTTTTCTCCGCGATCTCGTCAGTCACGAGAAATTGGGGAACCAGTGCCACTCCACAGCCAGCTTGAGCTGCCTGAATGCACATGTAAAAAGTGTCGAAGCGAGGTCCGTGATAGCTGTTCTCTGTATGCAGATCCTGCTCAAGAAACCATTCGTGCCAGGCTTCAGGTCGAGATGTGCATTGCAGCAAGACCAGGTCAGTCAGGTCGGCCGCGCCTTTGATTGATTTATTGGCAAGCGTTTGCGGTGAGCAAACGGGAACAACATCCTCTCCAAAAAGCTTGGTGCAGACCGCTCCGGGCCACGAGCCCTGCCCAAAGAAAAAGGCTACATCTGCCTTCGCTTTAAGCAGATCGAAGGGCTCCAATTCACTACGTATTTCCAAGTGGATATTGGGAAAGCGCTTACCGAAACCGTTCAGATTCGGTATTAGCCAGCGTGCGCCAAAAGTAGGTTGAGTGGCCACTCGCAGCACTTCGGTTTCCCCTCCGTAGGAAAGAATGTACCGGCTCGACATATCAACTTGGGTCAATATTTTATCGACCTCTGCAAGGTAAAGCTCGCCAGCAGGTGTCAGCTGCAGGCGCCGGCGTACTCGATGAAAGAGGTGGTGTCTGAGCATTTCCTCCAACTGAGCAACCTGTTTGCTGACCGCGCTTTGGGTCAGGTGCAGCTCTTCAGCCGCACGAGTAAAGCTCAAATGACGCGCTGCAGCTTCGAAACACTGTAAGGCTGCCATGGAGGGAGTAAGACGTTTGGACATATCTCTCTCTATCTGGTGGAAAAATCAACTTCATTAGCTCAGGGAATGATGTGCTGAGCAAACGTCGTTTGTTGAGCGGACGGTTCGGATTAATACTGACCCAGATCAATAATTTCGACCACCATCAGTTGCAGGAGAGAAAAATGGTTGATGGACTGCTTAAAGGTCTTGGCGTTTCCGAGGCAGCATTCACGAATGGCGGCTATGCCGTTCATACACCAATCGATGGTAGTCAAGTCGCCTCCGTCACTTTGGAGAGCAAAGCTGTCGTTGCTAACAAGATCGATCTAGCACACCAAGCCTTCCTGGCCTGGCGTGATGTGCCGGCGCCACGTCGTGGTGAGCTGGTTCGTGTGTTCGGCGAGGTTTTGCGCAAAAACAAAGAGCAGCTTGGCGAATTGGTATCGGTGGAAACCGGCAAGATCCTCCAGGAAGGTCTGGGCGAAGTTCAGGAAATGATCGACATCTGCGACTTCGCAGTCGGCCTCTCTCGCCAGTTGTACGGTTTGACTATCGCGTCTGAGCGTTCGGGTCACCATATGCGTGAAACGTGGCAGCCGCTCGGCATTGTCGGCGTGATCAGCGCGTTCAACTTCCCTGCTGCGGTATGGGCTTGGAACACTACCTTGGCCCTGGTTTGCGGCAACTCTGTACTTTGGAAACCATCCGAAAAAACGCCTCTGACTGCCTTGGCCTGTCAGGCACTGTTCGAACAGGCACTGAAGATTTTTGGTCAGGCTCCGGAAGGTCTCAGCCAACTGATCATTGGTGATCGCGAGGCGGGTGAAGTGCTTGTCGATGATACGCGCATCCCTCTGATCAGTGCTACCGGCAGCACCCGCATGGGCCGCGAAGTTGGTCCGCGAGTAGCGGCTCGCTTCGGTCGTTGCATCCTCGAACTCGGCGGCAATAACGCTATGATCCTGGCGCCTAGTGCTGATCTCGATCTGGCCGTGCGTGGCATCTTGTTCAGTGCGGTGGGTACCGCTGGCCAACGCTGTACTTCTCTGCGCCGTTTGATTGTGCACCGCTCGATCAAAGATGAAGTTGTCGCTCGAGTGAAAGCTGCTTACGCCGGGGTGCGCATCGGTGATCCACGTAAAGACAATCTGATCGGGCCGCTGATTGATAAGCAGGCATTTGAATCGATGCAAGGTGCTCTGGCCCAAGCGCGTGACGAGGGCGGTGAGGTTTCTGGTGGTGAACGCAAGCTGCAGGATCAGTATCCGAATGCCTATTACGTAGCGCCGGCCATAGTAGAAATGCCAAGTCAGTCTGACGTCGTTCGACACGAAACTTTCGCACCGATTCTGTATGTGTTGGTGTACGACGAGTTTGAAGAAGCGCTGCGTTTGAACAACGAAGTGCCTCAAGGTCTTTCGTCCTGCATTTTCACATTGGATGTACGCGAAGCCGAGCGTTTCCAAAGTGCCTCTGGTAGTGACTGCGGTATCGCTAACGTCAACATCGGCACCAGCGGCGCCGAGATCGGCGGTGCATTCGGTGGTGAGAAAGAAACCGGAGGTGGACGTGAGTCAGGATCGGACTCCTGGAAAGCCTACATGCGTCGTCAGACCAACACGATCAACTATTCCCGCGAGCTGCCCCTGGCTCAAGGAATCGTCTTCGATTGATCAAGATAACCCTCTGCACTGAATATCAGGGCAGGGGGTTCAATCTTCAGGAGCCAAAACATTCGCCAGCGGATGCTATGAGCTTTGCCACCCCATTTGTTAGAGAGGCTAGACTTTGGACACTCAAAAAGTGACGAAGGCGAATGCTCCTTTCTGGATGGCAAACGCTCTGGTATTGGCGACCATTTTTGGTTTGATGATGCAGTTGTCTATTTCTGGAATTTTGGCGCCGCAGAGTCCACCCGGGATGGGCATGATGCTTGCGGCCGTCACATCCATGAGCGTCGTTCGAATGCTCATCCTGGCGCTAAAGTCTCCTCTCTCTGAGCCCTCGAATCCAATTGTGGACAGCGCTTTCAAAGCCAAGCCTCAGGCTCAGGGCGAGCCGAATGAATTCACCCTTCCTGAACCCCTGGTTCTATAAACAAATGTGTTCCACTGCGAGACTGCGGTAGTGAGGTTGATTGTATGGTTGAGTTACGTCGAGAGTGTCTTTGGGAGCATGTCACGCCTACACAGGCATCGCCTATTGCACTGACCAACAGTATCAAAGTTGATGTCTGCGTTATTGGTGGTGGCATTACCGGGCTTTCGGCTGCGTTGAACTTGCTCGAAAAAGGCAAGAGCGTTGCCGTACTGGAGGCTCATCAGGTTGGTCACGGTGGCTCTGGGCGCAACGTTGGACTGGTCAATGCCGGTACCTGGATCCCGCCAGATGACGTAGAAGCAACGTTAGGGACAAAGGTGGGGACTCAACTTAACAAGGTTCTTGGAGAAGCACCTGCTCTGGTCTTCGCCACCATCGACAGGCTAGGAATCGATTGCCAGGCGCGTAACGATGGCACCCTTCATATGGCCCACAACGCTTCAGGTGCCGCTGACCTGCAAAGTCGCCACGATCAGTGGAAGCGTCGAGGGGCGAATGTTGAACTGCTGACTGGAGCCCGATGCCAGGAGTATTGCGGCACGGACAAGATTTCTGCGGCTTTGCTGGATCGTCGGGCTGGGACAATCAATCCGATGGGCTATACCACTGGGTTGGCAGAAGCTGTACGACGCCTGGGTGGTCAATTATTCGAAAACTCTGCGGTTACTCAGTTGGAGAAGCAGGGCAGTGGGTGGCTGGTTAAAACTGCAGGTGGCTCCGTTGCTTCAGACAAGGTCGTAATATCCACCGGAGCGTACACCGAAGGCGATTGGTCTGAACTACAGAAAAACTATTTCCGTGGTTATTACTATCAGGTGGCGTCTAAACCTCTCGTGGGTACCGAAGCTGACAACGTTTTGAAGTATGGTCAAGGTTCTTGGGATACTCGCTTGGTATTGAGCAGTATCCGCCGGGATGCTGAAGGTCGCCTGTTGCTTGGCAGCATGGGGCGCACAGATAACAAACCCGCGTGGTTCATTAAAAGTTGGGCTGACAGGATTCAAGCTCACTATTTTCCTAAGCTGGGGAAGATCGATTGGGAAATGCACTGGACTGGGTGTATCGACTTTACTCCTGACCACTTGATGCGTTTGTTTGAGCCAGCACCTGGCGTAGTAGCGGTCACTGGTTATAACGGTCGAGGCAATACCACTGGGACAGTTGTTGGCAAGGCGCTGGCGGATTATTTGATCTATGATGTGCCGGACAATTTGCCGATTCCTTTTTCAATAATGAAGCCGATTTCCAGCGCTGGGTTAAGAAGTGCGTTTTATGAGAGTGGTTTCTCTCTTTACCATGCAGGCCAATGTTTGCGAGTGATTCTGTAAAAATAAGTTTTATTTAGAGCGCCATTACCGTACTTGATCGTGAGTTCGGTAATGGATGCGATTTGAATGAGCCCCCAGTCTGATCGTCGCATGGATAAGAGGAGCGCAAATCCCCATCGTTGAGTAATCACCGATGGTTTTTTTTGGGGGGGGGGTCGCCGACCAGCGCAGCTGTATGTAATCGAAAGCTTGGTGAGTGGCTGCTTATTTGAGTCTCACGGCCTTCGAAACATAGAAGAAACTATAGGCAAGGATTGCATTGCTTTAAAGAAGGTGAGTTGCGGTAAATCAATTAAATAGCCCTGCGCTGCTCCAGTTGCCGATAAGCATTAATGATTCTAGACGTAATCCGCAATCTATTTAAACGGCAATGGATGTGCAGAGGCGGATAATGGCATTCATCAGAAATGAGAAAGCCCATGATTTAACATGGGCTATTGAGCTCGATTTGATATTTCTACTTGGTTTTTCTATTGAGAGCTTGTTGCTGATAATAGGCGGTTGCGCTAGGCGTTCGACGCAATGTTCCCATCAGTAGTATTGTTCCAGCAACGAAAGCTGTCATCAAGGTTTCATATCTGTAGTGCTCACTCACTAGCATGTAGCCTAATACCGACGTGATCGCTGCAATGACAAACCAAGTTAACCACGGGAATAGCCACATCTTGAATTCCGGAGGGTTTCCGTCTTTCTCCAATATGGCTCTCATTCTCAGTTGCGAAATGGCTATTACAAGATACACAAGGAGGGCAATAGCTCCGGTAGTGGAAAGCAAAAAACCAAAGACTTTGCCAGGTAAAGCGTAGTTAACAATGCATCCAACAAAACCTGCGAGCGTAGAGAGTATGACCGCCACAGCTGGAACGCCATTGCGAGAGATGCGGTGCGTCATCGGGTGGGCTTCACCTCGTGCTCCCAATGAGTAGAGCATACGCGAGGCGGTATAGAGGCCTGAGTTCATGCAGCTCGTAACAGCAACGAGAACCACGATATCTACCATCAGCTTAGCGCCGGGTACATTCAGAATTTCTAGTGCGCGTTGAAACGAACCTACAGACGTTAAGCGAGGGTCATTCCAGGCTACAAGCGAAACGATGAAAAATATAGAGACGATATAAAATATCGCAATTCGATAAACTACCAGATTTGTCGCTTTGCGGATTTTATCCTTCGGGTTCTCTGTTTCTTCGGCTGCGATGGTTACGATTTCTGCTCCGAAAAAGGAGAAAATGGTAACGAGCACCCCTCCAAGCACGGCTCCAAATCCATTAGGCATGAAGCCGCCGTTAGATAAAAGTTGGCCTACGCCAGACACTGTTGCCAGCGGCCAGTATCCACTAACACCCAGAGCACAAACGATAATAAATGCTGCGATGGCGACGACTTTAATCAGTGCAAACCAGTACTCGAATTCACCGAAATTTTTCACGCTTGCCAGGTTTGAAAATGAAAGTGTAACCATAATGAGAAAGGCAAACAGCCACGAGGGGACAGCTGGAACCCATGCGTGGAGGATGTCAGCACCAGCGATCGCTTCGACGGGAATAATCAATACCCAGAACCACCAGTAAAGCCAACCAATTGTAAAGCCCGCCCATGGGCCAATCGCACTTCCAGCGTAAGTGGAAAAGGAACCACTGTCCGGGCTGGCGATCGCCATTTCCCCCAGCATACGCATCACGCAAAGAACAAGAAGGCCTGTAAGGCCATACGAGATCAAAATGGCTGGCCCGGCAGTTGCAATTGCATTTGATGAGCCGATGAACAATCCAGCGCCGATAATTCCTGCGATTGAGATCATTGAGACTTGACGGGAAGATAACCCATGCTGGAGTGAGCGAGGCTCTTTACTGCGTGGAGAAGCCATGTTCTGTCCTCTATTCGGCACGTATTAACAGGATTGTTGTAAGTTTTGATCCTGATATTTAGTTGCGGAATAAGAATGCTATTGTTGTTTGTGAAGGGTTTTGAAGTTTGACGGCAGGAGGAGTTTTATCAAGGTTTTTGTTGTGATGCAATAAGCCCAGACGCTCTGTGTTTAACAGGCGTCTGCGTTCGTTTTAGGTGCGATCACAGATACTTTGTTTGATTGCGGTTGATGAGAAGATCCGAGGCCTAGGGCGGGTTTCCTGAAGATTGACGATGTACAGGTAGTATTAATTTGTGAGCTCCCTCCTCGCAAGCGATGATTTAGAACTATATGATTCCAAATTGGAATGATATAGAAAACGGCTTTGAACACTCCCTAATGTGGTGAGAAAAAGTACTCGGATAGTTGCTTCTTTGTGACTGGACTTCTGGTATTCCGGCGCTGCCCGATAAAGATTTTCTTTCTCCGGTGAATACATTTGCTGCTTTGTCAAAACCTTTTCACCTCAACAGAATCAAGACTGGCTCCGGGCTAAGCACCCGACTGACACAAACCGTGCATGGAGATTAACCAGCGATGATGGCCAATACCCATAAGGCAATGCAGGTAACCCGCCCGGGTTTGCTGGAATTGGTTGAACGCGAGACACCCGTACCGCGAGAAGGCGAGGTGCTGATTAAGGTTCAGGCCTGTGGCATCTGTGGCGCAGATTCCGGTGTCATCGAAGGTCTGGAACCCGGGTTGACGTATCCCCGTGTGCCGGGCCATGAAGTGGTCGGGCGGATCGTCGCGCTGGGTCCTGGCATTTGCGAACTCTGGCATATTGGCCAACGGGTCGGGGTAGGGCGCCTGGGTGGTCACTGCAACCGCTGTGAGCAATGTCGCCGTGGTGTTTTCAACCTGTGTGCGAACCAGCCCGTGATCGGCAGCTCGCAGGATGGCGGCTACGCGCAGATGATGATTGCCAGGGTCACCGGGCTGGTGGCGATTCCTGACGCGCTTGGCGCCGTCGACGCTGCGCCATTACTGTGCGCTGGCATCGCGACGTTCAATGCCTTACGCAAGTCCGGTGCCCTTGCTGGTGACTTGGTAGCGGTCCAGGGGATCGGCGGGCTTGGACATCTGGCGGTCCAGTACGCACGCAGGATGGGGTTCAAGGTGGTGGCGGTCGGTCGAGGGCAGGATATCGCCGATGATGTAATTGGGCTGGGTGCACATCATTACATCGACACCCAGTTCGAGGATCCGGTAGCCCGTCTCAAAGCGCTGGGTGGCGCCCATGTGATCCTCACGACCATTACCGATAGCGCGGCCGTTTCTACCCTGATATCTGCGCTAGCGCCTCAGGGGCGACTATTGGTAGTCGGCGTCGGCCGGGAGCCCCTTTCCATTATGCCTGGCGCATTGGTCGGCGGTGAGCGCAGCGTCCTGGGCGCCATCACGGGAACACCCTTTGAATCGGAGAAAACCCTGGATTTCAGCCTGATGACGGACGTACGTGCGAAGATCGAGACCCTGCCCCTGGAAAGAGCGTGGGAGGCCTACCAGCTTGTCAGGTCCGGTGCTGTGCGGTTCCGCATGGTGCTGACCATGGGCGACGAATGAGCCGGTAGTCGATGCCGCCAACACCTGACCACAAAGTAGCGGCCTACGCCGGCTGCCTTTCGCGGGCGATGTCGAGGAAGCCGGCAATGTAGTCGATCTGCGCTTCGGCCTTGCGCACGCCCAGGTGAATGCTCTTGTGCAGACCATGAGGGCCGATGCGCAGGGCCTTCAAGGGCAGGCCCAGGCCTTCCTCCTGCAGGAGCCATTCCGGCAACACACTGATCCCGCGCCCGGCCGCCGTCAGTTGTAGCATCAATTCGGTGGTTTCCGCCGTGATCCTGTGATGCGGCCGGCAATTGGCTGGCACCAGGAAGCGGCTGTAGATGTCCAGTCGCTCCAGGCTGACCGGCACGGTGATCAGTGTTTCCTGCATCAGGTCATGGGGATCGGCCCAAGGCTTGTTCGCCAGCGCATGGTCTTCATGCAGCACCAGCACCAACTCGTAATCGAATACCGGGGTGAACAACAGCTCCGGTTGATCGATCGGGTCCGGGGTGATCAGCAAGTCGATCTCATAGCCCGTAAGCGCAGCTACACCATCGAAACGAAAGGCGGTGCAAACCTCGAAGTCGACGTCAGGCCAGTGCCGCAGATAGGGACCTGTGACGCCCATCAGCCACTTCTGGCATGGATGACACTCCATGCCGGCGCGCAATGCACCACGGCGCCCATCCGCGAAATCCGAGAGCACCCGCTGGGCATGCTCCACCTGTGGCAGCAGACGCTCGGCAAGGCTCAGCAGGTAGTTGCCGGCCTGGGTAAAGCGCAGGCTGCGCCCGTCCTTCATCCACACCTTGATGCCATGTCGTTCCTCGAATTTGGCAATGGCGTGGGAGAGGGCGGACTGGCTGACGTTCAATCGCTCGGCGGCAGCCGTCACGCTGCCAGTGCGGGAAACCTCACGCAGGATCGATAGGTGCTGGAAGTCGATCATTCATGTACCCCGTTCATGGATTGATGAAGTAATACCATTTCTGTTCATGATCCGATGTTGTTACTAATACTGCAAGGCAAGCAAGCCCTCTTATTTCGTGAACACACTGGACACCAAGAACGATGAATACCCAGGTACTCACATCGCAGCTCAGCAACGAAGCTACCTGCATTTTCGATGAAGTCATCGACCGCAGGCACACCAACTCCATGAAGTGGGACTACGGCCACAACTTCCTTACACCCCAGGAATGCGCCTCCGATCCGCTGCCGATGTGGGTAGCGGACATGGATTTCCGTTCACCGCAGGCAGTCATTGACGCGCTGAGCGAGGCCGTGCAGTTCGGCGTCTTTGGCTACGCTGGCGGTCCGCGTAAGTCTTATGTGGATGCGGTGATCGGTTGGCAGGGACGTCGCTTCGGCTGGGACGTGTCCCGTGACTGGCTGATGCAGGCCTCCGGCATCATCACCACCATGAAGACGGCCATTCAGGCGTTCACCAAGCCGGGCGATTCGGTGCTGATCCAGCCGCCGGTGTACGTGCATTTTCACGATGATGCGCAGATCAACGGCCGGCGCCTGGCCCTGGCGCCGCTGGATTTCGACGGCGAGCGTTATCGTTTCGACGAACGCAAGTTCGAAGCCGCGATCCAGCCGCACACACGCCTGTTCATCCTGAGCCATCCGCATAACCCTACAGGCAATGTGTGGTCCGAAGCGGAGCTGCGGGCGATGGGGGAGATCTGTGCCCGCCACAATGTTCTGGTGCTCTCGGATGAAATTCATCAGGACATCATCCTCAATCCGCGCAAGAAGCACATTCCGTTTGCATCACTGGGCGAGCAATTCGCCCAGAACAGCATCACCTGCACCGCGCCGAGCAAGACCTTCAACATGCCCGGGCTGCAGACCGCGAACATCTTCATCCCCAACAAGCGGATCCGTGAAGAGCTGGTCCGCCAATACGATCGAAACCTCTATCGCTACGTCAATGCCCTCGGCATGGTCGCGGCCGAGGCGGCCTATACCCACGGCGAGCCATGGCTGGAGCAGATGCTCGGCTACGTGCGCGACAACCAGGCGCACTTTGCCGAAGCCATCCACGCCGCGACGCCACAGATCAAGGTGGTGCCGACGGATTCGTTGTACCTGGCCTGGATGGACTGCCGCGGCCTGGGCATGGACGCCGAAGCGCTCGACCGGTTCATGCTCACCCAGGCACGCGTCTGGCTCGACAAGGGCCAGAAGTTCGGCCTGGAAGGCCGCGGCTTCATGCGAGCCAACCTGGGTTGCAGTCGAGTGACGGTCGACGAAGCGATCCAGCGCATTACCCGGGCGGTGCAGCAACGCTGAGCAGCTCCACCCCGATTTATCCATGACAACAGGCGCTCGTGCGATGAACACGAGCCCTTTGCTGCACCTGTGCCTTGAACTGCCGCCTTGAACAACATCACAACAACAAAGGTGAACATGATGAGAAAGTCCCCCCTCGTTCCGCTGGTCTGTCTTGCTGCTGCATTGGTGTCTGGTTTCGCCAGCGCCGGTACGCTGAAAGATGTGCAAGCTCGTGGAAAGCTCAACTGCGGCGTGTCGACCGGCAACACCGGGTTGTCTGCCCCTGACGCAAAGGGTACCTGGCAAGGTCTGGACGTTGCGATGTGCAGGGCCGTCGCAGCGGCAGTATTGGGTGACGCCAATGCGGTCAACTTTGTACCCACCACCGGCCAGACTCGCTTTACAGCCCTGGCCTCGGGCGAGGTCGACCTGCTGATCCGCAACAGCTCATGGACTTTCACCCGCGACGTGGATCTGAAGCTGACCTTCGCTGGTATCAACTACTACGATGGCCAGGGTTTCCTGGTGCGCAAGTCGCTGGGAGCGAAGTCGGTCAAGGATCTGGACGGCGCCTCGATCTGCGTGCAGACCGGCTCCACCCATGAGCTGAACCTGGCGGAGTACTCGCGTAATCACGGCATGAAGTACGAACCGGTGCCGATCGATTCCACCGCCGAAGGCGAACAGAAGTATCTGGCTGGTGCCTGTGACGTGTTCACCAACGATGTCTCCGGGCTCGCGGCCTCCAAGGCCAGCTTCGCTGCTCCTGATGAACACATGGTTCTCGGCGAACTCATCTCCAAGGAGCCGCTGGGGCCCATGGTGCGCCAGGGCGATGACCAGTGGGCGGATGTGGTGCGCTGGACGCTCAACGCCCTGGTCGCAGCCGAAGAGTTGGGCGTGACCTCCGGCAATCTTGCACAGATGGCCAGCGGCTCGGGCAACCCCGAAATCAATCGGTTGCTGGGCAAGGAGGGCAACTTCGGCCAGCAACTGGGCCTGGATGACAAGTGGGCCAGCCGCGCCATCGCCGCCAGTGGCAACTATGGCGAAATCTTCGACAACTCCCTGGGCAAGCACACGTCCATCGGCCTTGAGCGGGGCTTGAACGCCCAGTGGAATCAGGGCGGTCTGTTGTACGCCGCACCGTTCCGCTGAGTCAGCGCGCCGCCCGGCGCGTCGTTCGACCCTTGCCGCAAAAGGGCAGGATGATGGCATCCAAGAGGCCACAGCCTGCCCACCCCTATGGGAGAGATTCACGATGTCCACCCTCACGATGACCCGCAAGAAGGACGACCAGACGTCCTTCTCGCTGGGCATGCTGCTGCATGACAAGCGTTACCGTTCCTACACCATCCAGATCATTGCCCTGATGTGTCTGATGCTCGCGGCTGCCTGGCTGCTGGACAACACCGTGCGCAACCTCGCAGCACTGGGCAAGGACTTTTCCTTCAGCTTTCTGTGGAGTGCCGCCGGCTACGACATCAACCAGCAACCGATTGCCTACGACAGTCAGATGACCCACGGCCGGGCAGCGCTGGTCGGTCTGCTCAATACCCTGATTCTGGCTGTGTTGGCCTGCGTGACGGCAACGGTGATCGGGGTCCTGGCCGGCGTGCTGCGCCTATCGGGCAACTGGATCGTATCGCGCCTGATGGGCTGGTACATCGAGCTGTTCCGCAACGTGCCTGCGCTGCTGTGCATCCTGATCATCGGTGCAGTCATGGCGCAAGCAATGCCGACGCCGAGCAGCTATCGAAGCGCCGGGATCAGCGAAACGGCGATTGCCGTCACCAACCGCGGCATCTACGTTCCCGAGCCGCTGTTTTTCCACGACCTGGGGGTACTGAATCTCGGCGTGGTGCAGCCTGCTGTCAACACTCTGGCAATCATCGGCCTGTTGATCCTCTGCCTGTTGCTCGATCGTCAGCTGCGCCGCCACGCCGATAGCGTACAAAGCCGCACCGGCAAGCGCCCCGTGCTCTGGTGGAAGCGACTGGCGGTGTTGGTATTGCCGATGGTGGTTCTGCTGTATGCCTTGGGCTTTCACCTGGGCTATCCGCAGCTACGTGGTTTCAACTTCCAGGGCGGCCTGCAACTGGGCAACGCGCTGATTGCGATGTGGATCGGGCTGAGCGTTTACACCGGCGCCTTCATCGCGGAAATCGTGCGCAGTGGCATCCAGTCCATCAGCCGTGGGCAGACCGAGGCAGCGCATGCGCTGGGCCTGCGTCCGGGGCGCACCATGCGCCTGGTCATCCTGCCTCAGGCTTTGCGGGTAATCGTGCCACCACTGACTTCGCAATACCTGGACATCACCAAACACACCTCCCTCGGCCTGGCGGTCGGCTACATGGACCTGCGCTCGACACTGGGCGGGATCACCATCAACCAGACCGGCCGTGAGCTGGAGGGCATCCTGCTGATGATGATCATCTACCTGACCATCAGTCTGGTGATCTCCGGCCTCATGAATCTGTACAACAACCGCGTGAAATTGCAGGGGCGCTGACATGACACAACAATCCATCGCCTGGACCCGCCAGCAGTTGCTGGCACAGGCCGAGCCGCCTGCCGGGCAAGGGGGCATCGTTCATTGGGTGCGCTCGAGGTTGTTCAACGGCTGGTGGAGTAGCCTGCTGACAGTCGCTGCACTACTGGCGATTGCAGCGCTGATACAGGCTGTGTTCCCTTGGCTGGCGAATTCGGTGTGGAATGCCGACTCCCTGGGTGAGTGTCGACGCATGCTGGCCGGCGAACCGGGAGCCTGTTGGGGTGTGATTCGTGAACGCTGGCCACAGTTGGTGTTCGGCTTCTATCCAGCGGCGTCTTACTGGCGCCCCCTGGCTGCCTTCGTGCTGTTGTTTGTCGCGTTGGGGCCGATCCTGTTCAAACGCATGCCGATAAAAATGCTCTGGTTCAGCGTTGCTTATCCAGGTCTGGCGTTCTGGCTGATCTGGGGTGGTTCGTTGTGGGCGCCGGGCATGGTCTATGCCGGGTTGGCAATGGCTGCATGGGTGTTCTCCCAGGGCCGGCGTTTCGGACTTGGTGTTGCCCTGATCGGCGCAATGGCGGTCTCGACACTCTGGTGGGCGCGGGCCGTGGGGCCGATAGCTGCGCACCTTCAGGATGTGCTCCCCCTGGTGCTGACACCCGTTTCATCCCGTGATCTCGGCGGGTTCCTGTTGTCCTTCGTAGTCGGGGTGAGCGGTATCGCCATGTCCCTGCCACTGGGCATTCTGCTCGCATTGGGCCGGCGTTCGTCGATGCCGCTGATCCGGCTGATGAGCGTGACCTTCATCGAGTTCGTCCGTGGCGTGCCGCTGATTACCCTGTTGTTCACCGCCTCGCTGCTGCTCAACTACTTCCTGCCGCCCGGTACCTCGTTCGACCTGATCCTGCGGGTGATCATCATGGTGACGATCTTCTCCACCGCATACATGGCTGAGGTGATCAGGGGCGGGCTGGCGGCGTTGCCCGGCGGGCAGACCGAGGCTGCGCAAGCCCTGGGCCTTGACTACTGGAAGGCGCAGCGCCTGGTGATCATGCCCCAGGCCCTGAAGATCTCGATCCCGATGATCGTCAGCACCTTCATCGGCCTGTTCAAGGACACCACGCTGGTGGTGTTCATCGGTCTGCTTGACCCCATCGCGCTGTCCACCGCCATTCGTGCGAGCACCCAATGGCAGGGCATCTACTGGGAGCTGTTCCTGTTCATCGGCGGCGTGTTCTTCCTCTTCTGCTTTGGCATGTCGCGTTACTCGATCCACTTGGAGCGCAGGCTCAAAACCGATCACCGCTAAGGAGTCAAAAACAATGAACCGCGAGCATTCAAATGTCTCCCCGGCACCTGTCCAGGAAGTCGCGATCCAGATCACCGGCGTCAACAAGTGGTATGGCAATTACCACGCGTTGCGCGATATCAACCTGACCGTTACCCGGGGAGAGCGGATTGTCATCTGCGGTCCTTCGGGGTCGGGGAAATCGACGATGATTCGTTGCATCAACCGGCTGGAGGAATTCCAGCAAGGCCGTATCGTCGTCGATGGCACCGAACTGACCAGCGATCTGCGCAAGATCGATGAAGTCCGTCAGGAAGTCGGCATGGTGTTCCAGCACTTCAATCTGTTTCCGCACCTGACCATCCTGGAGAACTGCACCCTGGCGCCGATCTGGGTACGTCAGGTACCACGCCGGCAGGCTGAGGAAATGGCCATGCATTACCTGACCAAGGTCAGGATCCCCGAGCATGCACACAAGTTTCCCGGTCAGCTTTCCGGCGGCCAGCAGCAACGCGTGGCCATCGCCCGGGCGCTGTGCATGAACCCGCGGGTCATGCTGTTCGACGAGCCGACCTCGGCGCTGGACCCGGAAATGATCAAGGAAGTGCTCGACACCATGATCCAGCTGGCCGAGGAGGGCATGACCATGCTCTGCGTCACCCATGAAATGGGCTTTGCCCAGGCAGTGGCGAACCGGGTGATCTTCATGGACCAGGGACAGATCGTCGAGCAGAACGAACCGGCTGCGTTCTTCAGCAATCCGCAGTCCGAGCGCTCGAAGGCGTTCCTGAGTCAGATTCTGCGTCACTGAGAATCCTGAATCTCTTGCGGCAACCTTTGAGGAGATGGGCCAGACCCTCTCCTCTTTTTTTATGACGTATGAGGAGTCGTTGTGGGCGCATTTCTATTCATCATCAACGATGGCTGCTACGGGTCTGAGCGAACCTTCAATGCGTTGCGGCTGGCCGGTTCGTTGTCGGCACAGAAACAGGCGCAGGTCCGCGTATTTCTTCAGTCGGATGCAGTGGGTTGTGCGAGGGCCGGGCAGAAGGTACCAACCGGGCACTACAACCTCGAACTGGTACTGACAAAGATCCTGCGCAAGGGCGAAGTGGCGCTGTGTGGGGACGGCATGGATGCGCGAGGCATGAAGGACGTGGAGCTGGTTGACGGGATACGGCGTGCCGCACCGGGAGAGCTGGCTGACTGGACTATGCAGGCCGACAAGGTGTTGATTTTCTGAGTTCGTCCCGGGCGACCGGGACGAGCGTTTGTCATCGAGCATCAGGCCCTAGGCTCACAGGCCAAGTTGCGTTGCCGGCTTTGCAGCCAAAACAAGCCGCCCATGGCAATCAGGACCGGCGGCAAAATCATTCCGGACACAGTCGACCAGCCAAAGATGTCGAGCAAGCCGCCGGACAGGAAGGAGCCGACCACCATGGTGCCGAACACCACGAAGTCATTGATGGCCTGGACCCGTGGACCGTCTTCGCGGGCGTGACAGGTCAGTACCAGAGCGGAAGCACCGAGGAAGCCGAAGTTCCAGCCGATGCCGAGCAGTACCAGCGCCAGCCAAAAATGGCCGATGCTCATGCCGGCCATGCCCGCCAACGCGGCAGCACCGATCAGGACCAGTCCACACTGGATGATGAAGGGAGCGCCGAATCGATTGATCAGTCGCCCCGTGAAGAAGCTCGGTGCATACATGGCGATCACGTGCATTTCTATACCGAAATTTGAGTTCACCCTGGTGATGCCGCACAGGTCCATGGCCAGCGGTGCAGACGTCATTATGAAATTCATCATCATGTAGCTGACCACACCGCACAGCATCGCGACGATGAAGCGCGGCTGACGAATCACCGCGCCCACCGGGCGCGTTTGCAGCGACACGGACGTCGGTGCTGGCCGGATGAAGCGCACGCCCAGCAGAACCCACGCCGAAAGCAGCGCAAATCCAGCGGCGGCGATATAGGTGATGGCAAAGGTGTGGGGTGAAACGTCCATGGTCGCGTTTACCAGTTGCGGCCCCAATACACCGGCGGCCACACCTCCGGCCAGCACCATGGACAGCGCCCTGGCGCGGCTTTGCTCGTCAACGCATTCGGCGGCGGCAAAGCGGAAGGTCAGCACGACAGCGGCATAGGCACCTCCAAACAGCATGGCGATGCAGAACAGGCCAAATGAAGCCGTCCAGAGCGCATAGGCGGCAAGCAAACCGACGATCACGCCGCAGGCATTGCCGATGAGGAACGCGACCCGGCGCCCGAAGCGACGCCCGACGTAGCCGATCGGCAGAGTCGCCAGCGCCATGCCAATGACGAACACCGAGATGGGCAAGGTCGCCAGGGAAGGGCGGGGGGCAAGCATGTTACCGATGATGGCCCCGGTGGCGTAGACCACCGTCGAATTGGCACCGGCCAGCGCCTGGGCGATTGCCAGGCGCGCCACGTTCGAATCGATTTTGAAAATATGCATTTGGGTTCCGCAGGTTCTGAAGCGCGCACTGCCTCCATTCTTTGCCCCTCAAGAGATGGCTGCAACGCAGGAATGCTTTGTGGTCGGTAAAGAAAAACTTGTTTCTGTTCAGTTGCTCGGGTCGCTCGCTGTATCACCGCGTATATAGGCTTGCGGGGTACTGCCCAGTTCTTGGCGGAATGCATAAATGAACGCCGAGGTCGAACCGTAGCCCAGTTCCAGCGCTGTGCGGGTGACATCCAGCCCACTCCCCAGGAGTTCAATCGCGCGGAACAATCTCAGGCGCCTGCGCCAGGTACGCAGGCTAAATCCGGTTTCGTTCAGGAAACGGCGCGCCAGCGTACGCTCCGACATGCCCAGCGTTTTCGCCCAGGTCTCCATCTCTGTCGTATCCGCCGGGTCGGCGTACAGCGTTTCGCACAATCTCATCAGGCCTTGGCTTCGCGGCCAGGGTAAAGCGGTAGAAATGGGCGTGGCACGACGCAGTTGGTCCAGAATCAACTGGGTGATGCGGCCCGCGTAACCGGCTTCTTCCTGTTCATCTTCGATACGCGTCGCTTCGATGATCAGTGCCTTGAGCAGGGGTGAAACACCGAACAACGTCGGTTGATCCGCTGGCAAACCCGAGGGGATCCGGTCGCTGATCCACAGACTGCGAAATTCGGCGCCGTACATCGAACCGACCTTGTGACTCAGTCCGGTGGGGAGCCAGGCCGCTTGTTCTGGCGAGATGACGAAAGAACCTGCTTCAGTGTTGACCGTCAGGACTCCGGAAATCGCGTAGACCATCTGGTGCCATTCATGGGCATGTTCGGGAAAGCTGTGCCGAGCCGGAATGGACTGGGCACGGACTTTCAATGGTTGCGGCGAAGCTATGTCGTGAGGCGCTTCGATGATGTCCCAGTTCATCTGATGATCCGAGCTAATAGTGGTTGTGAAGAGCATGATGACAAAACATCAGGCACAGCAACCG
This sequence comes from Pseudomonas sp. FG-3G, assembly GCF_901007645.1. Lineage (NCBI taxonomy): Bacteria > Pseudomonadati > Pseudomonadota > Gammaproteobacteria > Pseudomonadales > Pseudomonadaceae > Pseudomonas > Pseudomonas sp. FG-3G. Next base: position 171,951 of record NZ_CAAKGZ010000021.1, read on the forward strand.
GAGCCGATTTCATGCGTGTCGCCGGTTTATTCATGTTGTTCAGGCAGATGTCTTGTGCTCTACATCATATGACTGATAGTCGAGAGCTGGCCAAGACTGATTGGGTTCTAATGTGAGTACGAGGTGACCCACCCGACCGCGCACTGGGCATCTTTATCAAGCGGTCACCTCGTACTATTTCTGCTTAGAACAATATAGGAGTTGCCCGCAACATGGCCTGTCTTGACCGTTACAGCCTACCCCTGTCGACCTCTTCCGAAGTTGCCGCCGAGCGCTACCGGACGGGCGTGGATCTGCTGCTCTCGCTCTGGCCGGGTGTCGCGCAAACCCTCGATGAAGCGATAGCCGCCGACCCGGATTTTGCTCTGCCACTCGCTGCGCGTGCCCGCTTCCATGCCGTACGTGCCGAAGTGACGCAGGCCAAGGCCAAGATCGCCAAGGCCATGGAGCTCGTGCAGATCAATGGCACCGAACGCGAGCGCAGCCACGTGCAAGTGTTGTCCTTGGCGATCAACGGGCAGCCGGCCAAGGCGCTAGCTGGCGCGCTGGAGCATACCGATCGCTGGCCACTGGATATCGTGATCCTGTCGATGCCGCTGGGGGCGTTCGGTCTGTTCGCGTTTTCCGGTATGGCCGACCACGACCAAGCGCGTGTCGAGTTGTGCGAACGGCACGCCCGTCACTTCCCCGAGGATGATTGGTGGTTCCTCAATTACCGTGGCTGGGCCCACGGCGAGAACGGCAACGTGGCGCTCGGCCGGGCAATGACTCAGCGCTCGCTGGAGCTGCGACGCAATAACGTCAATGCGGTCCATGCGGTGGCGCATGTGCTTTATGAGGCTGGCGCAAACGACGAGGCGGCTGAAATCATCAAGGACTGGTTGCCGGGCTACGACCGCAGCGGAACCTTGCACGGCCACATCGCCTGGCACGGCGCGCTGGTGGCACTGGAGCGTGGTGATCTCGAAACAGCACTGAGCACCTACGCCCAGCAGGTCGCACCATCGGTTTCCACAGGCGTACCAATCAACGTGGTCAGCGACAGTGCTTCCTTCCTGTGGCGTATGCAGGCTTACGGTCATGAAGTGCCGGCAGGATTGTGGGACGAGGCCGCGCGTTACGCTGCCGACTACTTCCAGCAGCCGGGTTTCCCCTTCGCGGACGTCCACATGGCCATGCTGGCTGCCGCTACCGGCGACCAGCTCGCACTCGAGCAGCGTGCGAACGTGCTGAGCACCCTGGTCAGTGATGGCACTCTGCGCGCGGGGGCCGTTGTTCCTGCGGTTTGCCACGCATTGCAAGCCTTTGCCAATGGCAACTATGCGGATTGTGTGCGGATTCTCGAACCTGTCGCTCACGAAGTGGTACGCATCGGCGGTAGCGGTGCCCAGCGTGAAATCGTCCAGGACACTTTGCTGGTCTCGCTGATGCGCGCAGGCGAAGCGGAAAAGGCCAGGGCGTTGCTCGATCGCAGACTGCACCGTCGTCCTTCGCCGCGCGACAGTCGCTGGCTGACCGGCCTCGCCGTAGGCTGATATTCAGCTAAATCCTTCGGTGCCTTTCGAGACTGGCTGACCTGGCGACAGGTCGGCCGGCTCGTCTGCACCTTCGCGCAATGCCTGGAAGGGGATACCTGACATGCGTCTTGCCCTGACTGCCCGTCCGGCAGGTTTACGTGGTTTGCTTCTGTGTCTGATAGGCCCAGTGGCGATCATTGCCATCGCCCAATTGTTCGGCACCTCGCTGTGGTTCAGCGCGAATGGCGCCGCCGACTCGTTGATGAGCACCTGGCATGCCTCCGCCGCCGATATCGGCTGGCTGACCAATGCCGTGCAGTTGGGTTTCATCCTGGGGACCTTGAGCCTGTCGCTCAGTGGTGCAGCTGATCGCTTTCAGGCCAGTACGCTGTTTGTCTATAGCTCGATCGCAGGCGGTCTGTTCAATCTAGGTTTCGCCTGGCTGGCTGACGGGCTGTTCAGCGGTGCCGTGCTGCGCTTTTGCGTCGGCGTCACGCTCGCGGGGATCTATCCCATGGGTATGAAGTTGATTGTCGGCTGGGCGCCTGAGCGCACGGGGCTGGCGCTGGCGCAGTTGGTAGCGATGTTGACCCTGGGCACCGCCTTGCCCCACGGCCTCAGGCTCGTGGGTGCCAATTTACCCTGGCAGGTCATCATCACTGCGTCTTCGGTTCTTGCGCTGGCGGGTGCCATGCTGATCGGAGTACTCGGTGATGGGCCACACGCACGCAGCGGGGCGGCTGGCGCTCCAACCAAACGAGGCGGAGGCATCCTCGAGGCCTTCAGGATCCACCGTTTTCGTGCTGCTGCACTCGGCTATTTCGGCCACATGTGGGAGCTCTATGCGTTCTGGACAGTTGTCCCGTTGATCGTAAGCCGCACCTCCCTGGCCTCGGCGTACCCCGCTGCGGGTGTCGCCGGGCTGTCATTCGGCGTGATGGCCATCGGTGCCCTGGGCTCGCTGATTGGTGGTCTGCTTTCCCAGCGTATGGGTAGTGCGCGGGTGGCACTCGGCTCGCTGGGCTTGTCCGGTCTTTGTGGATTGCTCTTCGTGCTGGTCGCTAGCGCATTGCCGGCATGGGCGCTGCTTCTTTTATTGGCTGTTTGGGGGGCGTCGGTTGTTGCCGATTCTCCACAGTTTTCCGCTCTGGCGGCCAAGGCCTGTCCGCGTGATGCAGTGGGCAGCGCGCTGGCCATACAGAACAGCATCGGTTTCGCAATCACGGTGGTGTCGATTGCTGGCACCACCTGGCTGTTCGAACGCGTCGGTATCGACGCGCTATGGCTGCTCGTCCCCGGACCAGTACTCGGTCTTGCCGGATATCTCCTTTCATACCGGAGTGCCGATACCTGACATTTGCGCCGGATAACCAGGCGCACAAGCGATCGATCGATCGCTGCAACAGCACTTTTCGAATAAAAACAAAACTCGAGGTCTTTGCTATGTACGAAGTAGGTGTCTGGGCGCTATTGTCCCCGGCGGTAACGATATGCCTGGCGATTTTTACCCGTCAGGTGATTTTGTCATTGGTGGTGGGCTGTGTAGCGGGGTTCATGGTCCTTTCAAACTTCCACATCGGTCATGGACTGCAAAGTGCCGTGCAAGGCGTGGTCGACGTGTTCAAGTCCGACGGCGTCGTGCGGACACTGATCTTCACTGTGATGATCAGCGGCGTGATTCACCTGGCCAGGCTCACCGGCGGCATGCAGGGGTTGGTCAACCTGATCTCCGGACGCCTGCGTATCGTCAAGGGGCCGATCAGTATTCAGTTGCTGGCCGGTGCATTGGCTGCAGTGGTATTCATCGACAGTTATCTGGCGATGCTCACCTCGGGCGCGGCTACTTCTGAACTCGTACGCCGCTATGGCGTAGCTCGGGAGCAGGTAGCCTACGTGGTAAAGAACGTCGGTATTAGCGCGTGGTCATCTGTCATCTTCAACGGCTGGGGCGCAATGATGCTGGGCATTATCGCCGTCCAGGTAGAAAACGGCAGTATCCAGGGCAACCCGTTCAATATCCTTGCTCACGCCATCGCCTACAACCTGTTCGCCTGGGCCAGCATTGCCATGGTGCTGGTGAGCATCTTCACCCGTTTTGCCTTTCCGGCCATGCGCCGTGCCAAACAGCGAGCGGCAGCGGGCGCGGAACTCAGAGAAGGCGCCGCGCCGCTAGCGGCCTTGGGCGAGCAGGAGCAAATTTCGGGCGCCAGTGTTTCCAATCTGCTGGTGCCGCTGCTGTCGATTTTCCTGTTTGTGCCGATCGGGCTGTACATCACAGGTAACGGCGAGATGGGCAACGGATCAGCCTCGACCGCCATTCTCTGGGCCGTGCTCTTTGGGCAGTGCGTCGGCTTTGTGCATTACGTGCTGATCAAGCGGGTCATGAACATCGAGACGTATTTCAACCGTCTGGTCGAAGGCTACCAGGCCATGCTGCCGCTGGTGGTCGTGCTCACCCTGGCATTCCTGATCGGTGACCTATCCAGCCAACTACAGATCGGCCAGTTCCTGGCACAGCATTTCAGTGTACTGATGCCGGTGAGCCTCGTGGCCGCGTTCGTATTTCTGGTGGCTGCGCTGATTTCCCTATCCACGGGTACTTCGTGGGGCACCTTCTCGATCATGATTCCCATCGGTATCCAGTTGGCCGTGTCGTCGGGAGCCGATCCCTACCTGGTGATCGGTGCCGCTATCTCGGGCGCCATATTCGGTGATACCACCTCGCCGATCAGCGACACCGGGATCGTCACGGCGACTGCAACTGGCAACAACCTCATGGATCACATCAAGACCCAACTTCCCTATTGCTTGACGGCAGCAGGTATTGCACTCGCGGGTTTCGTGATCCTCGGCCTGACCAAGAATCTGTAGACGGAACTGGACATAAGGTGGACTTGACGTGATCAAGCGACTCGGATTCAGCCACAAGATCCTGTTGGCGGCTTCATTGCTGGTAGTGTCAGCCTTCGGGCTGTTCGCCCTGTACAACGATTATCAGCAAAGCAATGCGATCAGCAGGGACCTGCAACGCAATTTGCGCGGCATCGCGCAAGTCACGGCGGATAACATCCGCAACTGGTTGGGCGGTAGACGCCTGCTGCTGGAGAGTCTGGCCGAGGTATTGGCCCATGCCGATGAAAAGGGGCGCGAGCAGTGGCTACGACAGCAGACTTTCAAAGAAGCCCTGGCCTTCGTGTATCTCGGTACTGACCAGGGCAGCTTCCATGTGTTTCCTGATACGCCGATGCCGAAAGATTACGACCCGCGTTCCCGCCCGTGGTTTAAGCAGGCGCGACAGGCAACTGGCAGCCAACTGACTGAACCTTATCTGGACGCCAACACCAACCAACTGACCATGACCATCGCCACGCCTGTTGCCGGCGTTGGCGTGGTGGGCGCTGATCTCGAATTGCAGGGGCTGGTGAAGCTGATCGATGCCCTCAACTTCGATGGGATGGGGTATGCATTTCTGGTCAGTGGCGATGGCAAGGTTTTGGTTCATCCGGATCGCCAATTCATGATGCAGCCAGCGCAGAAACTCTTCGCCGCCGGCATGCCCACGCTTGAGGAAGGAAAGCTCAGCCAGGTGCAGAGTCAGGAAGGTGAGCGGATTGTCACGTTCATGCCAGTACAGGGTTTGCCGGGCGTGAACTGGTACCTGGGCATCTCACTGGACAAGAACAGGGTGTTCGCTGTTCTGGAAGACTTCAGATGGTCAGCACTGACGGCAACCACGGTCACCGTCAGCGGTTTGCTGATCTTGATGGGGATGCTGATTCGTCTGTTATTACGCCCATTGCATGCGATGAAACACGCAATGGAAGACATCGCTCAGGGCCAGGGCGATCTGACCCGACGTCTGCCTGTGAAAAGCAAAGATGAGCTTGGACTGCTGGCCATGGCGTTCAACCGATTCGTCGAGCGCATTCACGACTCCATTCGTGAAGTGAACCGGGCGATGGGGCAGGTCGACCAAGTCGCCAGTCAGGTGATTGCATCGACCACGATCACCCTCGACAACACACAGGTCCAGGCGAGTCGCACGGGCAGTGTAGCCGCAGCGATCAATCAGCTAGGCGCTGCAGCGCTAGAGATCGCGGGCAATGCCGCGATGGCCTCGCATCGTGCCAGTACCGCACTGATAGAGGCACATGAGGGGCGTAACGTGGTTGAACGCAATATCGACGCGATGACGCAACTCTCTTCACTGATACACACCTCCAGCTCACACATCAGCCAGCTCAACGGCAAGACCGAGGATATCGGCCAGATACTCGAGGTAATCAGCAGCATCTCCCAGCAGACAAACCTGCTTGCCCTCAATGCCGCTATCGAGGCAGCAAGGGCAGGGGAGGCGGGCCGGGGCTTTGCGGTTGTTGCCGATGAAGTGCGTAACCTGGCCCACCGAACTCAGCAATCGGCAATTGAGGTTCAGCAGCTGATCGAAGAGCTTCAGGCAGAATCCGCGGTGGTGGTGGATACCATGCAGGAGAGCCAGCGACAGAGTGGCCAGAGCGTCGAAATCGCCCGCCAGGCAGGCCATCGGCTGACCGGGGTTACCGATGGTATCGAGCAGATGGATGGGATGAACCAATCAGTTGCAGCGGCCACCGAGGAACAGAGTGCGGTGGTGGAGACAATCAACCAGGACATTAGCGATATTGACCTGCTCAACCAGTCGGGTGCAGAGCAGATGCGCACCACTGTGCAAGCCTGTGCTGAATTGCAGCGGCAGGTGTCCGACCTCACGCTGTTGCTAGGCAAGTTTCAAGTCTGATTTCGCTCAACGAAGAAGGAAAGCAGCAGCCTTGGAGCCGGGCAGTTGGCGCTGTGACGCCTATGCAGGCATGCTCAATATCTGTATCCCTCGACTGACGGCATCGATCGCGCCTGCGACATACCCGGGAAACTGCAGCGACCATTCACTGCCGATGCCGACCAGACAGCCACGCCACGGCCCGCTGTCTGCCGTGGCCGCAGGCGCCACTGCATGCTGACTCGCGCCCATCAGGTCCGCGGCAATGGCGGTGAATGGTTCGGCTGCCCAGTCCTTTAAGAACTCGGCTTTCGCAGTGCCAGCCTGCGAACCAAACATCCGGACTAACTGAGCACGGCAAAGTGCTCGCAGATCGCTGTCAGGCAGCGTTTTGCGAAGCGTCGCAGGAACACCGATGAAGCCGAACAGTGCGGCGCTGCCTAGTGGAATCGAGGCGTCATGGATTTCCACCAAAGGACCGACGCCACTGCGCCCCTCGCCAGACAACCCTTGCTCGCGCCAGAAAGGTCTATCGAAGATGGCGAAGTACTTGGCATGGGGCGCCATCCAGGTGGCGGTCGCTTGCCAGCTCAGCGAGAGCTCCGGCGGCAAGGCCGGCGAAAAATCGATGGTGGCCTGTGCCAGGCGCGGTGGCATGGCCAGGAACACTTGCTCGACGCTCCAAGTCGTGAGCTGGTCTGCGGAATCCGTGCTATCGACTTCTACGCGGTGCGCTGTGCGACGCACATTGCGCACGACCTGCCCAGTGAGGACTCGTTTGGAATCCAGCTGGTCAGACAGGGCGTCGATGAGTGCGCCCATGCCGCCCACCAGACGCATTGAGGGCGGCGAATTTACATAGCCGCGCACGCGAACCGCAGGCGTGTCATGTGAGCGTTCGAGCACCGTTTCGCCGGTCTCGTGCTGCGCGAATCGATGCAATCCCAATTCGTCAACGAGTTGATCCAGTTGCCGTTGATAGCCGGGCCAGAACCACGAGGGGCCAAGGTCGAAGCGGTCTGCGGTACCAGGCTGCCCGGCGCTCATTTTCGGGCTTTCGGGGAAAAGAGGAACGGATACGATGCGTCCGCCTGGAACGTCCCGGGCCTCGAGGATGACGTAGTCCGTGATGCCCTTTTTTTGCAACACATAAGCAGCAAACAGGCCACTCAAGCCAGCCCCGATGATCGCGATTCGCGCTTTTTGCATGTCATGCCTCCTCGGGCTTTTCAGGCAGGTGTCCGGTCTTGAGATAAACCACGGCGCCTTGGCTGCCGGCGGTGATGTCGAGATAGCAACCTTGGGGCAGGCGCATCCAGGTGCCGGGCTCGAATGACCGATCCGTGGTTTCCAGCTGTCCGCAAACCAACAACCATTCTGCACTGGTAACCTCAGTGGCAAACAGTGACTCACCCGGTTGCAGACGTTGCAGGGTCACGTGCTCGGTGCCGCTGTAGAACAGCGGGCAAATGTCGCGGCGGCCGCACTGCTGCCAGTTTGACGGGTCTCGAGTATCGATATGTACCCGCTCTTTTTCGTCGGGTTTCATTTGCCACAGCTTGACGAAGATTGTTGCGCCTTCCTGGCTGGAGGGCTGGTGAACGGACCCGGGCGGGTTACGTAGATACGATCCGGCAGGGTAGTGCTGATCACTTTCGGAGAACGTCCCGGACAGAACGAAGATTTCTTCGCCCCCAGGGTGGGGATGCTCCGGAAAATCGGATTCAGGGGCATAGCGCACAATGCTGGTCGCGCGGGCTTTCTCGCCGCCGAGCCGATCCAGCATGACGCGTTTGACGCCACTTTGCGGTGAAGGCACCCATTGGTAGTCGTCAGGTGTAACGATGGCGCGCCGGGAAAAGTCTGCATTGACAAACATGTGCGTCACTCCAGAAGTCGGTGAAGGGGGCCGTTGTCGCCCCCCTCTGATACTCAAGCGTCGGGAAGTTGAGCGTGTGCATCGAGAACACGGGCCGAGTAGACGAGTGCGGCGCCTGCGTTCAGGGCGATGGCAACGCCCAGCGCTTCGGTGATCTCCTCCCTGGTGGCACCGCACTCAACCGCCTTTTTCGTGTGCACAGTGATGCAACCGTCGCAGCGCGTGGTCACCGCGACAGCCAGAGCGATCAACTCGTGAATCTTCGGCTCCAAGTGTCCGGTTTTTGTGGCAGCGCCATCGATGGTGTTCAGGCCGCGGACGATATCCGGGCTTTGCCTGGCGACATCACCGATGCGCTCCAGCAAGTCTGTACGATAGGCGTTCCAGTCTTTCATCATGGGTATTTACCTTGCAGGCAGGTGGCCGAGATCCGTGATGGCGCTCGGCACTAGGGTGGTTAGGCGACCTGGTAGATGCGCACTTCAGGCGCAGCGTCCAGTAAGGGTTTCAGACCGCTGACCACGTCGGCGGTGAAGAGCTCGCTTTGCAGGTAGGCGTTAGCATTCTGGGTGCTGTCGAAACCGTGCAGCACCTGGACGTCTTCGTCGCGCACCAGGAGGGCTTTGGATTTCGCACCCGCGATGGTGTCCAGGAACGCAGCCTTGTACTTCACGTAGACGTCTGCTGCAGCGGCGCGATTGGCTACGGCGATCTTGAGTGTGATTTGCAGATAAACCATTTGCGTTTCTCCAGGTTAGTCAGGTGAATCATCCAACCGGGCATCGGATGTGGATGCAATGACGTGCGAGTGCCGTGTATCAGTTGCGGCCGGCCATCACGCCGCCGTCTACATCCCAGATCGCGCCGGTGACCCAGCTGGCTTTGTCGGACAGTAGGAAGGCAACGACTTCGGCCACTTCCTGAGGGGTGCCAACACGGCCGATTGGGTGGAAACTGTTGAAGCCTTGCAAAGCGCCATGCACTTCGGCTTTCGGGATGAAACCTTCGTAGATCGGCGTCTGTACAACAGCGGGCGAAACGGCGTTGACGCGGATCTGCTGTGACGCCAGTTCCATGGCCAGATGCTGAGTTAGCGAGTGCAGGCCGGCCTTGGCCATGGAGTAGGCCGAGGAGGGTGTTGCAGCGATAGCCTGCCTGGCCCACATTGAACCGATGTTGACGATGGAGCCAGGACGGTTTTTGGCAACCATGTTCGCCGCGACCTTCTGAGTGATGAAGAAGAAGGCCTTGTTCAGCTTCATGTACTGGTCATAATCGGCACCCTGGTGTTCCAGAAACGGTTTGGGGAAGAAGACGCCGGCGGCGTTGACCAACAGGTCGATGTCCGGGTGCTGTTCATCGAGGGTGCTGATCAGTTTGGCCAGGCCGTCTTCGCTGGTCAGATCGGCGATCAGCGCGGTCACCGGACCCAGGCTGGAGAGTTCTTTACGGGCCTCTTCAGTCTTTTCAGGTCGGCTGCCGACAATGACTGCGCTGCCGCCTTCGGCGAGTACCATGCGTGCAGCTTCCAGGCCCATTCCACTGGTGCCACCGACGACCAGCAGTTTTTTTCCTTTGAATTGATTGCTCATATCGGACCTCTTTGCAGCTTATGATTAGCAGACAATGGTTGATGTAAAAGTGTGACAGGACGCTAAGCGCTTGCCGGTGGGTGGCCAGTCAAACGCTGTGCAGCGCCTGTATCCAGTAGTGTCAGAGGTAGTGGAAAATCCGGGCTGTTCCGAGTCGCAAGACAAACTTTTTCATTGGGGCTAGACACTGATTCGTGGATCTCCACATGACGCTGTTTCTACCTTGGAGTCGATTATTCGCTGCGTGCGAACGCAGCGACAAACCATATAAAATGTCAGTCCGAGAAAGAAAAAGTTTATCGTCATGAAGACCCCCATTCATCTCAATGCCTTACGCGCCTTTGAAGCCAGTGCTCGCCATCAAAGCTTTTCCGCGGCCGCTTCCGAGCTCAATGTCACGCCCGCCGCCGTGGGCCAACTGGTGCGCTCTCTGGAGGACTGGCTGGGCACGCCGCTCTTTCACCGCGCCTCTACTGGCCGATCGAGGCTAGTCGCAACCGAAGCGGCCGAACTTGCATTGCCTGATATTCGAGCCGGCTTTGACAGACTCACATTAGGCCTGGAACGGTTGAAGGAAGGTTCGAGCGCCGGCGTGTTGACGGTAACGGTCAGCCCTGCGTTCGCTGCCAAGTGGCTGTTGCCCCGTATCGAGAGCTTTCATGCCGCCTGGCCCGACATGGATGTACGACTGGACACCAACCTGCGGGCGGTTGATTTCGTTGCCCAAAGGATCGATATCGGCGTGCGCTACGGGCCAGGAAGCTGGCCGGGGCTGGTGGCGGAAAAGTTGATGGAAGAGGAGGTCTACCCGGTCTGCTCACCCAGTCTGTTGCTCGACGCTGCGAGGCTGCGCACGCCGGACGATCTTGCCAGGGAAACCCTCATCCATGACCTGTCCATGGATAGCCATACCGACTTCCCAACATGGGCAGCATGGGTCCAGAACTCGGGAATCAGTGGCGTTCTCACTTCGCGCGGAATGAAGATCAATAACTCCGCGGCCGTTCTGCAGGCGGCGATCGATGGGCAGGGCGTCGCTTTGGCCCGTAGTGTAATGGCTCGTGATGATGTGGCGGCCGGTCGACTGGTCAGGTTGTTCCCGCAGATAACGTTCGAATCGGCCCTGGCTTACTACGTCGTTTACCGCCCAGGCTGTGCGAGCCTGCCGAGGCTCAAGGCATTTCGCGATTGGTTATTCGAGGTCGCCGGGCGTTAGGCGAACACTTGCCGGGCTTACGGGCCTGTCGCAGTGCCTGACTGGCTCCGCGACAGGCCCATTCATTCAGGCCACTGCTTGAGCCCCGGTAATCTCCACCAGTGATCCGCACATGAAAGCCGCCTCGTCCGAGGCCAGGAACGCCACCAGCGCTGCCACTTCCTGGGGTTTGCCGATACGTCCGAACGGTACCATTTGATCCAGATCGGCGATGGTTCTGCCCGAGCGACGCACGCCGGCTTCGAGCATCGGTGTGTGGATTTCGCCCGGGCATACAGCGTTAACCCGGATGTTCTGTGGCGCATAGTCCCTTGCCAGGTTCTGGGTGAACGATGCGACCGCTGCCTTGGTAACGTTGTAGGCGATATGCCCGGGCGCTGGGTACAGGCCCCACTGCGAAGCGGTATTAACGATTGCACCGGCACCTGCCTCGATCATGATCGGCAGAACTGCGCGGCACAGATGAAACATCGAGTCCAGATTGACCGCGAAACTGCTGTGCCAATCGTCCTCGCTCAACGCCAGTAGGTTGCCGCGACGGTTGATCCCGGCGTTGTTGACCAGGATATCTATACGTCCCAGCTCATCCACGACCTTTGCCACCAACCCGTGGCAGGCCGAGCCGCTGGCAATATCCGCGGCGATCGCCAGCGCCTTGCCGCCATCGTTCTGAATGGTGTCGGCGACTGCCTGTGCCGCCTCTAGGTTGACGTCGCTGATAACCACCGTCGCGCCTTCGCTCGCGAGCCGTGCGGCGATTGCCGAGCCGATACCGCCGGCGCCACCGGTCACGATCGCCACTTTGTTCTCAAATCTGTTCATCGTTGACTCCTGGGGTTAGGGGACACAGATGCAACCTTTCAGGTTCCAGTTGGTGCTTTGTTGTTCTTTGCAGGCAGGCATAACAGAGTTGCTGTACGTTTGTATGTGTGCAGTGATGCATGCAAGCTAGCCGGGAATGACCAGAGTGTCAACGGGCGCCATCAGGCCTGCAAACATGTCATGCACGGAGCATTCAAATGAGGGGAGGGCGCGCATCAGCGAGCCCTGTTTCAGAGGCGGTGTGAGAGCTGCGGATGTTGCGCTTTTTGATTCAGAGGGAGTCAGTCGGTGGGTGTCGGTACGAACAGGCCGGTTTTGACATTGCTCATGGATACCAGGGTTTTGAAGCGCTTCACATTGTTGTTCTCGAAGAACAACTGGCGGGTGAGCTGAGTGTATTGCTCCATGTTTTTTACCAGCATGATCAGTACAAAGTCACACTCTCCGGCGACGTAGTAGCACTGCTGGACCTGGGGGCAATCGAGGAAGGCTTTCTTCATTTCATCGAGCAAGTCCAGTCGCTCATTTTCGACTTCCACCTCCGTGATCACCGTAAGCGTGTAGCCCAACAGTTCTGCATTCACCCTGGCAACGGTCCCCTGAATGACCCCCTCGGCCGACATTTTCTTCAGACGCCTGTTCACCGCAGCCGAGGAGAGATTGACCCTCTCCCCTAGGTCGAGCTGTGAGGTGCTCGCATCCCGTTGGACGGCGCTCAGTAATGCCAAGTCGAAGTGATCCAGGTTCATTGGGAGCCCCGTAAGCAAATGAAGAAAAGTCGGATGAATACGCAATGAAATTTCATGTTCAAGCTGAAAATCAAGTTTTTCGTACGGGTCGAGCGAATAAAATTCCTTCATCAACTTAATGTGTGCGTGCTTAGCTTGGCTGCTCGCCGTGGAGGAAGGTCTGATGAACGCGGGTACGGAATTGCAACTCAACGGCTTGCTGTTACTTGAGCAGATCCAGGCACTCGGACGGCTTGGAGCCGACGCTGAAAACGGCGGGAGAACCCGAATCGCCCTGACAGACACAGAAAAGGCTGGCCGCAACCTGGTGGTCGATTGGATGCGTGACCTCGATCTGGAAATTCAGGTTGACCGTATCGGTAATATTTTCGGCACCTTGCGCTCGCCAAATGACTCTGGCGATCAGCGCCCGCTCATGATGGGATCGCACATCGACACCGTCACCAACGCCGGAGCCCTTGATGGTTGCTATGGGGTTCTGGCCGGCCTGGCGGTCATTCGGGCTTTCCGTGATGCGGGCGTCTTGCCGCAACGTTCGATCACGGTGGGGGCGTTTACCAACGAAGAGGGGGTCAGGTATCAACCCGACATGATGGGCTCGCTCGTCTACGCCGGCGGCATGCCGGTGGAAGAAGCGCTGGACAAGATCGGCACCGACGGTACGCGCCTGGGCGCCGAACTCGAGCGCATCGGTTACGCTGGCTCGCTTGAGCCAGGCGCAATCGCTCCCCACGAGTACATCGAGCTTCATATTGAACAGGGGCCAATCCTCGAGGCCGAGGGCAAGTCGATTGGTGTTGTCGAGAATCTGCAAGGGATTTCCTGGCAGCAGGTTGAAATCAAAGGCAATGCCAACCATGCAGGCACCACGCCGACGCGTCTGCGACACGACGCAGGTTTTGTGGCCAGCTCTATCGTTACAGCACTTCGGGCGATTGCTGTCGAAACGGGGTCGACACTCGCGACGGTCGGCTGCATGAAATTCGAGCCGAACGTGATCAATGTCATCCCGCGCAAAGCCACCCTGACGGTCGACCTGCGCGATCCCGATGAAGCGAAACTGGTCAACGCAGAAAATCGGCTCAGCCAATTCCTTGGCGAGATTGCCGAGCGAGAAGGGGTGAGCATCACCGCTGAGCGTCTGGTGCGATTCCAGCCGGTGAATTTTGACGCTGGCCTGGCCGATGAAATCGAAGCTTCTGCACAGCGATTCGGTTTGAGCAGCCACCGCATGACGTCGGGTGCGGGTCACGATGCGCAAATGATTGCCCGCATCGCGCCGGCTGCAATGATCTTCGTCCCCAGCCGCGGCGGTATCAGTCACAACCCCCGTGAACACACCGACGACAATCAACTGATCCAGGGCGCTCGGGTATTGCTCGACGTTGTGAGTCGTCGCCTCAGCGCTTCCTGATTTCCATTGTTTATCCCGATCCGCCGAGGTCCATTCCCGGCGGTACGGGTTTGCTGTTGTCTGTAGAAAGGAGTGTCCAATGTTTATCGTTAACCCCAAGGCGAGCCGCCAGCCGTATCCGCCATCCCTGCAATCGGTCATGAGCATCGCCCAGGCCAATGAGAGCCGCCAGTGGCTGTCCCGGTGGTCGGGCCTTAATGCCGGGGCCACCCCGCTGTACTCTTTGCCTGACTTGGCCGAGGAGCTGGGTGTCGCCCAGATCCTGGTAAAAGACGAGTCCGTGCGTTCGAAGTTGGGCAGCTTCAAAGCCCTTGGCGCTCCAATCGCTCTGGTTCGCCTGATCCTGCGTACGTTCCCCGAGCAACAGTTCGACCCCCGTGGATTGCTCCAAGGTCAATACGCCGATGCCTTGGCGGACTTCACCGTCATCAGCGCAACGGATGGCAACCACGGCAAAGGCCTGGCCGCTGCGGCTCAAAGCATTGGTTGCCAGTGCGTCATCGTGTTGCATGCCAATGTCAGCGTCGAGCGTGAAGAGGCCATCGCAGCCTATGGTGCCAAGATCGTGCGGATCACTGGCAACTATGACGAGTCGGTCGAGCAAGCGGCTTCGCTGGCCACGGCCAACGATTGGATTGTCGTTTCCGATACCTCTTACGAGGGTTATGAGGTCATCCCCCGCGATGTCATGCAGGGTTACGGCACGATTGCGGCGGAAATCATTGAGGCGACCACAGGCAATGCCGCCAAACCTGCTTTTACTCATGTCTTCCTTCAGGGCGGCGTAGGCGGTCTTGCAGCTGGAATCGCAAGCTACCTGTGGGAGCACTACGGCGAACAGCGGCCCACTTTTGTCATGGTGGAGCCGCGACAGGCTGACTGCCTGTACCAGAGCGCGCTGCTCGGAAAACCGGCAAAGGCCACAGGTTCGGTGGATTCGGTCATGGCCGGTCTGGCGTGCGGCGAGACCTCTCCTTTGGCCTGGCGTTTCCTCGAATCCAGTGTCGATTTCTTCATGACCATCGAGGACGACGAGGCCGTCGCCGCCATGCGTCGCCTTGCCGCTGGCAGTGCCCGGGATATTCCTTTGGTGGCGGGTGAGTCCAGCGTCGCAGGGCTGGCGGGTCTCGCCCGTCTGGTCAAGGAAACAGGCACGGCCGCTGAAATGGGTATCGACGCCAACGCCCGTGTCCTGTTCATCAGCACCGAAGGCGCCACCGCGCCAGGTGTCTACGCCGAACTCCTGGACGAGTCCGATGCATCGGTCCTGGGCCGTCAGAAGGCCTGGCTGGCTGGCGTCTGATCCGGCATGCCATAACCCCCAAGGGCTGCGCGATACAGCCTTTGGGCTGCTCCACAGAAAAACAACAATCGGAGATTCCATGAACAAAATAAAACGAGACATCAGCCCCTGGTCGCTGATGTTGACCGGTCTCGGCTCCATTATCGGTTCAGGCTGGCTTTTCGGCGCCTGGCATGCGTCGGCGATTGCCGGGCCGGCTGCGATTTTCGCCTGGGTCATAGGCGCAGTGGTGGTACTGGCGATTGCCCTGACCTACGCGGAAATGGGCGCCATGTTCCCGGAGTCCGGTGGCATGGTGCGTTACGCCCGGTACTCGCACGGATCGCTGGTCGGTTTCCTCGCGGCCTGGGCTAACTGGATCTCCATCGTATCGGTCATTCCCATCGAAGCGATTGCATCGGTCCAGTACATGGCTTCCTGGCCGTTTCCCTGGGCCAGGGCGCTGGCGTACCAGGGTGAATTGACGACTACCGGCCTGGCGGGCAGTGCAGCGTTGGTGATGGTGTACTTCGCACTCAACTACTGGGGCGTGAAGCTCTTCGTGAAAACCAATACGGCAATCACGGTGTTCAAACTGGTGGTGCCCGCCCTGACGGCAGTGGCGCTGATGTCGACGAGCTTCAATACGGAAAACTTCGGCGATGGCTCACTTTCCAGCTTTGCGCCTTATGGCTGGTCAGCGGTGTTCACGGCCGTGGCCGCCAGCGGGATCGTGTTCAGCTACAACGGCTTCCAGAGTCCGGTGAGCCTGGCGGGTGAGGCTCGCAATCCCGGTCGTAGCATCCCGATCGCATTGATAGGGTCGGTGGTGATCGCGCTGGTCATTTATGTATTGCTGCAAATCGCCTTTATCGGCGCTGTGAGCCCGCAAAGCATCGCTGCAGGCTGGCACAACCTTCACTTCGATTCGCCTCTGGCGCAGCTTGCCTTGGCACTCAACCTGAACTGGCTCGCCATGCTGCTTTACCTGGATGCGTTTGTAAGCCCATCGGGTACAGGGTCGATCTATACCGCGACCACTGCACGCATGATCTACGCCATGGAGAAAAACAACACGCTTCCGAGGATCTTCGGCAACCTCCACCCACTGTATAGCGTACCTCGCCAAGCCATGTGGTTGAACCTGGCAGTGAGCTTTGTCTTCCTGTTCTTCTTCCGGGGCTGGGGCACGCTGGCGGCCGTGATCTCGGTTGCCGTGATCATTTCGTTCCTGACCGGCCCCATCAGCCTGATGTCCTTGCGCATCCATGCGGCCGACGTCCGTCGCCCACTACGACTCAGGGGCATGGGCGTGGTCGCACCCTTCGCCTTCATCTGCGCGTCGCTGGTGTTGTACTGGGCACGTTGGCCGTTGACCGGCCAGGTCATTCTCCTGGTGATCGGTGCGTTGCCCATCTATTTCTACTATCAGGCGAAAAGCGGCTGGTCGGGGTTTGCGCAGGAGCTTCGCGCGGCGCTCTGGCTGATCGGCTACCTGCCCGCGATGGCGCTCATTTCGTGGGTCGGGAGCGAGGCTTTTGGCGGCATCGGCATCCTGCCCGAGGGTGTGGACATGGCCGTGGTTGCAGCGGTCGCCTTCATGTTCTACCGAATGGGCGTGCGCAGTGGCTACCGAACACCCTACCTGGGGGAAAGCGTTGTATGGCAGAGCGCCGAACCCGCCGAACCCGATTTCACACCCGTCGCCGTCCCAGGCCATCTCAAAGGAGCAATGAACCGTGATCGATAAACCCGGTTTCGAACAACGTCTGACCCAATGGCGCCATACCTTTCACCGCCACCCGGAAACCGGATTCGAAGAGTTCGATACCTCGGATGAAGTTGCCAGGATTCTCGAAAGTCTTGGCCTGGAGGTTCATAGAGGGATTGGCGGCACCGGTCTGATGGCGAGCCTGACGGTCGGCGATGGCCAAGGCGTGATCGGGCTGCGTGCCGACATGGATGCGCTGGACATCACCGAGCAGGCACATGGACGGCATCATGCTTCCTGCACGCCCGGCAAGATGCATGCGTGCGGTCATGACGGACACATGGCCATGGTCCTGGGGGCGGCGCAGCTGCTGTGCGAGCAGCGCAACTTCAACGGTACCGTGCGATTCATCTTCCAGCCTGCGGAGGAGCATGGTCGCGGCGCTAAGGCGATGATGGCCGACGGTCTGTTCGAGCGTTTCCCGGTCGATGCCATTTATGGCGCGCACAACATGCCGGGTATGCCCGCCGGTCACATTGCCACGGCTGCAGGTCCCATCATGGCCAGCGAAGACAACTTCGTCATCCGCATCCGGGGCAAGGGCACGCATGCCGCTCGACCGCACATGGGGATTGACCCCATGGTGATCGGCGCCGAAATCGTTCTGGCCTTGCAGACCATCGTTTCGCGAAATCTGGACCCTGGTTTGCCGGCGGTGATTTCATGCACCGAGTTCATTACCGACGGCATCCGCAATGCGATTGCGAGCAATGTCACGATCAAGGGCGACACCCGCAGTTACAGCCCTGATGTCCAGCGCTTGCTCGAGACGCGTATGCGCGACATCAGTGAAGGCATCTGCCGCATGCATGGCGCGGTCTGCGAGTTCGAGTACAGCCACGAGTTTGCACCCACGGTGAACTGGGCCGCCAATACCCGGATCGCCATTGCCGCGGCGCGAAATATCGTGGGCGAACAAGCCGTCGACCCTGAAGTGTCGCCGATGATGATCTCGGAGGATTTCGGCGCTTTCATTCAGAAGGTGCCGGGCAATTTCGTGTTCATCGGCAATGGATCGCAAGGGCAGGAGGGAGCGACCCCGTTGCACAACGCCGGTTATGACTTCAACGACGCGATCCTGCCCATCGGGGCGCGCTATTTTTCGGAGGTCGTCCGCCTGAGTTTGCCTGTGTAGTTCGACCATCGAACGATGGGGCCTGCGTCCACGAATGCGCAGGCCCCGTTGTTGTGTCCGGTCGGTATGGCGAGATGAAAGACAGCCCATGATGGGCGTCAAGCCACCGACATTCTGGCGGTGAGGTTCTGTTGCATGTAGTCGAGGAATCGACGCTGGAACAGCATGGTGTGTTCATGGGCCGCCGCTTCGGCAGCATCGGCATTACGCGCGGCGATGGCCTCGATCATTTCGTCGTGGTCGCGTCCCAGCCGATGGGTGCTGGCCGTGCTGACGATGTGGTCGAAGTGCAGGTGCAACAGGCGCTGGCCTTCACCCAACAGGCGTTCGTAGTAATTGATGAAGTAGGGGTTGCGCCCGGCATGGGCGATTGCCATGTGGAACGCCTTGTTCAATTCGGACATGGCCTGAAAGTCCCCACTGGTCACCGCCTGGAGGTAAGCCGCGTCTGCCTTGCGGATCGCCTCGAGGTCTTCCGGGCGGTGCTGGGTCGCTGCCAGACGGGTGACGGCGCGCTGAATCAGATCCAGGGCGGAGATGTAGTTGGGGAACTCCTCGATCTCGAACGGAGTGACCAGCGTGGTGCGATTGGGAAGAATCACCACCAGGCCTTCAGTGATCAGGCGCGCCAGGGCATCACGCACCGGCGAGCGGGACAGGCCGAACTGTGCGGCAAGGGAAACTTCATCGAGTTGCTCGCCCGGCTTCAGTTTGAGGGTCAGTATCTGTTTACGCAGCTCTTCGTAAATGTAGCGACCGCTATGGCGACGAACGCCGCTTTCTTTGTCGTTATCTTTAGCCATCATCAGGTCTCGGTTGGTCTGGTCCGTATCATACAGCTCAGCCCCACATTTATTGCAGTCGTGGCCGACTGTGTAACCGGCAGCATGGGGCGGGGATCGCTATTACGTCAAACTTTGCTGCAACCGAGTGCGCCGCGCCCGGAATCGCTCCAGGCACGGTGCAAGGGAGGTCACTGGCGCAAACCCGCACCCCAGGTATCACTGAGCATGAACCCGGTCGCCAGCGGATCGTCCGGGTCGATGCCCATCTGCTGCAACCCGTACAGCCAGGCCCGGCCCGTGACCCGAGGCAACACCGCCGGCCGGCCCGCGACTTCGGCGTGGCCGAGCAGGTCGACCTGGAACTGCCCGCCGATGGTCGAACGTGACACCAGCCGATCACCCGGCTGCACCAGGCCGCGCGCCGCGAGGGTCGCGAGGTTGGCCGAACTGCCGGTACCGCAGGGTGAACGGTCCACCCGGCCGGGAGGCAGGGTGGTGCAGGTCTGATAGGTGCGATCATCCAGCCGATTGCGGAACATCACGTAGGCCACTTCGTTGACCGACGGCAGCAACGGGTGCTGGATGTTCAACTGACTGTTGATCACGTCCTTGAGCGCAACACCGGCATCGGCGAGCGCGCGGGCATTTTCCGGAACAATCGACAGGCCGGTCTGCGCCACGTCGATCAGTGCGTAGTACACGCCACCAAAGGCCACATCGACCTTGAGCGTGCCGAACGCCTCGGTCTCGATCGCCAGATCCAGGTGTTCGACGAATGCCGGCACCATGTCCAGCGACACGCTCAGGCAGCGCCCGTCCGCGCACTGGGCACGGGCGGTGACCAGTCCGGCCGGGGTGTCGAGGACCACGGTGGTTTGCGGCTCCTGCATCGGCACCATGCCCAGCTCGAGCAACGCGGTGACGACGCAGATGCAATTGCTGCCGGACATCGGATGCGCCTTGTCCGCCTGTAGCACGATGAAGCCGGCATGCGCCTCGGGCCGCGTGGGCGGCAGCAGCAGGTTGACGGACATCTGCAGGCAGCCACGGGGTTCCAGGGTCACCAGGCGGCGCAGGCTGTCGTCGACTTCGTTGATGTGGTTCATCTTGTCCAGCATGGTCGCGCCGGGGATGCCCAGCACGCCGCCGGTGATAACCTTGCCGATCTCGCCCTCGCAGTGCACTTCAGCCAATTGCAGGGTCTGTTTCCAACGCATGGGTGTTACCTCACTTGATGTACCAGCCCCAAGGCTGCTCGCTGTTGTAGCGGGTGATCTGCTTGGTTTCCAGGTAGTTGTTCAGGCCCCATTCACCCAGTTCACGACCGATCCCGCTCTGCTTGTAACCGCCCCATGGCGCTTCGGTAAAGGTCGGTTGCGAGCAGTTGATCCAGACGATGCCGGCACGGAATTTACGCGCGACGCGGTCGCAGCGCTCAAGGTCGGCCGACATGACCGCCGCGCCAAGGCCGAAGCGCGAGTTGTTGGCCGATTTTACGGCTTCTTCTTCAGTATCGAACGGACGGATGCAGACCACAGGGCCGAAGATTTCTTCATTCCAGATCCAGCTGTCTTCCGGCACGTCGGCAAACACCGTCGGTTGCAGATAGAAGCCTTTGTCCAGGTGTGCCGGGCGCTCGCCGCCCGAGACCAGGCGCGCACCTTCCTCCAGGCCGCGGGAGATGGCGCGCAGGGTACCGTCGTACTGGTTGCGGTTGACCAGCGGGCCGAGCAGCACGCCTTCTTCCATGCCATTGCCGATCTTGATCTTGCGCGCTTCCTCGGCCAGACGAGCCAGCAGGGGTTCGTACGCCGAACGTTCTACCAATACCCTTGACGTAGCCGAGCAGACTTCGCCCTTGTTCCAGAAAATCCCGAACATGATCCACTCGACGGCGGCTTCGATATCGCTGTCGGCGAAGATCACGAAGGGCGACTTGCCGCCCAGTTCCAGGGTGACATTTTTGATGTCCTGTGCGGCGGCCTGCATGATGCGGCTGCCCACCGGCACGCTGCCGGTGAAGGCCAGTTTGTCTACGCCCGGGTGTGCGGTCAGTGCGGCGCCAACGACGGTGCCTGGTCCGGTGACGATGTTCAGCACGCCGGCCGGCAGGCCCGCCTCATCGGCAATGCGCGCCAGTTCCAGCGCGGTCAGCGAGGTTTGCTCCGCAGGCTTGAGGATGATGCAGCAGCCTGCGGCCAGCGCCGGAGCGATCTTCCACGAAGCCATCAGCATCGGGAAGTTCCAGGGCACGATGGCCCCGGCCACACCGATCGGCTCCTTGCGCGCCAGGGAGCTGAAGCGGTCGTCGGAGAGCGCTACGGGTTTCTCGCGCTTCTCATCCAGTTCTTCGGCCAGGTTGGCGTAGAAATCGAAGCAGCCGGCGGTGTCGCCGATGTCCCACATGGCTTCCGGGAACGGCTTGCCGTTATCGCGCACTTCAAGGGTTGCCAGCTCTTCCTGGCGGGCGCGGATGCCATCGGCGATCTTGCGCAGGTACGCGCCACGTTCGGCACCGCTCAGGCGTGGCCAGGGCCCCTCGTCGAAGGCGGCGCGGGCAGCTTTTACGGCGGCGTCGATGTCTTCGGCCGTTCCGGACGCTACCGTGGCGATCAGGCTTTCGTCACTCGGGTCGAAGGACTCGAAAGTACCGCCGTTGACGGGGGTGACCCACTGGCCATTGATGTAGAACTGGTCGTAGCGGTTCATGCGTTTCCTCCTGAGACGGCGAAGCGTCGGGCACTGAATGCGGATAGATTCTGGGTTGGGGTGCGCTGGGCGGCGAGTTCGCTGACCAGACGGCCGGTGGTGGCGCCCAGGGTGAGACCGAGCTGGCCGTGACCGAAGGCCAGGATGGCGTTCTTCAGTCGCGGTGAGCGGTCGATCACCGGTTTGGTATCGGGCAGGAAGGGGCGGTAACCGACGCCGAATTCCATGCCCTGGGTATTGAGTTGCGGCAGCACTCGACGGGCTTTTTCCATGATGATTTCGGCGCGCTTGAAGTTCGGTTCGGCATTGGGGCCGGCGAACTCGATGGTGCCGCCAATCTGCAGGCCGCGGGTCATGGGGGCGAAGCAGAAGCCACCGTCGGCATAGATCACCGAGTGGCGGATCTCTACGCCCGGTTGCGGCAGCACAGCCTGGTAACCGGCGATGCCCGCCAGCGGGATGTTCACGCCGAGTGCATCGAAGAAGGGGCGCGAGCCGGTGCCGGCGGCAACCACCAGCAGGTCAGCCGACACGCGCGCACCGTCGGCAAGGGTCACGCCGGTCGCCTTGTCGTGGCTTTCATCGATCTTCAACACGCGCTGGCGCACTCGCTTGCCGCCCTGGGCGATGAAGCTTTCGGTCAGGGCGGCGATAAAACCTTCGGTGTCGTTCACCGCGCGCCAGTCGGGGAACATCAGGCCATGCTGGAACTTGCCAGCCAGGGCCGGTTCGAGGTCGGCGATTGCCGCGCCATCCAACTCTTCGGAGCGAAAGCCCAGTTGTTTGCGCAACTCCAGATGTGGCCGCTCATGGGCCAGGCCAGCAGGGGAGTCGAATACCTCCAGGATTGGCCGGTCGCCGAGCAGGGTCTTGTCCGGGCAGGCGTCGAGCAGCGGGGCATAGTCTTCGTAGACGTGCTGGGTCAGGCGTGCCATGTCCTGGGCGATCTCTTTGATCTTCGACGGTCGCGCACAGGCCAAGAAACGCATGAACCAGGGCAGGATCCCCGGCAGCGCACTGGGACGCAGGGCCAAGGGGCCTTTTTGATCGAGCAGCCAGCCAGGGATCTTCATCAGGATGCCGGGCTTGGACAGCGGGATGACCTCGCTCACCGCCATCTGACCGCAGCTCCACTTGGCGGTACTGTCGCCTGGGGCAGCGGGGTCGATGAGCGTGACCCGGTGGCCGTCGCGTTGCAGGTAAAGCGCGCAGCACACGCCGACGATGCCGCCGCCGATGACCACAGCCTGTTGCGATGACGTTTGCGGGTTGTTCATGGTTGCGATGCTCAATAAATAGGTAGACGGGATGAGGCGCAAATGTGGGAGGGCAGACTCATGGAGCCGCGCCCCCCACTACAAGGTACTCCGAAGAGCTACCGTGTCAGGCCTGCGATGCTTCGAATACCTTGCGGAACTCGGCCTTTTCATCATCGGTCAGTGGCAGCAGCGGTGCACGCGCATTGCCGACCTTGAAGCCCGCCAGCTCGGCGCCGTACTTGACCTTCTGCACGAACTTGCCGCTTTCCAGGTTGGCCATGGCCGGGAACAAGCTGCGCATCACTTGCTGAGCACCGTGGATGTCGCCGCTGGTGAAGGCCTTGTGGAAGGCCACGACCTTCTCCGGGAAGATGTTGGCCGGGCCGCAGATCCAGCTGTTGGCGCCCCACAGGTAGAAGTCCAGCGCCTGGTCGTCCGAGCCACAGGACAGCTGGATGCCCTTGTATTTCTCACCGATCTCGATGGCGCGCAGCAGGTTGCCGCTGCTTTCCTTGATGCCGATGACGCGTGGGTGGTCGTTGAGCGCGGCGATCACGTCCATGCCCACTTCGACGTTGGTGCGGATCGGGTAGTTGTAGAGCACCACGTTGATCTCGGGGAAGGTCTCGAGAATGGTGTTGTAGTGGGCCAGCAACTCTTCCTGGGAAGGCAGGGCGTAGTACGGCGGGGCGATCAGCAGGTTGGTGTAACCGGCGTCGACGGTCTGCTTGATCTGCTCCAGCACTTCACGGGTGCAGGAGCCGTTGGCACCGGCGATCAGGGTACCGCGCTCGCCAACCACTTCCTTGACGGTGGCCAGGATCTGGCGGCGCTCGTCGTTGGCCAGCGCATAGTATTCGCCGGTCGAGCCCAGCGGCACGAAACCGCTGACACCCGCAGCCAGTTGGTGCTCGAGAATCGAGGCCAGGGTGTCGTGATCGACCTTGCCTGCGGCGTCGAACGGGGTGACCAGTGCGGGAAGAATGCCTTTCAATTGCATGATGATGTCTCCGAGGGGTGGTTTGCGTTCAGTAGGCGTAGCGGCGCAGCAGGCGCCCTTCGACCACGCCGACCAGGCGGGTCAGCGGGAAGGCCACGAGGAAGTAGATGACCGCGACCGCCGAGAGGAACTCGACCGGGCGCGCGGTGCTGTTGGAAATGTTCTGGCCGACGAACATCAGGTCGGCGACCCCGACCGAAGAGATCAGCGCGCTCTCCTTGAACAGGCTGACCACGTTCGACAGCAGTGGCGGTACAGCCCGCAGCAAGGCCTGCGGGAACACCACATAGAGCACCTTGACCCGCGGGGTCAGACCCAGTGCGGTACAGGCGTCGTGCTGTTCGCTGGCGATGGACTTGAGTGCGCCGCGGAAGGTTTCGCTGGTGATCGCCGCCATGTACAGGGTCAGGGCAATCAGCACCGAGACGTAGGGCGGGATGTCCAGGCCGAACACCACCGGGAAGCAGAAGAACACCCAGAACAGCTGGATCAGCAGCGGCGTGCCGCGGAAGAACTCCACGTACAGCGTCAGGGGCAGGCGCAGCAGCGGGGTCTTGACCTGGCGCAGCAGGCTGACCACGAAGCCGAACAGGCTGCCGAGCACGGCGCAGATACCGGTGAACGCCAGGGTCAGGGCCAGGCCTTTGAGCAGCACCGGCCAGTAGTTCAGAACAACCGAGAAATCGAGTGGCATGGCTATCTCCTCAGCGCTGGCCGGCCAGGTCCTGACGGCGTTCGAACCACTGCACCAGCTGCGCGATGGGCAGCGACAGGGCGAAGTAGATCAGGGCGATCAGGGTGTAGGTTTCCAGCGGACGGTAGGCCTCAGTGGCCAGGCTTTTGCCCACGTACATCAGGTCGGCAACGGCGACAATCGCCACCAGCGCGCTCTGTTGCAGGGTGCCAATGCCGTTGGTGATCAGTACCGGCAGGGCGCTGCGCAACGACTGCGGCAACACCACGTACAGGGTGCGCTGCCAGGCTTTGAGGCTCAGCGCCACGCAAGCATCCAGGTGTTCGCGCGGTACCGCCTGGACTCCGGCGCGGTAGGCTTCGGCGTTGAACGCTGTGAGGTTCAGGCCCAGCGCCAGGAAGCCCATGGCGATCGGGTCGATGAACACGTTGAACAGCATCGGCACGCAGTAGAAGAACCAGACGATCTGCAGCAACGCCGGGGTGCAGCGGAAGAACTCAATGAACAACTGCGCCGGCCAGCGGATGAAGAACCAGCGGCTCAGGGTCATCAGGCACAGCACGAAGCCGCAGGTCAGGCCGATCAGGTTGGACACCAGAGCAAGCTCCAGCGTGACCTTGAGCCCGTCGAACAACGCCGGCAGGGTGCCGCTCAGAAAGTGAAAATCAAATTGGTAGTTCATCGTCTCGCCCTCAATCCAGGTGCAGAACCTTTTCCAGGAACTCGCGGGTACGCGGTTCGCGTGGGCTGGTAAAGAGCTGGTCGGGATGGCCTTGCTCGACCACCTTGCCGTTGGCACAGAACACCACGCGGGTGGCGATGTGGCGGGCGAAGTGCATGTCGTGGGTGACAATGACCATGGCCATTTTCTGTTCCGCCAGCTGCAGCATCACGTTCTGTACTTCGATGACCATTTCCGGGTCGAGGGCCGAGGTGACTTCATCGAACAGCATCAGGCGCGGTTCGAGCATCAGGGCCCGGGCGATCGCTACGCGCTGTTTCTGTCCGCCGGAGAGCTGGCTGGGGTAGGCGTGCAGCTTGCTTTCCAGGCCCAGGCGGGCGAGATAGGCGCGGGCCTTTTCGGTGGCCTCGGCCTTGCTCAAGCCATGCACCTTGACCGGTGCAAGGATCAGGTTGCCCAGCACCGACAGGTGGGGGAACAGGGTGTAGTGCTGGAACACCATACCGATCTGTTTGTGCAGGGCTTCATCCAGGGGTTTGCCCTGCTTGCGGCTGCCATCGATGTAGGGCTTGCCTTGAAACGCGATGGTGCCGCCCTGGATACCTTCCAGCCCCATCAGCACGCGCAGCAGCGAGCTTTTGCCGCTGCCGGACGGACCGATGATGACCAGGCGGTCGTCTGCGCGCATGTCCAGGTTCATCTTGTCCATCACCACCAGCTGCTCGCCATAGGCCTTGCGCACGTCGCGCAGCTGGATGAAATCGCCACCGCAGGCGGAATCCGGGATGAGCGAAGCCTGTGGCTGAGAAGCCACCAAATGAGGGGTGTTCATTGCAGTTCTCTCCACGAGGGCGTCCAGTGCAGGTGCCCTCGGCATGTCAGCAGGGGTTACTGAGCGCTTTTGCCCGCGTTGATCTCGGTGGACGCCTTGTCCACCAATTTGTCGATCTCACCCGACTCGCGGCGTTGGGTCAGGTAGACATTGAGCACCGCCAGGTCTGCAGCGGAGATATCGCGCGGTACGGCAAAAGAGACGCCTTGCTTGGCCAGGGCAGGTTTTGGCAGCACTTCCTTGGTCCAGTCGTTAGCGAGGGCGAACAAGTGGTTGGTGTCACTGGCGTCGGCGAGCACGTCAGCACGGCGCGACATCAGGGCCATGCGAGTCTCGTCGGAACCTGGCAGGCGCATCAGCGTGGCGTTCTTGATGACGGTGGAAACGGCCTTGTCGGCGGCAGTACCGGAAATCACCGCGATGGTCACGCCGGGCTTGTCGTAATCGGCGAGGCTGTTACCGGCGCCGTTGAACTTGGGGTTTTCCTTATTGACCAGCAAGGAGATCTGGTAGTCGGTGGCGGGCACCGAGAAGGCCACCGCCAGGGCACGTTCCGGCGTCTGGTTGAGGGCCATGGCCATGTCCCACTTGCCACTCTGCAGGCCGGCAACCTGGTTATCCCAGCTTGTGTCGACGAACTGCGCCTTGATCTTGAGCACCTTCTCGGCGAAGTCGCGGCACAGGTCGACGAAGTAGCCGCTGTACTGCCCGGAAGCGGCGTCGCGCATGACATAAGGCGCTGCAACCGCGGCGCCACAGCGCAATACGCCGGCCTTCTGAATGGTTTGCCAGTTTTGCACGTCAGCCTGGGCGGGAGTCTGAGTGAGCAAGGCTACCGCTGCGGTGAGGCAGGCGATGCCAGTACAGGCGTTGCGGGAAAGGAAACGAGCCATTTTGAATCTCTCCGGTAATTTGTTTTTGTAGGCAGAAGAGCAAGCAAAAAACCAACATTGAACTTTTATGGATGCTGCATTGTGTGCAGCAATGCATTCAGACTATTCCCGGCTTCCGACTTCTGTCAACACACAGGAGAAATTACTTTTTGGCGCGCAGACGAACGCTCACCCAGCAAAGTGGGTGAGGCGGCATTCAAGCGGGGAGGGTGGTGCGCGGACGTTAGCGGGGGCTGTGGTTGAGCTGCAATTCGTTGAGAAAACGTTCGAGGATCAGGTTCTGGCGACGTCCTTTTCGGGTCGCGATCGCCAATTTGGAATCGAAGTACAGCCTGTCGGGGTTCAGGGGCGCCATCAGTCCTTTTTCTACCCACGTGGCGGCGTAATGATCCGGCAGGAAGCCAATGTAGCTGCCTGTCAGGATCAGAAAGGCAATGCCTTCCCTGTCTGTCGCGGAGGCGGCGAAGTTCAGTAGTTGGTGCAGTCCGATGGCTTCCGCCGTCATCCTGTATGTAGGTACCACGGCATCGGCCAAGCTCAGGCTTTCGTCGCTGACGTTGGATGCATTGGCGAACAGAGGATGTTCGTGACTGCAGTAAAGGTTCGAGCGTTCTTCGTAAAGCAGGCTGTAGTCGAGCCCTGACAAGGGTGAGATCAGTGGCACGGCGCCCACATGCAGCCGTCCGTCCAGCAGGCCGCGCTCGATTTCACCGGGTGTGCTCATGCTCAGGTTGATGCGCACACCGGCCCCCTCGGCCCGCACCGCCTTGAGCGCGTGGGTGATGCGCATTTTCGGCTGAGTGACCAGGTTGTTCACAATGGCCACGTTGAGGTCGCCACGCAGTTGTTGGTGCATCTGATTGACTTCACTGCGAAATCCCTCGATGGCGACCAATACGGTTTCACTAGCACGCAGCACCTCACTGCCTTCGTCCGTCAATGCGAACCCTGCACGCCCCC
Organism: Pseudomonas sp. FG-3G; assembly: GCF_901007645.1. Classification (NCBI taxonomy): domain Bacteria; kingdom Pseudomonadati; phylum Pseudomonadota; class Gammaproteobacteria; order Pseudomonadales; family Pseudomonadaceae; genus Pseudomonas; species Pseudomonas sp. FG-3G. Next base: position 199,898 of record NZ_CAAKGZ010000021.1, read on the forward strand.
GCTGGCAGAGGCGCATGCCCAAGCGTTTTTCCAAATCGCTCATGTGCAGGCTGATGGCCGATCGGGTAATGCCAAGGACGCTCTCGGCGGCTGAAAAGCTTCCGCATTCTGTGACCGTCTTGAACACGCGCAGTAGCCGCAGATCGAAATCACTGACTTGGTTCAGGGGCGTCTTTTTTGCCATAGGTGAGAGTTCCGATAACTGATGTCAAGAAAATATAGATTTATCGTACATAACCCTTCAGCACAAGCTAGACGGCATCCGTTTACCGCTCGAGGAACCACGATGACGACCATCAAACACTTGATCAACGGTGAGTACATTACCGACGATGCCAGCACCACGGATGTCTTCAACCCGTCCACCGGACAGGCCATCCATAAATTGAGCCTCGCCAGCCGGGCGACCGTGCAACGGGCCATCGACGCCGCCAAGGCCGCATTCCCGGCCTGGCGCAACACGCCACCGGCCAAGCGTGCCCAGGTGATGTTCCGCTTCAAGCAGTTGCTCGAAGCCAATGAGCAACGCATCGCCCAACTGATCAGTGAAGAGCACGGCAAGACCCTTGAAGACGCAGTGGGTGAACTCAAGCGCGGTATCGAGAACGTCGAATTTGCTTCGGCAGCCCCCGAAATTCTCAAGGGCGAATACAGCCGCAACGTCGGCCCGAACATCGACGCCTGGAGCGACCTGCAACCCATCGGTGTCGTTGCCGGCATCACCCCGTTCAACTTCCCGGCCATGGTGCCGCTGTGGATGTACCCGCTGGCGATTGCCTGCGGTAACTGCTTCATCCTCAAACCATCCGAGCGCGACCCAAGCTCGACATTGCTGATCGCCGAGTTGCTGCACGAGGCTGGCTTGCCCAAGGGCGTGATGAACGTGGTACACGGTGACAAGGAAGCAGTGGATGCACTGATTGAGGCACCTGAAGTCAAAGCCCTAAGTTTTGTCGGCTCCACCCCGATCGCGGAGTACATCTATAGCGAAGGCACCAAGCGCGGCAAGCGCGTACAGGCATTGGGCGGGGCAAAAAACCATGCCGTACTGATGCCCGACGCCGATCTGGACAACGCGGTTAATGCCTTGATGGGAGCTGCTTACGGATCTTGTGGCGAACGTTGCATGGCGATCTCCGTGGCCGTTTGTGTCGGTGACCAGGTCGCCGACACACTGGTCGCGAAACTGGAGCCGCAGATCAAGGCGCTGAAGATCGGTGCCGGTACTTCGTGCGGCCTGGACATGGGTCCATTGGTCACCGCTGCGGCGCGCGACAAGGTGCTTGGCTACATCGAAGACGGCGTCGCCGCAGGTGCCAAAGTGGTCGTTGATGGCCGCGGCTTCAAAGTAGCTGGCAACGAAGAGGGTTACTTCGTCGGTGGCACCTTGTTCGACCGCGTCACTCCACAAATGCGCATGTATAAGGAAGAGATCTTCGGCCCTGTTCTGTGCATCGTGCGTGTCAGCAGCCTGGAAGAAGCCATGCAATTGATCAACGATCATGAGTACGGTAACGGCACATGCATCTTCACCCGAGACGGTGAAGCGGCACGCCTGTTCTGCGACGAAATTGAAGTGGGCATGGTCGGCGTCAACGTGCCGCTGCCGGTGCCGGTGAGCTACCACAGCTTCGGCGGCTGGAAGCGCTCCCTGTTCGGCGACCTGCATGCCTACGGCCCTGACGGCGTGCGCTTCTATACCCGCAAGAAAGCCATCACCCAGCGCTGGCCGAAGCGCACCAGCCACGAAGCTGCCCAATTCGCCTTCCCAAGCAATAGCTAAAGGCACCCTGTTCGAGTGGCAGCGTCATCCGTTGGTCAGACTGGGATCCCCGATGGCGCTGTCGCTCGCACCCGTAGCGTTGCTGCGGTTTACCCGCTAACCATTCAGGTTGGCGGGCTCCTCACATGTACCCCCTTCGTCTAAAGCTCTGGCTTAGACCTGGCCGCTACCACACTGGCGGCCTTTTTTTCGTGCCGGTTCTGGCCAATCAAATTGCTTCATAAGGGAAGGGCGTCGCTGGGGCCTACAGGAAGCAGGCCGAGGGCGCTTGCTTCATGCCTGGAAGGGCAAGCGCGAGTGCATCGCGGTCATGGCCGAGCAATTGGCAGAGTGCGTCGACAATGATCTGGTGGTCTTGCCGATCCGGCAGGCCGGAAACCGTAACGGAGCCGATCACGCCGGCACCCTTCACGATGATCGGAAAGCCTCCCCCCACACCGGCGTAGTCAGCGGGGGAGAGGTAATAGCGCTGGGTGATATCCTGGTTTTCCAGGGCGAGTTGGTACCTGATCCGATAAGAGCTGCGCAGAAAGCGCTGGACTGTATTCGTCTTGCGCCTCACCCAATCGTGGTTGCCGGACGTTATGCCGGGGTGGGCAGCGAAAAGCAGGGGCGGTCAAAGCGCCTCACGTCGATCACAAGTGGCCACGACTCGGCTGCCGCCCGCTCATACAAACAAGAACCCATTTGCCAGGCCGTCTGTTCGTCAAAGCGCAGAAATTGAAGGGTCTCTTCCTGGTGAATCAATAGTGCCAGATCGTCTTTCAGGCTCATTTCGACTTCCTTCTATCCGCCCGGTTATCACTGATCCAGACAGCTTCAGTCGAAACAATTGATGAGTTACAGCCATATATACCTGCATTAGGTTTTGTTTTTAGTTGCGTAACGCAGCAGAGGTTCGTGCATCAACGTGCCTGCAACGCCCGCTCAATGCCAAGCACACATCGAATTTTTTTGCCCGGTGATCAACTGCGTCAAATGGCTGTTGACAGTATTCCGCTGACTTCTTATTTTGAATGCAGTCATGCACACAATAAAGCATGCAGATGAGAGTTTTACCTTCCTGCCAAAAACAACGATATCAGTGAGGTCAAAAATGGTTCTCCCAGTCCCGTCTTCCCTTAAAGCTCTTTTCGTGGGTGCCAGTCTCTGTGGTGCCTTACTGGCTCAATCCACTGCCCAGGCGGCTGAAACCTCAGTCTGGCAAGACGTGCAAAAAGCTGGCGTGCTGCGCTGCGGAGCCGCCGTTGCAGCGCCTTATGTGATGCGTGATGCCAAATCCGGTGACTACAGCGGCTACTTCGTCGACCTGTGCCGCGATTTCGGCGAGAAGGTGCTCAAGGTCAAGGTGACCTTTGTTGATACCAACTGGGACAACCTTGTGGCCGGATTGCAGAGCAATAAGTGGGATCTAGCCATGGCCCTCAATCAGACACCGGAGCGTGCGTTGGCGGTCGCTTTCACCGTGCCCGCGACGGACTATCAGGTGTCGCTGCTGGTGAGCAAGGAGAACCCCAAGTTCGCTGAGGTGAAGGACGATATAGCCGCGCTGGACAAGCCAGATGTTACCTATGCCGTCATGTCGGGCACAGCGCAGGACAAGGCCATCTCGTCGGTGGTTCACAACGGCAAGATCATGCGCCTTCCAGGTATGGACGAAGCCCGCCTGGCGGTCATGTCCAAGCGCGCCGATATCCTGGTCGACGCCAGCGATACCAACCACTTGTTTGCCCTTGCCAACCCGGGCTGGACCCGCGAGATCCTGCCCAAGCCAGCATTGGCCAAGCAGGGTGTTTCATTCGGCGTGCGTAGGGACATCTCGACGGCGGATCTGCAAGTGCTGAATATTTACCTGACGCAACGTCGGGACACGGGTGAAATCCAACAACTGGTCGACAAAGCGTCTCTCGCGGCCAACGCTACGAAGTAGCGGCCTGTCGCATGTCTGCAGCCTGTTTGAGTCCAAACAGGCTGCCTTTCTCTAATCTCAACAAAGAAAGGTGTTCATTGATGAGTGACTTCACGCGTCCCCTCGCCGGAAAGGTCGTTTTGGTAACGGGGGGCTCGGGTGGCATCGGCGCTGCCATCGTTGAGCAGCTTGTCGCCGAAGGTGCCAGAACGCTGATCCATTACAGTCGTGATGCTCAGGGCGCGCAGCGCTTGCTGGATCGCATGGGTGGTCAAGGCTGGATCGTTCAGGGCGACCTGAGTGAAGACACCGGGCCTGAACAGCTGTGGCGAAACGCGTTGGAACTGGCGGGTGGACACATCCACGGCTTGGTTAACAACGCTGGTATCCGTACAGAGATCCCGCTGGAGACGCCCACTTCACAGTGGCGCGCAGCCTGGCGTCGTGAGTTCCAGGTGAACTTCTTCGCTGCCACCGACCTGTGTCGTGAAGCTGTCGCGCATTTTCGCGCCAACGGGGGTGGGCGCATTATCAACATGGCAAGCCGTGCCGCTCAACGAGGGTATGCAGCTGACGCTTTGCCCTACGGGTCAAGCAAGGCAGCATTGATCAATCTCACCAAGTCTTTGGCCCGCAGTGTGGCGGGCGACGGCATAGTGGCGGTAGCGATTGCGCCTGGCTGGGTCCGGACAGACATGGCCGAACAGTTTGTCGTCCAGCACGGTGAGGCAGCGGCAGTGGCCGATATACCTATAGGGCGCATGGCCAGCCCATCCGAAATCGCCGAACTGGTTGCTTTCACCTTGAGGCCTTCCCAAGTGTCTCTCAACGGAGCGACGCTCGACGTCAACGGCGGTAGTTACATCCGATAAGTTGGTCACACCGTATCCCAACTCGGTTGTCGGCATAGACGTTCAAGAATGATTCGGTCTTCACCGGGGATGGACTGGCCGCTTATTGATCGGTGGAAACGCCTATTCTGCACGCTGCTACGTGAAATCCAAGCCCGGTAGCCTCTGCCGAAGGTAAAGATTTCTATCTCAGACGCGTACTTTTCTACCGTGGAAACCGCGGTGGGGTTTCAAATACTGCGCCTGACGGTCAAGAAGCGAATGTGTGCGACGCTGCGGGCCATTCGGGATGAGCTGAAACGTCGACGTCATGAACCCATCCGGGCTCAAGGGCAATGGCTCACTTGGGTGGTGAGCGGTTACTTCAATTTGCCATCATGCCGCGATGCCTGATCGGTATGGAGGCCTGTGGAAGCGCCCACCATTGGGCTCGCAAGTTGCGCAGCTTGGGTCACGATGTGAGGCTGATGGCCCCGCAATTCGTAAAGCCATACGTGAAAACGAACAAAAACGATGTAGCTAATGCTGAGGCTATCTGCGAAGCGGTGGGTCGGCCAAACATGCGTTTTGTGCCGATCAAGGACATTGAGCAACAGGCCGTGCTGTCGCTGCATCGGGTTCGTCAAGGAGTCGTGAAGGCTCGGACAGCGCAGGCTAATCAGATCCGTGGGCTGCTAGCCGAGTTTGGTCTTGTAATCCCACAGGGCATCGCACATATCGCCAAGCGCGTACCGGAGTTTATTGAGGATGAGCGCAACGAGTTGCCGGGCTCGTTTCGTCTGCTTGTGCGGCGTCTACTGGAACAATTGAAGGGGTTCGATCATCAGGTTCATGAGATCGAGAATCAAATTGTCGCCTGGCATCGCGCGAACGAAAGCAGCCGCAAGCTGGCCAAGATGCCAGGCATCGGGCCGATCACGGCGAGTGCGATGGTAGCCTCTCTTGACGATGCCAAGAGTTTCAAGAATGACCGACAGGTGAGTGCTTGGCTTGGGCTGGTGCCGAAGCAGAATTCCACTGGAGGTAAGACGGTGCTGTTGGGGATGAGTAAGCGGGGGGACTCCTATTTACGGACTCTACTGATCCAGGGGGCACGGTCGATGATCTGCGCAGCACAGCGAAAAGAGATCTCTGATAGCTGGCTCGGCCGGCTACTCAAGCGGCGTAACGCCAATGTGGCAGCCGTTGCACTGGCGAATAAAATCGCCCGAATTATATGGGCCTTGTTGGCCGGTGACCGCGAGTTCCGCTCCGATTACACGACCGTCGTCGCGTAATCGAAGCGGCTTGACGACGTCAACGCAACCCTGTAGCGGACTAACTCAAATGATTGCTCAGGTGATCATGAATTGATGGCAAAACTGGTAAGACCGTGGCCAAGAAAATCTGACCCGCACAGCGTGCCATGAGCACACGGATCTATTGAGAACTCGGCCAGCGGATTCCATCAGGGACAGCGGCAACGCCGCACCGAAAGTCCAGATGTATGAGTGCAATCTCTACCATCGAGCCGTCACAGATTGAAAGCTTGGCAACCCGGGGGCGTCCATGTATGTGCGGGTGGGGGGGGGCGGGGGGGCGGCAGATAACTGCCGTCCCTACCGCGACCGTCTGATCTCTATATTTGAAGCCACTTGGCGGGATAAAGGCATCAGAGCCACGGAGTCAAAACTACAACGGCAACTGGTAGCGCGACAGCAGCCAGTAAGGTTTGGCATGCAATTATGCCCGCCATTAGAGGGGCATCGCCGCCTAGCTGTCGCGCCATTATGTAAGATGATGACGCTGTGGGGAGTGCTTGAAAAAGCAATGCGGCGATTGCCGCTTTGCCCTCCAGTCCAGCTATATTACATGCGGCCAACGTTACAACAGGCATGATCAAGAATTTGAATAGGGATGAGTAGGCCACCGGTCGCGCCCAGCTACGCACCGAACCTAGCTCCAGGGCGGCTCCCACGCAGAGCAATCCCAGCGGTAAAGATGCCTGACCCAGCACCTTGATCACAGGTTCAATTCCGATGGGTAGACCCAATTTTAGCGCCTGAAACAGTATTCCCCCGAAACAAGCGAGAACCAATGGGTTCAGTGCCAGTTGCTTGGCAACCTTTCCAACAGACATCCTGCCGCCTGCGCCATAACGCGCAAATATCAATACACATAAGATATTCACTGTCGGCACTATTGCAGCATTGGCCACCGCAGCTAACGCGACTCCTTGAGCGCCGAACAGACCAACCGCAGCTGAAACCCCTACATAGTTGTTGAAGCGCACCCCCCCTTGAAAAACGGAGGTGAAAGCCTGGTCGTTACCTTTGAGTATTGGGCGTGCGCCGACGAGCAGCACTGCAACGGTGACAGTCGAAAACACAAGTGCAGCGATCATGCTCTGGACGGGCACGTTACCTAATTTGGCAGTTGCTAGCCCATGCAGAAACAACGCGGGCAAGAGAACGTAATAGCCCAAACGCTCGGCTTGAGCCCAAAACGAGTCTGCCAGAAACTTGCTGTGCCTTAGCCAAGCACCGATACCGATTAAGATTGCTATGGGCACGAGGGCGAGTAGAAGCTCCGCAGTCACGAGGATGCCCCTATGGCGTGTATCAAGCTATCGACCCACCTGATCCGCTTTGAAAATTCGATCATCAACGACAATTGAAAGCTGTTTAGGTTTTTCGAAGCGAACATGGCACCCTCCGGAAAGCGTTTGGATGGGCGCTACGATAATTACTGGAACGTTATAATAAAAACGATAAAAAATTCAGTGATCAACAAGTATTTCTCATTGATCAGTAGCCTGGCGCCTGCATCTGAATAACATTGGCTAGGGCAACTGCAAGTCTACCGCGTGGACGATCTTCACGTTCCAGCAGCACGACGCGACGTATTCTTTGCGGCGAACCAAACGGATGGAGCTCAAGGTGACTCAGTTGTTCGAGGTTTCGGCTCGAGAGAGGTATCACTGACACGCCCAGCCCCTGGGTGACCATTTGGATAATGGCTTCCTGGCTATCCAGCTCCATGTTGGTCTGCACGCGCAGTCGCATCCGTCGAAGCTCCCGCTCTATGGTGCGTCCCGCCCAGGCTCTACGGTCAAAACGAATGAAAGGCTGCTGCTCCAGCAATTGCCTTACTTCTATCCCGGCGCATGCGGCAGGAGCGATTATCCAAAACCCTTCTTCGTACAATGGTGTACTGACGAGACCGTAGGGATGAGGTTTGACAGGCTCGGTAGTAATCGCCACATCCAACTCGCCGGCTTCCAACCGTATCGCCAAATCCGCGGACATGCCGGAAGTTACTGTTATGCGAAGATGGGGATGTTTTAAGCCCAGAGCAGCAAGAGCCTGGGGCAAGACGCTTGCTAGTGCCGTTTGGATTACTCCAATTTTTAGCCGGCCGCGCAGTTCATTATCGCCGCCAATTTCCGAAGCGATGCTGTCGTAAAGCGCGACAATCTCGCGCGCTCGCTCCACTGCGACATGACCTGCGTCCGTCAGTACGGGCAGCCGGCGTGAACGGTCGAATAACGAAGCATTAAACTCTTCTTCGAGTGACTTAATGTGAAGGCTGACCGCCGATTGCGTGAGATGAATACTCTGCGCAGCTTGCACAAACGAGCCGTGTTGAGCGATTGCAAGCAGGGTACGAAGCGCGCGTAATGACATATGGGTCAAGACTGTTCAGTGAAGTTATACTGTCGATTTTGCCAGACCCGGCCAAAATCGACGACCGTCTGGTTCAGCCATTCTAATACTCTTCGAAAATTTGACATCATCAGAATGCGAGATTCATCCCGGCTAGTATTGCTCCGCGTGCTCCATTGATGCTTTCCCGTACGCTAAATGAGGCCTTGGGAAAGCAGTCCCTTCGGGAGCGATCTCTGCATTGGGGAAGGACGCCGGTGGAGGCACCCGAAGCGTTTATGAGTAAGAACGTGTAGCGACGACCCAGCGACGCATCACCGCTGGCTCAGACATGCTGTATTCATGCGGGATGACTGTCGGCCATAAAGGGATAAGCCTTAATTGCTGAAAGGGCAAACTGAGGCCAAGCTCCCTCTATTGATCATAAGGGAGGCGCTTTTTGGAACGTTTTTGACCTCCAACGAGAACCTACGGGAAAGCTAATGAAAAGGCTGATTAAAGCGGAGTATGAAGCGGCACATCATAAATAATGACGAAGCGTGGTGGTCATTAGTGTCGAGCATAAAGATATGCGCACCGCTAATTGGGTTGTGCGAACACTTACTCAATTAGCGCAAATTTGATAAAGTATAAAATTTAAGATGTGAGTGGTTGATGTTTGATTAAATGTCCTCTGGTAGCTGGATTGCAATCATTTCAGCGCTGACACAAACCACATCGCCAGCACTAAGTGAAAGGTCAATGATAGCCTTTCGATTATCGAGAGATTTGAGCTTGCCCTGCAGGAAAAGCTCGGTACCGAGTGGTGTCGGCTTATGGAATACGATTGTGAGGGTTCCGGTGACGAAGCGTAATACACCTATCCCGTCGCTTTGTGTTCTTCCTCTGGCTTGATAAGCGAAAGCAGCAGCGCTTGCGGCTCCGTGGCAATCCAACAGCGAGGCCAGTAGACCGCCATAAACATGTTTTGGGAAACCTCCGGTGTAAGTCGGATCTGCGGTAAATCGAGCTTCTACACGGTCATCGATAAGATAACTTTTAAGTTTGTGGCCATTAGGGTTTTTTGTGCCGCAACCGTAGCAGTGAGCAAATTCCGTAGGGTAAAGGTCTTGTATGGCTAGCATTGTAAATCCTCTTTTTTATTAAACGCTTTTTCTGTTTGTGAAATGCTGTTTTTTGAGTTTTATTGCTATCTAGGGTCTTTTGATGTATGCGCTAGGGCTTAGTCCGAATTCAGATCTAAACATATAGGTGAATGCTGAGGTGGAAGAGTATCCGAGGGATAAGGATGTTTGAGTGATATTGCATCCATCAGCCAAAAGCTCCAGCGCTTTAATTGAACGTAATTTCTGTGTCCAAACTCGCATTGATAATCCTGTTTCACGTTCAAAATGACGTGCCAAAGTTCTTTTTGACATTCTGAATTGTTCAGCCCAAGATTCTGCATCCCGTTCTAGTGTTGGGTTTTGGTACAGCTCTTCACATATCTTTAGTGTGACGCCATCGTTCGGCCAAGGAAGGGCGGTTTGAATTGGTGTCATTCTTTTCAATTGCTTGATTATTAGTTCGGTCACCAGGTTTGAATAATCTTTTTCTGTGTTTTCGTCGAAACTGCTCACTTCGACTATGAGTGCCCGTAAAAGATTAGAAACTAGGAATGCCTTGATTGTTGCGGGGGCGATTATGTCATCGACGTAGAGGCTTGATAAAGTCGCTCCCAATGCAGACCCTGTAGTATGTAAGACTCCTTTTGGTATCCATAACGCTTGACCGGGGGCGATAACATAACAATCGTTCCCGATCATCACGCTCAGAACACCCTCAGTCGCATAGGTAAGCTGGTGCCAGTCATGGGTATGAGGCACAAACTTGCTTCGCGCAGGCATCGTTTGAGAACGCAGTCGCACGGGTGCAGGTGTGTCATCTACAGCTACCCCTAGGCGAGGCAGAAGCTGCCAGCTTTCCGAAAATTTAGGCATGGGATGGCGTGTCGTCGACATAATATGGCTAAACCTCTAGAGATTGACACGGGCCTTGCAACTTAAAATAAATCAAGCAGCCTGTCACTATAATTTTTTCGGTCTCCGGTTAGCTGTCACAGAAAACTCATTAATTGTCGTGGAATTATTGAATGCAGAATTCGGATGAATCACTCTCACTGGAGAAATATCAGGTCGTTATGGCGGGAGTGTGTGCGTTGATAATAACCGTTGGTTTAGCGCGATTTGCCTACACCCCACTTTTGCCAATTATGAATAAGGAGGCGGGACTATCTCTCTTCGCTGGCGGATGGTTGGCAACATTTAATTATATTGGTTATATCGTTGGGGCTTTGATTGCAGCCAGTTTAAGCGACTTAAGTGTAAAATATAAGTTTTACAAAATATGCTTGATCGTAAGTATAGCAAGTACCGCTGGGATGGGTTCTACCACTGATTTTGTCATGTGGTCGGTGCTCAGGGTTGTTAGTGGAATAACCAGTGTCGCAGGTATGCTCATTGCATCGGGGCTCGTGTTGAACTGGTCAATGCGTAAGGGCTTACAGCAGGAACTGGGATTGCACTTTACCGGGATTGGCGCGGGAATCGTGGTGTCCGGGGTCGCAATCTTGGTTATGGCTAACTACCTAAATTGGGCGCAGCACTGGTATTGGCTAGCCACACTCGGGCTAGTGTTTTTTCCTGCGGCCTGGTTGTGGATGCCTGAGCCTTTGAAGGCGAAGCATAGTAACGTTGCACTGCAGGCGAATGGCGTTAAGCCTTCTGCTACCTGGATGAAACTACTCATAGCCTTCTACTTCTGTACCGGATTCGGTTATGCAATCGGTGCAACGTTCATCGTTGCAATTCTGGCAAAATTTGAGTTTTTTTCTGGCATCGGCAGCCTAGTCTGGATCGTGGTGGGCTTGGCAGCTATTCCTTCCAGCTTTCTTTGGGACAAAATTGCTAAATCAGCCAATACTATTACTGTGTTGATTATAGCTAATGTACTTGAAACCGTATCCATCATTATTCCGCGCCTTACGGAGGATACGCTGATCAATATTGTAGGCGCGATTATGTTCGGTAGCACGTTTGTCGGGATTGTGAGCCTGACGCTGGCTTTAGTGGGCAGAAGTTTTCCGGAGAACCCTGCAAAAGCCATGGCCAAGCTTACGATAAGCTATGGTGTTGCACAGATCATCGCACCTGCCGCGGCGGGATATTTGGCCGCGAAGTATGGTGGTTATAGCGACTCGCTGGTGCTGACAGCCATCGCGTTAACAGTGGGTACATTTCTGCTATTTGTATTACGTTTAACACGAGAGCAAAAACCTTCAAGGGCCTTGGCGTGAACCTCTGATTGATTACGCCGCACGCTCAATGAATTAGCAGGCGTGGATAGTCTTCCATCCATTCGTCCCATGGCGCTACGGGGGAAGCCCATTCGAACAGAAAATTCACAAACGAGCTGATGGTTGGATTATTGCCTCGATCCGGAAGGTGTAATGCGAACAGTTTTCGCGAAAGGTTTTTGGTCACATTTCCAAATAGCGGAACTAATTCATGCTTTTTTACATGGGCGTCCATCAGGTACGAAGGCAAATAAGCCACGCCCATTCCTTTCAAGGCTGCTTCCAGTAACACCGAGCTGCTATTGGCTTTGATAAGGATCTCTCCGTAGGTGATCAACGACTTTTCACCGTCTTCTGTGTAGTGGTGCCATACTTCGTCAATATCTGGATAGAGTAAGCATGTATGCATTCTTAAGTCCGCTATGCACTTAGGTGTACCCGCAAGTTCGAGATAGTGCGGTGAGGCGCAAAAAAACCACGGTATCAGCGAGATTTCTTTGGCAGTGTAATTTTCTGGTGGGAGCCTCGCGATTCTTAGTGCAACATCGCACGTGCCATCGTTCAGGTTGACCGGCTGATCGCTGATATCCAGTTGCAGATTGATTTTTGGGTAGCGCTCGCGGTAGGCAGAAAATATCGTCATCAAATGACGCACGCCCAGCGCCATTGGGCTTGAAACTCTAAGTAGCCCCTTCGGCTCCGATCGAGCAGATGAAACGCTATCGAGCATGGATTCGAGGGAGTTGATGATCTCGCTAAAACGTTGATAAATTATTTTTCCCTCGTCTGTGAGGAATAAACTTCTAGTCGTTCGTTGAAGTAATTTTAACCCCAAGCTTTCCTCGAGTAATGTCAGGCTTTTGCTAACCGCCGATGGCGTTAAATTTATTTTTTGAGCGGCTTCGGTGAGCCCACCACTTTCCACGACCCTCACAAAAATAGTCATTTGCTTGAGCGTGAGATTGTTTGGAAGCATTTTTGACTGATCCTCAAAACTGAAATGAAATGATGTCACTGGCCTTTGAGATGTGAACAAATTATAAGGTTTATCAGGAGTGAGGCCAACAAGTGAGCGGATTTATCTGCAAGCTTCCAGGGATGAATAAATCAAACAATAACAATGGATATATCTATGTCTGTGATGACAACAGAGAGCACTCAGGTGGTCGACAAGTCGCCCATACCGTTCACCCGATATGATGCTGGATGGGTAATTCTGTGCATTGGTATGGCGATCGGGGGAGGCATTGTTTTTCTTCCGGTGCAAATTGGTCTCAAGGGATTGTGGGTTTTCTTGCTCTCCCTGGCGCTCGCTTATCCGGCGCTTTATATGCTTCAAGAGCTTTATTTGAAAACTCTCTCAAAAAGTGAGCAGTGTGATGATTATACGGGAGTTATCACTCACTATTTGGGCTCGAATTGGGGTTTTTTGCTGAGCGTCGCCTATTTCCTGATGCTGTTGAAAGGTATGCTGACCTATTCCTTGGCTGTGACTTTTGACAGTGCGTCATATCTGCAAAGCTATGGTGTATCCAGTGAAAACCTAGCAAGCGCGCCCTGGTATGCGTTGTTGGTGCTGATTGTACTGGTGGCAATCGCCGCCCAAGGCGAGAAGGTGCTGTTCAAAATCTCCGGGCCGATGGTGGCAGTCAAGTTGTTGATAGTTGTAATTCTGGGGTTTGTAATGATTCCCAAGTGGACTATCTCGAATATAGGAATTCTTCCGGATATTTCTACACTCATACGAGATGCGATCTTGACGCTTCCCTTCACGCTATTCTCAATTTTGTTTGTGCAGATTTTGAGTCCGATGAACATTGCTTACAGGAAGAGAGAAGCCGATAGTCGCGTGGCTACCTTTAAAGCTATTAGGGCCAATCGGATTGCCTACGTGATTTTGGCGGTAACAGTCATTTTTTTCGCGCTTTCTTTCACCTTTGCATTGACCCATGAGCAGGCAGTGGAGGCGGCAAAAAACAACATCTCTGCACTAGCAATCGCTTCCAAGGTGCTGCCAGGAAGGGTCGTGGCAACGATGTCAATCATGCTCAACATTTTTGCGATAGTGACAGCATTCTTTGGTATCTACCTGGGGTTTCAGGAGGCCTTAAAGGGCATGGCATTGAATGTAATGGGGCGATTCATGAATGTTGATGCAGTTTCTCCGCGTTTTATCACACTCGGCGTTGCAGTTTTTATTATTGCGCTGCTGTGGTGCTGGGTGATGACAAAGTTTTCAATTTTGCTTCTTCAGCAAATCGGAGCTCCAGTCTATGGAGTGGTGTCATGCCTAATACCTTGCTATTTGGTGTTCAAGGTTCCAGTATTGAGAGTTTATAAGAGTTGGAAGATATACTACATTGGGCTGTTTGGTGTTATGTTATGTATTGCTCCATTTCTCAAGCTTCTCGAAAAATGATATTTGGTTTTTAGTTTTTAGGTGGTTGTTATGAGTATGAATTTAGATCGTCACCATATCAGTACTAAACTTACGATGCTTGGACGTAATCCCAATGAACAAGCCGGATTCGTTAATGCACCTGTCTATCGGGGGTCAACTATTGTGTATGGCTCTGTCGACGATATTGAAAATAAGAGGGCGCGCTTCTCTTATGGGACAGCAGGTTCGCCGACCATAGAAAATATGGAGAATGCCTGGACGGAGCTCGCGGGGGCGGCGGGTACAGTGATGGCTCCATCGGGTCTAGGGGCGATTGCGTTAGCTTTTTTTGCAACTACCAAGGCAGGTGATCATGTACTGATCGCCGACTGCGCTTACCGACCGGCGCGAAACTTCTGCAACAACTTATTGGCCCGCTACGGTATTGAAATCAGCTATTACGATCCAATGCTTGGCGCCGATATTGAATTGCTGATCAAGGACAACACCAGCGTTATCTTTATGGAGGCGCCGGGCTCCCAGAGCTTCGAGGTGCAGGACGTTCCCGCGATTGTGGCCGTTGCACGCAAGCACAACATCAAGACGATAATTGATAATACCTGGGCAACTCCGCTGTTCTTCCAGGCCCATGCCCATCATGTAGATATCTCCCTCGAAGCAGGCACTAAGTACCTCGGCGGTCATTCCGATTTGCTGCTAGGTATGATTTCAGCCAATGCTGAAACATGGCCTGCCTTGCGCCAAGCATACGATGCCATGGCGATGCTGCCAGGCCCTGAAGATTGCTTTCTTGCATTGCGAGGGTTGCGAACAATGCACCTTCGATTGAAAGAGGCAGAGGCGCGCGCACTCCAAATTGCAACATGGCTGGAGTCTCGTCCAGAGGTTGCGCGTTTGCTGCATCCGGCTTTTCCTAGCTGCCCAGGTCATGAATATTGGAAGCGGGACTTTACTGGCTCGTCAGGACTATTTTCCATCGTACTCAAGGGAAACTTTGCCAAGGCAGATGTCGCTAGGATGCTCGACAATATGTCGATCTTCGGCATGGGCTTCTCGTGGGGCGGATATGAAAGCCTCATCATTCCGTTCAATTGTACTGATTATCGTACTGCAACCAGGTGGCAGCCGGGTGGTTATACGCTGCGTCTGCAGATCGGCCTTGAGGACGTCCAAGACCTGATCAATGACCTGGAAAATGGCTTCGATCGGTTGAATCAATACGTCTGATGCCATGAAGACCTAGGCAAAGCGTCAGCGTGGTTGGCGCTTTGCCTAAAATGGTCTTTGCATCACCGTCAACTCGAGACGGTTGACGGAAGACAATAAGGGCGCGCGAGGGTTATTAGTGGCCGTGTGCGAGAGGGGAAAGTATTAGCAGCAGTCCTAGGCTGTGCTCAAACTCCCATGAGTAATCCCGTACCTCGCTCGAAATGGAGTGTCAGCGCTCGTTTGGAAATTTTTAATACCTCCGCCCATTCCGCTGCTTTGCGTTCGCATGCTAGATTTAAATAATCTCCCCCGAAGTCTTCTGGCCAGTCATGTTGATGCAACAGTATGACGGCTGTGTCGTTAGGCGGATGCTATAATCAACACTGTCGGTGCACATAGATTTAAGCTATCACCAGCAACTATTTCTTAAGGGTCAGACGGTTTTCACAAGGGTGTCGCACTGGGTATGCTTTCGGTTGTAGGGTCTTCAGCGACAATGATTTCGGGCAGAAATGCTTTCAATAGCTCTATCCATTTTCGTGTTTTGGTGTGCAAATACCTGCGAGAAGAGTAGATAGCGTATATGCTTAGCTCTTGCAGCTTGAATTCTGGTAGGAGACGGGTAAGCGCGCCATTACTGAGCGCTTCTTGGGCTGCGTAAACCGGGACAGCGCCAACGCCTATACCGGTTTTTATCGCTGCAATCATGGCGTCGGCTGAGTTCTAAGACGGGGTCGGGTATATGGATGACCTGTTCGCCGTCGGGGGCTTTGAAACGCCACTTCTCAAGGGCGCAGGCGGGAGTAGATAAGCGCAAGCAACTATGTTCAATCAAATCGCTTGGATGGATGGGGATGCCGTGCTTCCGAATATAGTGCGGAGATGCGCAAAGGACACTGTATGTAATGCCTAGTTTTGTCGCAAAGCACCCTGACTTCTCAAGCTGTCGGCGACGATAATTGACACGTCGTAACCATATTTCGTAGTGTCTGGAACGGTATTGCTCAAGCTGAGTTCAAGTTGTACGTCTGGAAAGAGGGTGTGATACTTAGCAGCGGCATCGATGAGGAAGTACTGGACAATGCTGGTCATGGCGTGAACTCGTAATTTTCCGCCCGGCTTGGACTGATTAGCTGTGGCTTCCTCCTGAGCAGCACTTATCGCGTCTAAGATCTTGACGCATCTTTCGAGATAGCGATGGCCAGCTTCGGTTAATGAAGAATTTCGAGTTGTTCTATTAATCAGCTTGGTTTTGAGAAAATGCTCTAAATTGCGTACGGCTCTAGAAATGTTAGCGGGGCTAGTGCTGAGGGTTTTCGAGGCTTCGGTAAAACTGCCAGCGTTAGCCACCGACACGAAAACCTGCGTATGATAAACAATATCCATCTTCTTATCTTAACGATCTGCCCATACGAAGGAGACTAAAGGAGGGGCTATGGCAAGCATGGCAGCTTTCAAAGTAAATTGAATCATTACCCTTAGCGGACGCGTGTGTGTGCACTTTACCGCGCAGCTGTCACTGTTAGGGTCCCACGCAATGGGTACAACAGACCTCGAGTTAATGAACGTCATAGTTGATACGCCCTGCTTTCCCAAGGGAGTTGGCTTTGCAGCGGCTATGGCAGGCTTGAATGTGGCCCGCACTGGCGTGGCCGCAATGTGTAATGGCGCAGTAGAGGGAGCGTTACGCGCCGCCATCGAATATGCAAACTCAAGAACCGCTTTTGGAAGCAAGATTTTCGACAATCAAGGTACTAGTTTCTCACTAGCAGATGTGTCTACGTACCTTGAAGCGAGTAGAAACCTGACTCAAAAAGCCGCTCAGCTCATTGATTACGGCCAAGATGCAACCTTGGCCGCAAGCCACGCTAAAAAGTTCGCCACAAAGCACGCATTCCAGTCAATAAGTGCCTGCCTGCAAGTTATGGGAGCGAATGGCCTGAAAGACAGCTACGGCATCCACAGACAAATGTCAGCAGCGCGCGCCTGCGAATTCATGGATGGGACCACTGAAATACAAAATATGATCGTTGCTCGGGCTCTGCTTAAAAGCGCCCGCCAAAAATAAGTCTAAGGGGGCGGTGTATGGCACGTATCATCTTCTTCAACTCACGGTACGCCTGAATACCTGCTTGGTCCCGATCGACCACAAACCCTGCGATTCCTTTGTTACCCGCATCTTCATTCACTTGACAGAACGTGAGTAAGAAGTCGGCATGGGATCCATTAGTGACCCAGGCTTTTTTACCATTAAGTAAGAATTTCCCGTTTGCTTCTTTTGCCGTAGTGGAAATTGACCCTGCAGAATATAGATTTTAAAGTTCCTTGATATGTACGTTGGGTGGGTGACGTGATTTTAATGTACTTTTTAAAATAAAATAAAATAAAATAAAGGAAGCGGAAGTCATGAATACTATCAATCTGCATGCTGTTGCAGCCACGTCGACGTTCAATAGATTTCATGCGCAGACATTAGCCTGGTGCGTTCTGATTTCAGTTATTGATGGCTATGATTTAGCCATTACGGGCGCGGCTTTACCCGCAATTATGAATGACATGAGCGTTGATGCGAAAATGGCTGGCTTTATGGCGAGTTCTGCGTTGTTTGGAACGATGCTGGGAGCTATATTTTTAGGCGCGAGCGCTGACCGCATTGGACGTCCAAAAGTTATAGCTTTTTGCATTGTACTGTTTAGCGTTTTTACAGCCGCAGCTGGACTTGCTGAGGGGCCAATTTTATTTAGTGTATGTCGTTTCATCTCTGGCCTAGGAATCGGTGGAGTGCTTCCTATCTGTGCGGCGCAAGTCGCCGAGTTTTCTCCGGCGAGGTTACGGACCCGGCTGATAACTATCGTGTTTGCAGGGTATTCAGTAGGAGGTATTCTCGTTGCTCTCACATCTAAGGCATTGATTGAAAAGTACGGCTGGCAGACCGTCTTCTTTTCTTCAATTGTGCCGTTGATTCTAAGCCCGCTCGTGCTACGTAAAATGCCCGATTCCATCGCTTAAATTGTCAAGTCAGGCGATCATAAAAAGATGGTTTCATTATTGCGGCGTTTGGCTCCTGGCATGAATGCAGGTCCAGCACCATTTTCGAAAGCGATCGTAAAAAGCGTTCAGAAGGTACAACAGTTGCAAAAGAATTGTTCAATGATGGTCGTGGTTTGAGCACAGCAATGATCTGGGTGGCATTTACCGCAGGGCTCTTCATGGTGTACGCGCTTAGCTCGTGGTTAACCAAGCTAATGGCCATGGCTGGATATAGCTTGGGCTCAGCATTGAACTTCGTTGTAATATACAATCTTGGCGCCATTACTGGTTCAATAGGCGGCTGGTTGTCTTCGAAAATCAATATAAAGTTCGTGTTAATTGCTAGTTACTCATTGGGCGCTCTCGCGTTGACCGCCTTGCCCTTTAATTCTTCAGAGAAATACTTGTACGTGATGGTGTACGCAGTGGGGGCGTCGACTTTAGGAAGCCAGCTGTTAGCCTATGCATATGCTAGTGATTTCTATCCGTCTCATATTAGATCGTCCGGTGTGGGGTTCGCATCGGGCGTGGGTCGCGTTGGGGCCATCATTTCACCCGTAGTCATTGGTTGGGTGGTTTCCATGAGCCTCCCATTCCAGCAAAATTTCATGGTGATCAGCTTCGCCGGGGTTATAGCGGCTGTCGCAATATGTATAGTTAAGCAACGTAACTCTGATTCCCATCGAACTGAGCGGGCCGGATACTTGCAGGGTGGTCAAAGTCCTGATTAGATTATATGTCTAGCACCAGGGCCTGTGGCGGTTGTTCTTGTCGTCTGTGCATTAGACGGGTTATCTAAAATATTATTTATGTTGGCTGAATTTGCAAGTCGCCCAGCCCTGGCGTATTAACGTTTAGGCGGTTACCGGCCACAACGGTGTGGTGGCCTTGCAGCGCAGGCTCCGCGTGGGCAATATTTTTTTGCAAATGCTACAGCTGGGCGTCATGCTGGAAACAACCATTTCGAATGGGGGTAAACTGGTTTCGAGGAGCGGAATGTGAAGTGCCGATGATTGTTACTTGTGCAAGGGTATCTGGCCAGTCGTCAACGCAAGTTGGCGCGTCGTCCATAGTATTATCTTTCACAATGTGAAACGCTCTCTTACTCGAAACCAACACGGAGAGTGCTCATGTTTTATGGATTCATTCCGGTGCTGTTCGCCGTCGTGGCGATGGTGCTTGGACGCAATAGCGCAGTTCGTGCGCGTTTACTATGGGCTGTGTGTGCTCTATTGGTAGTCGTTTGGGCTACATGGCATGGTAGCCATCATCTGGCCCAATTGCAGGAGCTGAGTTCATGGTGATCAAGCTTGAACGTAAAGATTTTCTTCAATGCACGGATTTGACAGGGCTGTTTGCAGTAGGCGGCATGCTTTTGGGCGCCTTCTATTTTCAGATAGTTCTTGGCGAGCTGCCTTGTGCCCTGTGTAATCTTATACGTGCGGCCTTGTTGGTATTCGGTGCCGGGCTATTCCTAAATATCCGCTTCGTTACTAATCCTTGGAACTACATTTTATCAGGCGCCCTCATTGGTAGCCTGATCAGTTTGCTGTTCTTATTCGTAAAAGCGCCACCGGGCACGCCACCAACAGGGTCTGCCATTTTGGGTTTGCATATGTACAGTTGGACGTTCATATTTTTTACGGGTGCTATCGCTTATTGTATGTTGGCCCTTGCGTTGACGTCCAACGGGTCCGGGGAGCAATCGAGGAATGAATCAGCCGGTAGGCTGAGACGATTGGCAATTGCACTCTTTTTCGTAGTAGGAGTGGCAAACCTACTATCCGCATTTTTGCAAAACGGTTTCGCTCCCTTTAAAGCGAGTAACCAACAGCATTACCAAATGCTGTATGACGGTGACGTAATGAAGCCATAGATCCATAAACGCCAACGAGCGGCCGCGCCCGCGGATCGATTCTATCGAGCAGGGAGAAAATTAATGTTTCAAGGTTTGCTCATTGATAAGAAAGACGGCCAACACTCTGTTACGCTGCAACAGATGTCGAAGGCTGATCTGCCGGACGGCGATGTTACCGTCCGTATCGCTTACTCAACTTTGAATTACAAGGATGCTTTGGCGATCACCGGACGCTCGCCTGTTGTCCGACGTTTCCCTATGATCCCGGGCATCGACTTTGCTGGCACGGTCGAAGCTTCTCATAGCCCAGATTTCAAAATTGGCGATCGAGTTGTGCTTAATGGTTGGGGCGTCGGCGAAGTGCATTGGGGTGGGCTGGCGGAGTTCGCGCGTGTAAAAAGCCACATGCTCATACCGATGCACCAGGCTTTTGATGCGCGCCAGGCAATGGGAGTTGGCACCGCAGGTTACACAGCTGCGCTGTGCGTTATGGCCTTGGAGCGTCACGGTATTGCTCCGGACAACGGGCCAGTCGTAGTCACCGGCGCGGCTGGCGGGGTAGGCAGTGTGGCAGTAGCGATGCTCGCCAAGCGCGGTTACTCGGTAGTGGCGGTCACCGGAAGGTTAGAAGAGCGTGAATTCCTGATGGCGTTGGGCGCAAGCGAAGTGATTCACCGCGAAGAGCTGGAGCAGCCTGGCCGTCCTTTGGAGAAAGAGCGCTGGGCTGCTGCCATTGATGTCGCGGGAGGACAGATTCTGGCCAACCTTTGCGCGTCATTGCAGTACCGCGGAGTCGTTGCTGCATGTGGCCTGACCTCCGGCATGGAGCTACCCGCCACAGTGGCACCGTTCATTCTGCGTGGCGTCACGCTGGTAGGCATTGACAGCGTGATGGCCCCGCTAGCCGAGCGCTTAGAGGCTTGGCGACGCCTGGCAGTCGACCTTGATCCTGCGCTACTTGAAACCTTGATCCAGGAGGTTGGCCTCGACGATGTTCAAAATGTCGCGGCCGATCTGCTAGCAGGTCAGGTTCGCGGTCGACTGGTCGTACGAATCGCTTCCCCAGAATAAATAGCTTGTCAATTTACTGTGCATAGGAGCTTTTACATGACTGCAATGAACCCCATCGGGCGTTTTCCTATTCCTGAACTCGACAATCTGCCACAAGATATCCGCGATCGGATTGTTGCGGTTCAAGAAAAAGCAGGGTTTGTCCCCAATGTTTTCTTGGTGCTTGCTTACCGCCCCAGTGAATTCCGTGCGTTCTTCGCCTACCACGACGCGTTAATGGAAAAGGAGGGCAACCTCACAAAAGCCGAGCGAGAGATGATCATCGTTGCGACCAGCAGCGTGAACCAGTGCCAATACTGCGTTGTTGCCCACGGTGCCATCTTGCGCATTCGAGCGAAAAATCCTTTCATTGCGGATCAAGTCGCTGTCAATTATCGCAAGGCAGACATCACTCCTCGGCAAAGGGTGATGCTGGATTTCGGCATGAAGGTTTCGGCGCGTGCACATGAAGTTGGCGAAGCAGACTTCGAGCTTCTGGCACAGCATGGGTTCAGCCAGGATGATGCTTGGGACATCGCTGCCATAGCGTCATTCTTTGGCTTGTCCAACCGCATGGCTAACGTAACCAGTATGCGACCGAACGATGAGTTTTATATGATGGGGCGGTAATCAGGTGAACGCCTCGGGGTCTTCGTTCAGTGGCTGGGGCACAGTGAATGCTCGGCGCTAAGTCTGCGATGCTCAGCCTTTCGTTCAGAACATGAGGCGCCACCACGAGCGATTACCCTGATGCAACCTGGAAATTTAACTCATACGGGCAGCCGTGCGGCTGCCCATTAGCGAATAGAAAGTCAATGAGCAATCTACCATTACTCCTCGCATTCATCGGTGTGTTGGCGCTGAGGCGAATTTGACCCAGGGGGCCGGAATTCATTGGCCCACCCGAATACTCAGCAAACGATTGCTTTGCGCGGGATTTAAGAGGCTGCATATGGGGCAGTCAAAATCAGCCCCTGGGTCAAATTCGCCTCAGCGCCAACATCCAAATCGTCTATGCGAGAAACCACCCTGGAAGACGGGTGTTTTTTTCCATTTTTTGAACTTGTTGATGCGCTAAGGCGTTCTCATGTCAGGTCATCATGTCAACGTGTCAAAGTATCGTGAGAAATGGGGGCCATCGTCAGCTTTGGGTCGAACTAAGCAACTGGCCAACTTACCTGCCCGAACTGAGGCCCACTTGAGGCGCGTTTCGGACGACATGACGAATGGTCTCCTGCACGCGCTACATGCCTTCCCCCATACCGCTAGGCTGGTATCATGATTCTAAAAAAGATGCTCAATGAGATCCGCCATGCGACTGTCAGATTTCATCTTCGTCAACATGAAGCCTATTCTGCGAGCGTGGGAAGACTTCGCCAGATCTGTGGAAACCCCGATGCCAGATCTCGACGCCCGAGGTCTGAGAAACCATGCCCAACTGATCTTGAGAACTGTCGCGCTCGACATGCGCACCTTTCAAACCGAGCAACAACAGATTGACAAATCCTTTGGCCACGGCCCTGTCAGCGAAGACGAGACACCGGCTCAAAGCCACGCAGTCAATCGTTTGGTGGCTGGTTTCACTTTAGATCAGATGGTCTCCGAATATCGCGCCCTCAGGTCGAGCGTACTCAGATTATGGCTGGAGCAAGAATATACCGGGGACGGCCATCATGTTGAGGATATGGTTCGCTTCAATGAAGCGATTGATCAAGCGCTGGTCGAATCGATCGCAGCCTATTGGGAAGCTGTAGAGACGACACGAAAAATGGTCTTGGGCGTGCTGGGCCATGACCTACGCTCGCCGTTGAGTGCCGTCCTGATGGGCGCCGACCTGTTGCGCAAGTCGAAACAACTGCCCGATCGGGAAAAAACGATTGCAGCCCAGATTGCCACCAGTGTTCGCGGTGCCAATCAGATGGTGAATGACTTACTCGACCTGGCGCGCTGTAACCTCGGGACAGGACTCACGATCAAGAAAGAGATCACTCAGCTGCATTCCATATGCCAAGGCATCGTCAACGAAATTCGCGCCGGTCATCCTCAAGCGCAGATTGTATTCAATGACACTGAAAAAATCGTTGGGCAGTTTGATCCAGCACGGATAGCCCAAGTTTTCTCTAATTTGATCGGCAATGCGGTGCGACATGGCGATTTGCACCAGCCCATCCACGTCACTCTGAAAGGGGATGGAACCTCGGTTTTCTTCAATGTAGTAAATTTCGGCGATCCGATTCCTCCCGACGCCATGCCTATTCTCTTCAACCCCGAAGGCCGTTTTTCCAGGTACTCGGACGACAATCGAGGAGAGACCGTCGGCCTGGGCTTGGGATTGTTTATAGCCGCTGAGATTGTTGCAGGGCACGACGGAAAAATAGAGGCGGAGTCGACACAGGAGCAGGGTACAGTTTTCCGTATTTCGTTACCTATTCTCTAGTGGTAATCCGCTTTTGGGCTGACTTCTGCCGGTGCTGATCGATCGATCTGGGTCGTTCTCTGCCGGTCAAGGGTCACGACGCGTGCTGGTCAAGTCCGATGCAAATAGCTGGTCAGGTCGAATGCAGACAGGTGGGCAAGCACCAGTGCAATCACTCACGACGTGAACTCTGCAGGCAACTCCCCACCCCGCGATATAAAGCGGGCTCACAGTTCGTTGACCTCTGCCTAGGCGATCAATGCATCGTCTACGAGCGGCTTTAGCCGCGTTTCTGCAATCTCGCCAAACTTGCTCAACGGGTGATCGCTGTTACCGAGAGGTTCGGATGCGGCGGTCTTTTCCATTTAGCCGCACTCCGCAGTTATCAACAACCGGTTGACCACAGGGGTATGAGGGAATTGGCAGAAACGTCGATATCGCCCTTATAGACATGGCGAGTTGCGCGGGTTGGTCCGGTGGCGAAACTTCGAGGGTAGCCACGGAGGCGATCAACGGGCGCTCGTCAGCGATCGCTAAGTCGTGGTCGCGACTATATTCAAGCGACTAATAAAAGTGTCGAGGGCAAAATGAGACAACGGGGCGAACAATATTGGGCATGGGCAGATCCGGCGCTTCACTGTCAAACGCATGATGAAACGCTCGATGATGGGACGACCATAGATGTACAAGTAAGGCGATCCAGTTCGGGCGGCACTCAAATGTTCATCGGCATCTACGCATCTAGCGGCAAGACCCTTTTCGAAGAAATTTTTGACTGCCGCCCTAGCGAGTCGATAACCCGGGCCCTGGCTTGGGGAGTTGGGCGCGCTCGTCGTGTGGCAACCGAGGCTCGCCCCCCATCGAAGATCGGTAACCATTATTAATAGGCGAGATCCCATTAACCCGACCCTAAGGACGTGAGTCATGATTTCTTCGCTTGAGCTTCGCCACATCATTGAATGTGGATTTCAGCCGCTCTCTTGTACCTGCACTGCCAATCCAGATGGATCATTGATGATCAAGGTGTTCGATTCGACCTCTGGGCGGGTTGATCTACTGGTCACTGCGGTCACGACCAGCCAACTCACGTCCAGCCGCGCCATTGTAAATTTGATTGGTGAGCTTCGCTCTGAAATGGCAGCGCACCAAGCGATGGGCACGGTGGTGTTAGGAGATAGCACAGGGTTGAATCGTTAGGGATGCAAGGGAACCATTACCACCGTTGAGCGGCCGGTGTTGGCCGATTTCTGCCTGTCCCCACAGGTAGCAATGGACAGCTCTCCGCTGATCATGTTTACGAAGCGTGCTGATAAAATCCGATGCAATCGGTGCTCAGATCAAATGCAACCGCTTGATCAAGTGCAATGCAAACGAGCGGTCAGTACCGATGCATTCAGGTGGTCAAGTGGATTGCAATTTCGCAGGGAGAAACACGAGCCCGCCGCACCAGGCAGTTAATGTCTATGTCTGCAATGGGTCTAGGCTGTGTAAAAAGCTTGCGCCGTTTTGAAGTCTGCGTTGTTACGTAAAATCTGCCAGCATTTGGTTATCAGTAGACCGGAAATTTGCGTAGGAGCGCGATTTTCGTTCCAGTCCTGACAGTAAAACCTGCTCCAAAACGTTTTCACCCAGCCTGGGTCGATTCTGTTAAAAAAGTAGCTCCCTGTCTGGCCTGCGGCAAAATCTCTGCATTGGCCAGCAGGGAAGCACATAGCATGATGGGACAGTTATCGAGTGGGCAGGAACGGCTGTTTTACTCGTTCAACCTTGAAGATCACATCCCCGCCAATCACCTTCTGCGCAGCATTGATCGGTGTCTCGATCTGAGTGACTTGCGCCACTACCTCGCCGATTTCTATAGCCCGATTGGGCGTCCTTCGATTAATCCCAAACTGATGATCCGCATGCTGATCGTGGGCTATTGCAAGTTCCTGAAATGGCTTATTTGAAATGGACACCGAGCCCCCGCTGTGTTTGGCCGCTTTTATGCGTCCAACGTCAGAAACGGATTGTCCGTTGGTAGCTCACTTGAAATGCTCTTAGCGTCGCTTAGTAAGTAGCCATTCAGTGAGCTGCCTTTGCGTGGCCCCTTCACCATGCATCTCCAGATGTTTTGGCCATTGGGCCTTTTCAGGTGAACATCCAGTCTCTCAAAATGGCGTTGGATACGCCGCCAAGCATCGGTTTTGTCATCCCCGTCAGTGAATTCTGAGTGCTCGGCAGCGTAGCGCTGGAAAATGCCGGGAGTGACCAAAAAAAACGTGCCCTCGACTGTGTGAATCTTGGCCTTGCTGTCGTTGACGAGTAATCGGTGACTTTGAATTCCCTCGCGCAGCCATTCAATAAAGGCCTGTCCCGGCGCATCGTTGGGAGGAGCAGTTGAGGATTTCAGTCCTTGTGCGCTCGATTCATCCTCGTACGCGCCCGTCTCCTGCAACACATCCATAAGGTCATCGAGATAATCGAAGTCCTGGTTCGGAGGCAAGGGCTCGGGCACTTCCACGTCCGAGTCTGTTTGTGTTCGATCCGGGACTGACTCGCTGGCTTCACTGGTCGGCACGGTATTGTCAGCCACGAACTCAACTGTCCCCACAAAGCACTGCGGCCGCGTTTCATCGGCCCAAATCAGCGCGGGACACAGACGCAAGAAGGTAAAGCGATGCTGCCATCCTTCGTCTGACACGGTTGCGCACCATACCGCTTTGCCTTCTGGCGTTGCCTCTACCAACCCGTGCGATTGCAGCTCATCGAACATGGCG
The DNA here is from genome assembly GCF_901007645.1 of Pseudomonas sp. FG-3G. Classification (NCBI taxonomy): domain Bacteria; kingdom Pseudomonadati; phylum Pseudomonadota; class Gammaproteobacteria; order Pseudomonadales; family Pseudomonadaceae; genus Pseudomonas; species Pseudomonas sp. FG-3G. Next base: position 226,142 of record NZ_CAAKGZ010000021.1, read on the forward strand.
ATGTTGGAGGAGGGGATGCCATCCACTGCCTGGGCCAGCAGGTAGGCGCGAAGTTTGTCGGTGGTAGTTTTGCTGACCAGCCACAGATGTTTCTCGGTGAGCCAGCCGGCAGCCCCGGGCTGGTTGAGCTTGAACTCGTTTTTGACCAGATGGCGTAAGCCAGTCAGTAGGTGATGCTGAAGCGAACGAACAGGTGCCTGTAGAGCCTTGCTTGGATTGGCACCGATGTTCTGCGCGGTGGATACCCGGTCAGCTTGCAGCACCAGCTCCCCCAGCGTCCCGGCGTGCTCATAGTGGTTGGCCAGCAACGACAGCAGATTGCCCCATAGAGCTGGGTAACCGCTGAGCCAGTCGAAGAGGCGCGGTGTCAATATCTGGGTGTAGAGCAGCCCAGCGGCCGCAGCATGTAGCTGGTAGTCACGGCCGGCCACGTAACGGAAGCGGTAGGGCTTGTTCAGGGGCCCGTGCCACGGATGCCAGAGCTCCCCATCTTGGTACTCCACCTGGAGGTCGACGGCAATCTTGCCAACGTCATGGAGCAGGGCTCCATAGGCGATGGCGGCGCTCCAGGCGTCGGTCTGCGCGGCCTGGTCTTCGGGCGCGGCGCCGCTGGGTAGCAGGTACGACTGGCGCAATTTCAGGCTGTAGGCCATCAGCTCCAATCCGTGGTCCAGCATGCCTCCTGGATAGGCGTGATGATGGCTTTCGCTGGCCGGTAGTTGCTGGACATACCTGGCGTAGCAGTGGATTGGATCGAGATAGAGCTGATCGAACTGAGCTTGGGAAAGGGCTGTGTATTGCCAGATGCGCTCGAGCAGCCGCTTCCGGTGATCGGCGGCAAGGAGCGATTCTGATGACTCAGGCAAGAAGTAACCTTCCGCGACAAGCACTGGCGCGGGCCTGGCGGCGTTGCCTTTTTCATGTTTGAGCCACCAGCGCATCATCGCGTTACCTGCTTTGCATCCGGGAGGTTCTTTTGCCTTTTCGGATAAGCCTCTTACCCTTGCAATCCCTTCCATTGGCGCCATTACCCTTTACCGCCTTTGTCCTTTTCGCGAACGCGAAAATCCGAAGGCAGGCGCGTCAGGTTAATCGATTGATCGGTATAGCCGGTCCCTTTTACAGGGGTTAGACTGGCCGGCTTCATCTTTCGGAGTAGGGGCGCTGATGACGCTTACCGATGCAGTGTTGATCGTGCTACTGGTCGACCGGATACATGGGACTGACGTTGCCATTCGCTCAGCCGCTAAGCGCTGCGCGAAAAAGCTGCCGCGTAGCCAGCGCGATCTCTTGTTTAAAGTTGCGAATAGTCCTGCGCCTCGGGAACTTTTGGGCCACCTGTGCCAATACTTGGCAGAGTGAACAGATCAAACAGATCGATTAAAGCTGGGCAGCAGACGAGCCGCAGTGAGGATCAAGCCCTCGGCTAAAGTGTGGATCTCAGATACTATTCCCACACTTGTCTTATACCTAGGAAGAGCCCATGTCTAAGCTTGCCGAATTCAAAGCGCTGGAAGCGCAACTGGCCGCGCAACTCCAACAGCTGGATGCGATGAAAAACGATTCCGGGCTGAAGCAGGAAATCGAGTTTGAACAAAAGCTCAAGGCCTTGCTGGACGAGTACGGCATGAACCTGCGGCAGGTGATCACCATTCTTGATCCGTCCAAGGGGGGGAGCGTCAGTACCGCCGGCGCCTCCAGCAGCGTCCAGCGCAAGCCTCGTGAGGTCAAGCGCTACAAGAACCCGCACAGCGGTGAGGTCGTGGAAACCAAGGGCGGCAACCACAAAGTCCTCAAGCAGTGGAAGCAGGAGCACGGCTCCGACACCGTCGAAAGCTGGTTGCAGTAATCAGCCGACCAGTTGTAGCGGCGGATGATCCGCGTTGCCGGCAAAACAAAGGCCCCAGGTGGGGCCTTTATGCTGCTTGAGTGAAGTCACGCCGTTAACCGTTCAGTCGTTTCAGTGGCCTGATCGTACTGCAGCGCCAGTAGGTATTCGGAGGCCTCCCGTGCCTGGCCACTGGCGCGGAAGATCGCCCGCTTATCCTCCTTGAGTATCTTCAGCCAGGACGCCAGGTACTCCTCGTGACGTAACTCACCCTGGGTGCCGGTCAGCGCACAGAGAAACGCTGCGCCCATTTCCGCTACCAGTTCCTCGAAGGCGTACGCCGCGGAACCAAACGCGTGGCCGCCAGTGATGCCGTCGCGGTTGAGGCGCGAGTGGTGGCCCGACCAATGCGTCTTATGCCGATATCGGCATAAGACCCATAATGCCGCGAGTCGGATTATGCCGCATGTCGCTGATAAGGCGCGGTGGGCAGCATGACCATGCCACGTCCATTCGGCATAATCTTCGTCGCTCCGACAACACGGAGCACGAAGATCATGTCCGTAAATCTGGAAACCTGCATTGAGCCGCATCTCCGCTCGTTCGAGCAAAGCTATGCTGCTGAGAATTACACCGCTCGTACAATCGCAACTTACCGGTGCCTGACCCGGAAGTTTGGCGAGCTGCTGGACGAAGCTGGCATTACGCCCTCGGCTGTCACCTTTGAATGCGTTGAACGACTGACGCGAGACCTGCCTAGGGGAGCGCGAAATAGGATACGCCTCGACACCCTCGCTCGGCGGCTTGCGCAGCATTTGATCGATATCGGCGTGGCTCAGCCGGTGCCTCTGACCGAGGCTGAGATTGCGCGTGCGGCGTTGCTGGCGGACTTCGAGATGTATCTCGTCAAACAACGTGGCCTCAGCCCGCGTAGCGTCTCCCACTCGTTGGGGTTTGCTCGTCGCTTCCTCGACCATCGCTTCGGTGAGGCGATGCCTGATCCGGGCCACCTGCGTCCCGCTGACGCATTCGGCTTCATGGAGCATGTTCTGGCCAGCGCCCGTCGCGACAAGACGGTGGCGAACCATGTCCGCATCTTCCTTCAATATCTTTTCGGATGCGGGGCTACGGCGACTAATCTGGCGCTGAGCGTGCCGAAGATGGCCAACCGTTGGGGCGCGAGACTGCCGCGCCACCTTTCGCCTGATGGCATCGAGGCCGTGCTCGCGTTTGTCCGTGGCAATCAGCGGCATGGTACGCGGGACTACGCGATGCTGCTCCTGATGGCCCGGCTCGGCCTGCGTGCGGCCGAGGTCATCGCGATCCAGCTCGATGATATCGACTGGCGTGCCGGCGAATTGCTGGTGCGCGGCAAGGGCAAACTCCACGACCGCCTGCCAATCACCGTGGAGGTCGGCGACGCGCTGAGCTGCTACCTTCGAGAGGAGCGTGGACCGGCGACCTGCCGAACGCTGTTCGTCACCCATCGCGCTCCGAATCACCCATTCAAGAACGGACAGATCGTCAACACCATCCTTAAGGATGCCTTGAAGGCGACCGGCCAGAAGCCGGTGACGCCTTATGTGGGGTCGCATCTGCTACGTCATAGCCTTGCGACCCAACTGGTGAACACTGGCGCTTCGCTCGACGAGATTGGCCACGTGTTGCGACACCGCACCCGATCATCGACGATGATATACGCGCGACTCGACCTCGAGGGACTGCGGTCAATCGCGCAGCCCTGGCCGGTGGCGGGAGGCGCGCTATGAGCCTTACTTCCCAACTCGACCACTATCTTAGCGTCCGGCGTCGCCTCGGCTACGATCTTGGCACCAGTGAGCGCATCCTCCGCCGCTTTACCCGGTTCGCCGAGCGCGAAGGCGCCGTTCACATCGACACAGCGCTATTCCTTCGCTGGCACGCCACGCTGGCTGAGGCCTGCAGCTCGACCCGCGCGGCGAGACTCAGCGTCGTGCGCCTGTTCGCCCAGTGGCTGAGCAGCATCGATCGGGCACATGAAGTGCCGCCGCGAGGCCTGCTGCCAGGCTCCGTCCAGCGGTCGCGTCCGCACATCTACACTGATGTCGAGATCGGAGCGATCATCGTGGCAGCCAAGGAGTTACCATCGATCTACGGCTTGCGCGGGCTGACCTGCTCGACGTTGTTCGGGCTGATCGCGGTTACCGGCCTGAGGATCAACGAGGCGCTCATGCTCGATTGTGACGACCTCGACGTCGATCATGGCGTACTGCGCGTCCGAAAAGGCAAACTCGGCAAAGAGCGGTTACTGCCGCTCGACCCGAGCGTCGTCACGCAGTTGATCGGCTATCTTGCCGAACGCGATCGGCTGATCGGCCATCCTGCCAAGCCGCTGTTCGTAACCGACAGAGGCATGCGCCTCCTTGACTGTACTGCTCGATACAACTTCGCACGGGCCTGTCAGCAGGTCGGGCTCAGAACTCATCAGCCCTTCTGCAAGCATGGCCGGGGGCCGCGCATCCACGATCTTCGGCACACCTTTGCCGTGCGGACGATGATCGGCTGGTATCGCACCGGCAAAGACCCGGCGCGCGAGATGATCCGGCTGACGACCTATCTGGGCCATGGCGACCCCTCCAACACCTACTGGTATCTGGAAGCGGTTCCGGAACTGCTTAATCTGGCGATGGAGCGAGCGACCGCCAATGATCGGGGGGCAGTCCAATGAGCACTGTTACCCTGCCCGCACTGATCCAGCGCTTCTTCACCGACCGATTGTGCATCCAGATGGAAGCGAGCCGCCATACGGTTGCGGGCTATCGCGACACGTTCCGGCTGCTGTTGCGATATGCGAGTGCTAGACATGGCAAACCACCGGTCAAGTTGACGGTCGAAGATATCGACGCTGATCTGGTCGCGGACTTCCTCGTCCACACAGAGGCCGCGCGAGGCAACAGCACCCGCAGCCGCAATACCCGGCTCGCCGCGATCCGTTCGTTCTTCCGCTACGTCGCGATTAGTGAGCCGGTCTGGCTGCTGCAATGCCAGCGCATCCTTGCGATGCCCAACAAGCGCTATGTGAAGCGTGCGGTTACGTTCCTCGACGGCGACGAGATCGCTGCGCTGCTGGCAGCGCCAGATCGTACGACATGGGCGGGGCGACGCGATCATGCGCTGCTGCTCCTCGCGGTCCAGACCGGCCTGCGGGCATCCGAACTGGTGAGCCTCACGCGAGGCGATGTTGTGCTCGGAAGTGGCGCACACATCCGCTGCATGGGTAAGGGCCGGAAGGAGCGCGCCACGCCGCTTCGTCGCGAGACGGCCAAACTGCTGGCAGCATGGATCGGTAAGGACAAGGGTGAGAGCAAGCCGCTGTTCCCTTCGATCCGAGGCGATCGGTTAAGCCGCGACGCTCTTGAGCATCTGGTCCGCAAGCACTGCCTCACGGCATCGCGTCTGTGCCCGAGCATCGGCACCAAACGGGTCACGCCGCATACGCTTCGTCACAGCACTGCGATGGACCTACTCCATCACGGTGTTGATCCAGCTGTGATCGCGCTCTGGCTTGGTCATGAGAGCATCGAGACCACGCAGATCTACATTCACGCCGACATGCGACTGAAGGAGCAGGCGCTCGCTCGCGTCGCGGCCCCCGCCACCCCGTCGAGCCGGTTCCGGCCAGACGACCAACTACTCGCATTCTTGGAAGGGCTCTGATTATGCCGAACAGTCGCATGGCCGATGCAAGGCCAACAAGCCTCAGTGGAGGCCATGCGGCATAATCCGACTCGCGGCATTATGTGTCAGCTCATGAAGGGCTGTGGCGTAGTAGCTGCCAACGTCCTCGAATTGACCCTTGGTGGGCAGTTGGATGAGATCGCGCACGGGCTGATAGAACGCGTGATCTCCATAGCGATGCTCGATGCGTGCCCCGCTGGCGACCAGCAGTTGCTCGGCTGGGGCATGATCGATAAAGGCCGACTGGTCGTCACGCTCATCGTGTTTTTGCTCTTCGGCAGGCAAGTCTTCGGTCTGCTCGATGTTGAACAGGCAATGCGTCCGCAACAGCGCGAACTGCACCATTTTGATGTTGCCCTGTTCATCACGAACAACCTGACCGTCCTCGTCGTGCGCCTCCTTGCTCATCGGTTTGTACAGCACCGCGAGAGTTGATTGCTCACCCTTGCGTACATGGCCACCGGCTTTGCGCGCCTGGTTGAACGTGAGCCAGCGATCTTGGCTGAAACCACGCAGGCACGCCTCGGCCCACAGCAGCGGAATGTTGATGCCGGCGTAGGGGCGCCGGGTGATGGCATTGATGGGGAAAGGGCAGTCAGCACCTGAGTCTGTGGTCGTCCAGGGTTTGATCCAGGGAATGACGCCTTGATTCAGGGCGCTGACGATCTTGTTGGTGACGTCCAGGTAGATATCGGACATGGCGTTCTCCGGTTGTGAAGGGGGAACGCTGCCCGGCCGGGAAGGGTTCCCGGTGGGGTAGTGGTCAGGGGGTATGCTGGCTGGGTCAGATGGCGGCGATGTCTACAGTGATCTCACTTGACAGACGGATGAGCAGAAAAGCCGGGCCACTACGTGGTGTGATGCGAGCCAGCCGTAACAGCGTTGAGTGATTGACTGCTGATGAGTCGTCTCGTGGTGGGTGATCGAACTGCAGCTCGATTGGACACTGCAAGGTGCGAGGCGCTGAAGTCAGGGCGCTGTTGAGTAGGGCTGCCAAGCGCTGGGCTGAACGTCCGACGGGGTCGTTGCCTGTAGCAGGTTCAATGACTTGTCGCCATACGCCTGGACTCAGGACTACGGCGGTTGAGAAGAGCTTCTTTCTGGACATCGGAACCTCCGGGTAGCTGATCCCGCGACACCTCAGCTGAGGTTCTTGCGCGGGCTTGTCACTCAGCGAGGCATGGAGTGTTTGTGTATTAAAACGCGTTCGGACGTGGGGTCAATCTCCAATCCAAACACCGGAAAAGCCCGGCATTCCAGGGCGTTCCAAGGAAGACTATCTGGCTCAAGTTCCAGATAAACGGCGGCCTCCATCCGGGTGTGAGCTGATGCGAGAGGCGCTCCAAAGAGGCCCGGTTACGGAGCCACTCTGGAAACGCTGAGACTCGCATTTGCGTTCAAGATTTTCCCGTCGGGTCAACCTCGGCGGCTAGGTACAGGTGCGTGGAGGTGGCCTCCACCACCAGCGATCCTGCAGTCCCGCGAAGGCTGGCGAGGACGGGATCATCGATGTCGAAGTACTCGGCAAAATCATCGCCGCCGAATTCATCGCGCGCGCGATTCCACCAGGTGTCGAAATCGTCGACGTCAGGGTTGCAGCCGGTGGCGTAGGCCACGCGTTTGCGGCCGCTTCCGTCCGGCTTGCTCTCGCCGATCTCGGACATAAGGTAGACACCGTGGTCCTTGACCAATATCACTCTGCAGCCATTGATACCGGCTTCGGCTAACACGGCGTGGAGTTCAGAGCCTGTAAAACGCAGCATGATGAGATCCTCCTGAGGGTGCGGAGGAACGCCACCCGTGCGGGAGAATTCCCAGCACTGGAATGGATTGAATAGGGTTGCATCGAAGAGGTACTGCTCAGGGAGCTTGGGGTTTAGATGGCGTTCATCACCGCGGGAACGGTGACCGTGCGAGCTGCCGAACGCGAGTCGCACTTGGGGACAACCATCACCAAGGTGACGTAGCCTTGAAGGTTTTGGCTACCTGGGGTGCTGGAAAACCAGCGGTCGCACAGTCGGTTTATCAAACGGATCGACGTAGCGTCAATGGTGTTTTTAGTTTGAATGAGCTGCTTCGATCCATGCAGCCCCACTGGCGATTATCAGCGCAGTCTAGGCGATCAACGGTCATGGGAATCGGCGGAAGAGGAGTAAGCTAAAGCTTGGATCCAAGTTATTGGTAACTTTTTGGCCGTAAGTGCAGAGAAGGAAGGGAGGCACTCAAATGACTGCTCCAGCTTTTTCTACTTCTAGCCGTACCCCTATCGGCAAGCATTTAATTCATGTCGCGGTCCGTTTGGGTCGGCTGGTGAATCAACTCGAAACGAGAATTTTGCACTCCCGTATGTTGGCTGCCGTGCCCTTTACGTATCGCCAAATCGGCTTTCAGACTTTCAAGTTGATCCTCGTGCTCGCCGTTGCATCAGTTGCGATCGTCCTAGCGATCGGGATGATTGCTCTGTGGACTATTGCGGCGCTGCCCATAAGGGCGTCCGATGATGAGCCCGATGTGTTTGAGGTGAGTCACCCTCGGCATCGTTTCAAATATCCTGAAATGTACGACGATCACGGGTCTCTCCGTTAATTTCCGGTTACTTGAGCTTACGGGCACCTCCAACGATTTGGGACGATCCCTTTCCGGCCTGGACTTTGGCGTTCTCTGCACCTTGAGTTAGGAGACTCTGAACGTTGCTGCCAACGTTGTATCCTGCCCAGCTCATCGTTCCGAGGAAAAACATCGGCAGTACCACAAACATCGCGCCCATGACGTACTCGATCACCTGTGCGGTCACTGTCCCGTCCATGAAACCAGCTGTCGGCAACGATAAGAGCGTCTGGTCCGTGGCAGATACCTGGTTGTACAGCGTCTCCAGCATGCTTGAGTCGATCCAGCGTGCGAGCTCCCACCAGAACGTCAGCATGTGCAGAGTAAACAGCGCGAACGTGACGGTCATCAGCGCCTTGAGTTGATAGGTGCTGATCAGCAGTACCAGCGGTAGGCTGATGATCGTGCCCATGATCAGAAAGGCCTGGACCATCGGTAGTGCGGCGCGCAACGCATTCATCGCCGGGAAATTGCTGAACGAGCCTAGGGCCAGCCCGGTGTTCGTGGCCAGGTTGTTGAGTCCTTGCGTCAGTGAGCCGCCCCGGGCGCTGCTGCCATAGTCCTGGAACACCTGCCCAGGCGCCATGCTCAACGATTGCTGCCGCGGGCTCACCAGTTCGCGCAAGGTGGCGTCCTCGATCTCGATGGTCGTACGTCCGGTCAGCCAGCCGCGCAGGCGTGAAATCAGCGACGGATCGACCTCGGCGACCAAGCGATCACGCAGTCCGATCGTGGCATCGCTCCACCATTGTCTGCAGGAGGGGTAGCCAGCGCCGTTGTCGAGCCGGGGCAGGGAGGTATCCCGAGTCTCGTCGTACGGCCAATCGACCCTGGGCGTTCGCGAACGATCGGTGTCGTAGTAGCCTGGCGTGTTGAGTAAGTACGTCGAGCCAATCCAGGACGCATCGTAGCTCTGCGACTCGTCCAGTTCAGGGCGATTGGTAAACAGCCGCGAGCGCGAAAAGCCGTAGCAGTCCCGGGTGAAGTCGGCGACTTCCTGCAGCAGCACCTGGTCGTTGATCCGTGAGCTGTCGATCTCCATCCGCATCGCACGGATGTCGGGCGCGCACGGAATCGACGCGGTCGCGGCGGCCGTAATGCCTTTGCTCAGGGCATGCACAAGAAACCACCACACCGGCACATTCGCCGATTTCTCGCCGATGGTGTTGAAGGTTGTGCCCCAGGCCGTTTCGGCGGGCTTAGTCATGGAAACGCCGCAGCGTTGGCTCGCCGCATCGTCGAAGGTTACCGAGGAAAGATTTAAGGGGAAGAACGGCATGCAGCCAAACAGGATGACCACGTAACTCATCCACAGCCGGTTCTCGACGCGAGGGATCGACAGCAAGCCCTTGTTGCCCTCGTCAGAGCCTTGTTGGCGAGCGGACAGCCATTCTTGCAGGATGATCGCGCCGAAGGGCGCGGCGAACAGCCCGGTGTCCGCCAGCGTATTCCAGATGCCGTTGTTGATGATCCAGGCCAACAGCGACAGGTAGTACTCGAGGTAGCTGTTGGTGCTCATGCTCATGATTGCACCTCACACGCGAGACAGTTCGACCAGGATGATTGAGCTGAAGCCGATCAGTCCCAGGCGCTTGAGCCGTTGCTGGTCCGCAGGCGCCGGCCGCAAGCGCAAAGCCGCGGTCCAACCTGCGATGATCAGTGCATACAGTAGGGCGCGCCAGGAGGCGAGGTAGGGTGTAGCCCTGTGCGCCTGTCCGAACCAATCAATCTGGGCACCTGACAGCTGCAGTACGATCCAGGCAATCAGGAGCATCAAGGCCATGGCGCTGAGGATTAGCAGCACATGGGCGATCGTGGACTTCACAGAAAACTGCATCATGGCGTGCTCCTACCTTGGTCGGCGCGGTGCAGTCGGTCCGGCTCCGGATCGCGCTGATCGATGCTGCGGGAGGCATCGGCGCCGCCGGCATGGCGATCGAGGACCAGGCTGGCGGTGTTGGTGGCCAGCGACTGGCGCACCTGCAGCTCCGTTTGCAGCAGGCGGATTTCGCGCTCCAGCGTTTCGACATTGCCGTTGAGGGCGTGGGTGGCGGGCTGCGCCGATGCGACATTAGGTTCATGACTGCCGGCCAGGAGTGTCCGCTGCAGCAGCATCGCCTTGTAGATCACGCTCGACAGCGCGGTCTCGCTGGCCAGGCGCCGGGCCAGCAGGTTCTGGTCGGGATCGTCGCGCAGACCCTCGATGACGCCGCGGGAGACCTGCAGCAAGGGACTGGAGACTTTGTTGAGGTTCTCCGGCGTGGGTTGCTCGGCGCCCGACAACATTCGTTGCAGACCCTCGAGGTGCTCCGTGTAGGTTTCCTGGATCAGCGGCGACAGGCCTGTCCCGGCGGTAACGCGCAGCGTCTCGCAGTCGTCGCAAGTTTCCACCTCGGTTTCACCAAGCACTCGGGAGGCCCATTCGGAGGCTTCCTCGGGGCTCGACCAGGCCTGGCAGATGGCGCCATTCTGGCAACCGGAGCCGACGGCCGAGGTGTCCTCGACGGTCCGGTTGTGCAGCAGGTTGTAACCTGCCTTGACGACGTCCGAGGTCACCCGAATGGGTTCCTGACCGTTGCCACCGGCTTTTTGCCCACCGACCCAGCTGACGCCGTTGTTGCCGTTGTTCGTTTCGGTGTCCTTCACCGCCATCACAGCATCACCGTCGGACTGCTCGAGGTTGTGCTGCATCTCCTGGTTCTGCGCCAGTGCGCCCCAGCCGGCCTGGTCGACCTTGTCGGCCATTTTTCCCGCCATGGCCTGGCAGGTGAGCTTTGAACGGTCAAAGTCGATACGCCCTTGCAGCACGCCGTTGCTCAGTAGCTCATACAGGCCGGGGTTGGCGCGCTGGATGATCATCGCCGGCAGGGACATCACGGCCTGCGTGGCATTCTGGATGACGTTGCCCATGATCTGCTGGAAGCCTTGGGTGGCGCCATTGAGCTGGTTCTGCAGGGTGTTGGAGAGGTTCATGTTTCCGCACATCATGTTCGCGCGCCAGGACATGCCCACACCAAGCCCATTCGGGCGGTAGAGCGAGGAGGGGGATCCCGTCGCCGATCCGCCGCCGATGGTGTACATCACGCGGTCATCCAGGACCTGGGCCTGGTCGCTGAGCTGGTAGCCGCTTTCGGCGGCATGGCCGACGGCACTTACGAGGGCGCACACCAACCCGAGCGAGAGGGTATTCATCATTGGCCTCCATCAAAGTCGATGCTGAACAGGAAGGTCTGGCCCATTCGCTGACAGCAGCGGTAGGGACGCCATAGCGACCAGGCATAGGCGCCATCAGCGCTCTGGATCGTCGAACTGGGGAAGATGGCGCAGGTGCTCTGGATCACCGGGGTAAGCAATTGCCAGCGGTGGTTGTTGACGTTGTTCTCCATCACCGGCTGCGGCGGCCAGTAGCCGGGAGATGGCCTTGGCTGCAGCGGTAAATAGACATGCGGTTGGCCGGCGCGTGTGATGAAGTCGCTGGCGCGCTGAGCCATGACGGCGGATGCCTTGAAATCGTCAGGCTGCACCAGAAAACCGTGCCGCGGGTAGACGCTGCCCCACAGGTTCCCGAGTGCCTGGCTGCCAATCTCGCGCATGCCCGGAATGAGCGCCTGTGGGTAGACGGATTCGGGAACGGCCTGACGCCAGGCCAGCGGGTCGAGTGTGCTCAAGTAGTACGGCGCAAGGGGAGTCGCCCCACTCGGGCACGCATAGCCGAAGCTGTGCGCCAGAGCCGTCAGCGCTGAACCGCCGGGATGCCCGATACCGTCAACATTCTTGAACCGCGGCAGATTATCGCGCTGCGGCGACGGGGTGATCAGGTTGCCACCCCCTTGCGACGCCGGCGTGGGCATCGACAGTGTGGACATCTCGCCCCAGGGATTGCCGCCGGTGTCGGAATAGCTCGACACCACCAGCTCGGGAATAAAGTGGCGGACCTTGGGCGAGGTCTTCACTGTGCAGCCAAACGGCGTACAGAGCAGCCAGTAGCAGATCCCGACTACTCGGTACTCCAGGCATTGCAGCGAAGTGACGGAGGCGATGATGACCGGGGTGGTCAGTGCCAGGCACTGCTCGGCCGCGACGAGCAGAACCGCCGCGGTGAAGGCTCGGCCACGGCCAATCTTTCTAGACTGTGGCGATCTGCATCGGGTGGTGGCGGTCACGATCATGGGCAGCGCTCGACAAGTGGCAACGGTGTGCATCCGTGCGCCAAGCTTGAGCATCCCGGATCCGACCGAAGAGGACGGCGAACAAACCGAGCCCGGCGTGATCGGTTATGTCAGTCGCCGGGTTGAGGGCCGCGAATTGTGTAAAGTCGCCGCAGAAGTATCAATGGACTGATGCCGATTTTTGTTGATTGAAAAGGCCATTGAAGATCGCCGGCGCTCGGGTGTTCACGACATGCCGCGCAACCGATCGATCTCCGCCGCGACTTGGAGAGCGGCGTCCAACTCGGACTGTTGGTGCTCTTCCATCAGTCGCCAGCGCTGGGCTTTTTCCTCGGGCTCGGTCATGGCCAGGGCGAGGTACAGGCTCGGCGGCACCGCGCGAAACAGTGTCTCCAGATTCTTCGACAGAACCACGCCTTCGGTGTATTTGCCCGAGGCCTTGCTCGCGGAAAGCAGCAGGGCCTTTTGTGCCGGCGTGAGCTTTTTGAAGCGGGCGATCTCTTCGATTTCTGCCGGCGGCATGTTCAGGCAGATCCACCACTCGATCATGTTGAGCATGGTTTGCGCCGCGTCGGGGAAGTCGGCCAGGTTCTGCGTCGCCAGCCAGAACCACGCGCCGAGTTTGCGCCACATCTTGGTGCCCTTGACCACAAACGGCGCCAGCAGCGGATTCTTGGTGATGATGTGGCCTTCGTCGGTGACCATGATGATCGGGCGACCCAGGTACTGGTCGCGTTCGGCGAGGTTGTTCACCGTGTTCATCAGGCTGATGTAGCTGATCGACATCTGTGCCTCATAACCCTCACGGGCATAGGTGGCGAGATCGACAATCGTGACATCGCTCTCCGGCCAGGGGGTGCCTGGCCGGTCGAAGAGAACGCCCTCGAAACCTTGGCAGAACAGGTCGATGGACTCGGCCATTTCCTGTGCCCGCTCGCGGCGCTTGTCGGGCAGGTGGGCATCGCTGGCGACCTGGCGTAGCGCGTCGCGAACGTGGCGCGTCATGACCTGCTGCTCGGTGGCGGCACAGTGCCTGGCGGCGTCGAGGATGCACTCGCGGATCAGACTGCGGTCCGCCCGAGTCAGCCGCGCTTCTTCCTTGGCTTCGCCACCGGTGATCATCAGGCGGGCGGTGATCTCCAGTTCGCCCAGCACGTCGCGTTGTTCGTCATTGTCCGGCGCGGCTTCATCCAGGTCCTCGGTCGACAGGCTGGCGACCTGGTCGGGGTGCTCGATCAGGCGTCGGGCATCGGCGAAGGGAGCCAGGCTCAAACCACTGCCGGGCTTGAGCTGGACCTTGTTGACGGACAGCCCGAGGGTGGCGAAGTAGTCGCCCTGCAGGCCGAAGGAGTTACCCGCTTCAACGATGAACAGCCGCGGTCGGTACACGGCCATGACCTGCATCAGGATCGAGACCAGCGTGGCCGACTTGCCGGCACCGGTCGGACCGAACAACAGCAGGTGGCCATTCATGGAGCGGTCGAAGCGTGACAGCGGATCGAACGACAGGGGCGCGCCACCGCGGTTGAAAAAGGTGATGCCTGGATTGCCGGTACCGATGCTGCGCCCCCAGAGGGGCAGCAGGTTGGCGACATGCTGAGCGAACAACAGCCGGGTGTACCAGTTGCGCGTGTCTCGAGCGGGGTTATAGACCATCGGCAACCAGCGCAGGTAGCTGTTGCACGCGGCGACTTCATCGCCCTCGCGCACCGGTTGCAGGCCCGCGCCAAGCAGCACATTGGCGGCCTGGATCGAGCGCTGGCGCAATTGCTGTTCGTCGGCGCCGCGCAGGTACAGCGCCAGGGTGCCGCGATACAACTTGTGCTGGCGCCCAATCAGCGCGCGGGCCTCTTCCACGTCCTGGCGGGTCTGGGTTGAGGCGAGGTTTTCCCCGATGGCTTTTCGCGCCAGTCGGTTGAGCTGCTCCTCGAGCACATCCTGTGGCGTGATCACCAAGGTCAGGCTCATGACTGCTTGCTCGGGCAACTGATCGAACAAGGCGTTCAAGGCCTCGCCCTTGCGGGTTTCGCCGGTCAGCTGACCGATATGGGGCGGCTTGCGCAGCTTGTCGACCACCATCACCGCGTGGGGTTGCTGATCGAAATACCACAGGCCCTGGTCGCTATCCGAGCGCGGCTCCTGGAAGAACAGTCGCTCGGCAAAATCGTGGTCGAACGGCAGCGGCAGACCCTCTTCGTCATCTTCCTCTGGGTAGGGTACGCGTCGATAGAACGCTGCGGGTGATTCGCCGGTGAGGGCAGGGGCCGGGTTGAACCAGGGCAGCAACCAGGCGTAGAAGTCGCGCCCGGTCAACCGCCGAGGATTGACCCCACAGGCCTGCAATGAGGCCACCAGGCGCTCACACGTCCGGCTCAGCAGCTGAACCGGGTTCTGCCCGTCGTCGTCGGCATGGTCCCCCAGCCAGCGATAGACCACCAGTCGAATCCGCCGATTGCTGCCGCGCCAGGGTAGGTGAGACACGACATGGTCATCGAACAGTCCGCCCGGTTTGGCGATGGCGGCGAGGTGACCCTGCATCAACGCGAGGAAGGCCTCGGTGAACGGCGTGCCGCGAGCCCGCGGCGCGATGTAGCGCTCCAACCGCTCCAGGTACGGGGAAAAGTCACAGTCGTCTTGGCAGAAGAACTGCACCACCCAGGGTGCCTGGTCGAGTTCGTCAAAACTGTCCTGCAGCGCATCTTCCAGGGCATCGCGGGCCGCCATCAGCCACTCGGGTTCACGGCCCTCGGTACCGATCGGCTGCAGCTCAAACACGGCGCCCACTGAACGGTTGTCATCGAGCAGAAAACACTGCTCATCCTCAAGGTATTCGACCCAGGGCAAGTGGTCGGCGAAGCTGGGGTTATGCGCGTACTGGGCGGCTTCATCGGCAAGGGTTGCGCGCCGACGCTGCGCCGCGCGCCAGGGCTTCCAGCGCGGCGGGTCGCGATTCGCGTCATCGGCCATCACAGATCTTCCAGGCGCTCGCCGGGCAGCGCGTACTGGACCTTCTCGTATAGCGGGAACACCGTCGAGTAGCCGGGCACCGGCGTCTGCTGGGTGCCGGCCAGGTGCGGGTAGACGTACATGACCAGGTCTGGATTGGGCAGGCGCGGGAACTGAGCGTGGATCTCGTTAGCGGCCGTGCGGGTGTAGGCGCTCTGCTCGCTGATCAGGCGCTCTGGATCGAGCACGGGTCGGCGCAGTTCGCTGCGTGCCTCCTGCAGCTGTTGCTTCGTGCCAACCGAGCCATTGCCGTTCCAGATATCCAGCATGGTTTGATCACCGTGGGGCAGCATTTCATCCTTGCTAGTGGAGCAACCGGCCAGGTGCAGGCTGAGCAGGCTAATCCAGATCCAGTACCGAAACGGATGGGCGTTCATGATTTACTCTCCGGCCTTTGGGTTCGTAGTCGATGCTGATTTCGTGATCCAGGTGCAAGGCCACCTTGGCCCCGGGCGGGACGTAGATGGCCGCGAAGGCTTCGCCGTAGAGCTTGTTGATCCAGTCACGGATGTCGCCAATGCCACCGCTGATGACCGAGTTCAGCGCACTGTTGCCGCTGTTCTGGGTCAGGCCCAGGCTACCGCCGGCCGAGTTGATGAAGGAGGTGTTGCTCTGCTCACTGCCCAGAGCCGCGGCGAAGCCGGCGCCGGCCGCGGTGATCAGGCTCTGGCTACCCAAGTACTGCTGGGCGTTGGAGCGGCGCTCGCCGGAGATGCAGGGAATGCCGTAGGGATCGGAGAGGTAGCCCAAGCCGCCGTGGATCTTTTCGGTGTCCGAGGTCTGGGTGCTGCTGCGATTGCGGCTGACAACCTTCTGTGGCTGCGGCACCGTGCGAACGGTGCCGTCGCTAAAGACAAAGGTAATCGATTCGACCTGGCCACGTACGCAGGACAAGGTCCAGTCGCCCGCGGCGGTGCCGCTCATGACCGCGCCAACCACGTCGGGCAGGTCGATGCCGTTGGCGGTAAGGTTGTCCGGTCCCACCAGCACCTTGAACGGATAGGGATCGTTCACCGTACCATCCACCGGCACCCGACCGATTAAGGCGGTCATGGCGATGGAGCCCATCAGCGTCGAGTTTTCGGGGATGGTGTAGACGGGTTTGGCACCCACGGTCCGATCCTCGGCGCTCTCTAGATCGCGTTCACCTTTGGCGACAGCGCGCAGCTGGACCTGGCCACGGTCGATCGCGTTGTTATCCAGACCGTGCAGGTCCTTGAATTTCGACGTTAGTGTCGACAATGGTCCTTCGGGTTTGGTGGCGTCCTCTTGGCTGGCGCGCGCATTCGATGGTTCGATCCACTGCACCGCGTCTGCCGGTGGTGGAACACTCGAAAATTGCTGCTCGTCACCTGGCTCGAGGCCAAAACCCACTGGCACGTCGGACTTCGCTGCGGGCTTGCCGGTGAGCTGGTCTTTGAGCCTGGACAGCAGCCCTTGGGTTTCGCGGTGCTGTTGCTCGGCCTTCTGCCGGGCGTCGTTGGCCTGCTGGCGCTGCTCGGTGACCTGTTGGGTGACGCTGCTCAACGTGCTCTGGATGCGGGTGTCGATATTGCCTTCGCGTGCGCGTAACCGGGTGTTCTCGGTCTGCAGCGTATCGTTGCCTTTCTTCAACGACAGCATCTCGCTGCGCATCGCCTTGACCTGTCCGATCAGTGTGGCCACGGTGTCGCGCGGGGTGTCGCCAGCGATGCCCAGAGCCTTTGCCTGTTCCGGGCTGAGCGTTGCCTTGTCGGGATCATGAGCAGGCTGGCCACCAGGCGCGGCCACCCAGGATTTGCCGATGATCAGTACGATCCCCAACAGGACACCGGGCACAAGCCACTTCAGCAGGCTGTTAGCTTTCATGATTGGCAGCCTCGGGTGCTGGCGGGGGCAGCAGCAGAGCGTGCTGCAGGTCGCCGCCGCGGGTGACGAGGTAAGCCACGGTGGTGTCTTCAGGCGTGCCGGCGTGGCCGAGGTAGGCATGTTGGAACGTCGCGGCGTACAGTGTGGCCTGCAGATGACGCGGGTCCAGTGAGACCTTGCCGGGTCCACGATTCACGATCTTCACTGCAGTCACCCAGTAGTCGCCAAGCCGCCAGGCCGCCAGCCCCTTGATCGCCACCCGTTCGGTAGGCAGCAGCGTATTGAACGCGGTGGATTCGCTGAGCGGTACCCGGCGCACACCGGGCAGAGGGGCCACGGTGCGCAGGGGCGCATACAGGTTCTGCGCCGCATAGCGGGTGAGCACCACCGGTACCGGGGTCGCAGCAGGTGCTGATCCCTGCGCGGTTTCCACGTCCGACGTTTGGGCCTGGGCAACGATCTTGACCGGCTCCAGCGACTCATTGCCGTCGAGCGCTTCGATGTCGATCAGGATGATGTCCCCCGACTTCACCGACTGCAGCTGCAGCCGGGTAGGAGGAAGGGCTTCCGCGGCGCGCAGGTACACCGTGCCGCCGACGGACTGCACGCGCAGCTTGCTGGCGATTGCACTCGGCAGCCCGACACGGATATCCTCATCCAGCATCAGGATGCGTTCCTGGCCCACCGTAAGCGGGACGGCCAGCGGCAGGCGGTCCCAGTATTTGACCTCGACGGCACCTACGGTTGAGCACCAGCCGGCGACCGACACCAGGATCAGGATCAAGACACGCATCATCACTCACCTCCGGGCAGCGTCAGCTTCTGTGGTGTGCCTTCGTAGCAGTCCAGGGCCAGGCCCCACTTGTTGTGCTCGGGGTCGACATCGAAGCGCACCACCCGCAGCGGATAGCGAACGACCACGCGCTTCACCGGCTCGGCGGCGTAGTACTCGTCGGCATTGAGGTCGAGCTTGACCAGCCAGCTGTGCGAATCCAGCTGCTTCACCCGCAAATTGGGATCGTCGCTGTAGCCGCGGCCCAGCACTTCGTACACACCGCGCACCCGGCCGCGTAGCTCGCCCGCCGCTTTGCGGTACTCGAAGTCGCCGTCGAAGAAGGTCTTGCACGCCGGGGTGAGGTAGGGTTGCAGGGCGAAGATGGCGCGGTGGTAATCGACTTCGCCATCGGAGGGCCAACGGTTGAGTTGGCCAAAGATGTACAGGGCGAAGGCATAGATGTTTTCGGGCGGCACATCCCACCATTTGCGCGTGCTGCCGGAACGCAGATCGGGCGGCACGTGAATGGTCAGCTCGGAGGGCGAGGACTGCCAGCCGTACCAGAGTGCGCCGCACAACAGCGCCAGGATCGCCACGGCCAGGCGTAGGCTGAGGATGTGCGATTGCTGCGCATCCACCTTGTTACGAAAGCGGCTCATGCGGCGCCCCTCACATGCCGGCGCGTACGCCGGACGGTCCAGGGGCCGGAGTGCAGGATCAACTGATGAGTGCCGACACCCCAGTGCACTGCCAGGTGCCACTGCAGACGCCGGTATAGCCAGGTTTCGGGACGAGCACGCTTGGCTCGGCGCAGCAGCTTGCCGCCGCCGAGCAACACCAGCGCCATGCTCAGGAACATGCAGGTGGGGAGGGTGGCGATGGAGGTGGTGGCGACCGCCAACGGCGCGCCGAGGATCAGGCCCAGCGCGGCGCCGACGATCAGCGCCACCCACATCTCGTCGTTGGTGAGTCCGCGGAGCACAGCCGGGGCACGATTAAGGCGCTCCGGCAGGAAAATCAGCGTGCCGTCAGGCAGGGTGGCAGGGGTGTCGGACATGCTGACCTCACAGAATCGTCGCGGCTTTGGTGAGGAACCACAGGATCACCACCACCAGCAGCGCGCCGACACCCACCACCGCGCCGAGGTCCTTCCAGGTCTTGCGCTGGTTCTGCACATCGGCGTAGACGGTGAGCGAATGCCAGGCCACGCCGAGGAAGGCTAGGGTGGCGATCAACAGCCCAAGCAGAATGCCGCCGTCGTAGGCGTAGTTCTTGATGGTGTCGATCAGTCCCGAACCTTCGCCGCGGGACGGCGCTTCCATGGTCGGCAGGTCGGCCCAGACGAGCGTCGAGCTCAGCAGCACTAGGCCGCCGAGGAGGGCTTGCGAACAGGTATCCCGCAGCATGGTGAGCGGGCGGTGGCAACGATGGGAGCGGTTCATGGCAAAGGCCTCCTAGTTACGACAGCATGAAAAACATCAGTACGATCAGGGCGAGGGCAAGGCGCAGCGTGCTGCCGCCGAGCGCGCCGAAATTGAGGTTGCCGGCCGCCCAGCCGCGGTAGCCGGTCCACAGCGCCCAGGCGCACCAGAGCAGCGCCAGCACCAGCACCGATGAGCGCCACAGCACCGAGCTGAGCTGCGGGGTAAACCCGGCAGCGGCGGAAAACGCACTGAGTTGGGCTTCAGTCATGCCCATCGGACGGGCTCAGGTGAGGCACCTCGGCGCGATAATTGCCGGTTAGCTCGGCCAGGTCGGCCGGCTGCGCTCGGGCGGGCGACAGGTACTTGTTGATGCCCTGGCGCACGTGCTCGAGGTCCGCTGCAAACCTCGGATAGTCGAAGCGATAGCGGGCCCCATGGGCATCGGTAGAGCTGCTGCGCGCGCGGTCGGCCAATTGTTCGATGGCAGTGATCTGCCGCTGCATTAGGCCCAGGTCCGAGCGCTCGCGAACGTCTTGAGCAGCGGCACCGAGCGTTACCATGCAGGCGAGCAGTAACGGGTAGGGGAAAAGTGTCATGGTGAAATCCAGCCGGGAATCTGGCATTCACCTTGATGAAACGGGCAGCTTTTGGTGTGTATTAAAGGGATCTTCGAGCCTTCGCTTTAGAAAATCAGAGCAGTACTGAGATTGGGTTGGAGGGGACGGTACTGGTCTTGGAGACTAACTCTACGCAGGCGGTCGTGCCGTCCAAAATTCGGCCCGGTGCGACCGTAACTGCCCATGGCGTCCTCTCTAAGCGACTACAGATCAAGGGGTAACCTACTCAACGGCTGGGGCCGGCCTCTCAAGATCGGTTTGAGTCGCTACTTCATAGTCGTTTAGGTAGGCGACTTGGTGTTCAGTGCCGTGTGATCGAACAAACTTCTGCATCGCGTCCGACATTGGTGGTTCGATGAAAAAATCTCCGTACCGCTCAACGAATCCAGGCCAGTGTGCAGTCAACAGCCCTTGGCTGCGGAATTTGGGGGCGACCCACACCCATGCAAGCGTCCACTCTTCGTCGCGCGGCCCCGGCTGTACCTTCGAAAATGCACATGCACCGGCGATGGTACCGTCTGGACCGGCTGGTAACAGGTAACCATGCCAGCCACTCTTCACTGGGTTCACATCGTCCCCAGCCCACTGAACAAAGTCATAGCGGAACTCGCGCTTGAATTTGACAGCCCGCCGGTACACCTCCTTTTGCATCCACATGGGCGCCTGGGTCTCGATAGCGATGAGGTGGCCCGTTTTCGCCAGGCGTTTGGCAAGTCGGACGTTCGGAACAGGATCCAACAGTTGTGCTGCACGCCGATGGACTTGCCGATGCACCCTGGTCTCAGACGGCGTGTTGGACAGGTATGACAATCCGCAGTAGCCACATTCGATATTTTCCTGCTTAAGCTCCCGGTGCTTGGGACCTCTCACTTCCAAAGAACGCGCCTGCCCAGCCTGCCTGACCAGCTTGTAGCGGTAGCCCGCAGGGCTTCGGAACGTATGCTCCGACTTTGCACCCGGTTCGGGTTTTGCCGTTGAGCGTAGGACCATACAGCGCCTGCCGGCCCACAGGTTGTAGGTCAAAATTGAATGTTTGGATGCAGTAAGCAGTGTGCGCGACTCGAGCCCTGGCAAAAGCGCATTCACCAGCAGCTCGGCGGAAACCATGATTCCGAGGTGTTCCATGTAAATAAGCAGACCGACTGCGTCCGTTAGCTGGAAACCGATAAAGCCAAAGGTGTCATCCCCAAGGTGCTGCGGCCGGAACAGCAAGCTTCTGGCGGGGATCTCCACCTGCTCGGCCAGCCACTCGATGTAGTGTTCGATCTGGCCATAGTGGCGGTCTTCGGTCAGCAGCGCGTAGTCCCCGAAATCAGTGATTGTCACGCCTTGGTCACGGAGCATTTTCGTCTCGTAGTTCGACAGCCTGGAGCTGGGTGTTAGCGCTGGCCGAATCTCCGTGACCAGATTGAACAGTCCCTCCAGCATCTCGCTCGATTTTTCGCCGCTCATAAAACCTCCTCGGCACTGTCAGCGCGCCGTGTTAGCAAGCACACAATCAGTGTTGTCGATTGAAGTTTTGAGTCTTGCTCGATCATTGACGCGCTCCAAGCACAGGTTCAATCCGATCCTAATCGGGTCGTTGGAATCTAGCCCGAAATCGATCGACGGGTGAAGCATTTGCGAGCGTCTATAGAGGGTCGATTGGCGGCCAAT
Source organism: Pseudomonas sp. FG-3G (assembly GCF_901007645.1). Taxonomy (NCBI): domain Bacteria; kingdom Pseudomonadati; phylum Pseudomonadota; class Gammaproteobacteria; order Pseudomonadales; family Pseudomonadaceae; genus Pseudomonas; species Pseudomonas sp. FG-3G. Next base: position 247,789 of record NZ_CAAKGZ010000021.1, read on the forward strand.
CAAAGATACTTTTTGAACGTCGCAGCAGTGATCGCCACCATGCACCCCAGCAACGCGGCGCAAGGCAGCAAGACCCAGTTGGGGTTGAGTGACCAGGGCAGAGAAAGGTAGATCACCCACGGGCTCAGCAGCAGCGGCAGCAATGTTCGCTTCGCGCGGTGGTAGACAAAGCTGCTCTCCCGGTCCGCCCCGAACTTGCGCAGGTCGCGCCGCATCAAACCATCGATGGCACCAGTGACCACGGCGAGCAAGAACAGGGGCGTGGCCAGGGTGAGGACGGCCAGGCGAACCACGAAAGTGAAGACTGTAAACAGTGCTGCCAGCAGGTAGTCCTTGGCCACTACGTAGACTTGGGCAAACTGCCCCTGCAGCGACGCCTCGCGACTGAGCAGCTTCAGCTGGGCGTCGGATTGCGCCCATCCGGAGCGGACCACAAACCAGTCGTTCAGGCGCTCAAGGATTTTGGCGGTCGCTTGCGCCGGCTCTTGCACGAGCAGCGAACTCTTGAAATGGTCACTGAGCCAGCCCAGCTCAGTCAGCCACATGGCATGGCTGTGATGCCAGCCCTGTTCTGGCCAGAACCACAGCATGCCCACGAACTCCAACACGATGGAGAACACCAGCGAGGCGAACAGCAGGCCGAGCAGCCGAAAACTCAGCTCGACCGTACCGAAGATGAGCCCCGGACGTTTCTGTGCAGCAGGTGGGCTGGCTGGGGTGGTGGGCATATGGGCTCTCCACTACGCGGTTAATACCGGGGCGCTTACGATGCGCGTCTACGCTCAGGCGGTGGCATCTCGGGATCGAAGTTGACCGTTGGCGCACCTCCGACGCTGGTCCACCAGTTACCCGCGTTGGCGTTGTAGGACTCACGCATGCTTGCGGTCAGGGTCTGCAGATCCGCTGGCATCGCATCGTCGCTCGCCGGCGTCGGCAGTGGCATACGCACTTTCCACAGCTGCCCGCCCTCCTGAAACGAGAACATCTGGCCCTTGGGCAGGGCGATGATGTGTGCGGGTTCGATCAGCGGCACGGCGGTGGTGGTGACACGGTCCTGCGAGGACGAGGTGAAGTCCGTGCGAGCTTCGGGGTCTGCGGTGTCCGTTGCGCCGGAGACCAGGGTGCGCGTCTGCACATTGACCTTGGGCAGTTGATTGGTCAGCAGTTCCGCAGTCGCGGTTTCCCGAACCCGCAGCATCTGCAAAGTGTTGAAGTTGCCGATCACCTGGCCGGCTTTGGCCCGGCTGCCGATGCGCGCCTCGATGTCACTCAAGGTCTGGGTGTAGGCAGTGACCTGGATACCCGCGCCGCCGCCCTTGTTGATCAGCGGGATGAACTCATCGCCCATGAGCTCGTTGAACTCGTCGGCGTGCAGGTTGATCGGCACCTTGTCTGCCGCGCTGGAGGAGCCTGGCAGGCCGTGGTCGATGCCGTGCTTGTAGATATGCCCCGCGACGGAGACCAGGTCGGCAAACATCGAGTTACCGACGGCGGCGGCGACTTCGGCATCGGACAGTGCATCCAGGCCGACATAGACGATGCCGCGTTTGCGGATGACCTGCAGCCAGTCGAAGATCGGTCGCGGATCGTCCAGGTCGGCGTAGTTGGGGGCCAACAGTTGCGCCGTCTTGCCACTGGTGAGCTTTTCCAGCAGTGGTAGCAGCGAGGCCACGATCTTGTCGAAATAGGTGCGGTCATAACGCACGGCCGAGCGCAGACCGTCCATCACCGGGTCGAAGATGCGCTTGGCCGTCAGGTACTGCTCGATGGCGACCACGCGCTTTTCCCGGCCAATCATGTGTCGCGGTACGTTCTTCTCGTTGAGGCGGCCCTCGATCTGCACGATCGCTTCCCAGGCCTGCGCGTCGTGGTGGGCAAAAAAGTGTTGAGCGTACTCGATAAACAGCGCGTCGATGTTCACCACGTGGCGCTGGATCTGCAGGTAGTCCGGACGCCGGCCCAGTTCGATCAGAGCCCGGGCAATGATGTTCACAAAACGCCAGGCGAACTCGCGAAAGGCTGCGGAGTTGCCTTCGCCGCTCAACTGCCCGGCGATCCGGGTGGCAACCTCCGAGATGCGGCCGAAGCGGCCGATGGCGTTGTAGCGTGCGGAGATCTCCGGCCAGCCCAGGTGGAACACGTAGAACTCGTGCTCGCGGCAGGCGCGCCGAGCTTCCACGTACATGCGCTTGAGCAGGTCGGCGTCGCCCTTGGGGTCGAAGACAATCACCACTTCCTGGGTCGGCCGGTGGATGTCCTGAGTAATGTAGACCTCGGCCAAGCGCGTCTTGCCGACCCGCGTGGTCCCCAACACCAAGGTATGCCCCACGCGTTCGCCCAGCGGCAAGGTGGCTTCCTGCTCTTTCGGCTCGACGCCGTGCAGCAGCGGCGAACCGCCGACCGGTGGCAGCGGACGCACCGGATTCAGTGGGCTGTCCCATGCGGTCATTCGGGGCAGCAGCGAGAGTCCTGGCGGCGCCTTTTCCAGCAGACACTCCAGGCGCCGGGCCCACTGATACGCAACCGATTGGTTCACATAGCGGGCGAGCGCCGGGTCTTGAGCTTCGAGCAGACGCTGGGTATGCAGGCGAGTCCAACGAAAGCCACGGCCCATGAACAGGCGCTTGCGGCTCACCGGAATCTGTCGGCTGGTCAGTGAATAGCGCGGCAGGCGGCGAATGTTGCGCCGATAGCGCAGGACGACCAGGGCCTCGTTCAGCCGCTTGATGCCCAATGCCGAGTAGGCCAGGGCCATGCCCATACCCACCTCAGGTGACAGTGCCACTGCCCAGGGCGAGTGCAAGCACAGGGCGCCGGCACCGGCGCAGATGCCCACGGTGTACAGTTCCACCGCGGGGCGCAGCAGAGACTCCATCGCATGGTCAACCATGAAGGTCCCTCACTGTTCCAGGCCGGTGGGCGTGATAAGCACTGGGTAGTGCTCCAGCTCCAGCCGTTCGGCGATGTCGTCGCCACTTACCGGCCAGATGTTCAACCCGGGGGCTGCCGCCTGAATACGGCGCAAAGCCTGGGCGTCGGCGACCTCGACCGCCAGACCGCTGGCTCCTAGGTCCTGGAGGGCCTGCGCATGCCGCGACAACCACTCCAAGGAATCGGCGTCCTGCCCGACCAGGAACAACGGCGTGATGCCTGACAGGTTCAACGCTCTACGCGGCACGGCGCCTGGCGTGAGGCGCGCGCTGTGCACCGGCAGCACCCAGTTCAGCGCGCGTGGATCTGGCGTCTTGTCGGGGGCGGGCGACTCGAAGGCCGCATCGGGCAGGGAATTGGCGAGGACATCGAACGCAGCGAGGGTCAGCCACTGACAGATGGCCAGCGCCGCCAGGCGCGATAGCCTCATGGCTGTGACCCTCCACGAACGGACGCGATCGCTTGGATGCGCTGCCAGTGCCGACTGAATTGTGTGCGGTAGCGCGCCGCAGGCACGCCACCGGCCGGCCGGTGATAACGGCCGGCCGCCACGACCCAGTCACCGGTGTTGACATAGTGTTCGCGCAGCAGTTCGGCGGTGACGGCCAGATTAGCCCGCGGATCGAGTGCGTCGCAGGCGCTGGGGTAGCGGTCAGGGTGATAACCGAGATTGGTCTGTCCCAGTCCGACATCGATGCGCTTGGGGTCATGGCGGGTGAGTTCCACTCGGAGCGTGGCACAGGCCTCATCGCGACTGGCAAAGCGAAGTGGTGTGCCAGCGACATTCAAGGTCCAGGGCCAGGGCATGAGGTGACCGCGCAGCGGGATGCCGCTCTCCTGCAGGGCGATGGCGAACAGCACCGAGACGGGAATCCCGGCCCGCGCGGCGGCCAACTGGTACGCGGGCGGAGGCAGGACGTCCGCTTGGACGACGGTTACGCCGGTCAAGGCCAGCGCGAGGATCAGTCGATGCGCAGCCATTTCCCGTCCTCTTGCTGAAAGCGCGCCGGCAAGGGGCGGGTGGCGCCCAGGGCGAACCACCGGCCGCGGTCGTGGTTGAGGGTGACCTGGCCGCTGCTGACCTGGGCGGGCGTAATGCCTGCGCCACGCGCCCAGTGTCGGAGACGCGCATCGTCACCCTGGCTGCCCACCAAGTACACGTCCAGGCGAGCGCCGACGCGGAGCCACTCCTTGGTACTGGTCACGCAGGCTGGACAGCGTTCTTCCACGAACAGGGCAAAGCGGGCGTTGCTCGATGTTGCTGACTCGTCGGTCAGGCCCTGCACTGGCAGCATCCCCGGAAAGAGTCGCGCCCAGGCGGCGGTGTAGGCTTTCTGGTAAGCCAGCTCGCGTTCGGCGCGTTTGGCTTCGAGACGAACCTGCAGTTCGGCGTAGCGCTGCCGCTCCTGGTCCGAGTCGGCCTCTACACCCAGGGTGGTGAGCGGATCGAGTTGCGGCGACCAGTAGTGGCGGGGCCCGGTCTGCAGGCGCTCGAATTTGGCCCATTCGTCATCCGTCAGTCCCCAGGCCTTGGCCTGCATCGTGACCGAAGACTGCCGATCCAGCAGTGTCTGCTCGCTGTAGCGTTGATCGGGCCCTACTGCGTTCGGAGCGCTCCATCCCGGCCCTGCCAGCAGGCAGGTGGGGAGCAGGATCAGCGAGAGGGCGGAGAGCCGAAGCATAAACATCTCTTCACGGCAGGGGCAGTGTGCGATCGCCGAGGCCGGGGACGTGGAACACGGCCTGGTCCCCGCGGATCGCGCGCAGCTGCCAGCCGTTGAGGCTGTCGCCGGGTTGCAGTAGGTGCACGGTCGACAGCGAATGGGCACCGGCGGGCAGGGCTGCAACGAACCTCACCACGCCCCGGGTCTCGATACCCAGCAGGGTCAACGGCGGGGCGATGGCTTTGGCCTTGGCTTTCTGGCCGCTGGAGACCGGCGGCCGTGTGTTCTCTGTCGCTGGCACGGCAGCTCGTGCCGACAGGGTTTCAAGCGTTATTTCTGTCTTGCCTAGCCGCTGTTCCAGTGCGCTGAAATCGGCGCTGCTCGGCCCACTTGGTGCCGCTTGAACGGCCTTCAGCGACGCCGCCATCGCATCTAACTGCTGACTGAGCGTCGTCTGCACCGAGGCATGTTGACGTTTCGCGTCGCCCAACGCCGCCACCTGCGGTTGCAGTGTCGCGAGGATATTGCCGAGCGCATCGACGTCGCGCCGCAAGGCGGGCGCCGGGTCGGCGGGGGCACTGCGGGCGGCGGCCTGGAGTTCGGCCAATTGCTGGTGTTGGTTGTACGTTTCGCCAGCCAGCACGGCGGCGCCGAGGCACAGGGCGCCGATCACCAGGGCCTGAAAATGGTTGACCTTCATGGCGCGATCTCCAGTGTCGAGAAGGGCGGTTTGGGCTGTGGCGAGCGGAGGGAGTAGCAGACGGTCCGATCGACCGGATCGACGTCGAGCTGCCAGGTCGGGCCGCCGATGATGGTCAAGGCATCCAGCAGCGAGATCGGCCCAAGCTGGTGGTGCACCGCGGGCAGGGGGCGGCGAAACAACTGATTCACTGCTGCGCTGTTGGGGCAGAGTGAGTAGCCCGAGCGTTGCAGCACGTGACGCAGTGCCTCACCGACGTTCGCGTGCAGGGCAGGGGCAATCTGTACGTTGATCAACTGATACAGCGGCTGGCGCTGCTCCAGGGTCGGCCGCGTACTGGCCAGGGTGTATCGGTCCTGGCGGACCCAGGCCGGTGTAACCGGTTGCTGCTTGGGCGATGAGCTCGGCACCGCTGCTGGAGTTGCTGGGGCGGGTGCCGGTGGCGGCGTGTTGCAGCCGGCCAGCGCGATCATCAGTCCGAGGCTGGAGAGTGTGGGGGTATGCATGTCCGGGTCTCGACAGAAGTTGCCGACACCTTGGCGAAAGTGCCAGCCGCGCTCCTACCGAAAAACCGAATCTGGCCGTCCGGATTACCGTGAAGCGATCATGAAAAAGGCGCCCTGTAGGGCGCCTTGGGTCAGTCTTCAGTGAATAGGGGCAGCTCCGGGGGCGGCGCTGCGTCGGGGTCAAAGATCAGCAAACGGGTGTCGGCGTAACCTGCCAGCAGCAACAGCTGCAACAACACGGGTGGGACATGGTCGTCGCGCATGCGTGCACTGACTTCGTCGGCGCTGCAGCTGCTGTGCCCTTCGGCCTTCATGCTCCAGGGTGTCGAGTACAGCTTGCACCCCACGGCATGGCTGCTGCGGAGTTCGAAGCACTCGAAGAAGCCTGTCGGTGAATGTTGCCAAGCTCGCTCTTGCAGGTACTCGAATTCCGTCGTTGGCAGGTGGGCAACCGTTTGGCCGTCGGGGATGACCGCGCAGTCGTCATCGAACACGCATGGCTGGAAATTGATGGCCTCGTTGGGCAGCTTGATTGCGCCGGGTGCAGAGGGCGGTGGCAGGGTGGACAATCGTCGGCATAACGGATCTGGACGACGCGTTCGTAGCTGAGATCGTGGAAGCCGCGAAGGAAGGGATTGCGAAAGGATGGGTGCATGATGGCTCTCCAGCGGCGCAGAGGCCACCCCGAACTGGCGGTGGCCTCCTGGGCAGGGATGGCTGTCAGATCCAGCCGTTTTCGGCGAGCGAAAGCGGGGTGCCTTCACCGACGATGATGTGGTCCAGGACGCGCACCTCAACCAGGGCCAGGGCCTCGGTCAGGCGTGTGGTGAGCACCCGGTCGGCGGAGCTTGGCTCCGGGCAACCGGAAGGGTGGTTATGACTGAAAATCACGGCGGCGGCGTTGTGTTCCAGCGCCTTGATGACAACCTCGCGTGGATAAACGGAGGCGCCGTCGATGCTGCCGGTGAACAATTCGTCAAAGCTCAGCACGCGATGGCGTGAGTCCAGGCAAAGCAGCGCGAACACTTCATGTTGGTAAGGAGCGAGCCGCAGTTTCAGATAGGCCGCAGCGTCGGAGGGGGTCAACAGCAGTTCGCCGCGCTGGAAGTAACGCTGATCCAGCAACTGCAGGGCTTCGGTGATCAGCGCATCCTCATGGGCGCGTTGGGCCAATGCCGGGTCGAGCGCGTCGACCAGGTTCAGGGCAGTGTTCATGGGCAATTCCTCGTGGGACATGGAGCGCCCCCTGGGGGAGTGCCCCAGGCGGGTGAAGTGCATGATTTACAGACGCGTGAAGCGATGACGGGCACCGTGTAGCGGGCTCTGACATCCCTCGCACGGTCGGGTGGAAAAAGACCTGATGCCGGTGCCGGTCTGCGGATCGAAATCGGCGCTCAGTGGCATCAGGGCTTGCAGTTCGGTGCGCAAGTGCGCGATGCGTTGCTCGACTTCAGCCTCGCTGTAGTACAGCGAAAGCGCGCTGAAATCGTCATACGCGACTGCTTGCAGGCAGTCCTCGCAGAGCCAGTAGCTTTCCATAACCACCTCCGACGGGAGTGGACAACAGGCGCTCGTGGGAGCGCCTGTTGGTGGCGGTCAACGTGCCTTAGGCAGGCTGACGGGCGGCGGAGGATTGACGCGCGACGGCAGGGGTGGGTTGGCGTTGTTCGGCGACGGTGTCTGCTGGGTCCGATTCCGCTGCACCGTCAATAGCTGCGGTGGAGTCGGTGCGAGCAGGTGCTCGGTAGCTGAACTGACCATCGACCTTGATCCACTCGATGAAGATCAGCCGGCCTTTCAGGCTGGCACCGGGTTGGCCCTTGCGCTCGCCTTTTTCGTACAGGAAGGGGTCAACCCACAGGTCGCCAATGCGAAACGCGATCAGGACCTTGCGTTCAGCACGGACGTCTTCCAGGTGTTCACGGATCAGCCGTTCGGCTTCACCGCTGGCGACCTTGCAGTCGAAGCGGGTGTACTCGACGTCGTCCGAAGCACCGTGCAGGGCGGCAATGTCACAGGCCATGAACGGTTGCCCGCGACGTACAGGGACCTCGCGAACGCGGTTCAAGTAACCAATGCCTTGGGTGTGCAGGTTGAAGTAGGTGGTGGGAGCATTATTGCTTGCAGTCGTCATGGTGGATCTCCTGTTTAGCAGAAACGCGGACATCCACCGGCCCTGGCGGCTGGTGAGTTCCGCAAGGGGGAGGTGCAAAGAAAGCGTGATCGGTAGAAGGGCGCTCATCACCGAGAGATCAGTGACCGTGCGAGCTGCCGAGCGCTGATCGCACTGGGGGAGAACCACCCGAAACGGGCGTAGCCTTGAAGGTTCCGGCTACCTGGGCGCTGTCAGCGACAGCGGTGTGCAGTTCATCTATAAAACGGCGCCAACGGCCCGTCAACAGTGGATTGGGGGAGGCTTGGGCGGGCGGAAGTGGGTGGCACTCAGTGGATTCTGGGTGATGAAAAAATAGCCCGACGGTCATCAGGCTAGGAAGAGCTAGACCACCCTTGACCCGGTAGGGTGACACCGGAGTCCATCGCAAAACCTCCGCTGTCGATCCACCTGGATCAACCGACCCTTGTCGTGGCCTGGGCCGGAATCAACTGGCACGCATCCGCGCACAAAAGGTGCCCAGTGTTTCGCCGGCGGGCACCGGTGCTGAGCATCGTCGCCGAAGCGGATGACCCCTGAGACCTGACACAAGCCGCACGGGTCATCCACCTTGGGGACCTGGAACGCTGGGGAGAAATCCGAAGAAAAAGTGAAATGCGGCTCCGAACTCTACGAGTCTGACCGAGCTGCCCGGAGCGAATCGGTCTGGGGTCGCCAAGCGGCGAGAGCCAACTCACTACACCAGCGCTGTGGCGCGCCGTCAAGTCAGGGATACCCGCTCACGAAGGACCTGGCTGCTTGGTGCGCTTGGATTTGGCGATCGGCTTGGTACCCTTGCACTCCGGGTAGCGAGTACACGACCAGAAACTGCCGGTGCGGCCTTTGCGCTGGCGCATGGCGCTGCGGCACACGGGGCAGCGCGGGCCTTTGGTCGGCGGTGGGGGCAAGGTGAGCGAGGCCTGGCCACGTACCAGCCGGGTCAGCCATTGCGCCTGCTTGGCGAGGAAGGTGTCGACGCTCAGCTGCCCCGTCTCAATACGATCCAGCGCTTGTTCCCAGAGTGCGGTCAGCACCGGGTCGGCGACCTCAGGCGGCACCGCCTCGATCAAGGTGTGCGCGGCTGCGGAGGCGACCAGGCTGCGTTTTTTCTTGGTCAGGTACCCGTGATCGATCAGGCCCTGGATGATCGCCGCGCGTGTGGCCTCGGTCCCGAGGCCGCAGCTGTCCTTGAGTTTCTGTTTGAGCCGTGGGTCATCCACCTGGTTGGCGATGTTTTTCATGGCCTTGACCAGTGTGCCTTCCGTGTAGGGCTTGGGGGGCTGCGTGCGCTGCGCGTTGACCGTGGCGTCGGTCAATGCCAGCGCAGCCGACTCGCGCAGGGTGGGCAAGCGTTGGGTTGGCTCGACGGGTTCGTTGCCGTCGGCCTCGTCGATCACCGCCTTCCAGCCGCGGGCCAGGATTTGCTTGCCGCGCGCCAGCAACTGTTCTTCGTCACTGTGCAACACCGCCTGGGTTTTCAGGTACTCATGGTCGGGCAGCAATTGTGCAAGGTAACGGGCGCGAATCAGCGCGTAGACCGCTCGTTCGCGCTCTGAGAACTGTGCCAGGTCAAGCGTCACGGCGGTGGGGATGATGCCGTGGTGGGCGCTGATCTTGCTGCTGTTCCAGGCGCGGGAGCGTCGGCTGGGATCGACCTCTTTCAGCCATTGCCCCAGCGAAGGGGCCGCGGCCGCCAGGGCGTGGAGTACGCGCGGCACCTCATCCAGCATGCTTTCCGGCAGGTAGCCACAGTCGGTGCGGGGGTAGGTCGTTGCCTTGTGGGTCTCATACAGGGCTTGGGCCACCGTGAGGGTTTCCTGGGCACCGAGGCCAAGTTTGGCCGAGCAGATCTCTTGCAGCGTGCCCAGATCGAACGGCAGCGGAGGGCCTTCGCGCACGCGCTCGACCTCGATGCTGTGAACCTGGGCAGCCCCCTGGCTCAGGCGCCGCGCCGCGCTCTGGGCGAGCGCTTCGTCAATGCAGCGACCGGCTTCGTCACAGGCGGCGGTCGGTGGCTGCCAGCGCGCCAGAAAGACCGTCCCGTCGGCCTCAAGCTGAGCATCGACGGTCCAGAACGGCTGAGGCATAAAGCTCGCTATCGCCCGATCGCGCTGGACCACCAGACGCAGCGTCGGCGTCTGCACGCGACCCACCGGCAGCAGGCCGTCAAAGCCGGCGCGGCGCCCGAGCAGCGTAAACAACCGGCTCAGGTTGATGCCCACCAGCCAGTCCGCCCGTGAGCGGGCCAGCGCGCAGTGGTACAGCGGTAGGGTCTGCTCACCCGGGCGCAACGTGCCCAGTGCCCGGTGAATCGAGGCATCGTCGAGGGCGGAGAGCCACAAGCGCAGAATCGGTCCCTGATACTGACAGCGCTCGAGGATTTCCCGGGCGATCATCTCGCCTTCACGGTCGGCGTCCGTGGCAATGACCACCTCGGTGCAGGTGCGCAGCAGTTGCTGGATCACCTTCAGCTGGCTGGCGACCTTGGGTTTGACCACCGACTGCCAGCGGGTGGGGATGATCGGCAGGTCCTCCAGCGACCAGCGTTTGTAATCACCATAAGTCTCAGGGGGCGCTGTTTCCAATAGATGGCCCACGCACCAGGTGACGGTGACCACCTGGCCGTGCAAATAGCCGTCGCCGCGCCGGCTGGCCTGCAGCACGCGGGCGATGTCGCGGGCTTGAGATGGTTTTTCGCAGATAAACAGGCGCATACGCGGGCCCTCTCGGTGGGTACCGACAGGGTGGCGGTGTGGCGTGGGAGAACCAGTGAAAACCCGAATGCGCCGAGATCATATCGGCGAGTCAGTGGAGGTAAAAGGTTACTTCTTTTGCGCGAGGTGAGCGGCCAGCGTTTGCAGAAACTCCAGGGCAAACTTTTTATCGGCTTCGCCAAGTTCCTTGATCAGGGAGGCAATTCTCTGGCCTTGGTCCTGGGGGCGAGGACTGATGGCCAGCAGCAGCTCATCGGCGGGACAGCCGTACATATCGGCCAATTGCAGCAGCTTGTTGACGGTCAGTTCGACCACGCCACGTTCAAAGCGCGATACGGCTTCGGCGCCGATTTCCAGACGCTCACCGACTTGCTCTTGGGTCAAACCACGTGCGCGGCGATATTTCGCCAACTGGCGACCGATGTGTTGTGGGCTAGGCTCTTTGGCTGGCAACGGGGGCGCTCTCCAATTCGACCCATATGGTTGACCAGCAACCCGAATATATGAACGCCTCGCTAGGTTGACTGGCAACCCTATGAGGCGTATCAGCTAAATTGAGTGTGATAACCCGCCCGTCAAAATGGAGCTTACGACTTGGACGAATCTAACGAGCGTGAGGCAGATGCGTTAGCAATCAAGGCCTACGAGTTGTTCATGGCTACGCACCTGGAGCCCGGCAATCGGAAGGCGCGCGCCAGGTTGATCGCCTGGGTGCAGGAAAACCCGGCACACTGGCGGGCGTTCCTTGCCCTGGACCAGTACCTGGCGGAGGTGTCGCAGCTGCTGGAGGGTGACCGGCGCGGGAACGCCCGGCGGGATTGAATCGACCAGCAGGATCCAGCGTTGTGCGCCGAACGGGCCTCGTGCCCTCAGGGGGATCGCGCTGCAGGCCGTGATTCCTCCGAGGCCCCCCCGTTCAGCCGGTCTTGCGTGGGGTTTTCTTGCTAGCCCCCTTGCGTCCGGAGCCGCTGCTTTCATTGGCCTTTTCACGCATGGATACCGAGGCCAGCCGGTGCGGCAGGATGCCGATGCGCCGGGCCTCCACCTTGAACGTCACTCGCGCGTTGTCCTCGCTGTCCTCCCACTCATCCTTGACCGTCCGGCCTTCGACCAGGATGCGCATGCCTTTCTGGTACAGGGTGCTCCAGTGCTCGGCGTCGCGGTGCCAGAGCTCAACGGGAGCCCAATAGCCGCCGCGATCCTCGTAGCCGCCCTCGCGCGGTACCGGATTGTCGAAATAGACATTCAGCCGCAACAGGCGCCGCGGTTCTTCCGGAGTGCTGTTGAACTCCTGAAACTCCGGGGCGCTGCCGATGTTGCCTTCACCAACAAAGAACGTGCTCATGTTTGCTACTCCTCGGTGGGGGAACTGGAAGTTTGGAAAGTGGTCTCGGCGGCTTGCATCTTGCTGACGCCGGTCACGGCCTGGCGATACAGCGACTGCAGGCTGCTCATCTGCAGGTTCAGGGTGACGCGGTTGACCTCCAACTGGTACAGCGCCTCCCGTAGCACTGGGGTCAGATGCGAATGGCCCATCGCTTGCTGCCACACCTGTACCCCCATGCGCTGGAAATCCGGGCTGCGCCAGCGCAAGAAGTCGGTGCCGGTGGCGCTGTGCTGGACAACCAGTCGCAGGTCCAGCAGCGAGAAGGGCGGCTGCGCCATGATGGCCAGCATCGCCCCCATCAGTCCGGCGAGCTCGGTGCGCAGGCGCAGGATCGTCTCGGCGAACTGCTGCAACTCCCCCTTACCCTTAAAAGGCTTTAAAAGGCCTTTTAGGGAGGCACCTTGTTCGAGCTCGCGATAGGCATCCGCTGACAAACGTCGGGCGATCGCTTCGGCCAGGGTCACGCTTCACCCCCTTCGGACGGAACGTCCTGCGCGGGTTGTACCTCGGCTTCCGGCGCATCCGTCTGATCAGTTACCGACGCCGTGGCGCCGCGCGCGATGGGTGGGGAGAATTGGGATCGACGACGGCCCTCGAGAATGTCCTGCGGTGGGATGCCGAACTTGTCGATGGCTTCCCGGGCGCGGGCGTTGTTGGCGGCCATATCATCCCGGCTGACCCCGGCCAGGCGGTAACGCTGTGCCAGACCGAACAGGCTGCGCAGCAGATGCGCGCCACGATCGATCCAGATTTCCATGTCGCTGCGGCCGACCAAGGCGGTGTGATGGGCCAGTAGCACGCGGCGCACCAAGGTGTCATAGTCAGTCAGCAGGTAAACCGCGAGAAAGCCGAGCTGGCTGCCGATGAACAGCGGCAAGTTAACGGGGTGAATGTTGAGGTTGTCGCCAACATCGACCTGGCTGGGCAGATCGCGCTCCACGCGACTGACCTGCTCGGTCAGCGTGCGTAGTTCGGCCTTGCCCTGCAGCAGCTTGTCCTCCAGTTGCAGCATAAACCAGTCGGCATACGGGTCATCCTGACTGCTCGCGTGCTTGAGCAGGTTGGTCACGCTGATGTAGCCGGCCATGCCCATGATCGGGTGTACGCCTTCGCGGGCCATGCGGCCCTGCCACAGCCGGGCGGCATGATGGGTGTGCAGGGTGAGGGTGATGCTGCTGCGCAGAGAGCCCAGGTTGAGCTGATAATGATCGACCATCGCCAGTACCTCGCCGTCGGAATGACACCGACGATGAACTGATCCGTGAGGTTCATCCCGGATCAACGCGAAGGTGGTGTGCTCGCATTTTCAGGCAGCGGATCTCCCTGGATTTGATGGCACTGGCATTGGTTCCACACGAGTCCAGTCCTATGTGGGCGCACCGACGCCGCGACAGCGTCGCTTCAGGTTCTCCAAGCAGGCGAGGGCGAGTGGGGAGACGGTGCGGTGACCGCTGCGCAGTGGCCGCTCGCTGGGTTGCTCCGACTTCGGAGCGCGAGGAGACGCGGTCGCTGGTACAGTCGCCTCGGCGCGAGCGGCCCACAAGGTGAACTCCCCTTGGCATGCGCGCTTGATCAAGCCCATCAGGTAGGCGACCGGTTTGCGGATCTCGCCGCGGGCGCACCGCACCGCTGTTTCATTGATGACCGCTTGTTGCTGTTCTGGCTCGAGCTGGCGCATCGCCTGGGTGGCCATGCGCCGCTCGGTTGGGGTTAGGGGTAGATCTGCAGGCCAGTGGGCTCGGCCGAATTCTACCTGCGCCAGTACTGTACTTTTTTTGCTTTTGTCTTTCGGTACTGTACGGCCGGCGTCGGCATTCCGAACCACAGCCGAAATCGGTGCATTGGCGCAGGGTTCGGAATCGACTGTCGTGGCGCGTACATTCCGAACGGGGTGGCGGTTTCCAGGTTCGGGATTTTCTGCACCCTCGCTCAGCAGAGGCAGTGATTGCTGCTGCACCGGCGGTACCGGTGAGGTGAGCTTTTCCTTATCGACCTGCGCGACCTGCGGGTCAGCCTGGATCTCCTGGATCACATGCTGGGTGACATCTCGCACACCTTTAGTGGCGTGGGTGAGGTTCTGCTGCAGCAGCAACGCATAGCCGCCGTCCAGCTCAAGCTGCTCGGCAGGGGTCAACGGATCGCCGTGCAGCACGTAGATGCAGCCCCGTAGGCAACCTTGGGCATCGCGTGAGCGGTCTACCAGGCTGAGCCAGCGAGTGGTGCGTAAGACGTTGAGCGCCCGCGCGATGGTTTCGCGCGACGCTTGGGTGCCGCAGGGACTAGTGGCCAGGTAGGGCTGCAGGTCCTGATAGCGGGGCGTTTTCACTTGGCGCTCGGTGATCAGCCAGCGCAATACCTGCCAGGTGTTGCGCTCCAGCGGTGTCAGCCGGCAATCGAGCAGCAACGCTTGCGGCAATGGATTGTTGTCGCCGTAGTAAATGGTGCGTAGCGGTGCTTCCGCAGTTGAGGCGGCCAGTTGCGCCTGCGCCGCCTGCCACTCCAAGCGGCGCCGGAGCGCGTCATAACACTGGCGCACCACATCCTGCCAGTCGACCTCGTAGAAGCTCAGCATGGCGCACCTCCGTACAATTCGACCTGTTGCCAGACCAAGGTCAGACTGATGTGTTGTTCCTCCGCCAGCATCATCATCGTGTCCAGCGGATCGTTATCCGGATCTTCCTCTCGCAGTTGGCTCCAGCGGTTCCACACGGCATGCTCCTGCGCTTCGCTGAGCTGAACCGGACGGCCGCGGAGGGTCTCGATTTTCAGCACGCGACGACGCAGCGCGGTTTCCGAATGGTCTAACCCAAAGCAGCGGTACATGATACTGGAGCTCGCGCCCAACTTGAGCGCGCGGTTGATCAGCCGCTCGTTCTGCTCGTCGCGTTCGGCCTGGGCGATGAGGCGTCGCAGCACGGTCGTGTCGACCTTGATCTCCACCCAGGCGATCGATGAGTGCGCTAGGTGGGACAAGGTGGTGGGTGGTAGCGACTGCAGGACCTCGATGTCTTCATCGGCCAACCCCAGGGCTTTACAGCGCTGCAGGCGGCCATGGCGGAGCTCATGCAGCACCTGGTTCAACATGGCATGGTTCAACAGATTGAAGGTCGTGGTCATGAGGCAGCTCCTCACGTTAACGAGTGGATGACAGCGTCAGATCAATCAGCTGCCGGGCGTGGCGGATCAGCGTGAACAGCTGCTCCAGCTGGGCGTCGGGTAGTCGTTCAAGGCCGACCGTCAGGGCAGGGCGCTCGGCAGACGGCAGGTCATAGGCGCCGATCAGCAACTGACCAAATAGCGCGGCTGGCAACTGCAGGCGTTGTTTCCAGGTCACATCATCCTGTAGGCGCAGCAGGGCCGAGAGCAGTAGCTGAATGCCGGTGTGCCGCGGGCTGATTAGCTCGCCGTGCTCCGGTGACAGCGTGAACCCCAGACCGTCCGCGTGTGGACTGACCAAGGCGCCGGCATCGGCATACGCGGCAAGGTCGGCCGCCAGTGCGGCGCAGCTCTCACGCAAGGCGCAGATGTCATGCAGTGAAGGGGCACGTGGTGAAGACGAGCTCACTGGTGGCTGACCGATATCAATGCCGTCTGGATGCTTCTCAAAGAGCGTCTCGTCACTCAGCGCTTGGCGTATGTGGGGTAGGCGTGGTTCTTGCGCCGACGAAGTGTCGACGCCACTCCGCCCTTGATCTGGACTCGGCGACTCGATTGATGTTTCAGAGGCGCCCTCGATTGCGGGCGACAGTCTTGCGGGCTCGCCTGCCAGATCTTGCGGCAGAGGTTGAGGGTTGTCCGATGGGGGAGGCGGGATACGCTGTTCCTGGTGCATGTCCAGGGCCAGCAGGCGAGGTGTCTGCTTCAAGATCACTGCCATTTTGGCAATCAGTTCGTCTTGCAACTCACTCGGATCCAGCTCGTGCTGATCACCGTCGAACACCGACAGCACTTCCAACCACAGCAGCGCGAACTGTTGGACGTCACCGAAGTACTGGTTCCAGGTCGACTCCGCTCGGCGCCGCAACGTGATGAGCCGATCAATGGCTGGTTTGCCGAGACCTGCATACAGCACCTGAGGAATGGCCGGTAGCAAATGCTCCAGCGCATCGAACATTCGGCTGATATGCGATTGCGAGACAGGGTATCCACCTTGGCTCAAGCGCGTGGAGAGCTCACGTTGGCTTAGGGATTCGCCAGGCTCCTGAAACATGTCCTTGAGTTTCGCCACCGCCAGGGCCCGCTCGATGAAGGTGAGCTGGCCATGCAAATCGCTTTCGGCCAAGTGCCCGAGCAAGGCATGTGACTCGGATTGCCAGGGACGGAACAGGCAATGGATACGAAAGAAACGTTCCTGACGGGTTTCCTGCCAGAGCTCGCCAAGGATACTCAAGCGGGTGTTGCCGCCGCTGCGGATGATGAAGTGCTGCTCATTCGCCCGGCGCGTGATGGAGGGTGGCTGGTCCAGGCCGCGTTCGCGGATCGAGGTTTTGAGTTCGTCATACAGCGGGTTGCGGATGACGCGCGGATTGAGCTCGTAGGGGCGCAGTTGCTCGAGGGTGACGACCATCGGCGTGTCGCTCACTGGCGCGGCCGTCACCTCACAGCCGTGTTTCTGTGGGAAATGGGCCTGCTGCAGTTGACGCGTAATGTCTTCGGAGGTCGGCGGCTTCATCACATCCTCCGATTAGTCGCGACGGATAAGCCGGCTTTCGGCTGCTGACGTTTGGCTAGGCATGTTCCCCGTTGAGGAACTCAGTTGATCGGTCCACTCCGGGAACAACTCGAGCGCCAGCGCGCGCATGACGTCAGCAGCGCAAGGGCTATGGCTGCCGGGGGGTGGGGCGTGTTCGACGCGATGCACGGGCAGCCCCAGTGAGGCCGCATTAAGGTAAGCCACTCGATCGGGAATCACTGTGGCGCAGAGGCTGACATGAGGATCGGTTTTAAACGATTCTTGGAGGCTCTCCATGATCAAGCGGGTATCACGGCGATTGGCGTTGACCTGATTGAGCAACAGCTTCACCGACGGCAACGCGACACCCAAGTAACGGTACGGCTCCAATTCTTCAAACAGCCCGAGCGTGCCGCGGCGCAGCTCGCGCGCGGCAAGCATTTCTGGCGATACTGGGCACAGTGCGCAATCAGAGGCGAGAATGGCCATCTCCACCACCACGCTGCGCGCGCCTTGGGTATCGACGATGAGCACATCGTAACGATCCTGGAAGGCGGGCAGCAGATTGCGCAGTCGCAGGCGGCCATCGGCCGCATGCAACAGCAGGGTACTGATATGTCCGGCGCGGTCGTTGGATACGATCAACTCAAGGTGTTGAATGACGGTGGCGGTGATTACCTGCTCGGGAGTCGTGAGCCGTTGCGCGATGAGTTCGTAGCTGCCGGCCTCTCGGGGTTTGCACAAGGCGTAGTAGCTGGACAGCGTCGGTTGGCTGTCCAGGTCCAGCAGCAACACTCGCAAGCCTGAATCGGCAAGCAATCCACCAAGATTGGCGGCGACGGTGGTCTTCCCTGCGCCGCCCTTGGTCGAGATCAATGAAAGTACTTTCATGTCGCTAGACTCCCGTCGACAAGCGATCCTGAACCCACTGCTCAATCTCCAGTGAGTCCCAACCGACGGCACGCGTGCCGATACGGCGGGATTGCGGGAACAACCCGGCTTTCATCAGGTTGTAGATGTGTGAGCGTTTGAATCCGGTTTTTTGTTCGACCTCATCACGACGCATGATGTGGCGTTCAGTAAACAGTGGGGCAGGGCTGATAGGTTGCACGGTGTCACTCCTTAGCGCCGGATGGCGCGTGGTGGGATGTGACAGTCAGTGAAGGCCGACAAAGAAGGAAAATCATTGCCAGGCAATGGCGGTCATTGCCTGGCAATTCGGCCTCAGGCCTGTAAGGCCTGGGTCAAATGACGGCGAGCGTCCGCAAATCTCCGATCGATGGTGTGTTTGCTTAGGCCGCTCACCCCGGGAAATCGGAGGGTAATGGCCGCGACCAAAGCCGCCTGGGTTGGGTAGATTGATTGCACCTGACCGCTTTTTGACTTGCCCAGCGTGACCTCCAGCACTGCCCCAACGAGCGTGTTATGCATACCTTCAGACGTCTCGGAGGGCATCCCGCAGGCTTCAAGCCGTGATGACAGCTCCTTATTGACCACCGTGAGTGTCGCCAGCTCTTTAGCGGTTGCTGAAAGTGTTTGTCGCATTTTTTTAATCGTGCGCTGGGCAGCCTCTAACTCTGCTTGCTGCACTAAGTGCGCGTTGAGGCTAACGCATTCGGAATGGTCGATATTCTGGGAGAACAGGAATGCTGGCTTTTCTTCCGGGTAGTTGCGCGCAAACCAAACCCGGAGATCAGAACGGCGAATGGACCAATAAACACGTTCAGCCTTGTCGTTAGAAGTGATTGGACGTCCAAGGTAGGTTGCGGGTAACTCGCCACAAAAGATAGCGTCGTAGATGCGTTCGGCGTAAGCGTGGAGAAAGGGCCATTGCGGGAAATGCTTGAGCAGACTACCGGGGTGAGAGAGATCTACCTGCAGAATTTCGCCTTGGTGGTCGGCGAGGTCGCACCAGAGGATCGCGGCATCGATAGGGTGGTAAGAGCTTCTGATCGAGACCATGACAAACAGCCTCCTGCTGATTTTGTCCTAAAATCGCTGGCAGGGGCTATAGCTCTAGGCCTCTGCCGAGCGAGCAGATTTCCAATATCAATTTTGGATCCAATTTAATGACAGCTCTACAGGGAGATAGTTCGCTACACGCGTTGCGAAGCTTTGATGTAATGCAAGAGGGGCTGTCGATGAACAGAGCTCCAAACAGGTCAGAGCCGCGAAGGGTTAGAAAATCACCCGATTTGGTCAGTTCACGACGGCGAGCGAGGCATTTATGCGCAACTGATCTAGATAGTCGGCCCATTGCTGAGCAGCCACCCGACGTTGTCCTAGCAACTGCGCACGTGCATACACCGCGCCCAGCGCCCCCGGCATACGGTGGGATAACGACAGCTCCAGCACGATCGGGTCGATGCCCAGATGCTCGTGGGCAATGGTCCGATAGGTGGCGCGAAAGCCGTGCGCGGTGATCTTGTATTCTGGCCAGATGCGCTGGTAGGACTTGAGCATGGAAGTCGGATCGATCGGATTGCCCGGGTGAACGGGCGAGCCGAATACCCAGCCGTTGCCCTCATCATCCACCACCCGGGTCTTGCGCAGCTCGCGCAGCAGGACCAGGGCTTGCTCCGGCAACGGCACGATGTGCTTGGCCCTGTTTAGATGTTTGGTCTTGCTGACTACGTAACGCCAGTCGGCGCCGATCAGGTCGATGTCTTCCCAGCGCATTTTCACCAGCTCGCCGGGACGCACCGGCAGCATGACCAGCAGGCGCATCGCCGTGGTGACGATGCCGTCGCAGCAGTCGTCCAGCCGCAGCAGAAACCGGCCCAGGTCGGCCGGCCGTTCGATCGCCGGATTGCTGGTCACCACGTGACGGATCTTCAGTTCCTCGATGTTGCTCAGCGCCACGTTGCGCTCCACCCAGCCACGCCCCTCGGCAAAACCCAGCACCGCGCGGATGATGGTGCGCACGCGTGTGGCCATGGCCATGGTGCGCTTGCGGCGTAGTTCGGTGATGATCGCGGTGATGTGCTCGAGCTTGATCTCGCTGACCGGCTTATGGCCGATGGCCGACAGAACATGGTTGTCCAGCGCGCCACGAAAACCCGAGAGGGATTTGGTCACCAGTTCTGCGGACTTAAAGTTCAGCCACTGTTCGGCCACGTACCTAAAGGTGCGCACCTCGCTGAGCAGTTGCGCCTCGATCTTGGCGGTCTTGGCCTTAAGCGGGGCGATGTGATTGGCCACGTCGCGTCGCGCCGCGCGGGCGATGTCGCGGGCTTCCTTGAGGCCGATGTCGGGATAGCGGCCCACGGCAAACAGATTCTCCTTGCCATGCAGGCGGTACTTAAGCCGCCAGTACTTGGAAGCGGGCTTGGCGGATTTCAGCGACGTCTTCACCTGGAGGAACAGGCCGGGGACTTCGCCGTCAGCGTACTTGCCCGATTGGTCCACCGAACGGACGAAGGCATCGCTGAGTTTGCGCCGGAAAGCGGGCGTATTATCGGGGGGCATTTGTTGGGGGTACCGTTTTCACTGAACTGAAAAAGTACCCCAAATATACCCCCAGAGCTCTTGGAAGCTACTGGAACTGGACGGACGGCAGCGGACAGTTATTTGTTGTAAATTCTTGTTTTCTAATGGTTTTCTGGAATTCAGTGGACTTCAGTCAAAGACTATCGGGATCCCCAAAAAACATCTGAATCCGCGAACGCAACCAGCGCTCACCCGGGTCGTTGTCCTGGGAGCCGCGCCAGGCCATGTGCAGTTCGAAGCTGCGCACCGGAATCGGCGGGTCTTCGGCGCGAACGCCGCCAGCGGCGGTCAGTGCGTCAGCGGTGTAGTCGGGCACGATGGCGATAATGTCAGTGCCCGCCAGCAGCGTGCTCAGGCCATTGAACTGCGGCACCGCCAGTACCACGTGACGCTTGCGGTCCAGTTTCTCCAGCTCTTCATCGATGAAACCGCTCAGGTCCCCGGCGAAGGACACCAGCGCATGGGGCCGTGCGCAGAATTCGTCCAGATTCAGTCGTCCTGGGGCCGTGTCGGCCCGCAGCACTTTGGGCATGCTGCGCCGCAAGACTTTACGCTTGGCGTTGGCCGGCAGATCCTCGGTGTAGCTGACGCCGATGGAGATTTCACCGGACGCCAGCAAGCCCGGCATCAGAATGTAGTTGACCCGGCGCACGACCAGGACAATCCCCGGAGCTTCGGCCCGCAGGCGCTTGAGCAGCATCGGCAACAGCGCGAACTCGGCGTCGTCCGACAGGCCGATGCGGAACACCGAGGTGCTGGTGGCCGGGTCGAACTCCGCCGCGCGGCTGACCGCCGTGGAGATCGAATCCAGGGCTGGGGAGAGCAGGGCGAAGATTTCGACCGCCCGGGCCGACGGTTCCATGCTGCGACCGGTGCGCACGAACAGCGGGTCATCGAACAGGTTGCGCAGGCGTGACAACGCGGCACTGATGGCCGGTTGGCCGAGGAACAGCTTCTCGGCGGCTCGGGTCACACTGCGTTCATGCATCAATGTTTCGAACACGATCAACAGGTTCAGGTCGACACGACGCAGGTCATTACGATTCATCTGGGGTCCTGGCAGATTCAGCAAGCTTGACGTGAGCGGCCATATGAGAACAATGACCGGCATGAATCTTACGGGGAAAGACTGGTACTCTGCACCGGCTAATTGCTTTTTCTTAGGGATAGGCCCTACAAGACTGGGTTCATTTTCTTGCTGCGGAATCAATGACAGGCATGTCGACTATTAATAGCCACTGATGGTCTTGGGTACAAAGCCCGGATAGAGTTCATGGCATTAGAGGTTACTTTGACGAGGTTTGCGATGTCCCGCACGATCCGTTTTCACAAGTTTGGTGGTGCCGAGGTGCTCAAATGCGAAGAGCATGCGGCGGCTCTTCCTGCGCCAGGAGAAGTGCAGGTCCGTGTCGAAGCGATCGGCATCAGCTGGTATGACACCCTATGGCGCCAGAATCTGGCGTCGTCCCAGGCGCGCCTGCCGTCGGGCCTTGGTCATGAAATGGCTGGGGTGGTGACGGCTGTCGGAGACGGTGTCGACGACCTGGCTGTAGGCGACAAAGTGGCCAGTTTCCCTGCCGAGAGCCCTAACGATTACCCGGTGTACGGTGAGATCATCGTGTTGCCGCGTACCGCGCTGACCCGTTATCCCGACGTGCTCACCCCGATCGAAGCCGCTGTGCACTACACGCCACTGCTGATCGCCTATTTCGCCTACGTGGACCTGGCACGGGTCAAGCCGGGGCAGTTTGCCCTGGTTACTGATGCCAGTCATTGCGCCGGACCATCCTTCGTGCAACTGGGCAAGGCCTTGGGTGTACGGGTGATCGCGGCCACCAAGACCGCTGATGAGCGTGAGTACCTGCTGTCGCTCGGCGCCGAAAAAGTCATCGTCACCGAAGAGCAGGACTTGCTGATGCAAATCAACAAGCTCACTGATAACCGTGGCGTCGATGTGGTGTTCGATGGCCTCGGCGGGCCGCAAATGTCGCTGCTCGGTGATGTGCTGGCGCCGCGGGGCAGCCTGGTGCTGTATGGCTTGCAAGGCGGCAACCAGACGCCGTTCCCGGCCTGTGCGGCGTTCCAGAAGAACATTCAGTTCTTTGTGCACTGCATCGGCAATTTTACCGGCAAGCCGGAACTGGGCATCATCCAGGATCAGGTTGCATTGCAGCGGGCGCTGCGTGATATCAATCAACTGACCGCCGATCGCGTGCTGTTGCCGCTCAAGACCCGGGTGTTTCCATTCTCCGAGTTTGTCGAAGCCCACCGTTACATGGGCGAATGCCCCTGCCGTGAACGCGTTGCCCTTCAGGTAGTCGACCCCGCCTGATTCCTCCTCCGCGCAAGAGTCAGCATGGCGACTCTTGCGCTGCCTTCGGCCTGAACCTGCTTTCCTTCCTTCTGCCATTGCCGCTCCGTTCGGCAATGACGCCCTGGTGCGCGGCAACCACGCCTTCGCCTGGGCGGTCCAGTTCACTCAACACCCAAAAAGCGTTTAATCCCCAGAGAACTGAACTGGTTTTTGCCCTCAATCTGTATCTTCTAATCGTTATTTAAGTCCTGATAATTGAACGCTGATTTCCATCTCAAGGAAGAAGTCGTGGCGCAGTACAAGTTTCTAGAGAATCGTCATCCTTCGGGCAAATGTGCATCAAGCGTTAATTGTTTTAACGCCATCAATCGACTGTGGGAAAAACTGACTGGGGCAGGGGGACAATTGAAGTTAGGCATGTTCTTTGTTTTTCGTACTCATTGTCTGAAGGATGCTGTCGGAATCTTCCTAGGACGCAGGGCGGAATCGCTGAAACCCAATGCCTCAGGGGCTTTCAGGCACGTACCGAGGCGAAGCGGGCGAACTCCACAGCTTATGTATCAAATAATTACGACAAGCAAAGCTTGAGCGTATTAGCAATACTCTTTGCAGTACTAGAACAACCTTCCAGATCAACCCGTCGCCCGGTCACGCTATGCCGGTGCGACGCCGATATTTGAATTTCCAGGTATATGGCTATGAGTTCAATTCATGAGCAGGCAATGAATCACGTGTATCAACAGATATTGCAGCGACTGTCAGGTTTTTATTCCCGCGCGGAACGGACGGCGTTGCAGCTTTTGATCCAGCGTTTAATTGTCGCCGCTGGCGGCATCGACCGGATCGGCGACTATCGTGTGTTGACGGTCCAGAACGGCAGCCGGGACAGTTTTTATGTCCTGACCGCCTTGCGGGCCGCACAGTTGAGCATCGCCGGCAGGCATCCGGTGACCTTCGACTTGCGTGTCGCCACGCCACGCCTGAGCGAAACCACCCAGGCGACCCTGGAAAACATCCACCGCTGTTACAGCGCGCTGTTCGTCTACGACGACCCCCGGGTGGAACTGCTGATGGCGGATAACCGCGAGGTGGTGCCGTTCAATCACAAGCAGCCATTGTCGGCGGCCGGGCATGAGGCCAATCGCATGGACACGCTGGTTCTGGGCCACCTTCGCTCGATCGACAGCCCCTTGGAAGTAGGCGATCACGGCTACCTGGCGATGGCGGAGTTCTATCGGCATATGGCTCGCTGGGAGCGCGGCGTGGACTCGTTAGTCAGCAGTGATACGCCTCGCGAGCAAAAACAGTTCATGTCGGGCCTTCGACGTGCCGCCCGCAAGGTCGGCCTGGCGACTGACCCGTCCAGCGGTTTCGACAGTCTCTTCGCGCAACTCGATACCTTGGGCGCTAATCCCTACCTGGGCTTCTATGGTCAGGACCACGAGGGCGCGTGGAAACCCGAGGGGCATTTCGAGGCGTGTCGGCGCGTGAGTCACATCGGTATCGACGACCTGATCGTCGACAGTTCGCAAGAAACCAACTGGCCGCTGTTCAGTGAATTCCTTCGGGTGCGGACCGATGAACTCGTCGCATCGGCGCCGGAAAACGAATACCTGAGCCCACTGCTGTCAGCTCACCTGCATGGCCTGCGGGCCTGTTATCTGCAGGGGCGCAGCTATGAGGCAGGTTATGGCGACTATGTACAACGAGCGATCATGATCATGCATCGCAAGCAGTTGCCCGAGCACGTCTGCGAGCAGGCACGCATGCTGTTCGGCCCACCCACGGCCATCCCCGAGCGGCGCGCCCAGGCCGCCAGCGACGCGCACAAGACCCTGGGGCTCAACGAAACGCAACTGGTGTGCATGTTGTTCGCGCCCTTCGTGGAGCAAGGCGCTGGCCTGGAGCACTTCCTGCGCTGCTGTCATCCCGGCATGCTGGTGGCGATGCCCGATCTGCACAAGGCCATGCAGGGCGCGGCCATTGCCGATCAGGTGGCGCAATGGATGGTCGACGTCAGTGGCCTGTCCATCGATATGCTCGGCAAGCTGTATCGGGCGAGTATCACGCCGCCGGAGCAGGAGCAGGCATCGGGGATGGATGCGCAGCAACCTGTCGATGACATTGACATTGAAGAAGCCGGGCAGGGCGACGATGCCATGCGCGAACGTGCGGCACGGCATTGAGGGGCAGGATTTGACGGATTCATTCGCCACGTCGCCTGGCCCAAACCCATGAAAGGTTGCCGGGAAACAGACTTCGCGTATCAGGCGGTTTATCGTTACCTCACCACCCTGATCAACGAACTGGGCGCCGACGCCCGAGTGCGTTTGCCGTCGTTACGGCAACTGGCCGAGCGCCTGAACGTGTCGATCTCTACCATCCAGTACGCTTATTCGTTGCTGGAGAAGGAAGGGCGGGTCTATTCGGTCGCCAAATCCGGTTATTACGCGTTGCCAGTACCCTGCGTCGCGACGCTGGGCGGCGGTGATGATTTGCTCGAGACCCTGTATGTCAATGCACGACGACCGGGAATGCTGGTACTCAGCGCTGATGAGCCTGCGTCGATGCAACCGCTGGACAGCCCGCTGTTGTTACTGGAGCGTGAGCTGCTGCGTCAGTATCCGCGCTCCTCACAAATGCCCTCGCAGCCTTGGGGCGAGCTGGAACTGCGCACCGCGCTGGCGGCTCGCTACACGTCTTCGCCGGCCCGGTGCTGGAACGCCGACGATGTTTATATCGGCGCTGATCTGCGCGGTGTATTGGAGATTCTGATCGCCGTGCTGGCGCTCAAGGGCGCCACGGTGCTGATCGAATCACCCTGCGACTGGACCGTCCTGCGC
This sequence comes from Pseudomonas sp. FG-3G, assembly GCF_901007645.1. Taxonomy (NCBI): domain Bacteria; kingdom Pseudomonadati; phylum Pseudomonadota; class Gammaproteobacteria; order Pseudomonadales; family Pseudomonadaceae; genus Pseudomonas; species Pseudomonas sp. FG-3G. Next base: position 273,161 of record NZ_CAAKGZ010000021.1, read on the forward strand.
TTGCTGCAGGCGGCCGATATCGACGTAATCGAACTGCCACTGCTGGCGGATGGGGAGATCAATGTCGAGCAACTGGAACAATTACTGACGAGTAAAGCGGTCCGCCTGGTCATCCTGTCCTCGGTCCTGAATATGCCCAGGGGCACGCTCGTTCCTGAAAACAACCGTCGCGCCGTCGCGCGCTTGCTGGATCTGCACGGCACATGGGTGCTGGAGAACGACAGCTATACAGACCTGGCGTTCGAAGCCGGGGTGACGCCTTTTCGAGACTTGCTCGACCCGGACCGGCTGATCGTTTATTCCACTTTCGAAAAAAACATCGGCCCCGAGGCCCCCTACGGCTATGTGTTGTCGCGACAGCTGACGCTGGAGTTGCAGCGACATTTCCTGCTACGCGCGTTTCGTCTGTCACCGATTCGCCAGAAGGCCATTGCCCGTTTGTACAGCAACGGACGGATCGATCAGCACTTGCTGGTGCTGCGACGATTGTTGCGTGAAGGTGCGCTCTCGACAACGCAAATGCTGCGCGAGCGGCTGGGGGACAGCCTGCAATGGCTGGAGCCCCAAGGGGGCGCAACGATCTGGACCCGATCTTCGCGACGCGTCGATCTGCGACGGGTGTTCCAGCGGCTGCTTGCGCAACGAATCGTCATTGCGCCGGGGGAACTGTTCAGTTTGTAAGGGCTGTACGCACAACATCTGCGCCTGACCCACGCCTTGAGCGGTTCACACGATCTGGATACTGCACTCTGTGCGCTGGCCGATGCCTTGAGACTTGAGCAATCGTAATGGAGGGCGATGGATCGAACCCATCGCACCACGGTCGAACTGTCAGTAAACTGCATCCATTTTATCGAGCCACTCCATTCAGAGGTTTTGCATGACAGTCAGTCCATTTGCGGGCAAGCCGGCACCGGCAGAGTTGTTGATCGATATCCCGCGACTGGTGACGGCCTATTACACCGGCCGGCCCGACGCCTCGGTTTCGACCCAACGGGTGGCTTTCGGCACCTCCGGTCACCGTGGCAGTTCCTTCGACCTGGGGTTCAACGAATGGCATGTGCTGGCTATCAGTCAAGCGATCTGCCTGTACCGTGAAGCCCAGGGCATCAACGGCCCCTTGTTCCTGGGGCTCGATACCCATGCGCTGTCTACCCCGGCAGGCGCCAGCGCGCTGGAGGTATTCGCTGCCAACGGGGTCACAGTGATGATCGCCGAGGCAGATGAATACACGCCCACGCCGGCGATCTCCCACGCCATTCTTTGCTACAACCGTGGGCGCACCACCGGCCTGGCAGACGGCATCGTCATCACCCCGTCCCACAATCCGCCGCAGAGTGGTGGCTACAAGTACAACCCCACCAACGGCGGCCCGGCCGATACCCATATCACCAAATGGATCGAAGCCAAGGCCAACGAGCTGCTGGCAAGCCAGTTGGCCGGCGTTAAGCGCATCAGCTATGAGCAGGCCCTGAAGGCCGACACCACTCACCGTCACGACTACGTCAACACCTACGTGGCGGACCTGATCAATGTCATCGACTTCGATGCCATTCGCGCTGCCGGCTTGCGCCTGGGCGTGGACCCGCTGGGCGGAGCGGGGGTGCGCTACTGGCCCGCCATTGCCGAGCATTACCGCCTGGACCTGGACGTGGTCAACACCCAGGTGGATTCCACCTTCCGCTTCATGACCGTCGACTGGGACGGACAGATCCGCATGGACCCGTCCTCCAGCCATGCCATGCAGGGGTTGATTGGCCTCAAAGAGCGTTTCGATGTGGCCTTCGCCTGCGACCCGGACCATGATCGCCACGGCATCGTGACGCCGTCCGGCGGCTTGCTGGCGCCGAACAACTATTTGGCGGTGTCCATCGACTACCTGTTCCAGAACCGGCCACAGTGGCGTGCCGATGCCGCCGTGGGCAAGACGGTGGTCAGCAGTGGTCTGATCGATCGCGTGGCCCAGCGCCTGGGTCGGCGTCTGTATGAAGTGCCGGTAGGCTTCAAGTGGTTTGCCGACGGCTTGTTCGACGGTTCCTTGGGCTTTGGTGGCGAAGAAAGTGCCGGCGCCTCGTTCCTGCGCAAGGACGGCGGAGTGTGGAGTACCGACAAGGACGGTCTGATCCCAGCGTTGCTGGCGGCCGAAATGACCGCGCGCACCGGTCGCGACCCAAGCCAGGCCTACCGTGCCCTGACCGATGAACTGGGTGAGCCGTTCTCCGTGCGCGTCGATGCCAAGGCCAGCCCGCAACAAAAGGCGCTGCTGAGCAAGCTGGCACCGGAGCAGGTTGCCTCCACTGAGTTGGCCGGGGAGACCATCCAGAACATCCTCAGCCATGCACCGGGCAATGACCAGGCCATTGGCGGCCTGAAGGTCATGACTGAAAACGGCTGGTTCGCCGCGCGGCCATCAGGCACTGAAGACATCTACAAGATCTACGCCGAAAGCTTCATCGGTGATGAGCACCTCAAGCAATTGGTGGTCGAGGCGCAGGCATTGGTCGATGGAGCCATTTCCAGTCAGTGATTCAAAACCCATCGCGAGCAGGCTCGCCCCACATTGGCGCTACGGTGCACGCTGGCCTCTGTGGGAGCGAGCCTGCTTAAGGTGGGTCGGGCGACACTGATGGCCATGTGCGACAGCACTTTCACTTCATCGCCTAAATCCATGACTTAAAAGCTTTTGAGTGGAATCCGCTGGCAAATACAGACACCATAGCCGCCATGGTTCTGAACACCGGAGTCCCCCAGCGTGTCGCAACACACTCCCGATCTTCCCCCCGAACTTCTGCCCCTGGCCCAGATGCCTTTGCTCAAGCGCCTGGCCGCGCGTTTTCTGGGTCATGGCCTGACGCGACTTCGAGCCCAGCATCGGGCCTCCTGGCTACACGGCCAGGCCGATGGCTTTCGCAGCGGGCATAGCGCCGGTTTTGACTACGGCTATAAGGAAGGCAAAGCCGATGGACTGGAAGAGGGCCGGCAGGTCCTGCTGATCCGAGATTTCCGAAGCACCGAGCACCCGGCACCGAAAGTCGATGAGTTGTTGTTCGATGACTGGCGCCTGCCCTTGACCTCCGAACTCAAGAAGCGCATCAAGGCCGATGTTGCCCGATTGCTTCCCGCTCACGCCCAGCCGAGCGCCGCGCAGTGGAAAATGATCCTGAGCGATACGCCGTCTACCTCGGTCGTCGCGGGCGCAGGCGCCGGGAAATCCACGACCCTGGTGCTACGCCTTGTGCTGCTGTCCCACTACCTGGGTTTTGAGTTGGATTCGATGACCGTGGTGACCTTCACGCGGGAATCGCGCAAGGACTTCATTCACAAGCTCATTGAAGTTTTTGCCCTATGGGGGCGGACAATCAGCCTCAAGGAAGCTCGCGATCTGGTGCGGACCTTCCATTCACGCATCTTGCCCATGGTGCGCAGTCTGCCCGGGTTTGAGCGGCTCCAGGCGTTTGAAACCCTGAGCCATCGTAACGAAACGGCTGATGATGAAGCCCAGGGCAATCCCTTTGAGCTGCGCATCAACGATGCTCAGCGCCAACAGCTCAATGCCTGCTATCACGATCTTTATCAACGCGATGAGCGTTTTCGCGAACTGATCAAACCGATGTCCCGGCACGCCTTGCAGCTCAGGGAGCTGGAATGCGACCATCCCGATGTGCAGAAACGGGTGGCCGTGACCGAACTGGCCGCCCAGCGCGATGAAGAGTTGTGCGATGCGATCGAAGACCTGTGGTTTCGCGCCGGTGCCTGGCCGATCAAGGGCATCGAGCCAAAGCGTCAGGCCTTCCAGATCAACGGTGCGACGTTTCATTGCCACGGCTACGTTCCGACTCTGGACGCCTGGGTGATGCTGGGTTTCGACCCGCGGGAAGATGCCCGGCTCAGCCGGCCCGGCGCCAAGCTGAGTATCCGCGCAGAGTGGGCGGTAAAGCGTACCCTGTTTCAAGCTTTCTGCTCTAAGCCATTGATATGGCTAGATAGTTATGAGGCGTCAAAGCGTGTACTGAGCGTGTTGGCCGGGGATGCCAGCGCAGGCCCTGGGTTCGATTACAAGGTAAAAGGCGAACTGGGTTCGGCACCGTTGCTGGATTGTTTCGTCGCGGCTGCCGGCTTTATCGAGAACCTGGGTCTGGACGTCCCGGACGCCGTGGGCCGGATGTGTTTTGCCCAGGATGACCCGGATCGTTATTTCTTTGAGGCCCTGAGTCGCTACTGGCGAGCATTTGAAGACCACCTGCTTGACCAGTCGCCGCCCGTCATGACCTATAACCGAATGTTCGCGTTGTTCAGTGAGCACTCCCCAGAGAACTTCAAGCTGCTGAGCGATGCGACATTGCGTCCTCTGTCGCACTTGATGATCGACGAGTTTCAGGATGTCTCGCCGCAGATTGTTTCCTGGCTTCGCGCCAGCCTGCGGGAAGTGCGCAGCCGCGGCCCTGCCATGCATGTCGGCCGAGGCGCCCAGCGTTCCTCCTTGCTGTGCGTGGGTGATGACTGGCAATCGATCTACGGCTGGCGCGGCAGTTCACCCAGTTATTTCATGGCGTTCAACAAACAGTTTCCTTCACCGGCAAACACCCGGGTCATGCTCACCGATAACTACCGCAGCCACCAGCACATCATTGACGCCGCCGAACACGTGGTGCGTTCGGCTGCGGCGATTCCCGGCAAAAAGGCCAAGGCCAGCGGCACGCCTCGAACCTTGAGCCCGGTCAATGTGTTGGACAGAGACGACGAAGGCTTGGCCAAGCGCCTGGACGAGCACTACCGCAAGGGCGATTCAATCTTGATGCTCTATCGAAAAAGCAGCGATAAGTTATTGATTGAAAATCATATCCAATCAACAGTTAATGTGGATTCTAGCTTGCCGTACCCGGCAAGACGCCTCCGGCAGATGACCTACCATAGCGCCAAGGGGCTTCAGGCCGACGCGGTGTTTTTGCTCGGTGACTGCCAGCACTCCACCAGTTCCCCCTACAAGAATCAGGTCTACCGAATGGCCGGGCTTGGCCAGGAGGGTGATGCCGAGCCGTACGACACGGCGCAGAAAGACGAGATTCTACGCCTGGCCTATGTCGGCATTACCCGGGCGGTGCAGCATTGCTATTGGTATGTCGATGGGCAGGACACCCAGGTCAACAAGGCGCCCAAGGCGTCGGATCGGATAGGGACCGGCAAACCGTTCTTTATCGATCATCGCCGCGCCCGCAGTTGAGAACTTCGGGGCACGAACAAAACTGTCAGGCAAAAAGAAGCCCACTGCTGTGGGCTTCATTTTTCAGGAGGCAAATCGTCGCAAGCCAACTGGTGGCACGAAAGCTTCCAGCTCGGCTTCCACCGCTTCGATTATTCGCTCCACGTCAGGGGCGTTCATCACTGTCGCGCAGGGGATGCCCGCAATCGCGATCATAGTCTCGCCGCTGGCACGGTCAAACAGCCGGGCGACCATACTGCCCGGTGCGTCCATGCTGGCCTCGAATCCCATGGGATGAAAATGCCAGCGCATCAACTGGCAGGCGTTGGGAAACGTAACCTTGCTGAAAGATCCTCTATTCATCTGTTGCCCACCTTCTTCATCAAGCGCTTCCGTTTGCTCATAGTCAGGAAGGAAGAGCCATCATGGCTCTACCAGTGAGAACTAAAAATAGCACCTGAAAATGAATGTCATGTGGCTTTTTTCAGGTCGTTTGGCGATTGGTTCACTTTTTTTGATCTGCATCACGACTTATGCCGTTTTGATCAGGGCCTCACTTTCTATGGGCGAAGATGTCATCACGCCCATCCAGAGGCTCTGGTTCACGGCATTTCAAGACAACGACCCAAGCCAGCAACATCAAATACGTGGCAACGATGAAGGTGAGATGCAAGCCATTTACCACTGCTTCGGAAGCTGCCTGGGCGATACCATTCGTCGGTACAGAGAGCGCAAACACCGCACCGAGCGCCGATGCTCCGGTAAAGAAACCCATATTACGCGACAGATTGAGCAGCCCTGAGATGACGCCGCGCTTGCCCGCGGGCACGTCCGCCATCACCGTTGTGTTGTTGGCCGTCTGGAACAGCGCATAGCCAAGGGTCGTTACCGCGATAGCGGCGACATAGCCGCCCACACCGAGGGTCGGTGACATCAACGACAGCATCAGGCAGCCGAGAATCATGATCAGCAGCCCAACGAGTCGCACGGGGCGCACGCCAAAGCGGTCCACCAGGCGCCCGGCAGGCACCCCCGTCAGGGCAGCGACCGACGGTCCTGCCGCCAACACCAACCCCACCAGCGCGGCAGGCAGCCCAAGGGCGACGGATAGATAAAAAGGCCCCACCAGCAGCGTCGCCATCATGACCGTTGCCACCAGAGCACTGGTCACCAGCCCGGCAACCAGCGACCGGTCCCCAAACACCCCCAAGGGAATCAACGGCGACGCGACCCACCGTTGGGCCATGACAAACAGACCGCCGCCCAGGATCGCCATCAGCAACAGCGCAATGTTCGGCCAGCCGAAGTCGCCTCGGCCCAACGTCGTGGCCAATGCATAGGCAGCAAGCGTCGCCGCCAATAACAGCGTACCCAGGGTGTCGAAGCGGGGGCGCGCGACCGATCCCTCCGGTTGCCGAGCCGGCAGTGAACGCCTGGCCAGTCCGAACGCCAGCAGTCCAAGCGGAACGTTAATCAAAAATAGCGCCTGCCAACCGAAACCGCTGATAAGTGCACCACCCAGAGAGGGGCCAAGGGCGGTGCCCACCGCAGATAGGGTGCCCAACAGCCCCATCGCGCTACCGGTCTTTTCCTTGCTGACGGTTTCACCCACCAGGGCCAAAGTCAGCGTCATCATGATCGCCGCTCCCAAGCCCTGTAACGCCCGACCAGCGACCAACAGCCAAAGCGAGGGCGCCATGCCGCAAAACGCCGACGCGAGGGTGAACAGCACGATCCCGGCCAATAGCAACCTTCCACGCCCGAGCAAATCGCCCAATTTTCCGAGGCTGACAATCAAGGTGGTAATCGCCAGTAAATAGGCGAGAACGACCCACTGAACCTGCTGGAAGGAGGCCTCGAACGCATGGGCCAGCGTCGGCAAACCGACCGTCACCACGCTGGCGCCCAAGGAGGCCAGCAAGGTCGACAGTGACAGGCTGGCCAAGGCCCAGCGCGGTGAAAAGACCCGCTGGGTGCCCGTCGCGCTCGACAGGCTGGATTGGGTATTGGCTGGTTTCATCATGTCCCCTGACTCTGACGCTCTGAAAATGGAGCTGTCAGAACGGTACGCCCGGGCATAACATGGCGGAAGACGCATGGATTGCACTTTATAACTGCATGCAGCGCCACCTATTCCAACCCAGGACTGCGCCATGTCCACACCCGACCTCAATCTGCTGATTACCCTCGACGTCTTGCTGGCGGAAGGCAGCGTGGCCCGAGCCGCTCGGCGACTGCGACTCAGCCCCTCGGCCATGAGCCGGGCGCTGGCGCGGTTGCGCGAAACCACGGGTGATCCACTGCTGGTTCGGGCTGGGCGCGGCCTGGTGCCCACACCCCGCGCCTTGGCGTTACGCGAGCAGGTCAGCCAACTGGTGCAGGATGCCCAAGCGGCGCTGCGGCCGTCCCAGGTGCCGGATCTGCGCCGGCTGAGCCGCACCTTCACGCTGCGCACCCGGGAAGGGTTTGTTGAAAACTTCGCCATCGACTTGATTGCCCGTATCAGCGAACAGGCGCCCGGTGTACGCCTGCATTTCCTGGACAAGGCCGACAAGGACAGTACGGCGTTGCGAGAGGGCACCGTGGACCTGGAAACGGCGGTCGTGGACAAGGACACCAGCCCGGAGCTACGAACCCAGGCGTTGTTCACTGATCGCCTCATTGGCGTGGTGCGCGCGGATCATCCGCTGAGCCAGGCCGAGGTGTGTGCCGCCGGTTATGCAGCGGGCGAGCACATCGGCGTTTCCTTACGGGGCCTGGACCACAGCGCCCTCGATCAAGCCTTGCGGTCCTTGAACCTGACACGGCAGATCGCGATCACCGTCCCGGGCTTCTCCACTGCGCTGGGCCTTGCCCGGTCCAGCGACCTGATCGCCAGCGTGCCTGAGCGCTATACCACCCGCCTGCGTGCCGGCATGCACAGCTTTGCGCTGCCGTTTGCGGTGCCGACATTCACGATTTCCATGCTTTGGCACCCCCGAATGGATGCAGATCCTGTGCACCGCTGGTTTCGTGGTTGTCTGCGGGAAGTGTGTTCCGGCAAAACCGTAGAGATTTAGAGGCCATTAATTAGTAGCGTTTCGCTGGCACTTAGTTGCTAAAAGTGCGACGTGATTGGCAAATAGGTGGATAACCTCATTTAATATTTAAATAGAGTTTTGTCCTACAATCTTTAATGTCGCCGGCGAAATACCTGTACTAACGGGGCGCCGTGTATCTTTTGCCGTTGTTGAAGGTGAGAGTGTGTAAAAGGGTCAAAAAAATTCGCTGGACGTTTGATTTCCAATTGTGTCAGTTTTCTTGCGTCCTCAATTGGGCGAGTGATAGGACGCTCTCGCCAGAGATTGTTCTATCTGACAAAAACTGTTCCATTGCAAACAAGGAAGTGTGTTTATGTCGAAAGTCAAAACCAGCGCTATTGATTCTGCCGAACAAATGCTCTGGGCGCCGCAGTCACTGGCGGCGGCCAGCAGTGAATTCAATCAGATCAATAGTTTCAGCCACCAATACGATCGGGGTGGCAACCTGACCGTCAATGGCAAACCGTCGTACTCGGTGGACGAAGCTGCCACCCAGTTGCTGCGCGACGGTGCGGCTTACCAGGACCGGGACGCCAGCGGCAAGATCGAGTTGACCTACACGTTCCTGACCTCTGCCTCCTCGAGCACCATGAACAAGCACGGCATCAGCGGTTTCAGCCAGTTCAGCGCGCAACAGAAAGGCCAGGCGGTCCTGGCCATGCAGTCCTGGGCGGACGTGGCCAATGTCACGTTCACTGAAAGGGCCAGCGGTGGCGACGGCCACATGACCTTCGGCAACTACAGCAGCGGCCAGGACGGCGCCGCGGCATTTGCCTATCTGCCCGGCACGGGCGCCGGTTATGACGGAACCTCCTGGTACCTGATCAACAGCCGCTACACCCAGAACAAGAATCCGGAACTGAACAATTATGGCCGCCAGACCCTGACCCATGAAATCGGTCACAGCCTGGGCCTGGCGCATCCTGGCGACTATAACGCCGGTGAAGGCAGCCCGACCTACGATGACGCCACCTACGGTCAGGACACCCGTGGCTACAGCCTCATGAGTTACTGGAGCGAAACCAACACCAGCCAGGACTTCAGCAAGGGCGGCGTCGAAGCCTATGCCTCGGGTCCGCTGATGGATGACATTGCGGCCATTCAGAAGCTCTACGGTGCCAACACCAGCACCCGGGCCGGCGACTCGACCTACGGCTTCAACTCCAACACCGGTCGCGACTTCTACAGCGCATCCTCGTCTTCGGACAAAGTGGTGTTCTCGGTATGGGACGCCGGTGGCCGCGATACCCTGGATTTTTCAGGCTTCACGCAGAACCAGAAGATCAACCTCAATGGCGCCTCGTTTTCCGACGTTGGCGGCATGGTGGGTAACGTTTCCATCGCTCAGGGGGTGACCATCGAGAATGCCATTGGCGGCTCGGGCAGTGACTTGCTCATCGGCAACTCCGTGGCCAACGAACTCAAAGGCGGCGCCGGCAACGACATCCTCTGGGGCGCGGGCGGTGCCGACAAACTGTGGGGCGGTTCGGGCTCGGACACCTTCGTGTTCGCCGCCAGTTCTGACTCACGACCAGGTGCGGTCGATCAGATCCTCGACTTTGTCAGCGGCCTGGACAAGATCGATCTGACCGGCATCACCCAGGGCGCGGGCCTGCACTTCGTGAATGCCTTCACCGGTGCGGCGGGTGATGCGGTGCTGTCGACATCGGGTGGCAACAGCCTGCTGTCGGTGGACTTCTCCGGGCACGGCGTGGCTGACTTCCTGGTCAGTACCGTCGGCCAGGCGGCTGTCTCGGATATCGTGGCCTGATGTCCCCGATCCCGTGGGAGCGGCCAGCGCTCTTGCGGGATCCTTCAGGATTGAACAGATGTGCAGAAATCCCCAACCCCAAGGCGTCCAGGCAAGTGCCTGGTTACTCGCTACGCTGATGATCTTTACCGGAGAAGCCGCCATGGCACGCAGCCTGTTGTTAGCAGAACCTTCCCAGTTGGCCGGTCAGTGGCAGGCTGTTCTGTCGGGGCCGCAGGAGCCTGCGCAAACCCCGCCGTCCAGCATCTGCCTTGTCGAGCTCAGGGCAGATCAAACCCTGGTCGGGCAAACCGCCTGCCTGGGACAGTGGCTGGGCGATGAGCCGGTCCATTGGTTCACCGAGCCAGACGGTCTGTCACTGATTGGCAAACAGAACAGCCGGATTCACTTGCAACTGCGTCAAGAACAACACTATCAAGTCACCTTGAAATCAGGTCAGGTAGTGACACTCGAACGGAGCCCACCCCAAACCATTCCTTAACACGTTAGTACAGTTTGCGAATGCCCCAGGCGCGCCTGTTTAAACAGGCGCGCAGCGCACCGCGGCCCGATGTAAATCATTTAAAGATTGGCAAGTTGAATAACCTGGCAAAGCCAACAGCAAGGATATCTTCATGAACATGACAAGGCGCGCTGCGACGGTGCCGCTGTTTAGAGCGCTGGGCGACTATAAAAATATTCTGATCAGCGTCGGTTGTTTTACCGCACTGATTAATGTCCTGATGTTGGCGCCTTCGATTTATATGCTCCAAGTGTATGACCGGGGCCTGTCATCACAAAACGAAACCACGCTGTGGATGTTGTCGTTGATGGTGGTGGGCTTCTTCGTATTTATCGGGCTGCTGGAAATGGTGCGCAGCTTCATTGTCATCCGTATCGGCAGCCAACTGGAAAGGCGCTTGAACCTTCAGGTGTACAAGGCCGCGTTCGAGCGCAACCTGCGCCAGGGCGAGGGCAACGCCGGGCAGTCGCTGGGTGACCTTACCCACATCCGCCAGTTCGTCACCGGACCTGCGCTGTTCGCATTCTTCGACGCCCCGTGGTTTCCCGTGTATTTGCTGGTGATCTACCTGTTCAACGTGTGGCTCGGCGTGTTCGCCAGCGTTGGCACCTTGCTGCTCATCGGCCTGGCCTGTCTCAACGAAGCCATGACCAAAAAACCGCTGGGGCAGGCCAGTGTCTACTCGCAACAATCCAGCCAACTGGCGACCAGCCACTTGCACAACGCCGAGACCATTCAGGCCATGGGCATGCTCGGCGCATTGCGCGGGCGCTGGTTTGCCGTGCATTCGCGCTTTCTCGGCCTGCAAAACCAGGCCAGTGATACCGGCGCGGTGCTCAGTTCCCTGAGCAAAACCCTGCGCCTGTGTCTGCAATCGCTGGTGCTGGGGTTGGGTGCGCTGCTGGTGATCAAGGGCGACATGACCGCCGGAATGATGATTGCCGGCTCGATCCTGATGGGCCGGGTGCTAAGCCCCATCGACCAGTTGATCGCCGTGTGGAAGCAATGGAGCGGGGCCAAACTGGCCTATCGCCGTCTCGATGCGCTGTTGCAGGCTTACCCAGCCCAAGACGAGGCGATGACATTGCCGTCGCCCAAGGGCCAGGTGACCTTCGAACAGGTCAGCGCCGGCCCGCCGGGGCAGCGCAACGCGACACTGCATCAGCTCGGTTTCAGCCTGAGCGCCGGGGAAGTGCTCGGGGTGTTGGGGGCGTCGGGGTCTGGCAAATCGACTCTGGCACGTGTGTTGGTGGGGGTGTGGCCTACGTGCGGAGGCACAGTGCGGCTCGACGGGGCCGACATCCATCGCTGGAACCGCGACCAACTCGGCCCGCACATCGGTTATCTGCCCCAGGACATTGAGCTGTTCAGCGGCAGCATTGCCGAGAACATTGCCCGTTTCCGCCAGGCCGATCCGCAAAAGGTCGTCGCCGCCGCGCAACAGGCCGGCGTGCATGAACTGATCCTGCGCATGCCCCAAGGCTACGACACCGTGCTGGGAGAGGATGGCAGCGGTTTGTCCGGCGGCCAGAAACAGCGCGTCGCCCTGGCCCGGGCAATGTATGACCAACCGAGCCTGGTGGTGCTCGATGAACCCAATTCCAATCTCGACACGGTCGGTGAAGCGGCACTGGCCGGCGCGATCGCGCAGATGAAAGCCCAGGGCACCACGGTCGTGCTGGTGACCCATCGCTCCTCGGCGCTGGCTCAGGCCGACAAGCTGCTGGTGCTCAATGAAGGCCACCTACAGGCGTTCGGTCCTAGCCAGGAGGTGCTGCGGGCATTGTCCGGCCAGCCGCCATCGCAACGCGACAAACCCCAGGCAGCCCCCAACGGACTAAGCATGAGTCGCCAGTATTCGGCTGCCAGCAAACCCAGCGGCGCATGAGCAAGGATCGCGACATGAATCTGCAACACTCTCAAGACCTCGAACATCCCGAGCGCGATGCCCGTTTCTTCACCCGCCTGGGGTGGGCACTGGCGCTCATTGGCGCTGGCAGTTTTTTCACCTGGGCCAGCCTGGCGCCGCTGGACCAAGGTATTGCGGTGCAAGGCACCGTGGTGGTGTCCGGCAAGCGCAAGGCCGTGCAATCGATGAGCAGCGGGGTGATCAGCCGGATCCTGGTGCGTGAAGGCGAGGCAGTGAAACAGGGCCAGCCGCTGTTCCGCCTGGACCAGACTCAGACAGCCGCCGATGTGCAAGCACTGCAGGCCCAGTACCGCATGGCCTGGGCTAGCCTGGCACGTTGGCAAAGCGAGCGGGACAACCTCCCACAGGTCAGCTTTCCGGCCGAACTGAGCCACGACCCCGACCCGCGCCTGGCGCTGGTGCTCGAAGGCCAGCGACAGTTGTTCAGCAGCCGCCGCGAAGCGGTGGCCCGGGAGCAGGCCGCGTTGCGCGCCAATATCGAAGGTGCCACGGCGCAACTGGCGGGCATGCGCCGGGCTCGCAATGACCTCAATGCCCAGGCCCAGTCCCTGCGCCAGCAGCTCAGCAACCTGCAACCGTTGGCAGACAACGGCTACATCCCGCGCAACCGCCTGCTCGATTACCAACGGCAACTGTCGCAAGTGCAGCAGGAACTGGCGCAGAACAGTGGCGAAAGCGGCCGGGTGGAGCAGGGCATCGTCGAGTCCCGCCTCACGCTTGAGCAACACAATGAGGAATACCAGAAGGAGGTGCGCAGTCAGTTGGCCGAAGCGCAGCTCAAGAGCGAAACCCTGCAACAGCAACTCAAGTCTGCCGCGTTCGAGCTGCAACACAGCGAGATCCTCGCCACCGCCGACGGCATCGCCGTGAACCTGGGCGTACACACCGAAGGCGCCGTGGTCCGTCAAGGCGATACCTTGCTGGAAATCGTGCCCCAAGGCACGCGACTGGAAGTGGAAGGGCGCCTGCCGGTCAACCTGATCGACAAGGTGGGCACCCATTTGCCAGTGGACATCCTCTTCACCGCATTCAACCAGAACCGCACGCCGAGGGTGCCGGGGGAGGTCAGCCTGATTTCCGCCGACCAGATGATCGATGACAAGACCGCCGAACCGTATTACGTCCTGCGCAGCAGCGTCAGCGAAGTGGCGATGGAAAAACTCAACGGACTGGTGATCAAGCCCGGAATGCCGGCGCAAATGTTCGTGCGCACCGGCGAGCGCTCGCTCATGAACTACCTGTTCAAACCGCTGCTCGACCGAGCCGGCTCCGCGTTGACCGAAGAATGAGGATGTTCGGGGGTATGAAGGGACGTAACTGGCTCGCCGCGCTAGCGGCGGTTATCTGCAACAGTGCCTGGGCCATGGGCCCATTCGAGTTCTATGAACAAGCCCTGCGCAATGACCCGGCCTACCTGGGCGCGATCAAGGAGCGCGATGCCGGCCTGGAGAACCGCGCCATTGGCCGCGCCGGGCTGCTGCCGCACCTGGGCTACAGCTACAACAAGGGCCGCAACCAGTCCAAGGTTACCTACCTCAACGACCGCGGCGCCAGCCAGCATGACGACCGCAACTACAGCAGCTATGGCTCCAGCCTGACCCTGCAACAACCGCTGTTGGACTACGAGGCCTACGCCGCCTATCGCAAAGGCGTGGCCCAGGCGCTGTTTGCCGACGAAAACTTTCGTGGCAAGAGCCAGGAATTGCTGGTGCGGGTGTTGAGCGCCTACACCCAGGCGTTGTTCGCCCAGGATCAGATCGACATTGCCCAGGCCAGGAAAAAGGCTTTCGAACAGCAGTTTCATCAGAACGAGCATCTGTTTGCCCAAGGCGAAGGTACGCGCACCGACATCCTTGAAGCCGAGTCGCGCTATGAGTTGGCGATTGCCGAAGAGATCGAGGCCCGCAACGAGCAGGACGCATCTTTGCGCGAACTTGGCTCGTTGATTGGCGTCCCGACCCTGAACATCGGCGACCTGGCGCCCCTGAGCGAAACGTTCCAGACCTTCACCCTGCAACCGGCCAGTTTCCAGACATGGCACGAATTGGCCGTGAGCAACAACCCGACCCTGGCATCCCAGCGCCAGGCCGTGGACGTAGCGCGCTACGAAGTCGAACGCAACCGTGCCGGACACCTGCCCAAGGTCAGCGCCTACGCGACCATGCGCCAGAACGAGTCGGAAAGCGGCAACACCTACAACCAGCGCTACGACACCAACACCATTGGACTTGAGATCAGCGTGCCGTTGTACGCCGGTGGCGGGGTCTCGGCGTCGACTCGTCAGGCCAGTCGCAACATGGAGCGGGCCGAATATGAACTGGACGCCAAAACCCGGGAAACCCTGATCGAGCTGCGCCGCCAGTTCAGCGCCTGCCTGTCGGGGGTGAACAAATTGCGGGCATACCGCAAAGCCCTCAGCGCCGCCGAGGCGCTGGTGGTGTCGACCCGGCAAAGCATCCTCGGTGGCGAACGGGTCAACCTCGATGCCCTGAATGCCGAAGAACAGCTCTACACCACCCGACGCGACCTGGCCCAGGCCCGTTATGACTACCTCATGGCCTGGACAAAGTTGCACTACTACGCCGGCACCTTGGGCGCGCAAGACCTGGCCCAGGTGGATGAGGCATTTGTGGCCCCGGCGCTGACGCAATGACGGGCAGTGCCCAAGAACTTCGCCTGTATCGACAACCTTTCCAACAACAAAAAAGAGGTCATCACGATGGGTATCTACGACTATAAAAACCTCGGCACCACCGAGTCCAAGGCGCTGGTCAGCGATGCAATGGCGATCATGCTGTATTCCTACCACAATCTGGACCACGGCTTTGCCGCCGGCTACCAGCAGAACGGCTTCGGCGCGGGGCTGCCCGCCACGCTGGTGACGGCGCTGCTGGGCAGCACCGATTCGCAAGGGGTGATCCCCGGTGTGCCGTGGAATCCCGACTCGGAGAAGCTCGCCCTGGAGGCGGTGCAGAAGGCCGGCTGGACCCCGATCAGCGCATCGCAACTGGGCTACACCGGCAAGGTGGATGAGCGTGGAACGTTTTTTGGTGAGAAGGCCGGCTACACCACCGCGCAGGTGGAAATTCTCGGCAAGTACGACGCCGATGGGCAACTGACGCAAATCGGGGTGTCGTTTCGTGGCACCAGCGGCCCACGGGAGACGCTGATCAGCGACTCCATTGGTGACGTCATCAGCGATCTGATGGCGGCTTTCGGCCCCCAGGATTACGCGAAACACTACGTCGGCCAAGCTTTTGGCAACTTGCTCGGGGACGTCGCGGCGTTCGCCCAGGCCCACGGTCTGACGGGCCAGGACGTGCTGGTCAGTGGCCACAGCCTCGGTGGGCTGGCGGTCAACAGCCTGGCGGACTTGAGCACCAGCCAATGGTCGGGGTTCTACAGCAGCGCCAATTACATCGCCTACGCCTCGCCAACCCAAAGCAGCACCGACAAAGTGCTGAACATCGGTTATGAAAACGACCCGGTGTTCCGGGCACTGGACGGCTCCACGTTCACCTCCGCGTCGGTGGGCGTGCATGATGCTCAGCAGGAGTCAGCCACCAACAACATCGTCAGCTTCAACGACCACTATGCCTCGGCGGCCTGGAACGTGTTGCCGTTTTCCATCCTCAACATTCCCACCTGGATATCCCACCTGCCCACCGGTTACGGCGATGGCATGGGCCGGATCCTCGATTCGGCGTTCTACGACTTCACCGAGAAAGACTCCACCATCATCGTCGCCAACCTGTCGGATCCCGCACGCAGCAATACGTGGGTCCAGGACCTCAATCGCAACGCTGAAACCCACACCGGCAGCACGTTCATCATCGGCAGCGAGCGTGATGACCTGATCCAGGGCGGGCAGGGCAATGACTATCTGGAGGGGCGCGCCGGCAACGACACCTTTCGCGACGAGGGTGGGTACAACGTGATATTGGGCGGGCAGGGCAGCAACACCCTGCAGCTGCAGTCCTCGGTGAAAGATGCAAGCTTCGTCCAGGACGGCGCCGGGACCTTGTACATGCGCGATGCCCAGGGTGCAATCAGCATGACCCGAGACATCGACACGCTCGTCAGCAAAGAGCCCGGTTTGTTCTGGGGCCTGCTCAAAGACGAGGTGAGCCACAGTGTCACGGCCAACGGCTTGGTGGCGGGGGGCAAGCTGACGGCGTATGCATCGTCGACCGCAGGCACCTCGGCAGATGACACCTTGACCGCGCGATCATCGGGGGACTGGCTGTTCGGCCATGACGGCAACGACGTGCTGTTGGGCGGCACGGGTAACGACACCTTTGTCGGCGGTTCGGGCAATGACTGGCTGCAATCGGGCGGCGGCTCTGACACGTTCGTTTTCAATGGCGCGTTCGGCCACGACCAGATCAGCGGTTATGATGCCGGCGACACACTGGTGTTCCTTGGCGTGCAGGGCGCCGGGGAAGGTTTCGACTACCGCCAGCACCTGTCTCAGGTCGGCAGTGACACGCTGCTTGAGGTCGGTGACAGTTCCGTGACCCTGGTGGGGGTCAATCCGGGCCAGGTAGGAGGCGAATTTGTGTTCGCCTGATCCAAGGTTGTTTTGAGTACGTTGTGCCGAGGGGATGCGTGTGTCCCCTCGGCACAAGAGGGAGTGAAGCAGTGAGCAGTAAACAAGCCTCAATCATCGGCCTGGTGTGGGGACTGGCCTCGGCTGGCGCCTTGGCCGAATTGCCGGATCAATCGATTCTGACCCGCTACGGCGTCACCTCGGAGCAATTGCCCGCCGCCCAGGCAGGCGCCCCTGTCGAGGCGACGTCGCCCCGACCGCGCTTCGACGTGCAGGCAGAAGAGCCCTGGGTATCGGTGAGTCTCGGGGAAGTGAACAAACCGGCCACGACCGGAAACATCAGCATCGATCACGCCATTGAACAGGAATACAACCGCTGCCTGCGATTGAGGGATCAGATGATGCGGCGAAAAGGTGGGCTGATCAGTTGCCAAGAGGGTAGTCCGACACCCGGGATGGACATCGGATTGAGCCGATGACATGAGATCAGGCCCTCTCCGGGGGAGAGGGCCTCAATAAACTCAGTCTTCCTTGCGTACTGTCGCCACTTCATCGGCGCGAACCCGCACTTTCTTGCCGGAAATGTCTTCGAATTCATAGAAGCCGTCGGCGGTACGGGTGTTAGGGGCATCCTTGGTCAAATACTGGGTACCGTTCTGCAGGGTCACCACCGTGGGTGACGAGCAGCCGGCCAGAGCCAGGAACGCAGCGGCGACCAGGGGCAGACCCAGAATCCTGATGTTCATATCCGTAACCTCTCAATCAAAAAGACGCCGTTCAGTTGATTAGAACGCGCCATCACTGTAGTTAACCGCCATTGGTCTCGCTTGCCGTAGGAAAGTTCATCGCCGACTGCAGGATTTCCCTCCTGAATGCGGGCGACCGCTCATCTTTTGCAGTTGCCTGGACCCGCCGCAGCTGATATCTGTACGCATAACCAGTATTCCAGCAGGCATGGCACCTCTTTCCGTGACAAATAACCCCCTCGACGACCCTTTCTACTACCTGAACAACTTTCAGCAGGTGCTCGCCTGGTTGGCAACGCGCTATGCCGATGTGCTCAGCCCTGAGGAGCAACGCTTCATCGACGAGTTCGCCAGCTTGCCCCGTGCATCCCAGGGATTGCTGGTGCGCATGGTGATGCGCAAGGGGCTGCATTTTCGCCAGAGCAAGCTGCATTACCCTGAGATCGGTGATATTGGCAGCGCCATCGAGCCGTTGCTGGCGCGGGGCTGGGTCGAGGATCAAGCGCCTCTTGGCCTTGGCGAGCTGTTCGAGGTGCTGCTCAAACAGGAAATCATCCTGTGCCTGGGTCACCTGATCGAACACCCCAAGGCGACAAAGGGCCAGTGGCTGGAGTCCTTGCAGGATCATTTCAATCAACCACAGCCTTTTCGCAGCTGGTGCCCGTTGCTGGAAGACCGACTCTTCAGCCTGACGATCATGAACCTCTGCGATCGGTTGCGGTTGCTGTTTTTCGGCAATCTCTATCAGGACTGGTCGGAGTTCGTGCTGGCGGACCTGGGCATCTTCACCTATGAAACCGTCGAGTTCAGTGCCCAATCCCGTGGCCTGCGCAGCCGCCAGGATGTGGATGCCTGCCTCTTCCTGCACGAATGTCAGCAGCGTTTCGAAGCCGGCGAGCCTCTTGAAGAGATCGTTGCCCAAGCCCATGCCCTGAGCCTGGACAATCCGTGGCTGGAGCGACGCCGAGGCAAGCTGCTGTTCCAGATCGGCCAGCACGCTGAGCGCATCGGCGATTTCACCCTGGCCTTGCGCATTTATCAGGATTGCAACTACCCCGGCGCACGGCTGCGGATGATTCGGGTGCTGGAGCGCATCGGCGAGTACGCCCAAGCCCTTGAATGGGGTGAAGCGGCCGCACAATCACCGCAAAGCGCCGCCGAAACCCAGGCTCTGCTCAGGATCCTGCCCCGGCTGCGCCGCAAGTTGGGCGGCCCCCCGGTGCCGCGGCCCCTGGCGCGCAAGGTAGAGCGGCTGGACCTGCACCTGCCTCGTGTCGATCCGGCCTTGTCGGTGGAGTATCACGTGCAGGCCCATCTGCACGATGAAACCGCGCCGGTGCACTACGTGGAGAACAGCCTGATCAATTCGCTGTTTGGCCTGCTGTGCTGGCCGGTGATTTTTGCGCCGTTGCCGGGGGCGTTTTTCCACCCGTTCCAGCGCGGGCCGGTGGACCTGCTCAACGAAGACTTTCACGACCGGCGCGCCGAGCTGTTCGCGGCCTGTTTCGCGCAGCTCGACGATGGCCGCTACCGGGACACCATTGTCCGTCGTTACACCGAAAAATGGGGCGTGCAGTCGCCTTTCGTGTTCTGGGGCGCGCTGTCCGAAGAGTTGCTCCATCAGGCCCTCGACTGCCTGCCTGCCGAACACCTCAAGCACTGGTTCAGC
Source organism: Pseudomonas sp. FG-3G (assembly GCF_901007645.1). NCBI lineage: Bacteria > Pseudomonadati > Pseudomonadota > Gammaproteobacteria > Pseudomonadales > Pseudomonadaceae > Pseudomonas > Pseudomonas sp. FG-3G. The sequence continues at coordinate 292,608 of NZ_CAAKGZ010000021.1, forward strand.
CGCCTGTTGCTGGATATCAAGGCCAACCGCGCCGGCATGCCGGACCTGATCCAGTTCTGGCCGCAGCACAAGACCTACCGCATGATCGAAGTCAAAGGCCCCGGCGACCGCCTGCAAGACAATCAACTGCGCTGGCTGGAGTTCTGTCACGAACACCAGATGCCCGTCGCCGTCTGCTATGTGCAGTGGGTGGAGCAGGGCGCATGACCCAGGAACCTGGCTACAGCATCGCCGTTCGGGCACTGTGCGAGTTCACCGCCAAGACCGGCGACCTGGACCTGCGCTTCACGCCGTCACCCACGGCCATGGAAGGGATCGTCGGCCATCGCACCGTGGCCTCGCGGCGTAGTGAGGGTTACCAGGCCGAAGTGAGCCTGGAGGGCCGCTACCAGACGCTCAAAATCAAAGGCCGGGCGGATGGCTACGACCCGGCCTGCAACCGCATCGAAGAAGTGAAGACCTACCGGGGCGACCTGGACAAGCAACCGGCCAATCATCGCCAGTTGCATTGGGCCCAGGCGAAAATCTACGGCTGGCTGATGTGCCAGAAGTTGCAACTGCCGCGGATCAACGTGGCGCTGGTCTACTTCGACATCGTCAGCGAAAAGGAAACCTGCCTCACGCAAAGCTTTGAAGCGGCGCAGCTTGAGGTTTTCTTTGACCAACAGTGCGCGCTGTTCCTCGCCTGGGCCGAACAGGAGATGGCTCACCGACAGGCGCGCAACCTCGGCGCTCAGACGCTGGCATTTCCTCACGCCGGCTTCAGGACCGGGCAACGCCACCTGGCTGAGTCGGTGTTCAAGGCCATCAGCACCGGCCGCTGCCTGATGGCCCAGGCGCCCACCGGCATTGGCAAAACCGTTGGCACCTTGTTTCCGATGCTCAAGGCACTGGCGCCACAGCGACTGGACAAGGTGTTCTTCCTCACGGCCAAGACCCCAGGGCGCAAACTGGCGCTGGATGCGGCCCGAGTGATTACCCAAAGCGCGCCCTCGATGCCGTTGCGGGTGCTGGAGATGATCGCCCGGGACAAAGCCTGCGAGCACCCGGACAAGGCCTGCCATGGCGAAGCCTGCCCATTGGCCCGCGGGTTCTACGATCGGCTGCCGCACGCCCGTGCGGCGGCGAGCCAGATCACGCTGCTCGATCAGGCGGCGTTGCGCGATATTGCTCTGGCCCATGATATCTGCCCGTACTACCTGAGCCAGGAAATGGCCCGCTGGGCAGACGTGGTGGTCGCTGACTACAACTATTACTTTGACTTCAGCGCCTTGCTCTTTGGTCTGGCCCAGGCCAATGGCTGGACCGTCGCGACCCTGGTGGACGAAGCCCACAATCTGGTGGAGCGAGGGCGGCAGATGTACAGCGCGACCCTCGATCAATCCGCTTTGGCGGCAGTGCGCAAAACCGCGCCCGAGACGTTGAAGAAGGCCTTGCAGCGGGTCAATCGCCAGTGGAACGCGCTGCATGAGCCCCAGGTTGCGGTCTATCAGGCGTATGAAAAACCACCGGAGAAACTGCTCCAGGCCCTGTCGCTGTGCACCACGGCTATCAGCGATTACCTCAATGACCATCCCCAGGGCCTGGACAGTGCTTTACAGGCGTTCTACTTCGATGCCTTGCAGTTTGCCCGGGTGGCGGAGTCCTTTGATGAGCACTTTCTGTTCGACATACACAAGCGTGAATACGGCCGCCAGCGAAGCGCATCGACCCTGTGCCTGCGCAATGTCGTGCCGGCCGCTTTCCTGCAACCCAGGCTGACGGCGGCCCGCTGCAGCGTGCTGTTTTCCGCCACCCTGAGCCCGCGGCATTATTATGCTGACCTGTTGGGCACCCCGACGGACACGGTCTGGATCGACGTGGAGTCGCCATTCCAGGCGCAACAGCTTGATGTACAGGTTGTCAGCCGGATCTCCACCCGCTTTGCCCACCGCCAGGCGTCCCTGGAACCTATCGTCGCGTTGATGGCCCGCCAGTTCAGCGAGCGCCCGGGCAATTACCTGGCCTTCTTCAGCAGTTTTGACTACTTGCAGCAAGTGGCCGGACTGTTTGCCAAGCGCCATCCGCAGATTGCCACCTGGTCGCAATCACGCGGCATGGGCGAAGCACCCCGGCAGGCGTTCCTTGAACGATTCATGGAACACAGCCAGGGGATTGGGTTTGCGGTGTTGGGCGGTGCATTCGGGGAGGGCATCGATTTACCGGGTTCGCGCCTGATCGGGGCGTTCATCGCGACCCTGGGGCTGGCGCAGTTCAACCCGGTCAACGAGCAGATGAAGCTGCGCATGGCGGCTATTTTCGGCGATGGCTACGACTACACCTACCTGTATCCCGGCCTGCAAAAAGTGGTGCAGGCTGCGGGGCGTGTCATTCGTACACAGCAGGATTGTGGGATGGTGATGTTGATCGACGATCGATTTGCTGAGGCGAGGGTGCAGCACTTGTTGCCGCGTTGGTGGTCAGTTAGTCAAGAGCAGCACAACTGCTGTGGGAGTGAGCTTGCTCCCACAAAGGATCTGTGGTGAATCTCATATCGCGACCAAGCTGCTGATTCCCACGGATTTAATCACTATTTCCGATGCCGCACTTGCTCCATACTTCGCAAAAAATCCTTCTGGATGCCTTGGCCAAAAAAATGCTCGAAGACGCCCCCAAGACCGCACTCATCAATCAGGAACAGCGTTTTCGCCTGCTCATCGACGCCGTGGTCGACTATGCCATCTACATGACCGACCCCTCCGGCATCATTACCAGTTGGAACTCCGGTGCCAGGCGTTTCAAAGGCTATGAAGAATCCGAGATCCTAGGCCAGCACTTCTCACGCTTCTACACTGACCAGGATCGCGCCGACGGTCTTCCGCAACGGGCGCTGGACACGGCCTTGCGCGAGGGGCGTTTCGAAGGCGAGGGCTGGCGGGTGCGCAAGGACGGAACGTTGTTCTGGTCCCATGTCGTCATTGACCCGATCATCGATAGCCAGAGCGGCGACTTGCTTGGCTTTGCCAAGATCACCCGGGACCTGACCGATCGCAAGATGGCCGAGGAAACCCTCAAGCAAAGCGAACAGCAGTTTCGCCTGTTGGTGCAAAGCGTCACCGATTACGCCATCTACATGCTCGATCCAGACGGCCAGGTGACCAACTGGAACCTGGGCGCGCAACGGATCAAGGGCTATCTTCCGGCGGAAGCCATCGGCCGGCATTTTTCGATGTTCTATACCCCTGAGGACCGTGAGGCCGGTGAGCCTCAGCGTGCCTTGAGCATCGCCGCCAGCGAAGGGCGCTTTGAAAAAAGGGGCTGGCGGTTACGCAAGGATGGCACCCGCTTCATGGCTCACGTGGTCATTGACGCGATTCGCAGCGACACGGGGCGCTACTGGGTTTTGCCAAGATCACCCGCGACATCACCGATGCCACCCGCGCACAACAAGCCTTGGAACAGGCTCGCGAAGCGCTGTTCCAGTCGCAGAAACTGCAAGCCATCGGCCAGCTCACCGGTGGCATCGCCCATGACTTCAATAACCTGCTGACGGTGATCCTCGGCAACCTGGAAATTGTGCGCAAGCGCATGCCCAGCGATCCGAAACTCATCCAACTGCTGGATAACGCCACCCAGGGCGCGCTGCGCGGTGTCTCGCTGACGCAACGGATGCTCGCGTTCGCCCGCAGACAGAAACTGTCCTCCGAATCGGTCGAGCTGTCGGCGCTGGTGCAGGGCATCAGTGGCTTGTTGCAAAGCTCCATCGGCCCTTCGATACACATCCAGACCGACTTTGCCCAGGCGCTTTCGCCGGTGTTGGCCGATGTCAACCAACTGGAACTGGCCATCCTGAACCTGGCGACCAACGCTCGGGATGCCATGCCGCAGGGGGGGCGGATCCTGATCTCGGCCCAGGAACGCTCCGACACCGAGGCCGGCAAGGACGCGCCGATGGCACCAGGGCGATACATTTGCCTGTCCATCACCGACGAGGGCGAGGGCATGGACGAGGCGACGCTGGCTTCGGCCGTGGACCCGTTTTTCACCACCAAAGGGGTAGGCAAGGGCACTGGCCTGGGCCTGTCCATGGTGCATGGCTTGGCCGAGCAATTGGGTGGCCGCCTGATACTCAAGAGCCGCAAAGGCGAGGGCACTACCGCTGAGCTGTGGTTGCCGATAGCCGACAACTCCGCGCCAGACAAAGTGCCGGCCCAGGCCACGACGACACCCTCGGTGAACGAGCTACGGGTGTTGGTCGTGGACGATGACAGCCTGGTACTGACCAGCACCCGGCTGCTGATCGAAGACCTGGGCCACCGCGTGCTTTGCGCCCCATCGGCGGCTCAGGCACTACAGATGTATGAGCTCAATCCGGACATCGACCTGGTGATCACCGACATGGCCATGCCGCAGATGGACGGTGCGCAATTGGCGAAACTGTTGCGTGATCGTCATCCGACCTTGCCCATTATCCTGGCCACCGGCTACGCCGAACGCCTGGAAGGGTTCGCCACGCAACTGCCGCGCCTGACCAAGCCGTTCAAGCAGATTGACCTGGTGCAGGTCATTGGGCAGGCGATGAAGTAACTCCAGGCATGGCGCTGCCACAGGTTCATTCAGTATTTTTCCTGAACCCTCGCAAGTTCATCGCACACAGGCAGAACTGCAGCACGATCAACGCATAGGCGTCTGAATGCAGCCCCCAGATGACCCACAGGATATTGCTCGCGATAAAACAACTGAACCCGGCCACCCGCCGTCGGGGCTGACGTGAGCCGATCAGCCAGGCGGCCAGCACCGTCACCACCATCGCCGGCCATTGCACCCATCCAAGATAATCCACAGAGCCCTCCTACAGCTTTCGGTGATCTAGAGACCGTGACGATCGGTGAGCGTTTCGTTGAGCCCGGGTCGCACCTCTGGTCCGGTGGCCGGAACTTGCCTGTCCCTCATTTCTTCTAACAAGTCCCAAACCCACACCCGAGGCGCAGCCTGCGCAATGCCCAGAATACTCACCAGCCATACCCCGGATGAAGAACTGACGGAACACAATGCCAAGCTGTTCGGCTCGCCCAAGGAACGCCTGGATTTTTATCGCCGGGAGATCCAGTACGAAACCAGCATCCTGGCCAATCGAACCGATGCGTACCTGGCCGCCCAATCCTTCCTGGTGATCGCCTTTGCCTCATGCATGGCCAACCTGAACCCGGAGTGGGGCAAGTTGTTCACATTGATCGTCCCGCCGTTCCTGGCTCTGCTGGGCTTCCTGAGCTCGCTCAACGCCTGGCCAGGAATTCGCGCCGCTTACGAGATCATCGACCATTGGCATTTCAAACAAAGCGAGTTGCTGCGTGCAGAGCCGTTGATGGGACTGGCCTACGACGAATCCCCGCTATTCAGCGAGCAGGAATCGACTCACAAGGGCTATCGCAAGTCCTTGCTGTTTTCGGTGCGTACGCCATGGATCTTTGCCGCGTTCTGGGTCTTGCTGGGGGCGTACTCGGTTTATATCCAGGTGAGTGATCCAGGGGGCTGAAGCCTTAGCTCGATTTTTTGTGGCGCTCATACCAGGCCAGTATGGGTTGGGTACTCAAGCCATGGACTAAAATGCTCAGGGCCACCACCGACAGCGTGATATTGATGCACAACTGGACCATCTCGGGCTGTAAATCATGGTTCACCGCATAGAACAGATAAAACAGACTGCCGATGCCGCGTATGCCAAACCAGCCAATCAGCAGCCGTTGTGGCGTGTCCAGCAGCCGTCCCCAAGGCATCACCAGCAAGCTCAACGGGCGAATCACGGCAAACAGCAGGCCGCCTATGACCAAGGCCCGCCAGTCCCAATGAGTGGCAAGCGCCACCCCTAACAGCGTCACCAGAAACACTTCCATGGAACGCTCCACCAGACTGCCGAAGGCGAGCATGTCACTCATCATGACCCCCGCGGCCACCTGACCCTCTTCCATAGTCTCGGCGTCACCCCGGACCGCGTCCCGGGGGGTGACCGCTTCGTGCCCCACGACCGGTTGCACCAGGTGTTCTGCCGGGAGTGAGTGTTCATCCGTCGATTGCACCTCGGCCTGGCGCAGGCCCAGGCCAGCGGCAAACACCGAAAGAAAGCCATAACCCTGGAGGGCTTCGGCCACGACGTAGGCCAGGGCAATCAGCGCCAGGGCCAGGTAATCGTTGGGCGAAAGGGTGCTGTCGGCGTTCTTGATGCGCATCGACAGGGTCAACCAGCCGATACCGCGGCCCATCCAGTAACCGGTGAGCAAACCGACCGGCACTGCCCACAGCACATCCTGCAGCATCCAGTCACCGAGAAAGCCAAGGTCGTCCTCGCGCAGCAACAACAAGCCCAGAATCACAAAGGGGAAGGCCGTGCCGTCGTTCAAGCCGGCTTCCCCCGACAGGCCAAACCGTACCTGGTCATCATCCCGGGCATCGTTGACCTGCACCAACGCCGCGAGCACCGGATCGGTTGGCGCGAGGATTGCGCCAATCAACAACGACACGCCCCAACCGAGACCAAACAGGTAATGCAGGGTCAAGGTCAGGCCCGCGATGGTCAGGATCATCACCGGGCCGGCCAGTGTGTAGGCCACGCGCCAACTACGGTCCTTGAGGGGCAAACGTAACTTGAGGCCGCTGACGAACAGCGAAAACACTACCGCGACTTCGGTGAGGTGCTCCATCCAGGCTGAGGAATCGGCAATGTCCAGCCTCAACAACTCCAGGCCCGCCGGCCCGATGGCAACGCCCAAACCCAGGCATATCGCCGAGGTGGTTACCGGCATCCAGCGCAGGTAGGAGGACGTCAGGGCCAAGGTCAGCAATACGGCGCCGAGCACCGCTACCCATACTGTGAAAATCATTGCTGCTCCTTGGATAGCTCGAAGGCATAGCTCGTAGGCATAGCTCGCAGGCACAGCCCCGAGTGAAACAGACACCGTCAAGCCAGTATCCGGCTCCTGTCGTTCATTCGAGGGTCTGAGCCAAGCGCCGGTTCCGTCAAAGCGATACGGCTCCGTTTATCCGGAGGACTTTCATCTCAAGGGAATTTTTCGTCATTCCCGGCGCTCTGCCAAAGTAGAGACGTGTTGATTCAGCGTCCTGCCGAGAACCCAAGAGGCCCTTATGACTGCGCTGACACCCCTCCAATCCCGGCCTGCCACCGTGCATTCATTCATGGATGCCGGGAGCGTGCGCCAATGCTATGAACGGCTGCTCCATGGCCCTGACGATGCTGACAAGCAAGCCGTCGCCCAGGCCTTCCTTCAGCAATGCGTGGGGCAGGCCGCGGCACTGCCCCTGGAGCTGCCCGACACCCCCACGGCTCTGCAAGCCTGGGTCGAGCAACACAGTGCCGGTGTAGCCCGCCAGTACGCCGAGTATCTGGAGCGGCGCAAAAACGCCGGTCCACGAGAGTTTTTCACTTGCAAGGCCCACGCCTTGTATTTCCTGCAGGCGGTGGCGCCCACCAAACTGGTGGACGGCGCGTGGCTGTATGGCGTGCTCAAGCATTGGCACGACCACCGTTTCGAAGGGCTGCTGAGCACTTATCTGGAAGAGTTGGGCGACGGCAATCCCTCGCAAAACCATGTGGTGATATACCGCAAGCTGCTCGCCGAACACGACCTGTCGGACGCGCCGGACATTGAAGACGAGCGCTACCTGCAAGGTGCTGTGCAATTGGCCCTGGGCTATGGCGGCGATGAATACCTGCCTGAAGTGATCGGCTACAACCTGGGTTACGAACAACTGCCCCTGCACCTGTTGATCAGCGCTTATGAGCTGACTGAGCTGGACATCGACCCTTACTACTTCACCCTCCACGTCACGATCGACAACGCGAGCACCGGTCATGCCCACAAGGCCATCCAGTCGCTGCTGCAACTGATGCCGATGGAGGCGGATCGCGAAGCGTTCTGGCACCGGGTCACCCTGGGTTATCGCCTCAATGATCTGGGCCAAGGCAGCCGGACCATCATCGAGTCATTCGACCTGTATCGCGAAGTGCTGGACATGCTCGAACGCAAACGTCCGTTCGGCCAACACATGCATTCCGATTACTGCAAGTTCGAAGGCAAGACCGTCAATCAATGGCTGGCAGCGCCTGGACAACTGGAAGGCTTCCTGACGGCGCTGCAAAACAAGGGCTGGATCAAACGTCATGAAGATCCGCAGAACAGCCGGTTCTGGACGCTGATCGAAGGGGCGGGCGCGGCCATGTTCGGGGTGTTCAGCCCCTATGAAAAACAGTTGCTGCACGACTGGATCGCCGGTGACTGGACGCAGGAGGGCGCCAAGAAAAGCCCGCGCCGCGCCCACGGTGCAGCGTGCGAGCCGCAGATGCCGATCGAGGACCCCGATGTACAGAGCCTGCAACAGACCCTGCGAGGCCAGACGCCCGATGCGCAGATGCAGACCCTGATGCCGTGGCTCTCGGCGCGCTGCCACAGCCATCCGGCCGGACTGCTGGCGACTCGTCGCTTCATCGAACTCAAATCCGCGCTGCGCTAGGAGCCCGCATGAATCAGGAAGAACGCCTATCCGAAACTGACCTGGCGCTATTGCAATTGGGCCGACGCCTGCAAGCCGACGGCTATCGCTTCATTACCCCGACACCCCTGACCCACGAACGCGTCAACCAACGACCTGGCAATGAACGCTCCAGGACCCTGAGGGATGTGTTCGGCTGGTCGCGCCCGTTTGCCCCGGGGCTGATCAGCGCCGATGAGCAGCGCCAGTTGCAGGAAGCCGAGGTGCTGCAAGCGCGCGACGGCCTGTTGCATAGCCGCGTGCGCTGGTCGAGCCTGGACGGCCTGCTGTTCGCTCATTCGCAATTTCCCACCCAAGCCAACGACGCGGTGTTTTTCGGCCCCGACAGCTATCGTTTCGCCCAACTGATCCATACTTATCTGCAACAGAACTTCACGGCAATACATCGGGCCGTGGACATCGGCTGTGGCGCCGGTGTCGGGGCGCTGGTCATTGCCCGCGCCCGGCGCGAGGCACAGGTGCTGGCCGTGGATATCAATCCGATGGCCCTGCGCCTGAGCGCGGTCAACGCGGCGCTGGCCGAGGTGTCCAACGTCGAGATCGCCCGCAGCGATGTACTCCAGGATGTGGAGGGCGACTTCGACCTGATCGTCGCCAATCCGCCGTACATGGCCGACCCCAGCGAACGGGCCTACCGCCATGGCGGTGGCGCACTGGGCGCCGGGCTGTCGCTGCGCATTGTCGAACAGGCCCTGCCACGGCTCACGCCCGGTGGCTCGCTGGTGCTCTACACCGGCGTGGCGATGGTCGATGGGCGTGATCCGTTTCTCGAGGCGCTTGAGCCTTGGCGCGACTCGCCGAACTTCGGCTGGACTTACAAGGAATTGGACCCGGACGTGTTTGGTGAAGAACTGCTCACCCCGGGTTACCAGGACGTAGAAAGGATCGCCGTGGTGGCGTTGGTTGTAACCCGCATCGGCGCGGGTATCGGAGGGACTATCGATGAACAGGCGACTGAAGTTCGGCATTGAAGAGGAGTATTTCATCACCGATCTGCAAACCCGTTGTATGCCGGATCAACCCTCAGCAGAGGTTGTCACGGCGTGCCAGGCGCTACTGGGCAAGCATTTCGCCCATGAAATGTTCCAGTGTCAGATCGAGATGGCGTCGCCTATTTTCCGCAACTTGCCCGAGGCGGCCGATTACCTGGCCCAGGTCCGCACAGGCCTGACCCAGCGCCTGGCCGCCCATGGCCTGGGCCTGCTCAGCGCCGGCTCGCATCCCATGGCGACCCAGGGTCTGCAGCCCACCGACGAACTGCACTTTCAGCAGCTGTTCGACGATTACCAGCGGGTGGCCAGACGGAGCGTGCTTTCGGGCCTGCATGTACACGTGGAGGTGCCGGCCCATAAGGACCGTGTCCGGGTCATGAACGAGGTGCTGCCCTGGCTGCCGATGTTCCTGGCGCTGAGTGCTTCGTCGCCGTTCTGGAACGGCGCCTACAGCGGGTTCAGCAGCTACCGTCAGGTCGCTTGCGATGAATGGCCGCGCATGGGCGTGCCGGAGTTCTTCGAGGATGAGTCGGCGTTTGCCGGCTACGTGGACATGCTCATGCGCACCGGATCCATTCGCCAGCCCAGCGATTGCTGGTGGGTGATGCGGCCTTCGTCGCGTTATCCCACGCTGGAGCTGCGAATCTGCGATGCCTGTCCGCGTGTTGAGGATGTCCTGTGCCTGGTCTCGCTGTTTCGGGTGATGGTGGCCCATGCCATTGCACTACCCAAGCCCGGCGCGCACTTCAGCCTGACCTCCCACTGGATCCTCAAGGAAAATCGCTGGCGGGCCAAGCGTCATGGAATCCTGGCCGAGTTCATCCTGGAGGGGCAGGAGCAGCCGATGATGATCGGTGAGTGGATCACGCTGGCGGAGCAGACCTTCGGCGAGACTGCCGCCGCACTGGGCGTTGAGGATGTGTTCAAGCAGGCACGTCGTATCGTCCAGGAAGGCACCAGTTCCGATCGGCAAATCGTGCTCTACGAACAAGGGCTGCTGCTGGGCGACTCCACCGAGCACGCCTTGAGCAGGGTGGTTGATCAGTTGTTGGCGGAAACCGCCGGGATGCCCGTGGCCGACCCGTCACTGTTGCAAGTGGCAGGTGGTCCATGAGCAGCAAGACCCTGGAGGATTACAACCGGATGCGTGACTTCGCCGCCACCCCGGAACCGGCGGCCAAGCGTTCACGCAAATCGGCGAAAACCGCCCATGCCTTGCAGTTCTGCATTCAGAAGCACGACGCTTCGCGGCTGCATTATGACTTCCGGCTGGAGCTGGACGGTGCGCTCAAGAGCTGGGCGGTGCCCAAGGGGCCGTCCCTGGACCCCAAGGTCAAGCGCCTGGCGGTGCATGTCGAAGACCATCCGCTGGATTACGCGACCTTCGAAGGCAGCATTCCCGAAGGCCATTATGGCGCTGGCGACGTCATTGTCTGGGATCGAGGCGTGTGGATTCCCCAGGGCGATGCCCATGAGGCCTATGAAAAAGGCCGGCTCAAGTTCGAGCTGCAAGGGGAAAAACTCAGTGGCCTGTGGAACCTGGTGCGCACCCACATGCCCGGCAAGCAGGAGCAGTGGTTCCTGATCAAGCACCAGGACGCAGCGGCACGTCCCGAAAGCGAGTACGACGTGGTCCAGGCCGAGCCGGACAGCGTGCTCAGCGAGCGCACCCTTGTACCCAAGCGCCGTGGCAAGGCTGCCGCCCAGGTCAAGGCAGTGCAGCAACCGAAAAAAGCCACCACGCCCAAACCGTCCAGAAAAACCTCGACCACGACCCTCAGCGGCGCGGTGGCCGGGGCGATTCCCAAGACGCTCAAACCGGAATTGGCCACGTTGGTAGAGCGCGCGCCTGAAGGCGAATGGCTCTATGAAATCAAGTTCGACGGTTACCGCGTCATGGCCCGCATTGAAAACGACGATGTCAGGCTGATCACCCGCAATGGCCATGACTGGACCCACAAGCTGCCCAAGCAGGCCGAAGCGCTGGCCGGATTAGGGCTGGAGTCCGCCTGGCTGGACGGTGAGATGGTGGTGGCCAACGAGCAAGGCGTACCGGACTTCCAGGCCCTGCAGAACGCTTTCGACGCCGGCAGCAGCAACAAGATTGCCTACTACCTGTTCGACCTGCCTTACCTCAATGGCATGGACCTGCGCGAGGTGCCCGTGCAAGAGCGGCGGGCCGCGTTGGCGGCAGTGCTTGCGAGCAACAAGAATCCGCTGTTGCGCTTCTCCGATGCCTTCGAAGAAACCCCTGAAGCCTTGCTCAACAGTGCTTGCCAAATGCAGATGGAAGGACTGATCGGCAAACGCATGGGCAGTGCCTACGTTTCCCGGCGCAGCAACGACTGGATCAAGCTCAAGTGCAAGAATCGCCAGGAGTTCGTCGTAGTCGGTTTCAGCGAACCCAAGGGCGCCCGCAACGGCTTCGGCGCCTTGTTGCTGGGGTTGCACGATGCCGACAGCGGGCAACTGCGCTATGCCGGCAAGGTCGGCACAGGGTTCAACGAGCAAACACTCACAAGCATTCACCAGCAATTGTTGCCCCTGGAAAGAAAAAAGGCTGCGGTGGTCAACCCACCCACCGGATACGAGGCCAAAGGAGTGCATTGGCTGGAACCGACGTTACTGGCTGAAGTGGCGTTTGCCGAGATGACCAAGGAAGGCTCGGTGCGCCATGCCGTGTTTCATGGTTTGCGCAACGATAAACCGGCCAAGGCGATCACCCAGGAGCTGGCCAAACCCGTGAAAAAGACTGCGGAAAAAACCAAAGCCAAAACCAAAACCACTCAGGCGCCAGCCATGGACGGTAAGGTGCGCATCACCCACCCTGAGCGAGTCATCGATCCCAGCAGCGGCACGACCAAGCTGCAACTGGCCGAGTACTACGCCAGCGTCGCCGAGTTCATCCTGCCGGAACTGGCCGACCGCCCGGTGGCACTGGTCAGGGCGCCGGATGGCATTGCCGGTGAGTTGTTTTTCCAGAAAAACGCCGAGCGCCTGGCGATTCCTGGTATCACCAGCCTGGACAAATCATTGACCGGGCAGCCGGTAATGATCATCAACAATCCCGAAGCGTTGATCGGCGCGGTACAAATGAGCACGGTGGAGTTACACACCTGGAATGCCACGTCGGTGAACCTGGACAAGCCTGATCGCTTTGTTCTCGACCTTGACCCGGATCCGGCCCTGCCTTGGAAAAGCATGGTGGAGGCGACGCATCTGACCTTGTCGGTACTCGATGAACTAGGGCTCAAGGCGTTTCTCAAGACCAGCGGCGGCAAGGGCATCCACATTGTCGTGCCCCTGACCCGCAAGTTGGGTTGGGACGAGGTCAAGGGCTTCAGCCATGCGATTGTCAGCCACATGGCCAAGCTGTTGCCGGATCGTTTCTCGGCGGTCTCGGGGCCGAAGAACCGGGTAGGGCGGATCTTCATCGACTACCTGCGTAACGGCCTGGGCGCCACCACCATCTGCGCCTATGCCGCCCGCACCCGTGAAGGCTTGCCGGTGTCGGTGCCGATCTTTCGCGAGGAAGTGGCCGAGCTCAAAGGCGCGAACCTGTGGAACGTGCACAACGTCCATGAGCGTTTGGCGCAAGTGGGTCACGAGCCTTGGGCGGGCCTGAAGAAGACCCGTCAAAGGATCACCGCCGACATGCGTCGACGCATTGGTATGAAAAAGACCGATAAATAGCTGGGTTCGATGCCTCCCGGACTCATCCACTTACCGGAACGCGCAGATATTCCGGCTGCAGGACGTTGAACCACAGCAGAATCATTTCCACCAGAATGGTCACCAGCACCAAGAGTCCTACGCCCCATACGCTGGCCGAGTACAACAGACCTTGTTCCTTCTTGAGATTCATGAACTTGGGCAGGCCAATAAACAGCAAAAAGGTCGAGTAGGCCGACGCCATTGCCAGCGCGATCACCGCCAGCCAGCGGTTGGGATAGAGCCCGAAAATCCCGGCCAGGAAGTAGGGCGTGGCGGTGTAGGCGGCAAAACCAATGCACTGGTTGACCGTAGGGCGGGCATCGAAGGTGCGCGACATCCAGCGGATGAACAGCCCCATGAGCATCACGCCGGCCACGATGGTCAGGTACAGCAGCACACTCAGTTGAAGTGCACTGGCAGTGCTCAGTCGTACCGTTTCGTTCTCAGCCAGGCTCCAACCGGTCCAGGTGGTTCCAATGAACAGACACACCACGGGAATCAGGGCGAGCAACAACAGGTGAGCCAGATAGTGGCGCGGATGAGCTTGTTCCTGTTCGCGGATGTCTTTCCAGGCAAACTCGGGGTGGGTGAACAGTTTGACGAAAGGGGCGGACATGACGACCTCCTGATCAGTACAGCCTCTGGTGAGGCCCATACGGATTTGAGGTACAGGATCGGTCGGGGGTTCATTTATTTGGAGTGCCCGAGGAGGGGCGTGATCAGAGGGAATGAATCCATACGGCCGGGGTCAATCCATCAGCATCCCTGAAGGACTGTATGCCATGACCATTGCTTGCTCCCTGGTTGATTACTTGCGTGAACACGAGCTGCGCCTGACGACGGCCGAGTCCTGTACCGCCGGCAAGATCGTCACCTTGCTGGCCGAAGTACCCGGCAGTGGTTCGCTGATTGAAAGCGGTTACGTGGTGTATTCCCCGGAGGCTAAACAACGATTGCTGGGGGTCAACCCATGCACCATCGACACCTTCAATCTCACCAGCCGTGAGGTGGCCGAGGAAATGGCCCTCGGTGCCCTGCGCGACGCCAATGCCAACGTCGCCGTGGCCACCACCGGCATTCTCGGGCCGGATGACATGGACGGCATTCCGGCCGGCACTGTCTGTTTTGCCTGGGCGTTCGATATGGCCGGCGAGCGAGCGTTGTTCAGTCGCCTGGAAAGATTTTTCGGGACTCGCAACCAGGTCCAACTGTGGGCCGCCGAACATGCGCTCGTGCAGTTGCGGCACTTTCATCAACGCGCGCTGGCGGGTGAGCGCAGATAGGGGATCACCATGACCCACCCCACTGATCCCGAGGAATTGCGCAGCCGCCAGTTCCCGGTCCGCGAAGACATGGCCTACCAGCTCAAGGTCTGGCGTTTCGAGCGGGTGGGTTGGTACGTGTTGGTATTGCTGGTGATCCTGACGCTGCTTGGATTGTTCTCTCGTGGCCCGTTGAGCACCCGAAATGTACACAGCGCAGATGGCCGACTCGGCGTCGAGTACGAAATGTTCCACCGCAACGGTTCTACCAACCCCATGGTCATCCATCTGATGGGGCAGCCCAATGCCGTGCTGGAGGTGGAACTGGTCGGCCAGTGGCTGGAGGGTTTCGAGGTGCAAACCCTCCAGCCCCAGCCCGTGCGCTCGGCGAGTGCGGAGCGGGGCCTGAAGCTGTGGGTCCAGGCGGATGCCAAGGGAGAGGCCAGCCTTTATCTGTCACTGCTGGGCGATGGGCTGGGGCTCTATCACAGCCGTATCGACACGCCCGATGGCGCCACGGTCAGGTTCAATCAATTCATTTTTCCCTAGGTGACGTATGGACTCTGTGCTGCGGGCTGCCGCGATCTATGTGGCGTTGCTGGTACTGTTCAAGATCGCCGGGCGTCGCTCCCTGGCGGAAATCACCACGTTTGATTTTGTCCTGCTGATGATCATCGGCGAGGCCACCCAGCAGGCGTTGCTGGGGGATGATTTCTCGTTGACCAATTCGTTGATGGTGATCGTGACGCTGATTGCCATCGATGTGGGCTTGTCGCTGCTCAAGCAACGCTCCCAATGGGTCTCGCAACTGATTGACGGCGGCCCGACCATTATTGTGGAGGATGGGCGAATACTGAAGGCGCGCCTGCGCCATGCCCGCTTGATAGAAGAAGACATCATGGAAGCGGCACGGTCGAGCCAGGGAATCGAGACACTGGAACAGATCAAGTTCGCGATTATCGAACGTAACGGCAAGATTTCGGTGATTGCCAAGGAGCCGTGAAGCCCTTCACATGATTCATGGCGAGGGCTACATCCCCTCGCCACAACAGCTGCCCACCATTGCTTGACTCACAGGATCGGCTTGCCGCCCGTAATCCCATACCGGGAACCGGAAATGTAGCTCGCCTCATCCGAAGCCAGCAGTACATAGATCGGCGCCACTTCCACCGGCTGGCCAGGACGGCCAAGGGGCGTCTGGGAGCCGAAGTTCTGTACTTCTTCCTCAGGCATGGTGGCGACAATCAGCGGTGTCCAGATCGGCCCTGGCGCCACGCTGTTCACCCGGATGCCCTTGGGGCCGAGCATCTGCGCCAGACCGCCGGTGAAGTTGGCGATGGCGCCTTTGGTGGTGGCGTAGGCCAGCAGAGTCGGCTTGGGCATGTCGGAGTTGACCGAACTGGTGTTGATGATCGAGCCACCCGCCTTCATATGCGGGACGGCGGCCTGGCAGATCCTGAACATCGAGGTGATGTTGATATCAAACGTGCGCACCCACTCTTCGTCGGGGATGTCTTCCAGGTTTTCGTGGGTCATCTGGAACGCGGCGTTGTTGACCAGAATGTCGATATGCCCGAAACGCGCGATGGTTTCGTCGACGATCTTGCGGCATTGGGCCTTGTCCGCCAGATCGCCGGGCAGCAACAGACATTGGCGGCCGGCCTGTTCTACCCAACGGGCAGTCTCCCTGGCGTCTTCATGCTCGTCCAGGTAGGAAATGGCCACGTCGGCGCCCTCACGGGCGAAGGCAATCGCCACGGCACGGCCGATGCCGCTGTCGGCGCCCGTGATCAAGGCGATCTTGCTTTCCAGGCGTCCAGAACCGGTGTAGCTCTGTTCTCCGCAGTCTGGATACGGGTCCATCTTGCGTTGAGTGCCGGGCACCGGTTGGCTTTGTTTTGGGAACGGCGGGGTAGGGTAGTCAGTCATGACATTCTCCATGCTGGATGTGTAGTCGATGGAGGGTGGACTGTGGGCCTTCAGGCAGAGTTCGCTCGGATTCCGGGGCCGAGCGATGAGCGTGGTCCGAGCCCTTTTGCCAATCGCGAATCAACATCGGCTAATGTTGGACGAATGCAGATAAGGAGCCGGACAGATGTTCAGTCACATACAGATTGGCGCGCGGGACCTGCCAGCAATGGTCGCGTTTTATGATGCTGTGCTGGGCTGCCTGGGGTTGGTGCGCCTGCCCAGCGAAAACGACTCGGGCCCGCCGGGAGAAGGCTGGCATCAACCCGGCAAGCGTTGGCCTCAGGTGTTCGTGCAATTACCGTTCAATGGTTTGCCCGCGACCTGGGGCAATGGCATGCAAGTGAGTTTCGCCGCCGATTCGCCGCACACCGTACAGGCCGCCTGGGCGCAGGCCATCGCCCTGGGCGGCACCGACGAAGGCCCGCCGGGCCCGCGGCCCCAGTATTCGGAAGGGTATTTCGGGGCCTATTGCCGCGATCCGGAGGGGAACAAGTTGTGCTTTGTTTATGCGCCGGATATGGATGAGTAAAACGCGGATCCATTGTGGCGAGGGAGCTTGCTCCCGCTGGGGCGCGCAGCGGCCCCATCAACTGGACAACCCGGTGTGTCAGGCAGGCCGGAGGGGACTGCTGCGCAGTCCAGCGGGAGCAAGCTCCCTCGCCACAGAGGATCTTCGTCGTCAGGGAGATCAGCCCCTGGCCTTCAAGCTCCGCTCCATCCGCGCAATTCCTTCCTCCAGCAGCTTGCGTGGGCAGCCGAAGTTCAAGCGCACGAACTGCCCGGCATCGTCACCGAAATCCAGTCCGGCACTCAGACCTACCTTGGCTTGCTTCAGGAAAAAGCCCTGCGGGTCGTCCAGCCCCAATCCCGAGCAATCCAGCCAGGCCAGGTAAGTGCCCTGGGGCACGGTCATGGTGATGCCCGGCAGGCGGGTCTTTACGGCGTCGACCAGATAGTCGCGGTTGGCTTGCAGGTAAGCCTTCAATTCTTCCAGCCACGGGCCAGCTTCGCTGTAGGCCGCGCGGGTCGCTTCAAGGCCCAGGGCGTTGACGCTGTCGACCATGCCGGCCCGGGCACTGTTAACCCGCTCGCGGACCTTGGCGTTCTGGATGATGGCGAATGAAGTTTTCAGCCCGGCAATGTTGTAGGCCTTGCTGGCCGACATCAGGGTGATGGTGCGCTCGGCAATCTCCGGGCTGAGGGTGGCGGTGGGGATGTGCACACGACCGTCGAAGCACAGCTCGGCATGGATTTCGTCAGAGATGATCCAGGCATTCTGTTCTAGGCAGATATCTGCCACGGCCTTGAGTTCTTCCCGGGCAAACACCTTGCCCAGCGGGTTGTGAGGGTTGCTCAGCAACAACGCACCGCCCCCCTGCAACGCGTCACGCAGCGCGGCCAGGGGCGTGTGGAATTCGCCGTTGAGCGGGTTGAACAGCAGTTCAACCTTGTTCAGTTGCCAGTGAGCAGGGGCATTGCGCAGCGGCGGGTAATTGGGCACCTGTACCACAACGTTCTGCGCAGGCTCCACCAAGGCGTGCAGCGCCATGTTGAAGCCTGGTTCGACACCCGGCAGGAAGACGATCTGCTGAGGCTCGACGCGCCAGGCGTACTTGTTCCAGAGGTCCGCAACGATGGCGGCGCGCAGCGAGTCCTGGGCCACGCTGTAGCCGAGCATGGGGTGTTCGAGGCGTTTGTGCAGTGCGTCGATGACCACCGGCGGAGCAGGGAAGTCCATATCAGCCACCCACATGGGCAACACGTCAGCGGGGTAGCGACTCCACTTGGTGCTACCGGTACCGTGGCGCTCCAATACCGTGTCGAAATCGAAAGTCATGGGGGTTCCATCAGGTCTGGGAATGAGATGGCGAACATCATAAAGCAAAGATCAGTGAAAAAAGGAAGATGGCGTAGTGCCACTAACCAGGAGGAATCGGCTACAGTTCGATTCCGACACGCCGATAAGGCTTGAAGCCAGCATTGGTAACGGACCCTCCAAGCCCCCCGAAAAGGACAGCCCCCATGACATCGCCCGTGCGCTTTAACGATCACTACCGTAAAGCTGATCGCATCATGCTGGGGTTACTCTGGCTCACTTTTGTCTACTCCCTGTGCCTGGCCTTCCTGCACTCCACCTTCAGCCAGGCGCTGCTGATAGGGGCGACGACCTGTCTGCTGACCACCGTGCTTTATCGCGGCCTGGGCGGCACCCGGGCCATGCGCTGTGTCATCGCCGTGGCGCTGATGGTCATGGCCGCCTTGCACATCAACCAGACCCGTGGCGTGATCGAGTTCCACTTCGGGATTTTCGTACTGTTGGCGGTGCTGACGTTCTACCGTGACTGGCTGCCGATCATCGTGGCCGCCGCCACTATCGCTATTCACCACGTCGGTTTTCACTGGCTTCAGCACCAGGGTTATCCGGTGTTCGTCATGGCCAACCATGGCGGCTGGACCATGATTTTCATCCACGCCTTCTACGTGGTGGTGGAAAGCGTGATCCTGATTTACCTGGCGAACCAGAGCCTGGCCGATGCCACGGAAAACCAGGATGTGCTCGACAAAGTGCTGGCCGCCGCCATGCAGTTGAGCAGTGACACCCAGACCCAGCGCAACCGGGGGGACAAAGTCTCTTCGTCCGAGCGTTTCGATCATTTCCTGCAGCAGATCACCAACCTGGTAGACGGCGTGGTGCGCGATACCCGCAACCTTTCGGACTTGGGCCAGGACCTTTCTCAAGTCGGCCAGACACTGGAGCACGGCGCCAGGCATCAGCTCAATGAAGTGGCACAGATGAGCGGCGCGATTGGCCATCTGGTCCAGGCCATGGACAGCATTGCCGGGCATGTCGGCCAGACGGTACAACGGGCCGGCCAAGCCAGTGAACAGGTCAGCCGCGGACGCAGCACCGTTGACCAGAGCCGCGAGGAGATTGTCGAGTTGGCCGGTCGCCTCAACCTGACCAACGAAACCGTGCAAGGCCTGGCCGAGCAGGCGCAACAGATCGGCCAGGTGCTGGACGTCATTAACAGCATCGCCGAACAAACCAACCTGTTGGCCCTCAACGCCGCCATCGAGGCCGCCCGGGCCGGGGAGCAGGGACGCGGTTTTGCGGTAGTAGCGGACGAAGTCCGGACCCTGTCGCAAAAGACCTCGACGTCCACCACGGAAATCCAGCAGATCATCGCCAAGCTGCAACAGGGCAGCCGTCAGGCAGCCCTCGCCATGCAAGACAGCCAGGAAGGGGTACAACGCTGCGTATCGGCCAGCCAACTCGCCTCGCAACTGCTGCATGCAGTGGTAGAGGACATCGCGGCGATCAACCACTTCAACGGCCTGATCGCCAGCACCACCCAGGAACAATCCGAGGCCTCGAAGGGCATCAATGAGCGCTTGCAAAGTGTCCAGGCCGTCGCTGAGCGCAACGCCGATAACATCGGCATTCTGACTCGGAGCAGCCAGTGCCTGCCACCGTTGGCGGAACGCTTGGCGGTGTTGGGGCAGGCGTTTCATCGTAAAGGTGAGGCGGTTTGAGGCAGCGAACCCTTACGTTCACGTCATCTTGAACGGCAACTCACGCATTGGCTTGCCCGTCAGGCTGGCAATGGCATTGGCAAAAGCCGGAGCCAACGCCGGCAGGCCGGGCTCGCCCATCCCGGTGGGTGGTTCGGCGCTTGGCACGATGTGCACGGCAAACTCCGGCATGTCGGTAATGCGTGGAACGCTGAAGTCAGCAAAGTTGCTCTGCTGCACGACGCCGTCTTTCAAGGTGATGGCGCCGCCCGGCAGGCACATCGACAATCCCATCAGCGCTGCGCCTTGCACCTGAGCTTCAACACTGCGCGGGTTGACCACCAGGTTGCAGTGCACACCCGCAGTCACTTGGTGCAGCACCGGACGGCCACTCTGCACCGACGCCTCAACGACATAAGCCACCACCGAACTGAACGACTCGTGCACCGCCACGCCCCAGGCATGGCCAGCCGGTAGCGGGCGTTTGCCGTATTCGCTCTTGTCCACCGCCAATTGCAGCGCTGCGCGATGGCGCGGGCTTTGATCGGCGAACAGCTTCATCCGATAGGCCACCGGATCCTGCTTGGTTGTACGGGCGATCTCATCGATCAAGGTTTCCATTACAAAAGCCGTATGGGTGGAGCCTACGCTGCGCCACCACAGGATGGGGACGTTGACTTTCGGGTGATGGACCGTCAGGCGCATCGGCAGCGGATAAGGATCACGCATACCTTCCGTGGCGGTGGGGTCGATGCCGTTCTTCACCCGGCCCCCAAACACGGTGTCGGTAAGAATGGATTGCCCGACCAGGGCGTGATCCCAAGCCAGTACCTTGCCAGCGTCGTCAAAACCGATGCGCGCACGGTGCAGGTGCATCGGCCGGTAGTAGCCGCCCTTGATGTCGTCTTCCCGGCTCCAGAGCGTACGCACAGGCGCGTTCAGCCCCTCAGCGCGGGCGGCTTTGGCCACTTCGCAAGCCAGCACGACAAAGTCGCCGGTGGGCACGCCGCGCCGGCCGAAACCACCGCCGGCCGTCTGCACGTTCAGCTGGATTTGCTCGGGCTTGAGATTCAGTACCTTGGCGGCCGCCGCACTGTCGCCGCCGGGAAACTGCGTGCCGACCCACAGTTCGGCGCGTTCTTCGCCGAGCTGGACAGTACAGTTCAACGGCTCCATGGGGGCGTGGGCGAGGTAGGGGAATACGAACTCAGCTTCCAGTTGATGCGGCGCGGTTGCCAGCGGCGTCATGTCGGCATCGAAGCGCAGTGGGCCGGGTTGGCCGGCCAGCTCCCGGTACTGGAGCAATTGTTTTTCGCTGTCCACCTTTTCGACCGACGCCAGGTCCCACTCCAGCTTCAAGGCATCGCGCGCGAGCTTCGCCTGCCAGTAGCTATCGGCGACTACCGCGACACCTTCGGCGCCGCCGTCCAACGGCACGCGCAATACCGCTTTCACGCCCCGGGTGGCGCGTGCCGCGCTGTCATCCAACGAAGCGATTCTGGCACCGAACACCGGCGGGTGCGCGACCACGGCAGTGAGTTGCCCTGGCAGATGCATATCGATGCCGAAGTCCTGCTGGCCGCTGCTCTTGGCCTTGGCATCGATGCGCGTGGTGGCATGGCCAATGATGCGAAAGTCCTTGGGGTCCTTGAGTCTCACCTTTTCCGGCACAGGCAGCGCCATAGCGGCCTCGGCCAATTCGCCGTAGCTTGCCTTACGGCCCGCCGGGCCGAGCACCATGCCGGCTTGGGTGCTCAGGCTGGCCACGTCCACGTTCCAGCGTGCTGCCGCCGCCGAGAGCAGCATGGCACGAGCACGGGCGCCAAGTTCGCGGTACTGGGTATAGCTGTTCTTGATCGAATTGGAGCCGCCAGTGAGGTGTATACCAAAGATCGGATCCTGATAAGCAGCATCACCGCTGCCGTTGCGGGCTCGCACCAGACTCCAGTCGGCATCGAGCTCTTCGGCAAGAATCATCGGCAGGCTGGTTTGCACGCCCTGGCCGAATTCCAACCGGTTGATCGTCACGGTGACTTCGCCGTTGGGCGCGATCTGTACGAATGCCGAAGGTTGCTGATTCGGCTTGAGTGGTACTGCGGCGTCGCCGTTGGCCTCTTGCGCCAAGGCAAGATGAGGAAAAGCGCCCAAGGCCAGACCGCCGATGCCGACAATCTTGAGGAAACTGCGGCGGGGAAGGGTGGTAGGGCCGTCAGCCTGATCGCGCTCAAGCATGTGCTGTAAAGCGCGGGGAATCTCGTCTGGAAAAATCTCGTTCAACATGGCGAACTCCGGTCAGGCAAGGGTTTTGGCGGCATCTGCCACGGCAGCGCGGATGCGCGCGTAAGTGCCACAGCGGCAGATGTTGCCGGCCATCGCCGAGTCGATTTCGGCCGCCGTAGGCTGCTTGCCCTTGGGCTGGGCTTTGAGAAACGCTGTCGCGCTCATGATCTGGCCGCTCTGGCAGTAACCGCACTGCGCCACGTCGTGTTTGACCCAAGCCTCATGCACGGCGGTGCCGACCGGGTCACTGCCATCTGTGGCCGCCTCGATGGTGGTGATCTTCTTGCCTTGGGCGGCGGCGATTGGCGTCACGCAGGAACGAATGGCCTGACCATCCAGGTGAACGGTGCAGGCGCCACACAGGGCTGCACCACAACCAAATTTGGTGCCGGTCATGCCCAGCGCATCGCGCAGGGTCCAGAGAATCGGGGTGCCTGGGTCTACGTCGACCGTATACTCACGGCCATTGATGTTGAGGGCGCTCATAGCGATTCCAGCTCCAGAAGGTTTGACTCTGGATAACTATAGGAAGCAATTCTGGGGGCTGGTTGCATAATCCGCGCGGATGATTGCCCAATCGTGCGAATCTGCCGACGTTGGGCAAGCGCTGATAAAGAGCCAGGAGCGTTTCACGCGAGTTCGACGCCCTGGCCCTGAATTGCGCTGGATGCTTACATCAAGGGAATGCTGTAACTCACGATCAGGCGATTCTGGTCCTGGTCGCGAGCCACTTCGCTTCGGGACATCGCGTTGCGCAAGCCAAAACCCAGGTTCTTCAGCGTACCGCTCTGGATCACATAGTCCAGGGAGATATCGCGCTCCCACTCACTGGCGTCCTGACCGCTGGCGGTCTGGATATTGTCGCCCTTGAGGTACATCACCGACGCCTTCAATCCCGGCACGCCAAGCGCGGCGAAGTCGTAGGCATACTGGGCGAACGCCGTGCGCTCACCCGCCTGGATGAACGTCTGAATAGTGCGGTCGGTGTAGAGATAAAGGCTGGCGCCGGCTTCGCCTTTACCCACCAAGCCACCCTGGTTGAGTTGGGCAAAGTTGCTGTCTTCGGAAACGCTTTGATAACCCGCGGTAATGGCATGGCCGCCCAGCGAGTAAATGAACGCCGCACTCCAGGTATCGTTGTCGATTTCCCCGCTGCCGTCCTTGGTGTAGCCGCCCAGTTTGTAACCACTGGCGCGACCGGCGGCGCTGCTGTTCTTGCCATCGGACGTGGTCTTGAAGTAGCGCAAGTCGGTTTTCAGCGAGCCGTATTCGCCCAGCGGCAATACATGCAACAAACCGGCGAAGTGCTGTTGGTAATAGTCTTCGAGATTGGCGTAGTAATACTGTGCGGTCAGGTCCTTGGTCAGTTTGTAGTCGCCACCGGCAAAGGTGAATTTGTTGCTTTCCTGGCTGCCGCCCGCAACGGCCAGCCCGGCGCGGTCACTCGATGCACGCCCGGTGGCGTGTTCCAGTTGGCCGGCGGTGAACGTCAGGTTGTCGATTTCATTGCTGGTGACTTGGCCACCTTCGAAAGTTTGCGGCAACAGACGGCCATCGTTGGACACCAGGATCGGCAGTTTCGGTTGCAAGGTGCCGTAACGCAGTTCGGTCTTGGAGACGCGCATCTTCGCCGTTGCGCCGAGACGAGCCCATTGGTCGGCAGCCTTGTCACCGTCGTTGGGAAACATCGAGCTGCCAACATGGCGACCCGCGCCGCTGTCGAGTTTCAAACCCAGCAGGCCGATGGCATCCAGACCAAACCCCACAGTGCCGTCGGTAAACCCGGACTGATAATTGAGCATGAAGGCCTGGCCCCATTCCTCAGTCTTCGAGGGCGCGGCGGTACCGTCACGGTTATCGTTGTTGAAGTAGAAATTGCGCAAGTTCAAGTTGGCCTTACTGTCGCTGACAAAATCAGCAGACGCCAACGGGCTCAGGACAATACACACGCCGCCGGTTAATAAACTCAGTACGTTGAAAAGAGCTTTCATCAGGACGAACTCCAGCGCGGAACCTCTGTTCCGGGCACAGTGAAAAGGCAGCAGGAAGCCCTCGGCCGATCACATGATTGGCCGATGCGTTCAATAACTCGTTAGAAAATCTTCAATGAATAGAGTGGGGTAGGGATTAAATCTCCAAAGCAGGTCATCAATGAAAGTCCCTGGGTTATCAGTCGATCAATCCATGAGCGTCATAAAACGGATACGGTCCGGCATACTCGCCAAACACGCCGTTATGGGTCACCAGTGCCTGCCCATGCCAGTGATGCAGCAGATACCCCGGCGGTTCCAGATTGAAATGCGCGGGAGCGGTTGGCTGTAGATCCAGGACGATCTGATGTGAGGTACCGGGGCACACGCAACTCAGGCTGCCGCCGAAACGCCGTTGCATCGACCGATGCAAATGCCCGCACAGCAAGCGCTCCACCTGCGGGTGTCGGGCAATGACCTGCTCCAGTGCCGCCGCGTTGATGAAGGGTTCACGGTCCATATGGCCAATCCCGCTTACAAACGGCGGGTGATGCAGCACCAATAGCGTCGGCGCATCGGGACGACAGGCCAGTTGTTCATCGAGCCAGCGCAACTGGCTGTCCAGGAGCTGACCGCCATGGGCACCGGGAATGGTGGTGTCCAGGCCAATAAGGCGTAGCGGATGCTCCTCCACCACCCAGTCCAGGGGGGCGTCAGCCCGTATCGGTAGGTAGCTGTGGTCGGCAAATGCCGCCCGCAAATGCTCGCGATTGTCATGGTTACCAGGCACCAGGTAGCAAGGCATGTGCAGGCGCGCCAGCTCAGGGTGCAGCGCGGCATATTCATCAGGGCGACCGAAGTCCACCAGGTCGCCACTGACCACCACGATGTCGGGACGCGGCACCTGGGTGTTCAAATGATCCACCGCACGACGCAATGCAGCGAGGGTATCGACAACGCCGTAAGTCAGTTTTTGTCCGGCTTTAAGGTGCAGATCGCTGATCTGCGCGATGAGAAACGGATGATTCAAAATAAGCCCTCTGCAAACACAAAGATCACGATGACAGGGTGAACAGCACTTGTGGCTCGACGGCCAGGGCAATCAGGGCACCGGGGGCATGGATAGCGCTATCGGTGCTGTCCACCAGCAAAGGCTGAGCCGCACCGACATCCACCAGCAGACGGCTTTGAGCCCCCTGGAAAAACTGGCCCACCAGACGCCCGTGCAGATGGCCCTCACTGTCCATCACCCGCAAATGCTCGGGGCGGCAATAGACAGTGGCGGGTAGGTCGGCGCCATTCCATGGCAACTCACCGCCACTGACCTTCAAGCCATGGGGCGTGTGCTCGATCACCGAAAAAGCATTGAGATTGCCGACAAAACGGGCGACGAACGCGTTGGCAGGTTGCTGATAGATGTCCCGCGGGCTAGCCAGTTGCGCGACCCGGCCATGCTCCATGACCAGGATGCGATCCCCCAGCGCCATGGCTTCACCCTGATCGTGGGTGACGAACACGGCGGTAATGCCCAAACCGCCTAGCAACTGGGCCAATTCGCTACGCAGGCGTTCACGTAATTGCGCATCCAGTGCCGCCAACGGTTCGTCCAGCAACAACACCCGGGGCCGGGGTGCCAGGGCGCGGGCGAGGGCGACTCGTTGGCGCTGACCGCCGGACAACTCGTGGATACTGCGCTTGCCGTGATCCTGCAAGCCGACAAGTTCCAGCAACTCCAAACAGCGCTTGTTACGCTCGGCGGGTGACACACCGCGAACTTTCAGGCCGTAAACAATGTTGCCGGCCACATCCAGATTGGGAAACAGCGCATAGTTCTGGAACACCATGCCCACGTCGCGACGTTCGATGGGGAGGCGGGTGACGTCGCTGTCGCCAAAAAATACCTGGCCCACGTCCGGACGCTCCAGACCCGCGATCAGGCGCAGGGTGGTGGTTTTACCGCAACCGGACGGGCCGAGGATCGCCAGGGTTTCTCCAGCCTCAATGGTCAGGTCCAGGTCATGTACGGCAACGGTGCCGTCAGAGAACGCCTTGCGACAACCCTTCAGGCGAATAGTGGTTCCGCTCATCGATTTGCTCCACGGGAAAGGCGCGCGCTGATGGCCTGCAATGCAACAAGCAGCGGCACAATCATCAACAGGAATATAAGGGTGTAGGCGCTGGCGATTTCCAGCCTGGCCGAGGCATAGCTGTCGGCCAGGCCCACCGGCAAGGTTTTGGTCATCGGCGTGTGGAGCATCCAGGTCAGGTTGAACTCACCCAACGACAGGGTGACGACCATCAAGACCCCGGCGAGAATCCCCGCCCGACAGTTGGGCACCACCACGCTGAAGAAGCGCCGGATCGGCCCGGCACCCAGGCTCGCGGCGGCTTCTTCCAGGATCGGCAAGTGCTGGCGTTGCATCACCGCCATCACCGGGCGCACCAGAAAGGGCAGGGTGAACAGCACGTGGCCGACGAGAATGAATAACCAACTGCTGCGAAACCCGCCGAACTGACCATAGGTGAGCAGCAATGCCAGGGCACTGGCCAGACCGGGCATCGCCACCGGCAACACCATCAGTTCCTCGAACGCGCGGCTGAAGCGGTTGTTCATCCGTACCAGGGCGTAAGCCGCCGGCACACCCACCACACAGACACACAGCGCACAGGCGGCGGCCAGTTGCAGGGACAGCCAGACCGTCGGCGAATATGCCTGCCAGACTTGCAGCAGCCAGTCGAACGTCAGGCCGCTGGACAGCCCTTGGAAGTAATTGCGCGTCAGCCCGGCCAGCAGTGACATCACCACAGGCACCAACATGAAAGCGCACACCAGCAAGGTAAACACCAGTTGCCCGACAAACAGCGTTGAGCGTTTCACAAGACTGTCCTCGAATCTTTGGCCAGCCGCCGGGCCAGCAACAGAACCGCCCAGGTCACCAGCCCTAACACCACCGACAGCGCAGCGGCCACGGCGAAATTGGCGTAATTGGTAAACACGTTGTAGATCGCCACCGGCGTCACGTTGAGCCGGGTACCCAGGGTGAAGGCGGTACCGAACGCGCCCATGGAGGTGGCAAAGCAAATCGCCCCGCAGGAGACCAATGCCGGCGCCAGGCCAGGAACAATGACATCACAGAGCACACGCCAATGACTGGCCCCCAGTGAACGAGCGGCCTCTTCCAGGCTGCGATCCAGGCTTTCACAGGCAGCCATCACCGTAAGAATCACCCGCGGAATCGAGAAGTACAGGTAGCCGATGCACAACCCCATCAACGAGTAGGCAAAAATCCAGCGCTCACCCACCAGGCCGAGACCCAGGGTGGCGAACAAGCCTTGGCGGCCGGCCAGCAGGATCACCAGAAAACCAACGACCACGCCGGGAAATGCCAGCGGGAAGGTCAACAAGGCGACAAGTACCGAACGGCCGAGGAAACGTTGGCGACTGAGAAAGAACCCACTGAAGCCGCCCACCAACAGCGCCGCGAGGGTCGTTGCCAGTGCCAGCAGGCAGGTCTGCGCCAGACTGCCCAGGTATTGCGCACTGCTCAGCACCTGCCAATAGCCGCTGTCGCTACCATCGCGACTTTGCCCACCGAGCAAGACCAGGTGCGCCAGCGGCAACAACCAGAAGGCGAACAGCACCGCCGCCGCGGGCGCAAGCGCCCAGGCAGCGGTCGGCCGCAAGCGCGGCACCATGGCCCAGCCCGACCGTACGTCTCGGGCTTTTACTGCCGAGACGGTCACTTACTTGACCTCGCTCAGATAACGTGCGGAAAAGGCTTCCTGCGCCGCGGCCATCTGCTCGTAGTTGACTACGCCGGCCCGGGCGTAATCGCTGTCGGGCAGGAACTGCGCGGCAACATCGGCAGGCATCTTCATTGCCCGCACCGGTCGCAGGTACGCCTTGGCCCAGAGCGCCTGGCCTTGCTCGGACAAAACGAAATCCAGGACCTTCTCGGCGTTGGCCCGATGGGGGGCGTTGTCGACGATGCTCATCACGTAAGGCACGCTGATGCTGCCTTCCTTGGGAATCACAAAGGCAACGTTGGCCTTGTCTTTGTAACGAGCCCGATAGGCGTTGAAGTCGTAGTCCACCAGAATCGGCAACTCCCCGGACAGCACCCGCGCATAAGCCGTCTGCTTGGGCACGATCGGTGAGTTTTTCGCCAGCTTTTTGAAGTAGTCGATGGCTGGGGCGAAGTTATCCAGATTGCCGCCCATGGCCTGGTTGATCGCTACCGCCGAGACGTACCCAACGAAAGCACTGGACGGGTCAAGGTAGCCGACCATGCCTTTGTACTCAGGCTTGAGCAGGTCGGCCCAGCTTTGCGGCACGGGCAGACCGCCCAGCGCATCGACGTTGACCATGATGCCCAGGGTGCCGGAGTGAATGGCAAACCAGTGTCCCTCGGGGTCCTTCAAACCCGCCGGGATCTGCTCCCAACCCTTGGGTTTATACGTGCCGACCACCTCGGCTTTTTGCGCCTGCAAACCGAACGTCACGCCGTAATACACCACGTCCGCCACCGGCGCGGCCTTCTCGGCGACCAGTTGCGCCAATGCCTGTCCAGAGTTCTTGTTGTCCAGCGGAACCTGCACGCCAGTGGTATCGGCAATCGCCTTGAGCTGCGTGCCCCAGTCGGCCCATTCTGGTGGACAGTTGTAGCAAATCGCCGTTTCGCCGGCATGAGCCAAGGTGGCCGCGCCGCATAACAGCAGTGTCACCAGGGTTTTACGCAAGTGGAACATCAAGCGTCTCCTCGTAGGGTTGAGTACTTTCGCCCGGCCGGATATGACAAGGCAGGCAATGGGAAACCGGGGTGGCGCCAGCGATCTGCGCCAACAATTGATCAATCACGGTGCAGGCCAGTGCCTCGATGGGCTGAACAACACTGCACAGCGTCGGATGCATCTGGGTGCCGAGGGCGATGCCGTCAAAACCGATGACCGAGAGTTGCCGAGGCACTTGCCAGCCGTTGCGGCGCAGTTCGGCGATCAAGCTGATGGCCAGCAAATCGTTGGAGCAGACCAGCGCACTGAGCGCCTGGGGGCCATGCAATAACGGCTCGATGGCGGCGAAGTCAGCCTGGGTATGGGCGGGCATTTCAATCACCGGCAGGCTGGCGAGACCGGCTCCATGCATTGCCTCGCAATAACCGGCATAACGCAGGCGAGCGCGGTCCGATTGCAGGGCAGGGCCGGCGACCATGCCAATCCGAGTGTGCCCGGCGTCCAGCAGATAACGGGTGGCGAGCGCCATGCCGGCGCGGTTGTCCACCGACACCGCGCTGTAATCCGGATTACCCGGCTGGTGATAAGCCAGCACAAAAGGCGTGTCCTCGCTGTCCAGGCTTTGCAGCACCCGGTTGCTCTCGGCGTCGGTTACCGTGAGGACCAGCCCATCGACACGCTGTCGCAGCAACTCCTCGACGACCGCGCTTTCGCGCTCGCTGCTGTAATCGGTGGTTGCCAACAACAGGTTGTAACCATGCACGCGTGCAGCACGCTCCATCGCCTGAAACTGTTCGGCGAACACCGGATTGAGCAGGTTGGGCACCACGACACCGATCAGCTTGGTCACTTGCAGGCGCAGTTGGCGACCAAGACGGTTGGGCCGAAACCCCAGTTGGCGCGCTGCGGCGAAGACCTGTTCACGGGTAGCCGGACGGACCACTTCAGGGGAGGCAAAGGCTCGCGCCGCGGTTGCCCGCGAAACCCCTGCCAGCCGTGCAACTTCTTTCAAATCAGTCATTGTCACTCGCTTGAGATCGATCTCATTGGCGAGGACAGTACTCAGGATGTATGGCGTTTCGACGACGCAGTGATGACGATTTGATGTCAGTTGCTGCTGCCTATCGTTGAGGGTCCGCTGCAAACCCATACTGCCGGGCGGACCACACCACCGCCAACGTCAGCAGCAAGAGCGCGACCAGCACAGGCGCAAACGCAACGACACCCAGATGATCGAGCAGGATGCCCCCCACGATCCCGCCGCCGGCAATGGCGACGTTCCAGGCCGTGACCAGCATCGACTGGGCGAGATCCGCCGCGTCTCCGGCCGTCTTTGCGATTGCCGTTTGGAACAACGTCCCGGCCCCGCCAAAAGCGACTCCCCAGGCCGCCACGGCGGTGTAGATCGCAGCAAGGCTGTCGCTCATGGCGCCCAGTGTCAGGGCCGAGATGGCGAAAAGTGCCGTGCTGGCAAGGGTCAATGCCCGTAGATGGCGATCGATCAGCGCGCCGACGACCCAGATGCCCAGCAACGAGGCGCCCCCGAAGACCAGCAGCACCAGGTCGATCCGCTCGCCCAGGCCTGCCGCCATCAGGAACGGGGCGATATAGGTAAAGAGAATGTTGTGCGCCAGAACAAATGCCAGCACCACACACAGCACCGAGCGAACGCCTGGCAGGGTGAAGACCTGGCGCAAGGCAAGGCGTTTGTCGGTGGTTTGCCCGGGAAAGTCAGGCACTTTGAGTCGCACCCAGACCATCAAGGCGACGGCGAACAAACTCATGATGGCGAAGCTCATCCGCCAGCCGATCAAATTACCGAGCAAGGTGCCGGCCGGTACGCCCAAGGATAACGCCAAGGGTGCGCCGACCATGGCAATTGCAATCGCCCGACCTTTCTGGCTCTCGGGCACCATGCGGGCGGCATACCCGGCCAACAAGGCCCAGAGCAGCCCGGCCGATACGCCACCCAGCAAGCGGGCAACGATCGTCAAGCCGTAATGGGACGAAAACGTTGTGACCGTATTGGCCACGGCAAAACCGGCAATGGCCAGCAGCAAGAGCGACCGGCGCCGCATGCCTTGGGTCGCGGCCGTCAAGGGAATGGCCGCCAGCAAGGAACCTATCGCATAGACCGTGACCAACTGGCCGGCGAGGGCTTCGGAAATCGCCAGCCCTTCGCTGATCTGTGAGAGAAGGCCGGCGGGCAAGGCTTCGGTGAGAATGGTCACGAACGCCGCCAACGCGAGGGCGAACAGTGAACCGATGGGGAGCGGCGCAGCGTCTTGAACGACCTCGGCATCGGCGTCGATATGGGTATTGGCAATCGTCATGTGTCACCTGCTTGGCGCGCTTCTGACCCGCCGGATGGCGGCGTCAATCGCAGATTGATAAGTGTCGACTACGGTAAGTGCCGCTCTTGGGCGAGACAAGAATGCTAGAGTGCGCAACACATCGGAAAAAATGTCCGCAATGGGAGCCTGGCGTGGAATCACTGAGCGGGATTGATTTTTTTGTTCGCGCGGCCGAAACCCGCAGCTTTTCAGAGGCGGGCAGGGCGCTTGGCATTTCGTCTTCGGCGGTGGGTAAAAGCGTGGCCCGGCTCGAGGAAAGGCTGGGGGTGCGGCTGTTTCATCGCAGCACGCGCAGTATCACGCTGACGGCAGAAGGGACGCTTTTCCTCGAGCGTTGCCGACGCATTCTCTGCGAAGTCGAAGCGGCCGAACTGGAACTGTCGGAAACCCGCAAAGCGCCGCGGGGCAAACTGCGCGTGAGCTTGCCTCTGGTTGCAGATTTGGTCATGCCGACGCTGATGGCTTTCATGCGCCGCTACCCCAGTATCGAATTGGACCTGGATTTCTCCGACAGGCTGGTGGACATCATTGAGGAAGGTTTTGATGCCGTCATTCGGACCGGAGAGCCAAACGACTCCCGGCTGATGTCCCGCCCGTTAGGCGCGTTCAAGCTCGTCGTGGTCGGTTCGCCCCGGTACTTCGCCGAACACGGCACACCGCAGGTGCCGGCGGATCTGCTGCGCCATGCCTGCCTGCTATACAAATTCCCCAGCACTGGCAGGCTGCAGGTCTGGCCGGTGAACGGGGAAGGGCAGTCCGATCTCAACCTGCCGGCCACCCTGGTCTGCAACACCACCGAGGCGTTGCTGTACGTCGTGCGCGATGCATTGGGGATTGCCTGCGTACCGGATTTCACCGTGCGCGATGCCATCGTCGCCGGTGAGCTGGTTACCGTCCTTGACGAGTTCAATCGGCATCAGAGCACCTTCCGCATGCTCTGGCCTTCAAGCAAGCATCTGGCGCCAAAACTGCGGGTGTTCATTGATTTCATGAGCAGCGAATTGTTCAAGTGACTCACGGGGATATGTCCCAACCCTGTAGGAGCCTGTTCAGATCAAGGGGCCTTGTTCTCGACCAAACAGTTTCCGCCATCCACCACGATGACTTCGCCAGTGAGGTAGCTCGCCTCTGAAGACGCCAGGAAAGCAACCACTGCAGCCACCTCTTCGGGACGTCCGGCCCGGCCCATCGGCGTATAACCTGCCGCCTTGGCTTCCTCGGCAGTGGTCGACCCTGTGGTGATCCAGCCGGGAGCGACGCTGTTTACAGTGATCCCTTGCTGGGCGACTTCAAGCGCCAGGCTCATGCTCATTCCAACCATCGCGGCCTTTGCGGCGCTGTAAGCCGCTTCACCGGGGTTACTGCAGCGGGTGCCGGTAGTGGAACTGATGTTTACGATGCGCCCGTAACGGCGCGCCCGCATGCCGGGCAGAACGGCCTGTGTAAGCAGGAAAGCCGTGGTCAGATTTCGCGCCAGGGTAAGGTTCCAGGTGTGCAGATCCATGGTTTCCAAGTCGGAAAATAACTCCGGGCTTCCTTGCATGGCCATGCCCGCGTTGTTGACCAGAATATCGATCTGCCCCCAGAGGGACTCTGCCCATGGGATAAACTCACGCACCTGATGCTCATCGGTAAGATCGATGGCCCGCCCTTGGACGTCGAATCCTTCGGCACGCAGTTCTGCGACCCGATCATTGATTCGCGCACTGCTGGCGGTGACGATCAGTCTGGCACCTGCAGTCCCCAGTCTGCGCGCGATGGCCATGCCGATCCCAATCTCACTTCCAACCCCGCTGACAAGGGCCACAGGGTTCTGTCCGGTTGCGTTTGGCATGGTGTCTCCAGAGGGGTGTAAGTAATGATCAGGAGTCGCAGCCTGATTTGCGTTTGAGCTATATAACCACCCTGATCAACGCCCGAACACCCCCGTCCTCCCCAACAACTGCTGTTGCCGCCAGGCCGGTGCGCTGGTGGGAAAAAGCACTTCGTTTGGTCGAAAACGGGCGACACCGCAGGCGGCAGCGATGCGCTGGCGTTGCTGGCCGTGGGCAAGGGCCTGCCGAAAACTGGCTTCGCTCTGCATTTGTCCCAGCACATAACCGACGCCTGCCTGGAAATCACCGCCATGGGCCTGCCACCAAGCGGTGATGAGCTGCGGGTCGGGCCAGGGTAGATTTTC
The DNA here is from genome assembly GCF_901007645.1 of Pseudomonas sp. FG-3G. NCBI lineage: Bacteria > Pseudomonadati > Pseudomonadota > Gammaproteobacteria > Pseudomonadales > Pseudomonadaceae > Pseudomonas > Pseudomonas sp. FG-3G. The sequence continues at coordinate 326,118 of NZ_CAAKGZ010000021.1, forward strand.
GTCGGGGTCCATTGCCACGTTGGTGTCTTGCGGGTCATCGTTCGGGCCGGCGTCGAAATCGGGCAGGTCCTGCAACTCCAGATCAAGCAACGCCAGGTCAGCGCCGGTGATCAGGCTGAAGGCTTCACCGGCGACCCGGGCATAGGGCAGGTCGCTCATTTGCTGGATCAACCACGGTACACAGACCGGGTCGCCCAGCAGCCCAAGGGCCTGGATGCCGATGCGCCGGTCCCTGGGATCCTGTACCAACTGGCGTATCCAGGCGATGCTGGGCTCGCGTTCCTGCCAGGCCAGCAATACGCAGAGCGCGCGATACTGGAACTGGCCCGGTTGCCCGGCGAATTGTCGCAATGGCTCCAGGGCTTGCGCGTCGCCCATCTGTGCGGTGGCCCAATTGGCCCAGAAGCGCGTGGCGGCATCTTCATGCTGGCGGTGGGTACGAATCGCCGGGAGCAGGTCACGCCGGCGCAGCTCGCCCGCCGTGCGGGCGGCACGTGCCAGCACGCTGGGGTCGGCGTGGGACAGTTCGGCCAGCAGGGTAGGGCCGGGATCATGGCGATGCATCCCGCAGGCCGCCAGGCCGAGGCGGTGAAACAACGGCTCAGGGGAGGCGAACATGCGCTCGATCCAGGGCGATATACGCTCCCAGTCGAGCCACCCCAGGGCCATCAGATAACCGCGCTCCGTTTCTGACGCGCTTCGCAAATGATCGCTGAGTCGCGACAACATCTTCGCATCGGCCGCCTCGAAGGCCAGCAACACACTGGCGAACGTCTCGCCGACGGCGTGCGGACCGAGCTGGGCCAGCAGGATTTCCAGGCCCGTTGAGCCGGCGATGCGCAGGCCATCGAGATGGGCATCGATGCGCTCGTCCAGTTTGCTGAGATCATCAAGGTCGTAGTGGGGGGCGCGCACGGCGTGATCGTGCAGGAGGATGAGGAAGCAAGCTTCTTCGGCATGTTGCTCGATCATTGAGGAGATGGGGAGCATGACGTCTCTGTCTTGTTACGGCACCAGGTTTCCGAAGAAGTAACGTTTACCGACTTCGAACTGCAGGGGAGAGGCCATGTATCGGTCCAGGACAGCGGCCGCATTCAGCGGTTGAAAGTCGCCATTTTTCCCATAGAAACTGGAGCAGTCGACGCCGGAATACACCTCGAATTTACGCCTCCAGATGAGAAAGTTGCTCCAGTCGATCCATTCATCAGTGCCTGAAGGAACCAGGGACTTTCTCATGACCCAGACTTGTTTGTTCATGTCGACGGGCATGCCACCGGAGATCGAGCAGCGATCGCTGCCATAAGCGTTCTGCAGTTCGCTCAGTCGTGAATCGACAGCCGCTTTGTATTCGATTTCGTTCAAGCCACTGTCAAAGAACTCGGGTTCGTTTTCGATGGGGTCAAGAAGATTGCTTAAATTGGCTTCCACGGCGGCTCGGTCGGCCCGACGGGCAAACGTGCGCCATGCCTCAACCATGAAAGGTATCAGCCACAGCACACCAGACCACTGCGCTGCCAGGCACGCCTCGATACGCAGGTAGGTGGGGCCTTCGAGTATGAGCTCGGCAAGGAAATCCAGGTCGGTGTCGAGTCCTGCATCAGCGGTCAGACCGAGGCAAGCCGATACCAGCGTTGGATCGCAATCAGGGTCCACTATCCATTTGCGCAGTTGGGATACATGGCTGTAATCGCCATGCTTGGCTTGCTCCAGAATCGCAGCAAGTGCCATCCACGGGTCGTCTTTCTTCCAGCCGTCAGGCGACATTACTTCTGCCGGAGCGCAGCCGCAGTAGTGATAGCCACGCCCCTTCCAATAGAAGCTGTCTTGAAGAAAACCGGGTCTTTGAGTGTGCTTGTAATTAGAGGTTTTCATCATTCAGGCCTTGGAAAACTATTGATGCGTGTCTCTTGAAGTGAACTGAGCTCTCCTTCGAGCTTCTCACACTTCTTGCCAGTCGGGGCGAGATTCCCTTGCCCGGCCGGACAACCTCCGGCCGCCTTGGGGACTCTATGCGCCACCGGTTCTCCCTGACCCACTTCGGTTTTCCAACGCATATAGCCTGGCCTGTTAATCGCCCAATCATTTTCAATGTTGGCTTTCTCTCGTTTGCTCGTTACGTAGTACTTATTGCATCCGCTCGGTTGCTTTCCGGCAGGTGGCAACAAGTGCCTGCACTTGGGGTTTGCCCGGACTTTGGCGAGGACGGCGGCGTTCTGAGGATTTTGTGCGGTGCCGTAGAATTCGTCTTCCGTCATGTACTCCCCGTTCGCTTGAGCCTTGGAGTGCGCCGCGCCGCCACAACATTCACATTTGTGTTTGCCTGGCACCTTGGCGTCTTGTTGCACCGGACTGTATTTGGCGGTGTTGACCATGGGGACGACCGCATTCGCTGCGGGACTGGCATGATTCGATGTGGTGAGGTCGGTATGTCGGTCTACGTTCTGGCCTTCGAAAAGAACATCCATTGACCATGAAACAAAATAGGTCTTACCGGTGATGACGTGAGTGATGACACCGGCACCCTGGCTTCTTGTGGCGGCTTCATCGCCCAGTGGGGAGGTTTTATAGAAGGAGCGATTTTTTAACATGATCTCCTTGTTTTCGATCTTGACGGTCTTGCTGCCTTTCTTCATGTCCTTGGAAAACGAGGTGTCCGGATAGGGCACCGGGATGGGTCCTGCGGGAGGCGGTGGTGGCGTCAGGCAGACATCCGGGAATGCCGCGATGACCTTGCCGCCACCCGCTTTGCATGCAATCTCATCGCCATTTGCATAAACGTCGCAGCTCATAGGGGCCCCTGGGGTCGACTGAGGTCGCGCACGACGGCGGCGGCGCGTGCACCGGCCAGGGCACTGCTCAGACAGATCGCGGTGGTTCCCGGTGCATAGCCTTTGCGAAACGCCTGGTCGGCGAGTATCAACTGGACGATTCCAGCAATGGCCCCGGTGTCACCCATGGCCTCTGCCCAATGCCACAGTGGCTGATCCTCTTTTCGGACGGTCCGAAAAAGCCGGGCCTCCATCAGCGGAAGTTCCTTGAAGCCGTATTGCTCGCCCGTGACATCGGACAGGCGCAGATCAATTTCATGCAAACCCAGTCTGGCCTGTGCGAGCGCCGTGCGGGCGGCGTCGGTCAGCCCGCCTGCTCGCAGGGGTTTGTTCGACAAAAGCGGTGCCTCTTCTTGCCCGAATCCCAGGCCTGAGATTTCCAAGCAGGTGCCAGGTTGCCGATAGGCCTGAATCAAGATGGCCGCGGCCCCTTCGCCAGGAAACAAGCCGTCATTGTGAGTGGCCGTTTTCAGCCGGCGATGCTGGTCCAGCCATTGCAGCGTCAAGGCGCTGAGCAGCGAGTCGACACCCGCCACCACGCAGGCAGGCGCACGGGTTTCTTGCATCAATCGACTGGCTTCATGAAGGGCATGCATGCCGGCAACCTGGCCGGAGGGGATGACCCTGGAGTGGGTTGGGTGGAACTGTATGCCCAACTTGGAAGATGCGTCGTGTATGACGGTCTGGGCTATTCCCCTGATATCGATTCCGGGGCGCTCCGGTTCAGCCAGGCACAGGAGAAAGGGCACTTCTGTCCAATCCAGCTTCGGCGCACCCTGTATCAACTCCACCAGTGCATGCAGCATGAGCCCGGACATACGCGATGCTGCCGGCAGCGCCAGGTCGAGACTGGACACCGTCGCGCCGATGATGGGTTCGCAAGCGTTGTCAAAAAACGGCAGCTCCTGGAGCGCTGACAGTCCGGCGCGCTTGGCAGCACAGGCACTGGCGACGCATAGGCCCACAGGGCAAGCCATGCCCATGCTGGTGATGAAAAGGGCCGGCGTCATAACGCCTCTTCTGCGGGAGGATAAGCTTCCTTAGTCCACGCGATGAGTTGAGCCAATGACTTGAAGTGTTGCTTTCCTCGCATGCGTTCTTCGTTGGCCTTGGCCTGTTCGAACTGATCGGCGCTTTGCCCGACGATGACCTTGGCCACTTCCTTGATGTTGCGCCCGAGCGGCGCAGAAGCTCGCCATGTCAGGAGCAGCCGATTCGCGTCCGGCTCCAGAATCACGGTGTCGACAACGGCTGCCGTTTCCCGCGTGCTGTCATCGTGAAAAACCAGGAGCACCGGCAGTTTCAAGTTTGTCGGAAGCCTGAATGCCGTCCGGCCTTTATCGTTGAGATTGAGCAGCGCAACTTCTTCGCCACCTTGCGGGTAGTCAATTTGCTGATCCTCTGGTGCGCACTGGAAATAACGCAGGTCAAAATCTTCCGGCAGAAATGGAAACTGATTTTCAAGCCACGCCTGATCATAAGTGCCGGCCCATCGGATCCGCTGTTGCCAGGCTCGACCGATCGGGCCGAATGCCATCGGTTTGTAATTCCCTTCGGGCGTGGTGACGGGCCTGTCCAGTTCTTCGGTATTGGGCAGCGGCAGACCATTTATCCGGGCAGTGTTTGCACTTGGGTAAAATCCGACCCCTACAGGGTTCCAGGGGTACCACTGATGTTGAGTGGCGTCGGCATGCGTGCGGTCCACCCCGCCAAAAGCCTGGGCATAGGAAACAGGCATTCTTGTGAAGGGAACAGGCCTGGTTGTCGAGTGTGAGAGGGCGCCCTCCACATAGACTCGTGCCCCCACGACTTTGAATGCTTTTACCAGCGTCCCGACTTTCAGGGCTACGTTCAGCTCTGTTACCGGCTCTCCATTGGGTGCGTAGCAGTGTCCATTGAGCAGGACATCGCAGCGTGGCTTGTGCAGTGCAAAATCGTTTTCGTATAACGCAGCTGATTCGCCCGGTTCCCCTGGGAACTCATCAGCCATGATCAGCGGAGCCTGTTGTTCCAGCAGGCGAGGTTCATGTCCAGGATGATCAGCAATGCCGTAGGTTCCTTTCGCCACCACGACCAGCCATTCACGGCCGGTTTTATCGGTTGAGGTGGTAAAGCCGCCGACGAGGCGGGTCTTGTTTATCAATTCCATGGCGTCACTGCCTCAGTTGATCTGTACCGAGCCGCCCTTGATCCGGTTCACTCCAGATGATCGGCTCGAGAGGTAGGCGCCTCGGATCAGTACCTTGCCTTCACGGGTAAGAGTGATGCTGGCCTTGCCGCAACGCAGGACGATTTCCCGTTCTGCGGTGAACTCCAAACGCTCGCCGTCCAGGTTCGCGACGGCGCGGGGCGTGGTTTGCGGCAGGCGCTGGATGCGACCGATCACCAGCGGCCGGGCCGGGTCGCCGGCCTCGAACATCAGCGCGACCTGGGCGCCGATGTCTTCGCGACTGAGCGGTGTGGTGGTGCGCGCGGCGAGCCCCGCGTCATCGGGGCAACCGGGAAAAGCCACCACTGGAGCGTCGGCCAGGGGCACATCCAGCAGCACACCAATCACGACGCCCTCCACGCGCACGGGCGTGGAGGAGGGGGCGAGGTGGTATTCGACGGTCATAGCGCACACTCCATGGCTAGTTCTGCAGAATCTTCTGGCCTTTGACGACAACGTTCTTGTTCGCCTTGATGTTGATGGCGCCGGAGCCGTCGATGGTGATGTTCTTGCCGCTGATCACGATGGTGCCGTCCTTCTTCATGGTGATGCTGGCCGCGCCCGTCGTCAGGCTGATCGAGTCGCCGGCGTTGAGGGAGAAGTGCTTGCCAACGTCCAGGCTGTCGTTTTGCTTGATGTCAGTGGTGCGGCTCTGGGCGACGTCACGGGATTCGTTCTGGCCGATCTGGGTACTCTGGTTGCCATTGATCTCGATACCTTCGTTGCCTTTGACCGTTTCGTTGCGGTTGCCGGTGATGCCGATGGTCTCGTTACCGCCCACGTCCTCGGTGCGGTTGCTGACGATGGTGATGCTTTCGTTGGCACCGACCTTTTCCGTGCGGTCCGCGCCTATGGTGATGGTCTCGTTGCTGCCCACCTTTTCGGTGCGGTTGGCGCCGATGGTGATTTTCTCGTCGCTGCCCACATCTTCGGTGCGGTTCACGCCGATGGAGATGGTTTCGTTGTTGCCGACGGTTTCCTTGCGGTCGACGCCGATTTTGATGGTTTCGTTGTTGTCCACGGTCTCAGTGCGGTCGTGTTTGACGTGCACGGTTTCGTCGTTGTCGATGGTCTTGCTGCGGTCGTGGCCGACCCAATGGGTCTCGTCGTTCTCGACCTCGATGTCCTGATTCTTCTCGGCGTGGATAAACAGTTGCTCGGCGCCTTTCTTGTCCTCCATGCGGATCTCATTGAAGTTGGCCTGTGAGCCGTCCTTGCTTGAACGACTTTTCACGCCACTCTGAGTGGCATTGGCTGGCAGCTTGTAGGGCACGGTCTGTTCGGCGTTGTAGACGCGACCGGTGATGATCGGCCGGTCAGGGTCGCCTTCGAGGAAGCTGACGATCACTTCCTGACCGATCCGTGGGATCTGCACGGCCCCCCAGTTTTTGCCAGCCCAGGCTTGGGACACGCGAATCCAGCAGGAGCTGTTTTCGTTGGATTGGTCATGGCGATCCCAGTGGAAATGCACCTTGACCCGGCCATACTGGTCGGTCCAGATCTCCTCGCCACTGGGGCCAACCACCACGGCGGTCTGCGGCCCACGGACAATGGGCATGGGCGTCAGAGGGAGAGGGCGGAAGGCCTGGCCGGCATCCATGCAGTCCAGCTCGCTGACGAATTGTTCGGCTAAATCTGACTGTCCGCTTTCATAGACTTCCTGACGGATCTGATAGCGCGCGACCACCACCAGGTATTCGCGATTCTGGTCCGCACGGTCGTAACCCGTCAGTGTGAACAAATGACCGGAGCCCAGCCCGCGAGCGCGGCCACGCAACTGCACGCGTTCGAACTGGCTGTGAATGGCTTCGATGCGGGTGCGTGCGTAGTGATCGCCATCGTTGCTCTGCAGGTATTCACCGGGGTAGTCATACAGCGGGTGGTCACCGTTGCTGTGGTTACGTACCACGCTGGAGCGCACCTCAAGGCTGGCGCGCGGGCGCAGGAAGTCATAGTCGTTCAGCGCCAGCGAACCCGGCTGGACTTCCCGTGCCAGTTGCCAGTCATAGAAATGATCGCGCTCGCGCATTTGCCGATCGGGCGGATAGAAGGGCACCGAGTCGTAGTCCGCTGGCGTGGAGTGAGCACCATAGGCGTCGGCCAGCACCAGGACATGACGCTCCTTTTCATGGCGGAAGTAGTAATAGATGCCTTCCTGCTCCATCAGCCGGCTGACGAAATCGAAGCTGCTTTCGCGGTACTGAACGCAATATTCCCACTCACGGTAGCTGGCGCTGAGGCTGTCTTCAAAATCAGAAAAACCGAGGTCGCGAAACACTTGCTTGATGATGTCCGGCACGGTCTTGTTCTGGAAAATCCGACAGTCCGAGGTCCGCGTGAGCAGCCAGAACCATGGCCGTAGACTGACGCGGTAACCGGCGAACTGACCGTGGCCGGTCAGTTGCCGGCAGCTGCTGATAATGCCGTGGAAATAGCGTTTGCCGCCGTTGTACAACTCCAGGGTCAAACCCATCGGCTTGCCCAGCAACTGATCGAACTTGATCGCCCGGTCTTCGGAGGTAAGGTCCAATTCGTAGTGAAACAACCGCCCCAACTCTTCGCTGCCATCCATGCTCTGCAACAACAGGACATCGCCACCGAGAGGACTGTCGACCTGTACCAGACGGTTGTTTTGGGTGATTGCCATCTACGGCTTCCTTGGCTCGTGTTCGGGCATCCGTTCGCCGTAAGGAAGGCAGCGGCGTATCAGGAATACCGGCCAATGACGGCCCCTCAGATGTTCAAGATAGGTGACCGGTGGTCGCTGACTTAGGTTATTTGGTTATAGTTTTATTCTAGAACCGCACCAACAGTGATGAGCACCAGCAACTAGGCTCCAGACAGGAGGAGGGGCCCGACGGCAAGGGGCGGGCGATTATCGTGTGTTTGCCACAGTGGAATGTTCTTGAGCCCCGGCCTCCAGCACCTGCACCATCACCTCGGATTGCCAGGCGAAGTACGGGTTGTAGGTCAACCGTGCATGGACTTTGCCGGGCTCACGATAACCCCAGTCCGAATACCAGACAGGGCCACCTGCCTGGCATTGTTGGTAAGCCGTGTCGCTCTGGCCGTTCCAGCACAGACGCTGGTTACCCTGGCGACCATATTGCGGATTATCGGGGGAGAACAGCACGCCCATATGGGAAAACTGACTGATCTGCTCGGCCGGCAACTGGTCGCTGCGCACCAACAGGCGCGGACTTTGCAATTCGTTGGCGAGGTTGCCGTACCAGATCATCCGCGAGCTCGGGTTGGGGAAACGTCGATTGAAGGCGTCCCGTACAAACTCCACATCCACCACCGAGTCATGGGCCGCGCTGACCACCAGCACCGGACGGTCGAACGCCTGCGATGCCAGCTTGCTGCGCACGGCGGTACTGCTCAGGTAAAACTGGGCGAAGCCATTGGTTGGCACGTTCTGGTAGCGCAGCGACGTCTGCTGCGGGGCCGCGCTGGTCGGCTGCCGTAGCCACGGTTTGACCTTCGCCAGCCACGGCAGCACCCAATCAAACCCAACATTGGACTTGAACGCCGGGGAAAACAGCAGCAGCCCAGCGATCGACTGATCGTCCATGGCGTACGCCACAACCAGGTTGGCACCGGTGGAGAAACCACCCAGGTAAACGTGGCCGACATCCTTGCGTAGCAGCGCCACCTGTTGTTCCACGGTTCGACGCCAATCATTGATGTCAACGTCGAGCATATCGGCCGGCCGAGTGCCGTGGCCGGGCAGCAGCACGGTGCGTACCCGATATCCCTGGCTGGCCAGCTGTGTCGCGACATCTACGAATGAGCCGGGCGAATCGCCAAGGCCGTGAACCAGAAGAACGCCTCTACCATTGGGCTGCGCGGGTACCCATTCACGGGGTGCGTTCCAGGCCAGCTCCAAGGTGTGGTCGGGATTCTGAAACTGCCGATTACGCTCAATCTGCGCCAGGGTCTGCAGGCGGTAGTCGCCGAAGCTGACCGGCGCCGGCTGGGCGACCTCAACCGGAGCGCGCGCGCAGCCGGCAAGGCCGATCATCAAGAGCGCGTAGAGTGCTTTCATTGGGGTTTCCATATGTTCATGTTGATGTCCTATCGAGAGCGATAGATGTACCACGTGGGTCGCAGTGCACAAAACCCGGAAGAGTTACTTTAGGTGGGGGGAGCTGACGTCAGGGTGACGGGTGGCTGACAGGGATGCGAGTAAACGCGCTCTGCAGTAGTTTGTCCTCGGTCAACCACTTTACAAGGGCTCGACCCAGGACAACCTCAACCCCGTGGCGATCCACTGATAGCGACAAATACGCAGGGCTGAAAATTGAGTCTGGGCAAGGCTGTTCCAAGCGGATCGCATGTCTGTTGAGATCCGTCGTTTCTGCAACGGCTGAGGAATCACAGCAGTTTGAAGTTGTACTCAAGGACAAAGTAAATGCGGTCGATGTCCGGCCCGCCTTGTGCTTCGTTCGCCCGATGAGAAACGTGGGTGAAATGCACTAAAAGATCTTTCGCCGGCCCGGACTGGACGGTGTAGCTTAGATCGATGTCGCGCTCCCAGTGCTTCCCGCCTTTGCCTTGCTGAGGGACATACTCCTGTTCGCCAGGATCAAAAGGGAAGTAAGCCCCTCCTTGCGGCGCATGAGTACCGTCGATATCACGTCCAGTCACATACCGTGACATGAACTTGAGCCCAGGCAATCCCATGGATGCGAAATCCAGGTCGTAGCGGGCTTGGTAGGAACGCTCATGGGGGCCATTGAAATCGGCGAACTTGATGGAGTTGGCTAGGTATATGGAGTCACCCCCTACGAAATCGAAAGGCGTGTCACCACGATTTTTTTGGACCGCCAGGGTAAAGGCTTGGTTGCCAATATTGTGTTTGGCAGAAAGGCTATAAGCTGTTGTGTTGATGCCTCCCGCAACTGAGCGCCCGTAGTCAATCGTATGGTAGATGTTGAAATCTACAAACGTATCCCAGCGACGGACATACGCGTTCGCGTAATACTGTCTCCAAGTGTCTGTTAGCTGGGATGAGTACAGCCTGGCGCCTAGGTTCTTGTTGGATGTGAAGTCAGCCCCAACGAAGCTGATTGAGCCCATATCGGTGTTAACGCCATACCCGGAAAAATCCCCTTTAGAAGAGGAGGAGTCCTGGTTTTTGAATGCCGTGAATTTGCCACCGACCAAGTGTATGCCAGTAAGCTCGTCACTTTCTAAGAGCCATCCCGTTGCGTATTCGGGTTGCAGACGTTTGTCGGAGGTGTCGAAGACTGGGGTTTCTACTTCCATCTCGCCGAACTTGATAGAGGTCTGTGAGAGGCGAGTCTTGATCACGCCGCCGTCGCTGAAGTTTTGTGCGGACTCTCCATCACTGTCGACAGGTAAAAGCCCGGTTCCTGAGTGTCCCTTACCGCCATCGAGTTTTTGCCCGACAAAAGCATGCACATCCACACCAAAACCAAATGTTCCGGGCGTGAAGCCTGACTCAAACGTCGTGATGAAGCCCTGTGCCCATTCTCGCTGGTAATTTTTCGTGGCGTTTTCAGAGCGGTTATCATTGTTCAAGAAGAAATTTCGGCTGATAACGTTGAGCGTTGCATCCCCTAGAAAGTCCGAGGTTCTGGGCTCTGTCGAGTCTGCTGCCATAACCTTTCCAACACACAACAGGCAGCAGCAAAGCACCGTGTTCTTCATGGTGTACTTGTGCTGAACGTGGGCCATAACAATGTCCTTGAAACAATGGGAATGCACCAGCGCATTACACGAAGGGTCAGCACCACCTCCTTTGGATAAACAGGTATGCGCAGAGGGTTTCATTCTTGGTTGCAGGGCCGTGGCTTGCGAGTTAAATGTTGTTAATTCCACTCACCTAAGGCGATAGACACCCTCTCGGGAGCAGTCAGCAGTGCCGAGGCCGGTGCGCAGTTCAACGCTTCTGCAACCACCCAAGCAAACCTCCTTTTTTGATCGGCGCTGGTTTGGCCATCAACGTCAGTTGGCTGTTCTGTTGTCGCACCGCTTGCAGCTTGTTCAATGCCTGGCCGACTTCGCTGCGTTGCTCCATGCAACTGCGTGTCAGAGACTTGTCGATGCGGTAAATGATGCAGGACGTCAGTGTGGTGAAAGTGGCCTGGGACGGTGTGTCGGCGAGGATGCTCTGTTCGCCCATGACTTCGCTCGGCCCCATGCGACCTACTTCAGTTTGCTGGGTGTCGTCGGGCACTGTGGCGCTGACCACTCCGGTGGCAATCACGAACAGATTGTCAGGCACTTCACCCAGTTCCAGCACCACTTGTCCCGCCGCGTATTGCTGCGGAGTCATGGCCAGAGCCAACCGATCGCGTTCGTCCTCGCCCAGGGAGCGGAAGATTTTTACCTCGTCCAGCAACGCTCGCGCTCGGGTAGTGGGTTCAACCGCACCATCGAGTTGCCGGGAAATACCAGCCGCTTCCAAGTGCCGATGGGCCAGGTCGAACAACTGATTGCGCACTTCACTTTTTCTGCCCAGCTCGGCGATAAAACCGCTGGCCACGTATTCGGACATGTTTTCACCGGCCTCCTTGAGCAGAGCTTTAGGTGCAGGGGAGAGGAGCAGGCTGCTGCTACCTTGCAGGGTGCGATCCAGTGCGTCTAACACCCGACGCGGACGGATGTGGTTGGGCACCTGAATGCTAATGGATACGCCATGCATGTTGCTCGGTCGGCTCAGGTTGACGATCTTCGCCTTGGCCGCCACCGAGTTCGGTACCACCGCAGTACTGCCGGCGCTGGTGAGCAGGTGGGTGGCACGCCAGTCGATGTCCAGCACCTTGCCTTCGGTGCCGTCGATCATGATCCAGTCATCCACCTGATAGGGTTTGGTGGTGTTGAGCACAATGCCGGAAAACACGTCGCTCAACGTGCTTTGCAACGCCAGCCCGACGACGATCGCCACGACTCCGGAGGTCGCCAGCAAGCCTTTGACTGGCAGCTCCAGCACATAACCAGCCGCGGCAACAATCGCGATCAAAAATACCAGCGCACCTATGACATCCTGCAGCAACCGCCCACTGTGGCCAATGCGTCGTATCAGCACCAGACCGATGATTTCCGTGAGCACCCGCGCGGCATATAGCCACCAGAGAATCCCAAGGGCCGTTGCCCCCAGTTGCACAGCGCGATCACCGGCAAACACGGGAGCCTGCAGCGGGCTGACGTCGGCATTGATGATGATTGCACTGAAGATCAGGAACAGGCCCAGACGCAACCCGATCCGGGTGACGCGGTGCTTGAACGGCGCGAGATGCCAGATCAGCGCATCGATCACCAGCAGCAGGGCACTCCACGACAAGGGATAACCGTAGACAATGGGCATGTGATCTCCGGGTAAAAAAAGGTGGGTAGCGCGCGCTCCCTTGAATCAAGGTTTGGCAGCACCGTGAATACAGATTAATAGGGGGCCCAAAAAGGAAAAAGCAGCTATAAAGCGTCTAACTGTCAACCTAGTCGTGACAATGAATCCATTGGAAGAGCGCCTCGGTGTGCGGCTGCAGCAGGCTGATCGGGATCGATGCGAATGCGCACAGGCAGGCGCTGGACAATCTTCGTGAAGTTGCTAGTGCAGTGGGAGACACAGACTATGTGGTGGAAAGAGATTCTGGTTTCAAGTCTGAGGGACCGGTGGCCGAAGCCGGCGGCAAGCTCGAAGGCTCTGGAGGCAGGGAGCATAGATCGTTGATTTCGGAGGATTCTGGTAATTCGTGGCAAAGTCCTGTTTTAGGGTGCAGGTGACACTATGAGTAAACACCTTTATACATCGTGTTTAACATAATATACATTACACGTAACAACGTATGTTGCTACCAGCCGGACTATCCAGCAGATTTTCCACCAGACGCTTCCCCTCACCATCACCCACAAGCATCACTGAAAACCAATTCACCGCGCACCAATCCTTTGGCGAGCATCATCACGGCAGCCACCAAACTACCAGCGCGTGCGCAACGTCATGCCCATGCTGCGCGGGTCGCCGGTAAGCACTCCGTAATCACCTGCGCCAAGCCGGGGGTAAACGGCAGTGATGTAGTTCTTGTCGAACAGATTGCGCGCCCACAGTTCGGCTTCCCAACGCCTGTTGCTGCGGCGCAGTCCAAGACGCAGGTTGGTCAGTCCATAGGATGGCTGGTAGCTGCCGTGGCCACCTTCGAGCGTGCCGTAGTAACCGCTGCGGAATTTGTAGTCCAGGGCGCTGAACAGCTCCAGGCCATGCTCCAGTGGGTAGCGATAGTCGATTCCGGCGTTGGCGTTCCACTCTGGAGCGTTGAACACGCGTTGACCTCCCAAATCGCACGACCACTGAGCGCTGGTTGGCGAGCACGGTGCGTTGGGGAAATCCCGGTAGCGTGCGTCACTCCAGGCGATCCCCAGCCTCAGGTCAACCCGTTCGCTGGCACGTAGCTGCGCGTCCAGTTCGATCCCGCGCAGGCGCACTTTGCCGACATTGATCAGGTTGTCGCGGATCGGCGGCGAGAACTGGTTCACCGGCGCACGGTTGGTCAATGCCTGGTAGTCGTCGACATCGGCCTGGTACACAGCCAGATCGAGCACGCCTCGTTCGTTCCAGAAGCTGCGCTTGAGACCCACCTCGACCGAAGTGACCCGCTCCGCATCGAATGTCGATGAGACATTGGGGCCGATTACGTCGAGATTGATTCCACCGGCCTTATAACCGCGTGACCAACTGGCATAGCCGAGCAGGTCATCGGCAAACTGGTAGCTGAACGTCAATTGTCCGGAAAGATTGCTCTCCTCGATCGCATCACGTCGGTAGTACTCGCCGCCGAGTGCGACGCTGCGCAGCAACGGGCCCGCCAACTGCGAGATCAGGTCAGGGCCCAGTGGCGCCAACCCCGAAACGCTGCGCGACAGCCAGCCCTGTTTGCGCTCGCGGGTGTAACGCAGCCCTGGTGTGATCGCCAAGCGGTCCGTGGCATGCCAGGTGAGTTGACCGAACACAGCGCGGCTGTCGGTGCGCTGCTGACCGTCGAAGTCCTGCTGCGCGCCATCGAGCAATGACGGGGCAATCATTCCGGGCGTAATGCCCAGCCAGTCGATTTCCGGGCGATCCCCCAGAAAATAAGCGGCCGCGTCCTCGCCGAAACGCACGCCCACCTCGCGGTTCAACTTCTGCCGCAAATAATAAAGGCCCACCACGTAGTCGAAGTGTTCGTTGGGCGAATCGGCCAGGCGCAACTCCTGGCTGAATTGATGGTGATCGAGCTTCACGGCGGCGTTTTCGGCCACCGACAGCGGCATACCATCGCCGTCCTGGTCCGCATCATAGGTCCAGTCGCGGTAACCGCTGATGCTGGTCAGCGTGGCGCCGCTGTCGAGCAGCCAGTTCAACTCCAACGTAGTGCCGGTCTGCAGCGTCTTCACCGTGTTGGGTTCGTCTTGCTGCACGCGACGCGCATAAGGATCTATCGGCAGTTGGCGGTAGCCAACGAAGGCGGCTCGATCGATGCTCGTCTGGCTGTAGTTGCTGGCCGCAAAGACATTGCCCTGCTCGTCCTGCCAACCATATTCACCGATCAGTCGCGCGCTGAATGTTTCGCTCGGCGTCCACAGCAACTGTCCCCGCAGGCCCTGGCGGTTCTGGTCACCCAGGTGGCTGCCGTCGTAAGTGTTCTCTATGAGCCCGTCGCGCTCTACGTCGTAGCCGGTCAGGCGCCCTGCCAACACCCCATCGATCAGCGCGCCTGAAACCGTACCGCGATACTGACGCAGGCCATCACTGCCGACCGACACCTCGCCATTGCCTTGCGGCTCGAAGGTGGGCGCGCGGCTGCTGATGTTGATCGCACCCGCCGTGGTGTTCTTGCCATATAAGGTGCCCTGCGGCCCCCGCAACACCTCGACCCGCTCGATATCGACCAGGTCGACCAGCGACATGCCCTGGCGCCCGAGGTAAACCCCATCGAGAAACACCCCGACACTGCCGTCCAGACCATCGTTGTAGGAGCTCGAACCGAGTCCGCGAATACCGTAGCTGGCGTAACGCGCACTGGGCACGGCTACCAACAGACTCGGTACGCGCTGCTGCAGGTCCTCGGTACGGTAGATGCCGGCATCGTTCAATTGCTCGCCATTGAGCACGTTCATGGCAATCGGCACGGCCTGCACGCGCTCCTCGCGGTGGCGGGCAGTGACCTTCACCTCGTCGAGTACCAAGACCGAAGGCCGGCCAGGCTCCGCCTGTTCAGCACCAGGATCCTGATCATCGGCCTGGGCCCCACTCAGATAGAACCAACATACAACATGAAGCAGGCATCCATAGCGCACTCGGGGCTCGATCATCCTGGACACAGCAAACCTCTGATAGCGAACTGACATATAGCCGCTGCGAGGCTACATCATTCAGACTATGGAAAAAATCGTAAACGCTCGGGACAATCCATCCCTAGGGAGGCGGTAACAGCCAAGAACTGTTTGCATCGCGCGTTTGAGCTTGTAGGATCCGCGCATTGTGACTGGATGGCCGAGATTCACCAGGGCCAAAAACGACCGTTATCACACTCATTCGTCTACCCTCACAAAGCGCCATGCGGTTGTTCGCGAGTGCCTGGTGCTTCAATATTCCTGCGTTAACGTACCGGAGATTTTCCATGCTCAAGCGTTCCCTGGCATTGGCCGTCGGCTTGACCCTGTCTTTCAGCGCCTTGCTGGCCCAGGCCGCCGACACCCTGAAAGTCAGCGCGATTCCCGATGAAGCCCCTACCGAATTGCTGCGCAAGTTCAAGCCCTTGGGCGCTTATCTGGAACAACAGACCGGCATGAAAGTCGAGTTCATTCCCGTAAGCGACTACCCCGCGGTGGTCGAGGCGCTGGCGACCGACCGCATCGACCTGGCCTGGCTGGGTGGTTTCACGTTCGTGCAAGCACGCTTGAAAACCGGTAATGCGATCCCGCTGGTGCAGCGCGAGCAGGACGCCCAATTCACCAGTAAATTCATCACCGCCGACCCTGCGGTTAAATCCCTCGCCGACCTCAAGGGCAAGACCTTTGCATTCGGTTCAGTGTCTTCCACCTCTGGCAGCCTGATGCCGCGATATTTCATGCTCCAGGACGGCATCAAGCCGGAAAGCTACTTCAGCCGCGTAGGTTACTCGGGCGCCCATGACGCCACCGTCGCCTGGGTCCAGGCCGGCAAAGTGGACGCTGGGGTACTGAACGCCAGCGTCTGGGAAAAACTGGTCGCCGCCGGCAAGGTCGACACCGCCAAGGTCAAGGTGTTTGCCACCACCCCGGCCTACTTCGACTACAACTGGACGGTGCGCGGAACGCTCGATCCGGCGCTGGCAGCCAAGATCAAGGCAGCCTTCCTCGCACTCGACCCGGCAAATCCGAAGGACAAGGAAATCCTCGATCTGCAGGCTGCCAGCCGCTTCATCGAAACCAAGCCTGAGAACTACAAGGGCATCGAGGAAGCCGCACGCGCCGCCGAATTGCTCAAATGACATTACATCTGACCCAGGTCAGCCTTACCCACGCCAACGGTGTCCAGGCGCTACGTGGCGTGGAGCTGCACATCGGTGCCGGCGAACAGGTCGCCATCATCGGTCCGTCCGGTGCGGGTAAATCGAGCCTGCTCAATCTGCTGGGCACGGCCCTGCGACCGGGTCAGGGCGAAATGCAGGTGCTCGGTGAAACGGCCTGGCAGTTATCTGCCCGCCAACGACAGCGCCTGCGCGCGCGCATCGGCTTGATCCACCAAGCGCCGCCCCTGCCACCGCGCCAGCGCGTGATCACTGCGGTGCTGGCCGGCAAACTGGGTCAGTGGGGCATGGGCAAGAGCCTGCTGAACCTGCTGCATCCGCTGGATGTTCCCGGCGCACGGGCGGCATTGGCCAGGCTGGATCTGAGCGACAAGCTGTTCGCGCAATGCCAGCAACTCTCCGGCGGCCAATTACAACGCGTTGGCATTGCCCGGGTGCTGTATCAGGCACCCGAGGTGTTGTTGGCCGATGAACCTGTTTCGGCCATGGATCCGGTGCTGGCCGAGCACACCCTTTCAGTGCTCTGTCGCCATGCCCGGGAGCACAACGTCACCCTGGTCGCCAGCCTGCATGCGGTGGACCTGGCCCTGGCGCACTTTTCGCGGATCATCGGCCTGCGTGACGGACAGATCCTGTTCGATCTGCCGACCGATGCCGTCGACCGTGAGCGGCTCGACAAACTCTACGCCAATGAGCAGTTGATACCCTCGCCTCCACCGCCCTCCCCCTTGAGTGTGCAAATCCCGCGATGCTGACACGCGATACCCGAGACCCCGCCAGCGGCCCTCGCCTGCTGCTCTGCCTGTTGGCGCTTGTCCTGCTGTGGCCGGGCATCCACTTCAGCGAGCTGGACCTTGGCGTGCTGGTGACGAGCGACAGTCAAAGCGAGATGGGCCGGTTTGTCTCGGCCTTCTGGCCACCGGCCCATGGCGAAGCGTTCATTGAGCTGCTATTGCAAGCCACCTTGCAGACCTTGGCCATTGCCACGGCGGGTATGGCTTTGGCATTGCTGTTCGCCGTTCCCGCCAGCCTGCTGGCCAGCCGTGCGCTTTCGCTGTCTGCGGCCTCCCGGGGTGGCCAACCGGGCTATTGGGGGCAACTGCTGCGCTGGCCGGTACGCGGTCTGCTGATCTTCCTGCGCAGCGTGCCGGAAATCGTCTGGGCCCTGCTCTTCGTCCGCGCCGTCGGCCTTGGTCCGACTGCTGGGGTATTGGCCATCGCCATTACCTACAGCGGCATGTTGGGCAAGGTCTACGCGGAAATCTACGAGTCGGTCGACCAGCGTCCGGCACATGCGCTGTTGCAGGCTGGCAGCGGCCGACTGACAGCCTTCTGCTACGGGATCCTGCCCAATGTCGCGGCGGAGCTGCTGTCCTACACGGTGTATCGCTGGGAGTGCGCCATCCGCGCCTCGGTGGTGATGGGCTTCGTCGGTGCCGGTGGCCTGGGCCAACAAATGGACCTGTCGTTGCGCATGTTCGCCGGCGGTGAAGTGGCCAGCATGCTGTTGACGTTCCTCGTCCTGGTCCTGCTGGCCGATCAACTCAGTCGCCTGCTGCGCTGGAGGCTGGCATGAACCGCCTGTTCAACGCGATATTGCTCCTGTGCATCGGTGCAGCCGTCGTCGCCTCGTTCGCCTATCTGGGCATCGACCTCGGCCAGCTTGGCGACGGCGACAACCTGAACCGGATGGGCGCTTATGCCCAGCGTTTTCTCAGCCCGGACCTGAGCCCCAGCCATCTGAAAGCAATCGGCCACGGTGCCCTGGAAACCATCGCCATGTCCGCCCTTGGCACCCTGCTCGCCGCGGTGTTCGGCCTGGTCCTGGCCCTCCCCGCCGCCGGGCGCTTCGGTTGGCCGATGCAAAGCACCTCGCGCCTGGTACTCAACGCCTTGCGCGCGGTTCCTGAACTGGTGTGGGCGGCGCTGATGGTCTTGGCTGCTGGGCTGGGCCCCAATGCCGGCACCCTGGCATTGGCGCTGCACACCACCGGCGTGCTCGGCCGGCTGTTCGCCGAAGCGCTGGAAAACACCCCACCCGAACCGGCCGAAGCCATTCGCCTGCAAGGCGGCAATGCCGTGTGGGCGTTCTGTTACGGCACCCTGCCCAACCTGATGCCGCAGCTGTTGGCCTACATCCTGTACCGCTGGGAAAACAACATTCGCATGGCCAGCGTGCTGGGCTTCGTCGGCGCCGGCGGATTGGGGCAAATGCTCTATGTCAGCCTCAGCCTGTTCCAGGAGGCGCAGGCCAGCACGGTGATTCTGGCGATGCTGCTGCTGGTCCTCGCGGTCGACTCGCTGAGCAGTTGGAGTCGTCAACGCTGGGTCAAGGCCTGAGCGCTGCCGCGTAGCGGCGAGTTTGACACCACACGTTCAGACCAGGGTGGCTCCCCTCCCTTGCCCACGGGTTGACCGCAACCGCTGCAGCCTGTCAGCGAACTGAAATATCCCCGACTTATTCTGCTGATGCGCGCATTGCGGCGATGTGCGGGTTGTATGTGCCTGCCCGTTCGGAAGTCATCCAGGGAGTCCGCCATGAAAATCAGTGTATTCGGTAGTGGTTACGTGGGATTGGTGCAAGCGGCGGTGTTGGCCGAGGTGGGCCATGACGTGGTGTGCATGGACATAGACGAACAGAAAGTCGAAAGCCTGCGCCAAGGCCAGGTGAGTATCTTCGAACCCGGTCTGGCCGCGCTGGTGCGTGAGGGATTGGAAGCCGGACGTCTGCATTTCACCCACGATGAAAAGCTCGCGGTGCAGCACGGCCAGGTGCTGTTCATCGCCGTGGGTACGCCTTCCAGGGAAGATGGCTCGGCCGATTTGAGTCAGGTCCTGGCCGTCGGTGAGGCGGTGGCTCGTTACCGCGAACAACCAGTCCTTGTCGTGGAGAAATCCACTGTACCGGTGGGCACCGGCGACGCCCTGCGGGCGCACATCGACAAATGCCTGCTCAAGGCCGGCCGTTTGTTGCAGTTCGATATCGTGTCCAACCCCGAGTTTCTCAAGGAAGGCTCGGCGGTGGCTGATTGTCGCCGTCCGGATCGCATCGTGATCGGCTGCGAAAGCAATGAAGTGCGCGACACCATGCGCGACTTGTACGCGCCCTTCAATCGCAACCATGACCGGATCCTGTTCATGGATCTGCGCAGCGCCGAGCTGACCAAGTACGCAGCCAACGGCATGCTGGCGACGAAGATCAGCTTCATCAACCAGATCGCGGAGCTGGCGGAACACCTGGGCGCTGACATCGAAGCCGTGCGCCTGGGCATCGGCGCGGACTCGCGCATCGGTTATCACTTCATTTACCCGGGCTGCGGCTACGGTGGCTCGTGTTTTCCCAAAGACATGCGCGCGCTGATCCACACGGCCGAGCAAGCCCACTGCTCCAGCGATCTGTTGCAAGCGGTGGAAACCATCAACCAGCGGCAGAAGCACAAGCTGTTCGAACGCATCCAGGCGTTCTACAAAGGCGATTTGCGCGGTAGAACCTTCGCGGTGTGGGGCTTGGCCTTCAAGCCCAACACCGACGACATGCGCGACGCACCGAGTCGTACCCTGCTGGAGGCGTTGTGGGGTGCCGGTGCCAGTGTCCGCGCCTTTGACCCCGAGGCCATGCAGCAGACCCAGCAGCTGTATCCCGACGAATCGAAGCTGATGTTGATGGGCACGCCGGAATCGGTTTTGCCGGGGGCCGATGCACTGGTGATCTGCACTGAATGGCAACCGTTCAAGGCGCCGGATTTCGACCTGATCCAGCAACGGCTCAAGGCTGCGGTGATTTTCGATGGCCGCAACCTGTATGACCCGGACCGCATGGCAGACAAGGGCTTTACCTATTTCCCCATAGGGCGCGGGCAATCGTGCAACCTGCCTATCGCTCAGCAAACCTGGTTTCAAGCGTCCAGAAGCGCATGATCTTCTTTACCTCAAAATAAGTGCACTCAAACAGCATTAATATGAATTTGTAAGCAAGGGCCGCGAACGGCACACTGTGCATCGTTCCTCCCCCAACTGTTGGAACACTTAAAGGGCTTTCAGGGATTCTCCCGTAAGCCCCTTTTTTTGTTCGTTTTTTGGATTTTCGCTTAATGCTTTCTCGCTGGTTCCCCGCTGCTATCAATACCCGCCCCACCGAATGGAGCCGGGCCGCCATCGGTATGGCCCTGGGTACGATGTTCAGTGTCTGGCTGTGCGGCCAGGTGTTTGGCCTTGAGGTGGCGCAACACTTGATTGGCCCGCTCGGCGCCTCGGCCGTGCTGTTGTTTGCCGTCTCCTCAGGCGCCCTCGCCCAGCCCTGGTCGATCTTCGGCGGTTACTTGTGCGCCTCGGTCGTGGCATTGCTGGTGGCCCATGTCCTGGGCCGTACCCTGGGGAGCGCCTGTCTGGCGGCCGGCATGGCGCTGGTGTTGATGTGCTGGCTGCGTTGCCTGCACCCTCCGGCGGGTGCCCTGGCGGCGACGATGGTATTGGCCGACCCGTCGATCATCGCCCTGGACTGGCAAGCTGTCGGTGCCGCGATGCTGGCCGGTTCCACCCTGCTCTTGAGTGCATTGGCCTATAACAACCTGACGCGCGTGCGCTATCCCAAGCGCGCCAGCGAGCCGACGCCGGTCATTCCCGCCGACCATTCACCCATCGACCGTCAGGCCATTACGGCTGAGGACTTGAAGCTCGCTCTTGAGCAAATGGAAGCATTCTTTGACGTAACTCCCGAAGATCTCGAGCAATTGATCCACGCCAGCGAACGCAATGCCAGGCGTCGCAGCATCACGGAAGTCCTCTCGGGTCGCGGCTGAGCCTGAGGCTGCTATAAATATGCAGACAGGACCTGCACGTATCCCGGTTGTGCAAGGCAAATTTGCACTGGTACGATCCTGACCGGGTACGCGCGACACAATTCATAAAGAACAATAAAAGCAGGGAGTTAGCGATGACAGCTCAGGTTTCATCACAAGCCTCGGGACCCATCGGAGCCGTGGCTCATGAAGTGCTGGTCGAAGTACGCAACCATATCGGCCACTTGACCCTGAACCGCCCCGCCGGCCTCAATGCCCTGACGCTGGACATGGTGCGCAGCTTGCAGCAACAGCTCGATACCTGGGCTCTGGACCCACAGATCCGCGCCGTGGTACTGCGCGGTGCCGGTGACAAGGCGTTTTGCGCCGGCGGCGATATCCGCTCGCTGTACGACAGCCACAACCAGGGCGACAACCTGCACCAAGACTTTTTCGTCGAGGAATACGCCCTCGACCTGACGATTCATCACTACCGCAAACCCATCCTCGCCTTGATGGACGGTTTCGTCCTGGGCGGCGGCATGGGCTTGGCGCAAGGTGCCGACCTGCGGGTGGTGACCGAACGCAGCCGCCTGGGCATGCCGGAAGTCGCCATCGGTTATTTCCCCGACGTCGGGGGCAGCTATTTCCTGCCGCGCATTTCTGGCGAACTGGGCATCTACCTGGGAGTCAGTGGCGTACAGATCCGTGCTGCCGACGCGCTGTATTGCGGGCTGGCCGACTGGTATCTGGACAGCGACAAGCTCGATCGGCTCGATGAACGTCTCGACCGCCTGGAATGGCACGACACGCCCCTCAAGGACCTGCAAGGCCTGCTGGCGAAACTCGGCATGCAGCAGTTGCCTGCCCCGCCTCTGGCCGACCTGCGCCCGGCCATCGATCACTTCTTTGCCCTTGCGGACGTGCCAAGCATGGTGGAGCAGTTGCGTCAGGTCACCGTCGCCAACAGCCATGAGTGGGCGCTGAAAACCGCCGACCTGCTGGAGACCCGCTCGCCCCTGGCCATGGCCGTAACCCTGGAAATGCTGCGTCGCGGCCGGCATTTGAGCCTGGAAGACTGTTTTGCCCTGGAACTGCACCTGGACCGTCAATGGTTCGAGCGCGGCGACCTGATCGAAGGCGTGCGCGCCTTGCTCATCGACAAAGACAAGAACCCGCAGTGGAACCCGCCGACCCTGGGGGCGCTGGACAAGCGCCACGTGGCGAGTTTCTTCGACGGCTTCGACGACCACGGGAACTGAACCATGCACGACCTTGAGCTGACCGAAGAGCAAGTGATGATCCGCGACATGGCCCGGGATTTTGCCCGCGGCGAGATCGCCCCTCATGCCCAGGCCTGGGAAAAAGCCGGCTGGATCGACGACGCCCTGGTGGCGAAGATGGGTGAGCTGGGCCTGCTGGGCATGGTGGTGCCCGAGGAATGGGGCGGTACCTACGTCGATTACGTGGCCTATGCCCTCGCGGTGGAAGAAATCTCCGCAGGCGATGGCGCCACCGGGGCGCTGATGAGCATTCACAACTCGGTGGGTTGCGGGCCGGTCCTCAATTTCGGCACCGACGAACAGAAACAGACCTGGCTGGCCGATCTGGCCAGCGGCCAGGCCATTGGCTGCTTCTGCCTCACCGAACCCCAGGCCGGCTCCGAAGCCCACAACCTGCGCACCCGCGCCGAACTGCGGGACGGCCATTGGGTGATCAATGGCGCCAAGCAATTCGTCAGCAACGGTAAGCGGGCGAAACTGGCGATTGTTTTTGCGGTGACGGATCCTGAGCTGGGCAAGAAAGGCATTTCGGCGTTTCTGGTGCCGACCGACACGCCGGGCTTCATCGTCGATCGCACGGAACACAAGATGGGCATCCGCGCTTCGGATACCTGCGCCGTGACCTTGAACAACTGCACCATCCCCGAAGCCAACCTGTTGGGGGCTCGCGGCAAAGGCCTGGCGATTGCCCTCTCCAACCTAGAGGGTGGTCGCATCGGCATCGCGGCACAGGCCCTGGGCATCGCCCGTGCGGCGTTTGAAGCGGCCCTGGCTTACGCGCGGGACCGGGTGCAGTTCGACAAGCCGATCATCGAACACCAGAGCATCGCCAACCTGCTGGCCGACATGCACACCCGCCTGAACGCCGCCCGCCTGCTGATCCTCCACGCCGCCCGCCTGCGCAGCGCCGGCAAGCCATGCCTGTCGGAAGCGTCCCAGGCCAAGCTGTTCGCCTCGGAAATGGCCGAAAAAGTCTGCTCCTCGGCCATGCAGATTCATGGCGGGTATGGGTATCTCGAGGATTATCCGGTGGAGCGCTACTACCGCGATGCGCGGATTACCCAGATCTATGAAGGGTCGAGCGAGATACAGCGGATGGTGATTGCCCGGGAGTTAAAGAACTACCTGGTGTGATGGCTGAAAAAGCATCGCGAGCAGGCTCGCTCCCACAGGGTTCGGAGGTGTACACAGAGATTGCGTACACCAAAGATCCCATGTGGGAGCGAGCCTGCTCGCGATGGCGTCAGTCAGGACGCCGCATTACTTGTCCTGAAACTCCGCCGCCCGCTTG
Organism: Pseudomonas sp. FG-3G; assembly: GCF_901007645.1. NCBI lineage: Bacteria > Pseudomonadati > Pseudomonadota > Gammaproteobacteria > Pseudomonadales > Pseudomonadaceae > Pseudomonas > Pseudomonas sp. FG-3G. Next base: position 350,023 of record NZ_CAAKGZ010000021.1, read on the forward strand.
GCCACGAATGCCGCCATGCCTTCCTTCTGATCCTGCGTGGCAAATGCCGCATGGAAGACCCGGCGCTCGAAACGCACACCTTCGGACAGGCTGACTTCAAAGGCGCGGTTGACGCTTTCCTTGACCATCATGCTGATGGGCACTGACTTGGAGGCGATCAGAGCGGCGGTTTTCAGTGCGTCGTCGAGCAATTCATCAGCCGGCACGATGCGCGCAACGATGCCGCAACGCTCCGCTTCCACTGCATCGATGAAACGGCCGGTCAGGCACATTTCCATGGCCTTGGCCTTGCCCACTGCGCGAGTCAGCCGCTGGGTGCCGCCCATGCCCGGCAGTACGCCCAGGTTGATCTCCGGCTGACCGAACTTGGCATTGTCACCGGCCAGGATAAAGTCGCACATCAACGCCAGTTCGCAACCACCGCCCAAGGCAAACCCGTTCACTGCCGCGATGATCGGCTTACGCCGGTTAGCCACGCGGTCGCTGTCGCTGAACAAGTCATCGAGGTAGATCTGCGGGTAGGTCAGCTCGGCCATTTCCTTGATGTCGGCACCAGCGGCAAAGGCTTTTTTCGAGCCGGTCAGTACGATGCAGCCAATCTTTGGATCAGCCTCCAATGCATCCAGCGCCTGGTTCAGCTCGCTGACGATCTGCGCGTTCAAGGCGTTCAACGCCTGGGGACGGTTGAGGGTGATCAGGCCAACGCGGTCCTTGATCTCCAATAAAATCGTTTCGTAGCTCATGCAGGACTCCTGTTCAAAGATTGCGCGAAATGACCATGCGCTGAATGTCGCTGGTGCCTTCGTAGATCTGGCAGACGCGCACGTCGCGGTAGATGCGCTCCAGCGGGAAATCGTTGAGGTAACCGTAACCGCCCAGTGTTTGCAACGCCATGGAGCAGACTTTTTCGGCCATTTCCGAGGCGAACAGCTTGGCCATGGACGCTTGCACCAACGCCGGCTGGCCGTTGTCGCGCAAAGCAGCGGCGTAATGGACCATTTGCCGCGCCACGGCGATCTGGGTGGCCATGTCCGCCAGACGGAACGCCACGGCTTGGTGTTCGATAATCGGCTTGCCGAAACTTTGCCGCTCGCGAGCATAGTCGCGGGCCGCTTCGAACGCCGCGCGGGCCATGCCCACGGACTGCGCGGCGATACCGACCCGTCCGCCTTCCAGGTTCGCCAGGGCGATCTTGTAGCCCTCGCCCTCCTCCCCCAAACGGTTGCCCACCGGCACACGGACATCCTCGAACAGGATCTGGCAAGTGTCGGAGGCGTGCTGGCCCAGTTTGTCTTCGACCCGCGCCACGCTGTAGCCCGGCGAATCGGTGGGCACGATGAACGCACTGATGCCACGCTTGCCGGCGCTCGGATCGGTCACCGCAAACACAATCACCACCCCGGCGTTCTGCCCGGAGGTGATGAACTGCTTGCAACCATTGAGCACGTAGTGATCGCCCTCAAACCGTGCCCGGGTCTTGAGGCTACTGGCGTCCGAACCGGCCTGGGGCTCGGTCAATGCAAAGGCACCGAGCATCGCACCGCTGGCCAGGGGGGTGAGGAATTTGGCCTTCTGTTCATCGCTCCCGAACTTGAGGATCGGCACGCAGCCCACCGAGTTGTGCACGCTCATGATGGTCGAGCACGCCCCATCGCCGGCGGCGATCTCTTCCAGGGCCATGGCATAAGTCAGGTAGCCGGTGTCGCAACCGCCCCACTGCTCCGGCACGAGCATGCCGAAGAAACCCAGTTCGGCCATTGCAGCAATGGCTTCCTTAGGGAAACGGTGCTCGCGGTCCCACTCAGCGGCGAACGGTTTCAAGCGCTCCTGAGCGAACTGCCGGGCCACGTCGCTGATTTGAGTCTGTTCTTCAGTCGGGAGCATGGTGATTCCTTAATACAGGCATTCAACGGCCATGGCCGTGGCTTCGCCGCCACCGATGCAGATGGCCGCGACGCCACGCTTGAGGCCTTTCTGGCGCAGGGCCGAAAGCAGCGTCACCAGGATCCGCGCGCCCGACGCACCGATGGGGTGGCCCAACGCGCAGGCGCCGCCATGGACGTTGACCTTGTCGTGGGGGATCTCCAGCGCGCCCATGGTCGCCAACGCCACCACTGCGAAAGCCTCGTTGATTTCAAACAGCTCCACGTCGTCGAGCGACCAACCGGTTTTGTCCATCAGTTTCTTCACCGCGCCGATGGGGGCGGTGGGGAACAGGCTCGGCGTGTCGGCAAACGCGGCGTGGCCGTGAATCACCGCCAACGGCTTCAGGCCTCGCTCCCGGGCCTGGCTCTGGCGCATCAACACCAGCGCTGCGGCACCGTCAGAGATGGAGCTGGCATTGGCTGCAGTGACCGTTCCGCCCTCACGGAACGCCGGTTTGAGCGAGGCGATCTTGTCCAGGCGGGCCTTGGGCGGCTGCTCATCGTGGCGCACGGTGACCTGTTCCTTGCCGACCATGACCTGCAACGGCACGATCTCGGCGTCGAAACTGCCGTCCTTGATCGCCTGTTGGGCACGGGTGGTGGAAGCGATGGCGAAAGCATCCTGGGCTTCGCGGCTGAAACCATTGGCTTCAGCGCAATCTTCGGCAAAGGTGCCCATCAGGCGGCCCTTGTCGTAGGCATCTTCCAGGCCATCGAGGAACATGTGGTCGAGCACCTTGCCGTGGCCCATGCGCAAACCGCTGCGGGCGCGGTCGAGCAGATACGGGGCGTTGGACATGCTTTCCATGCCGCCAGCCACCACCACCTCGGCGCTGCCGGCGATCAGCATGTCATGGGCAAGAATTGCCGCCTCCATGCCCGAACCACACATCTTGTTGAGCGTGGTGCAGCGGGTCGATTTATCGAGCCCGGCCCCCAGTGCGGCCTGGCGCGCCGGAGCCTGGCCCTGGCCTGCCGCGAGCACACAGCCAAACAGCACTTCTTCAACCGCATCAGGGGCAATGCCGGCCCGCTCCACGGCAGCTTTAATGGCGGCGGCTCCCAGTTGCGGAGCGCTGAGGCTTTTCAGTTCACCTTGAAAGCCGCCCATGGGGGTGCGGACGGCGCTGACGATAACAATCGGATCGTTGGACATGACAATTGCTCCTACTTGGCAGCCATACGCAAGGCGCCGTCGAGACGGATCACCTCACCGTTGAGCATGGTGTTTTCAATGATATGCCTGACCAGCGCCGCGTACTCGGCCGGTTTGCCCAGGCGCGGTGGAAAAGGCACGCCAGCGGCCAGGGAGTCGCGTACTTCGGGTGTCATGCCGGCCATCATCGGCGTTTCGAAAATGCCCGGGGCGATGGTCATCACACGGATGCCGAAGCGCGCCAGTTCCCGGGCGGCCGGCAGGGTCAGGCTGGCGATGGCGCCTTTGGAGGCCGCGTAGGCTGCCTGGCCGATCTGGCCGTCGAAAGCCGCCACCGAAGCGGTATTGATGATCACGCCACGCTCACCCTCGGCATCGGCCTCGGTTTCACTGATGGCAGCGGCGGCCAGACGCAACAGATTGAAGCTACCGATCAAGTTGACGTTGATCACCTGGCTGAAGCTGGCCAGCGCGTGCGTGCCGTTCTTGCCGAGGATCTTCTCGCCGCGCACGATGCCGGCGCAGTTCACCAGGCCATTGAGGCCACCGAACGCCGCCACGGTGGCCTTGACCGCCGCGTCTGCCGCCGCTTCGTTGCTGATGTCCGCCACCACACTCTGGCAGCCCAGCATCTGCGCCTGGGCAGCCACGGCTTCGGCGTTGAGGTCCACCAGCATCACCTTGGCACCGGCCTTGACCAGCATCTCGCCGGTGGCCGCGCCGAGGCCGGACGCGCCGCCGCTGACGAGGAAAATCTTGTTGTCGATCTGCATCATGGTTTCCTTGGATTCAAGCTGAAACGTTAGGCGCCGCGGCCTCTTGAGCCTTGGCGATCTCCTGGTTGCGCAAGATAAAGCGCTGCAACTTGCCGCTTGGGGTTTTCGGCAAGTCGCTGACAAATTCGATTTCACGGGGATAGGCATGGGCCGCCAGGCGCTTACGCACGTGCTGGCGCAACTCTTCGGCCAACTCTGGCGCGGCGCGGTATTGGGCGCTGAGCACCACGAAGGCTTTCACCAGTTCGGTGCGTTCGGGATCGGGCTTGCCGACCACCGCAGCCTCGACGACGGCGGGGTGTTCGATCAGTGCGCTTTCCACGTCGAACGGGCCGACGCGATAGCCGGAGGTGGTAATCACGTCGTCGCTGCGGCCGACGAAGCTGATGCTGCCATCGGGGTTGAACTCAACGGTGTCGCCGCTCAGGTAATAATCGCCGACGAAAGCCTTGGTTGGCCCGCCCTCGTAACCGGCGAACCAGCACATCGGTGACTGGCTGCGGTCGACAGCGAGAATGCCCGGCTGGCCCACGCCCAATTCACGGTTATTTTCATCCAGCACCACGATCCGGTGGCCCGGCGAGGCGAAACCAGCCGCGCCCATGTGCACCGGATGTTCCAGAGCGTGGTGATTGCACAGCACCATGCCCAGTTCGGTCTGGCCGTAGTGATCGTGGATCACCACGTTCAGGTTGTCGGCAAACCAGCGGATGACCTCCGGGTTCAGCGGCTCTCCGGCGCTGCTGACCGCGCGCAGCGTGCCCTTGATCGAGCGGGCGAGCTGATCGCCCCCGGCGATCAACAAACGATAGGCAGTGGGTGAACCGGCGAGGTTGGTGATGCCGTACTTGTTGATGACTCGGCAAGTGCTTTCCAGGGTGAACGGCCCATCGTAGAACGTGATGGGATGCCCCATGGCCAGAGGCCCGGTCACACCGAAGTAGATGCCGTAGGCCCAGCCCGGATCAGCGACGTTCCAGAAGGCGTCTTCGGGACGCAGGTCCACGGCGTCACGCATGTAGCTCTGGAATGCGACGATGGCCTTGAGCGGCACCGACAGCGCCTTGGCCGGCCCAGTGGTGCCGGAGGTAAACATCAACAGGAACGGGTCTTCGCCACTGAGCATCACCGGTTCGCACTGGTTTGCATGGTTCGCCACTTCTGCCCAGAAACTGTAATCGCCGCGAACGATGCCCTGGCCTTTTGCGCCGCCGACCGTGACCACTGTGGGGCAACCGGCTACATCGTTGAGTTTGGGGCGATTGACCGCGTCGGTGACCACAACACGCGCACCGGAGCTGCCCAGACGGTGTTCGATGGCCTTGGGGCCGAACGCGGTGAACAACGGCTGATACACCGCGCCGATGCGCCACGTGGCGAGTACCACGATCAGCAATTCAGCGGTACGTGGCAGCAGGCCGGCCACCTTGTCACCCTTGCCCACGCCTTGGGCCAGGAGGAAATTGGCAAAACGTGCGGCGTTGTCCTGCAGGTCACGGTAAGTCCAGGTCGCGTCGCTGCCGTCGCGACCCTCCCAGAACAAGGCAATACGCCCCGGCAACGCATGCCGGTCGCAACACTCGACACAGGCGTTCAATGCCTTGAGCGAGCCGTGCAGTGCGGTGTTGACGGTGTGCAGGTAATCGAACTGTGACGTGGCGGACGAGTAATCGCGCATGACCAGAATCCCTCTGTACTTTTTATTGGTTGGGGGAACCGTAAACAGCAGGGAAATACTCGCGCCGAAGGGCTTGGGCGGCAATGGTCAAAGCCATCAAGTTGCTTGACTGGTTTGGCCATGGTTGGGTGATGTGGCGTCTGGGAGGCCGTTATCGCGAGCAGGCTCGCTCCCACCGGGGCAATGCGAACCTTATGTGGGAGCAAGGCTTGCCCGCGATAGCGCAAGCCCACTCAACCCACATCCCGGATCAGCCAGGATCGTTGAGAATCAGGCTGCGATAATGTCCCGGATTGGACCCGGACCACTTGCGAAACGCCTTGTAGAAGGAGCTGGCATCGGCAAACCCCAGGCGTGCGGCGATTTCCACGAAACTGATGGAAGGTTCGGCCAGCCAGTTGATGGCCAACTCTTTGCGCACACTGTCCTTGAGCCCTTGATACGTCTGGCCCTCCTCCGCCAAGCGGCGGCGCAGGGTCGAGGCCGAAACGCACAACTGCTGGGCCAGAGCCTCGGTCTCCGGCCACTGCTCGGGTGGCAATTGGCGCAGGTCGTGTCTGATGCGGCTGGCGAGGCTTTGCGGGTCGCGATATTTGACCAGGATGTTGGCCGGTGCCTGGGCCAGAAAGCGGTTGAGTTCCTCGGCGCTACGTCGGATGGGCAGGTCCAGGCATTCGGCGGAGAAGATCATCCGGGTGCGGGGCCGGTCAAAGCGCAGGTTCCGGGAGAACATCACACGATAGTCGTCGCAGAAATCCGGTTCCGGGCAACGCAACTCGATGGAAAGAATCGGAATACGCCGCCCGGCCAGCCAACAGGCCACGCCATGAACAATCATCCAGTAGGTGAAATAGGTGAAGGCCCGTCGCGGATCCTGATCGTCCTCCAGCAGGACGATTTCCGCCAGGCTCTGCTGACGGACCCATTGGGCCGGCAACTGTTCGAACATCAGCGAGAGGAACCCCAGCCCCGCCGTCAGGCCGCTCGCCAGCGTGGGTTGGGCCATGGCGCACTGGCAGAGAAACGCCAGGCTACCCGACTTGAGCTTGCGCGGGTCCATGCCAAAAAACTCGTCATCCAGGCGTCGGGCGAGCAAACGCCAGAGCCGCGCATAAGCATGGGCCGGGACCCGCGCCTGGGAGTCGTCGAGCAACGCAGGGTCTATGCCGACCTTGCTCAGAACCTCATCGGTGGCCGCTCCGGGAGCGCAGCTTTGCAGCAGCGCCTCACGTACCAACTGGATGGAGATGGTGTCTTTTTCCGACATAGCACGAGCTTTCACAGGATCCGGTAAAGCAGCCGCTCGATCCGCACCCGGCTGACCCGTTTCAGAAACCTGGCGACTGCGGCGGGATAGTCCGGCAGGGTTTCCAGGTCCAGATATCGATCGATGCGCCGGGTGTGCTGGTAAATCTGCTCAAGCTCGGCCTGACGCGGCCCCAGCAGTTCGCCCTTGGGGTCATCCAGCAACAAAGCGTTTTCCAGGTCCAGGCGAAACGCCCGTGGATTGAGGTTATTGCCGGTCAGCAAGGTGTAGCGCTCGTCGATCCACATGCCCTTGAGGTGATAGGTATTGTCACCGTCACGCCACAGGTGCAGGTTCAACTGGCCGCTGTCGATGTACCGCTGATGCCGCTTGGCGAAGCGGCGCAGGCTGATTTCGTAGAGATAGGGCAGCGCGGCGATGATCTTGAACGGCTCGCTGGGCGGCATGTAGAAGTCGTTGGCGGTTTTGTCGCCGACGATAATGTCGATCCTGACCCCGCGAGCCAGCGCGCGATTGATTTCCCGGGTCACCCCCAGGGGCAGATTGAAATACGGCGTGCAGATGGTCAGTTGCCGGCGACTGCTGGCAATCAACTCGCCAATTACCCGGCTCAACGGATTGTTCTTGCCCACGCCCAGCAACGGGCTCACCGACAGGCCGCTCTTGTCGAGGTTGCCGGCCTGCGTGTCATACGCGGCGTACTTGAGCCGGCTGCGCAGATCGCCGATGTCCTTGCGCAGGCTGCGAGTGCTGGGCAGGTTCGGCAAATCCAGACGATGCACGGCGCTGGAGGCAATCAAGCCATGCTGTATCAGGTGCTGCATCGAGTCGGCCAGTGCCTCGTTGCGCAACAGGTGGTAGCGGTCGTAGCGGTATTTGTCGAACTTGTGCAGATAGACGTTATTGAGGCTGGCGCCGCTGTAAAGCACACAGTCGTCGATCACGAAGCCTTTGAGGTGCAGCACGCCGAACAACTCGCGAGTCTGCACCGGCACGCCGTAGATCGGCACTTCGCTGGCGTGAGTGCGGGTCTGTTCCTGATACCACGCCGAATTGCCCGGCTGCTTCTTGGCGCCGATCAGCCCGCGCTGGGCCCGCAGCCAGTCCACCACCACGACCACGTCCAGTTCCGGACGCTTGGCCTTGGCGGCGTGCAAGGCATCGAGGATTTCCTGCCCGGCCTCGTCCTCTTGCAGGTACAGGGCGACGATGTAGATGCGCTGGGTGGCCTGGGCGATTTGCTCCAGCAGGCAACGGCGGAACTCGGCGGCGCCATCGAGGATGGTCACGGCATCGGCGGTCAGTGCAAAGCTGCGCAGCTTAGGCAGCAAGGGGCGTTTGAAAAGCGACGGCATAGGGCTCGCAAAAGGTCGAATCCGAAGAGTGGTTGAGCTTACACCATCGATGGGTTCGGGTCTTCAGGGCGTCATGAAAAAACAACTTGACCAAGGAGAACGATCGTTCTACTGTTAGCGCCATGAACGAAATCAATAGCAATGAGACCCGAAACATTATTCTCGATGTCGCCGAAAAGTTGATCTATAAAAGTGGCATCGCGGCCACCGGCATGGATCTGCTGGTGAAAACCGCCGGCGTCTCCAGAAAGAGCATTTATCGCTACTTTGCCAACAAGGACGATCTGATCGTGGCCGCACTCCAGCGGCGCGACGAACGCTGGATGCACTGGTTCAGCAGTGAGGTCGACAAGGCCCCTACCCCGCGCGCCCGGCTGCTCAACCTGTTTACCGTGCTCAAAACCTGGTTCGACAGCGAAGGTTTCCGTGGCTGTGCGTTCATCAACACCAGTGGCGAAACCGGCGATCCACAGAACCCGGTCCGCCAGGTCGCCAAACTGCATAAACAGAAGTTGCTCGACTATGTAACCCGGCTATGCACAGAACAAGGCGTCGAGAGCCCGGATGCCTTGGCCCGGCAGTTACTGATCCTGATCGATGGCGCCATTACCGTCGCACTGGTCATGGGCGATCACAGCGCCGCTGACCAGGCCCAAAACATACTGAAGTCCTTATTGGCTGAAACTGAATAACCCGTTCCCGTAAACCGCTGTGCCACTTGCTCGATCACTCACTGGAGATCTGCCATGTCATCCACTGCTGAAGTTCGTCCGCCGCTGCCGCCTTTCACCCGTGAATCGGCCATTGAAAAAGTCCGCCTGGCCGAAGACGGCTGGAACTCCCGCGACCCACAACGGGTGTCCCTGGCCTATACGCTGGACACTCAATGGCGCAACCGTGCCGAATTCGCCCATAACCGCGAAGAGGCCAAGGCCTTCCTGACCCGTAAATGGGCCAAGGAACTGGACTACCGGCTGATCAAAGAACTGTGGGCCTTCACCGGTAACCGTATCGCCGTTCGCTACGCCTACGAATGGCACGACGATTCGGGCAACTGGTTCCGTTCCTACGGCAATGAAAACTGGGAGTTTGACGAGCAAGGGTTGATGTCCAACCGCTACGCCTGCATCAACGACATGCCGATCCAGGAAAGCGAACGCAAATTCCATTGGCCGCTGGGTCGCCGGCCGGATGATCATCCGGGGCTGTCTGACTTGGGGCTGTAGGCGCACGGCATTTGTATAAGCAACAGAAACCTTGTGGGAGCGGGCTTGCTCGCGAAGGCGGTGCGTCAGCGGGTAGCAATGCTGGACGAGCAACCGTCTTCGCGAGCAAGCCCGCTCCCACATTGCTGCTGCGGGCTCGGCCCAGCTCCCGCTCGCAACGGCGCTAGACAAGCGGCCACTCACCAGGGTTGACCGGCATGCCGCCAGGCATCACATTGCCTGGACCGCCGATACACTCAGAGGCGATTTGCTCGTTGCTGACCTGTGGAGCCCATGACCGCGTCGATTCCGATCCGCCCCCCCTGCCCGCCTGGTGTCTGTGACTGCGGGCGTGATGCGTTGCTGCAAACCCCGGGCAGTGACCTGCGCATTCTTTGCTTGAACCGTCAGGAAGAAAAACGCCTGCTCGAACGGCTGGAAAATATCCAGAGCCTGGACGAACTCCAACGGTTGCAGCAGCGTATGTACGAGAACCTCGGAATCCGCCTGAGCGTCGAACCCGGCTACAACGAAGTACGCACCATGCGCGGCATCGCCATCGAGTTCCAGGAGCAGCCCGGCCTGTGCCGCAAGATTCGCCAGTCGATCCCCACCGCCATTCGACGCGGGTTGGAAAAACGTCCCGAAATCGCTTGGCGCTTGCTGGATGCCCACGACCTGTTCCGTGACGCCTGAGAAACAGCTTCATCCCTGAAGCTGCACATCGGTCTAGAAGTCCACGGTGGCCGAAAGCAGGTAAGTGCGCGGCGTTGCCAGGGTCAAGCCTGCCTCGCTGTCATCCGAGGCGCCGGCTGAACTCCAGTAGCGCTTGTCCGCGACGTTCTCGACATTGGCACGCAGGGTGATGTTCTTCTGGTCCACCTTGAACGCGTAGCGCGCGCCTACATCCACACGCTCCCAGGAATCGATTTCCTTGGTGTTGGACTGGTCCAGGTACTGCGAGCTGGAATGGATGGCGCGGCTGGTCAGGGTCAGGCCCTGCACGGTCGGCACATCCCACTCGGCGCCCAGGTTGACATTGTATTTGGGCGTGGCCGGCGCCCGATTACCATCAAAGGCACCATCGGTGGTATCGGTCAACTCGCTGTCGATATACATGACCCCGCCGAGCAAACGCAAACCCTTGAGCGGCTCACCGAACACGCTCAACTCAACCCCGGTGTTCTCGCGTTTGCCGTTCGGGCCGAAGACACGGGTCGTGGCATCGGTGGCGTAGGCAGGCTGCTTGATCCGGAAGACGGCGGCGGTGACGGCGAGCGCACCCGCGTCATATTTGGCTCCCACCTCGACCTGACGACTGATGAACGGCGGGAATATTTCGTCCTCGTTGATCGAGGTCGATGGCGCGATCTTGCCCTGGCTCAAACCTTCCATGTAGTTGGCATACAACGACAGCTTATCGGTTGCCTTGAACAGGATTCCGCCCGACGGCGACATCTTTTCCTCGTCGTACGCGGTGGCGCCTTTGACGTTATCCGTCCAGTCGTCAACCTTGATCCGCTGCCAGCGGGTGCCGAGGGTCAGCAGCAGTCGATCATCGAAGAAACCCAGAGTGTCGGACAGCGCCACGCCGGTGGAGCGGTTTTCGGTATAGACCTTGCTGTCCTGGCGCGTGGGGTCGCTCGGAGTCGGCGTTTGCACCGGGTCATACAGGTTGCTCGGGGACGAAGCATAACGAGCGCCGCCGTTGGTGAAATCCATGTAGAAGTAGCTGGCGGCCAGGTTGATCTCATGGCTCACCGGGCCGGTATGGAACCAGTTGCGCACCCCGGCCGTGGCCGTGCGGACATTTTCATCGCGGGTAAAGTCGCGGGGTTGAACGCTGAAATCGCCAGCGTCGTTGCTGACCGAAACGTTGTGCCGCAGGAAGTCATGATCACTTTTGCGCGCCCCTGCACTGCCGTACAACATCACGGAATCGTTGACATCGTATTGCGCGTTCACCGCGCCGAAAGTGTCCTTGGTGCGCGCCTTGCTCCAGCGCTGAGCGTAGTTGCGGCGCACATCGCTGGCGTGCGGGACCTGTGCGTTGGCCCCTACCAGCACGCGCTCCTGCGGCGCGTCGGTATCGCGCTCGGTGCGCCCGATATCCGTCGAGAGGCGTAGACGCTCGCCACGAAAATCCAGGCCCAGTACGGCCATGTCGCGGTCGACACTCTGGTGATCCCATTCAGTGTCGCCGGACTGCTTCACGCCGTTGAAACGAACGCCGAACTGGTTGTCTTCACCAAAACGCCGGGCGACATCCACGGCGCCGCCGAGCTGGTTGTTGGAGGCGTAGCTGCCCGTGAACGAAGTGATGGGTTTGTCGGTGGCCCGCTTGGGCACCACATTGATCCCGCCACCCACGCTGCCACGTGGCGAGACGCCGTTGATGAGCTGGGTCGGACCCTTGATGATGTCGACGCGGTCGGCCATCTCCATGTCGATCGAATAGGTCGGCAGGATGCCGTAGAGACCGTTGTAGGCGACATCACTGTTGAACAGGCTGAAACCGCGAATGGTGAACTGCTCGAAACGCCCGCCTGCCGGATTGGTGGCGCGAACCGAAGGATCGCTGGCAATCAAGTCGCCCAGGGTCCGAGCCTGCTGGTTCTTGACCACTTCGCTGGTATAGGTGGTCATGCTGAACGGGGTTTCCATGAAGTCCCGCGACCCGAGCAAACCTTGCGAGCCGCGGCGCGCGACCTGGCCACCGGCATAGGGCTCGCCCTGCGCCAGGCTCGTGGCCCCCATGATCGAGGTGGGAGCCAGTTGCAAGCTGCTGCCTTCCGGCGCCGGGGTCAGGATGTAAGCATGCTCGCCCACCGGCTGCAGTTGCAGACCCGAGCCCTGCAACAGTCGGGCAAAGCCCTCCTCCACGGCATACTCCCCCGACAGACCGGGGCTGTTATGCCCGCTCACCAGGGCCGGGTCGACCGACAGGTTGACCCCCGCCAGGCCGGCGAACCGGGTGAGCGCGGCGCTGAGGCTGCCGGCCGGCACCTGATAGCTGCGTCGGGCAGCTTCTTCGGCTTGGCTGGAGGACATGAACAATGGGCTGGCGCTCAGGCTGAGCACGAGGCTCAGGCTCAACAGCGGACGCCAGCCGGCAAGGGCCGGGCGAAAACGCAAAGGTACTACTGCGGACATTGGGGGGAGCTCTCGTTTTTGTTCAGTTGCCTTGAATGACAAGCGAGACAAAAAAAGGGGACAGGCGTCAGACAGTATTTTTGCGCAGCGTCAATGTGACCCAGTATCGGGTGCGCGTTTGCACGTGCACCGGCAGGCTGGCCGAGAGCAACGCGAGGATTCGATCGGTGTTTTCCAGACGGAAGCTGCCGGTCACCCGCAGCGACTCCAGGGCGGGGTCCCAACGCAAAAAACCTGAGCGATAACGGCCCAGTTCACGGAGAAAATCCCCCAACGGCTGGTTCTGCGCCACAAGTACACCGTCACGCCAACCCAACTGCGCTACGTCGAACGCCCCCACCGGTCCGGCGCCCGAGGCCAAGAGGTTGACCTGCTCGCCTTCCTTCAGTGTCAGCATTGGCCCGCGCAACGGTTGCAGTTGCACCGAACCACTGAGGACCGACACCCGGCAACTGCGCTCATTCAGGCGTACGCAGACCTCGCTACGGCTGACGGAGATCAGGCCGAACGGTGCCTGAATGGCCAATGGCGCAGGCCCCTGGACATTGAGGGCCATCTCCCCTTGCACCAGCACCAGGCGTCGAGCCTTGAGGTCCAGGTCCAGGGCGCTGTCGGTATTCAACTGCAAGGCGCTGCCGTCGGCCAGCGACCAGCGCCGCTGTTCGCCCGTGGCCGTGTGCAGGTCGGCGCGCCAGACCTCCAGCGGCAGCTCTCGCCCCAGCCACCAGGCCGTGGGCACCAAGGCGGCGACGCCGAGCGCACGCTTGAGCACCGCCCGACGGGGCAATGCCGGGCGATCCAGGGTCGCCATACCCAATGAAGGCGGCACCCCGGCGAAACGCTGGCGCAATCGCTGGGCTTTTTGCCAGGCTGCCTCGTGATGGGCGCTGCTGTCGCGCCAGCGTTGCAGCGCAGTGCAATCGAAGTCATCCCCGCCAGACTCCATCATGGCCAGCCAGCGAGCCGCCGCCCGGGCGACTTCGCGAGCTTCAGGCGAAGGGGCCTGGCGCATCAAAAGTCCACCAACAGGCAATGCTCATAAGCCTGAGCCATGTAGCGCTTGATGGTGCGCTCCGACACCTGCATGCGCTCGGCGATTTCACGGTAGCCCAGGCCTTCGAGCTGGCTCCACAAAAAAGCCCGCCGCACCAGAGCCGGCAGGCCATCGAGCAACTCATCCAGGGCTTGCAACGTTTCCAGCAGCAGCCAGCGCTGCTCCGGGGACGGTACGCACGCTGGCGGCAAGCTCGCCAAGGCGTCGAGGTAAGCCTGCTCCAAGTTGCGGCGCGCGTAAAAGTTGCTCAACAGACGCTTGCCGACTGTCAGCAGATAAGCGCGGGGTTCGTGCAGATCGGCCAATGGCTGAGCGCTGGACAGTACCCGCAGGAACGTGTCCTGGCGCAGGTCCGCGGCATCCCAGGCATTGCCCATGCGTCGTCTCAACCAGCCTTCCAGCCAGCCACCGTGGTCTCGGTACAGCGCGTGCAAGGAACGCTCCGTTGGCGTAGCTGCATCAGACATGTCAAGAAGCCTTGTGCAAGGAATACATTAAATGAGAGTGATTCTAATTAATGTTCCCGCACGAATCCAACTTCTTTATCGAACCGCTCTGTTAATGACACTGGCCTATCGTTTTTTGCCAGCCTGCCAAACGGGTGGTTCGCCCCCCCCCAACGCAGCCAGGGACGAACTCATTTGTTCAAACGGCCTCAGTGGCTGGCATGCAGTTGCTTCTGGACTTGCGGCATGGCCGAGGAGTGGTGGTTAAGGATCTTCCACTGACCGTCAATGCGTTCATAGATAAAGGTGTAGCGCGCCTGAACCTCGCGCTTGGAGCCGTCGGCGTTAGTCAGGGCAAAGGTATAGACACCACTGTCCATCGCCGCGTCAGGTCCCAGGTGACGGATTTCCCGGTAGTTGATCTGCCCCACCGGCTTGCCGGCCAGGAAGTGTTCAAAGTAATCCTGAATCAGTGCCGCCGTGTTGCGCACCTGGTTGGATACGGTGGGCTGCAATATCGCATCCGGCGCATACAGGCTGGTTACTGCAGCAGCGTTGCCGGTTTTGAGGGCCGCGTTCCAGCGGTCGAACAATGCGGCGATTTCACGGTCATTCTGATTCTGTGGCTGCTCGGCTACGGTGCGATAAACGTATGGCGTTGTTTCAAGTGCCAGGGCCAAGGGTGTGGTCAGCATGAAAAAAGCGGCAGCGGCGAAGGTTTTCAGTTTCATCGTAACGTTCCTGTGGGTTTCAATGAGCCGACTTTGCCGGGCCTGGCGGCCTTCGCCATCGGCCAACCGGTGCCGATTGCCTATGCCGTTCGGCAGATAGGCCCGGTGCTGATGACACGCTCTAATACCGCCACGCCGACCGGTCCCATCCACGCTGGAGCCCTATCATGCAAAGCCCACCCCATGACCCCGGCAGTGCCCTGGCCATCCGAACCCAATATCGCCAGTCGCAAAGTCGTGCCGCACGCCTGCGCCTGCTGTTGGGCACCGGCCATGAACTGACGCAATTGCCCCTGTCGGCGATGCGCCAGCGCGCAGTGCAACGAGCGTGCGCATTCATGGCCATGGATCATGGCCTGCTGCTGGAGTGGGCAGCGGACACCACGTTTCGCACCATCGCCAGCCATGGCAGCCAAGAACGGCTCGATCTGCTTGCCAACCTGGCTCAGCCGCCGTCAGCCGAGCCACAATGGCTGGAGTACCCTGGCAGCGCCCTGCCCCAGGTCTTGCGCGTTCCGTTGCGTGGTTCCGACGGTGTGGTGTTCGGGGCTTTATTGCTGGGCAACGGCGTAGCCCTGGGCACGCCGGACAACGAGGATATTGAGTCACTGCAATTGCTGGCGACCCTGCTGGCTGCCCATCTAGAAAACAGTCGTCTGCTCGAAGCGTTGCAGGCCCGCGAACGCACCATGTCCGAGCTGGTCCATCGATTGTTCAGCGCCCAGGAAGACGAACGCAAGCGTGTGGCCTACGACCTGCATGATGGTCTGGCACAGAACCTGGCCGGCCTGCATCAGCGCCTGCAGGGGTTCGCCGGTCGCTGCCCGCCTCTGCCGCCGGCCCTGGCGAACGACTTGCAGGCCATCCTCGATCTCGCCCGGGGTTGTGTCGGCGAAGGCCGGCAGTTGATCGGCGGTCTGCGTCCCCATGCGCTGGATGACTTCGGTCTGTACAAAGCCGTCGACAAGGAAGCCGACCGCCTGCGGGATGCAGGCCTGTCGGTGGACTGGGCCGAGCACAGCGCCGCTCGCCTGCCGGGCAACACCGAAATCGCCTTGTTCCGCATTGCCCAGGAAGGCATCAACAACATTCTCAAGCACGCCCGGGCCAGCCATGTACGCCTGGGATTGATGGTGAGCGACGACCGGGCCTCGCTGCGGGTCGAAGACAATGGCCGTGGTTTTGCTCTGGAACAACCCATCGAGACCAATGGCACCTGCCATCTGGGCCTGGCGGCCATGCAGGAACGAGCCAGCCTGCTGGGCGGCCACCTGAGCTGTTTCAGCCAGCCCGATGGCGGCACCCGTTTGCTGGCCAGCGTCCCCCTACCCACCCACGGAACACACTCATGACGTCCCCTTTACGCCTGCTTTTGGCCGATGATCACGAAGTGACCCGCACCGGTTTTATCAGCATGCTGGCCGGCAGCCCGGGGTTCGAAGTCGTCGGCCAGGCCAGCGACGGCCAGGAAGCCCTCGATCTGTGCGAGCGGCTGCAACCGGACATCGCCATTCTCGACATTCGCATGCCGGTGCTCAATGGTCTGGGGGCGGCGCGTATCCTGCAGCAGCGCCAGCCGGGGATCAAAGTGGTGATCTTCACCATGGACGACAGCCCTGATCACCTTGAAGCCGCCATCGGCGCGGGCGCGGTCGGTTATCTGCTCAAGGATGCCAGCCGCGATGAAGTGCTGGACGCCCTCAAACGGGTCGCCCAGGGCGAAGAGGCCCTGAACAGTTCGGTCAGTGCGCGCCTGCTGCGGCGCATGGCCGAGCGCGGTGCCAGTGGCGCTACCCCGGTCCAGGCCCTGACAGCCCGCGAGCGCCAGGTGCTGGGGCTGGTGGCCGGCGGCTTCAGCAACCGTGAAATCGGCGAAAAACTCGGCATCGCCCCCGGCACCGCCAAGGCCCACGTGGAGCGCGTCATCGGCAAGTTGGGAGCCGCCGATCGAACCCAGGCCGCCGTGCGCGGTGTTGCCCTGGGGTTGGTGGCACAACCCAGCGGGCAATGGCCATGAGATTCCTCGCCGCCCGCCGCTGGGCCAACCTGCCATTGCGGGGCAAGGCATTGGTGGTCATTTCCCTGCCCCTGGTGGTGCTGTTGCTGTCGCTGGTGCTGATCTACATCACCGAACGCCAGACCGCCCGGGCCGAAGAAGACGTGCGCCGGGTGCTGCTGGTCCAGGGCGATATCCAGACGGTGCATACCCTGCTGGCCGAAGCCGCAGCCAGCGTGCGCGGTTACCTGCTGACCCGGCGCGAAGACTTCCTGCCCAGCTACGAACAGGCCACGCCGCTGATCAAGGCCGCGTTGCAACGGTTGGACCACAACATCCGCGACGCCCGGATGCGCGAGCGCCTCAAGACCATCACCCCACTGATCGCAGAAAAACTCGATGGGCTGGATGCCTTGCGCAACGGCAAGGCCGATGACACAGCGGCCATCACGACGATTCTGATCGAAAACAAACACGTCCTGGACGTGCTGCGCGAGCAGATCAACGCCATGCGTATACGTGAGGACGCCCTGCTCGCCGACCGCAGTGCCGCCGCCTCGGCCACGCGCATGCGCCTGTTGTTCGCCACGCTACTGGCGGCGCTGTGCGGGCTGCTTGGCGCCATCGTGGCGGTGCTGTTCCTGTCCAAGGGCATTGTCGCCCGCGTGCAACAGGTGCAAGGCAACGCTCAGCGCCTGGCCTTGGGTCAACCGTTGTTGCCGCAACCGCCGGAGCAGGACGAAATCGGCCAGTTGGGCACCCGTCTGGTAGAGGCCGGGCAGTTGCTTGCCGAACGCGAGCGGGCTCTGCGGGATAACGAAGAACGCTTGCGACTGATCATCGATGGGGTGAAGGACTACGGCATCTTTGCGCTGGACGCCCAAGGCCATGTCATTACCTGGAACGCCGGCGCCGAACGGATCAAGGGTTACACCGAACAGGAAATCCTCGGCCGGCATTTTTCGTTGTTCTATCTGAGCGAAGAATGCCCGGCGCACCCGGACATGGCGCTGCACGAAGCCGCCCGTGACGGTCATTACATGGAAGAAGGCTGGCGCTGTCGCAAGGACGGCAGCCGCTTCTGGGCCAGTGTGGTCATCACTGCCCAGTACGACAGTACCGGCACCCTGCGCGGGTTTTCCAAGATTACCCGCGACATCACTGACCGCCGCGCCGCCGAGATCGCCCTGCGCACCGCCCGTGAAGAAGCCGAAAGCGCCAGCCGCGCCAAGAGCGAATTTCTTTCGCGCATGAGCCACGAACTGCGCACACCCCTGAACGCCATACTCGGCTTCGCGCAACTGCTGGACATGGACTCCAGCGCCGGCCAGCGCCCACAGGTCAGTCACATCCTGCGCGCCGGTCAGCATCTGCTGGCATTGATCAACGAGGTGCTGGACATTGCCCGGATCGAGGCCGGTCGTCTGCCGCTGAACATTGAGCCGATTGCCTTGACGACGGTGTTGCATGAAGCCCTGACGCTGGTTTCACCCATGGCGGCCGACGCCGGGATTCAGTTGGCCGAGCTGGCGCCGCTACCCGACAGCAGCGGTGTGCTGGCCGACCGTCAACGCCTGGTGCAGGTGCTGCTAAATCTGTTGTCCAACGCCATCAAGTACAACCGGCCCGGCGGTGAAGTGCGCATTGAAGTGACGGCCCAGGGGCCGCGAGTCAGCATTGCCGTCAGCGACACCGGGCATGGCATTGCCCCTGAGCAGCTTGACCGGTTGTTCAAGCCGTTCGAGCGCCTGGGTGCCGATCCACAGGTCGAGGGCACCGGTCTTGGGCTGTCCTTGAGCAAGAGCCTGCTGGAAATGATGCAAGGCAGCCTGCAGGTCCACAGCGAGCCGGGGCAAGGTTGTTGTTTTACCCTGCAATTGCCCGGTGCCCGGGTGGAACACGCCCGCTTGCCCCCCATCGTCGCGCTGAAGGCACCGCGTCCGTCAGTCGAATATCACGGCAAGATACTGTGCATCGAAGACAACCTGTCGAGCCTGGCGCTGATCGAGACCCTGATGCAGCGACGTCCGGGTATTCAACTGCTGTCGAGCATGCAAGGCCAGTTGGGCCTGGACCTGGCTCGCCAGCACGCCCCGCAGTTGATCCTGCTGGACGTGACCCTGCCGGACCTGACAGGCCTGGAGGTGCTGCGCCGCTTGCGGCAATCGGCGGCTACGGCGTCCACACCGGTACTGATGATCACCGCCGATGCCAGCGACCTGACCCACCGTGCACTGCACGAAGCCGGGGCCACAGCGATCCTGACCAAACCCATTCATATCCAGGCCTTTCTCGGCCACCTTGAACGCTATTTACCGGAGCCCGCATGAATCGCGATTTGCGCATCCTGATCGTTGACGATCAGCGCCCCAACCTGGACCTGATGGAGCAGTTGCTGGCTCGCGAAGGGCTGCACAACGTACTGAGCAGCACCGAGCCTTTGCGCACCCTCGACCTGTTCAACAGTTTTGAGCCTGACCTGGTGATCCTGGACCTGCACATGCCGGCATTCGATGGCTTCGCCGTGCTGGAGCAGCTCAACCGGCGCATCCCGGCAAACGACTACCTGCCGATCCTGGTGCTGACCGCCGACGCCACCCGCGACACCCGCCTGCGCGCCCTGGCGCTGGGCGCCCGGGACTTCATCAGCAAACCCCTGGATGCGCTGGAAACCATGCTACGCATCTGGAATCTGCTGGAAACACGGGCGCTTTATAAGGCGTTGCGCGAGCTGGTTCCATCGCAGCAGATCGAACTGTTGCGCCAGCACCGGCCGGCCGCCGGCGCGGTTTAGTCCGATTACGCCGGGCCGCAACAGGCTCGGGTTCTATTCGATGCGGTAGTGAAAGGTATTGCGCACCGCCGGCACTGTCACGGCCTGGCCGTCGACGATCCGCGGCTGATAACGGAAGGTCTGGGCCGCAGTCAGCGAGGGTCGGATGAATAACGGATGGCAGCCGTCCAGCACCTTGGGGTTGTCGATTCGCCCGTCCGGCTTGACGCTGTACTCCACCGTGCAATCGCCTTCCAGCCCTTTGTCCAAAGCCCGTTGCGGATAATCCGGAGCCTCTTTGCTCAGGGGTTGATAGTGGCGACTGTCGGCGGAGGCCAGACGCGCCTGTTCGGCTTGGCGTTGCCGGGCGAGCGCCTGGGCCTGTTGAGCCGCTTGGCGCTGTCGTTCGGCGGCCTGTTGCTCGGCTTCCTGCTGACGTCGCTGGTTCTCCTGACGCTCGCGCTGCTGCTGGGCCTGTCGCTCGGCCTGCTGCTCGCGCTTTTGCTCCTCGACCCGTTTGCGCGCCAGGGTTGCCTGCTCCAGTTTCTGCGCTTGGAGCCTTGGATCAACCGCAGGTTTGCTCGGCGCCGGGCGTGGCGCTTGCACGGGAGCCGGCGTGGCTTCGACCGGTTCTGGGGCGACCTCTGCCACGGCGGTCGGCGCAGGCGCTTCAGGCACCGGCAGCGGTGGCAACATCACCAATTGCGTGCGCAGCACCCGGGGCGCTTCGACGGTCGGTTTCTCTACGGTCCAGCCCAGCACCAGCAATGCCGCGACAACCGCGTGCAAGGCCACGGCGAGTCCCGCTGCCAGGCTGTTCCTCCAGAAACCACTGCCGGACACCGTGGGTAAACCCAAGGATGGACTGTGCATGATCATCGCCGTCATCGGGGTGCCTCGGTCACCAGGCCAAGGTTGCTCACTCCGCCCTGCTGCAAGGCGGCCATGGCGGCCACGACACGACCGTAGTCGGCGTGGTCGTCGGCACGGATATACACCTGGGTATCGCTGCGCTCGGCGACAACCTGGGCCACTTTGGCGCGCATCTGATCCAGGTCCACGGCGCTGTCGGTCTGGCTTTGGGTGTCCAGTTCAGCACCCAGGTTCCAGTAGTAACCGCCCTCGGCCTTAACAGACAGGGTCAGGATCTGTTGGCGGCTATCGTTGGCCAATGCCTGGCTGGCGACCTTGGGCAGCTCGATTTTCACGCCTTGGGTCAGCATGGGTGCCGTGACCATGAAGATCACCAGCAGCACCAGCATCACATCGATGTAAGGCACCACGTTCATTTCGGCCTTGGGCCCGTGCTTGCGTTGCGGCTTGACTAGCATCTGCCCTCTCCTCTCAAGCGGCCGCGGCCAGGTTCACCGGAGCGCCGTGAAGCTTGCGATGCAGGCGTGCCTGCAGCTCGTTGCCGAACGCGTAGTAGCGTGTCAGCAAGGTCTGGCCGCGGGCGGAAAAGCGGTTGTAGGCGATCACCGCGGGAATCGCCGCGAACAGGCCGATGGCGGTGGCGATCAACGCCTCGGCGATGCCCGGCGCCACGGTGGAGAGGCTGGCCTGTTGCACCTGGGACAACCCCAGGAAGGCATTCATGATCCCCCAGACCGTGCCGAACAAACCGATGTAAGGGCTGACCGAACCGACCGTGGCGAGAAACTGCAAGCCTTTCTCCAACTGCACCTCCTGCTCGCTGATTGCCACTTGCAGCGAACGCTCCACCCCTTCAAGCACCACCTGTGGGCTGCCGGAGGGCACGTTGAGCTGGGTGAAAGCCTGGAAGCCGGCGTGAAAGATCGGCTCCACGCCGCCCTCTTCCTCGCGCACCTGGGCGGTCTCGCGCAACAGCGCTGGCAAATCGCTGGTGCTGCGAAAACGCTGCATGAAACCCTTGAACTGGCGCTCGGTGCGGCGCAGCACGGCGCTGCGCTGGATGATCAGGTACCAGCTCAGCAGCGAGGCCAGCAGCAGTGTGAGCATAACGGCCTTGACCAGAAGACTCGCATCGCTGATCAGGCCCCAGATTGTCATATGTTCCAGCGTGGCTTGCATGGGTAGAGCTCCTGTCTGGCTGCTATTCGATGAAATGTTCATGACCGGTTGATGACAGCGCCGCTCAAGGCAGGCGCAAGGCTTTCGCGACTTCGTTCCAGGGCACGAACTTGAAGTTCTGGGTCTGCTCGGGCATCCGTTTGCGGCCGTCCTGGACCACCAGCATGCCGTCGCTCCAGGGACCGCCAAGGTTGGCCGAAGTGACTTCCAGGCCATCGGTTTCCGAGGCGCCGTCGATGCCCGCGGCGCCGTTCAAGCCGACACGGAACGCACCGCGCACGGCATAAGGCGGTTCGGCATCAAGTAGCACATAGCTGTCGTTGCCCTGGCTTGAGATCACCAGGTAATCGTGGCCGGCGCCTTGGTACAGGGCGATGCCCTCGACGTCGGCATGCAACTGAGGTCCGACCTTGATCACGTTGTCCAATGTCGCCGGTCGGTCGGCCCGGGCATCCACCGCCCAGACTCCGACGTCTTCTTCACCGAGAAACAGCCGCTGGCGCCGGTCATCGGCGACGCACCCTTCAGGCTGGCTGTCGACGCTGAACTGGCGCACCAACTCACCTTTCACCACACCGTCCGGAGCGCTGAGGCGGTACTGCAAATAGCGCCCGTCCTTGCCATTGGCGAAGGCATACAGTTCGCCCTCAACCGGCTGGAACAGGCAGATGCCGTAGATTTCCTTGAGTGGCGTAGGGATCTCGCCGGCCTCGCGCAGTTCGCCGCTGACCCGGTCGATGCTGAACAGGCTGAGACTGTTGCGGTCGCGGTTGCTGGCGACTGCCAGATCGACGGTTTGCGTACCCAACTTGAAGTTGCCGCGCACATCGACGTTGTTGAGGCGGCCCACCGCCAGCTCCTGCAGCAGCTTGCCGTGCAGGTCATACGTCAGCAGGCCTTGCTTCTTGTTAGTGCCCAGCACCCGGCTCAAGGCTGGCGTCGTGGGATGAACCCAGATCGCCGGATCATCCGCCGCGTCGCCCTGGCGCGCCACCGGCTCGCTCTGGCCAATGGCAGCCACTGTAGGCAGCACCGGCGGCAGGGACACAGGGGTGGGTTGCCAATTGATTTGGCCCTGATACAGGCGTGCGCTGTCATCGTCGCGCAACAACAGTTCAAGGCCGTTTTTCGTCGCCCGTACCGCCAGATTTTCCGGCTCGTTCAGGCCCGGCAGCGCCAGACGGGCTGTCGAGGTCCAGCCCTGGCCGTCTTGCTGATACAGATGCAGCTGTCGCGCTTGTGGGTCCAGGCCCAGCAACCCGCCTGGTAACGCCGCCAGGTCCCCAGCGGCCTGCTGGATGTCACCGAACGGCGTGCGCATCGCCACGGGTACACGCACGGCATCGGCCTCGGAGGATGCCGGGTAGGCCCACCAGCCGACTTGTTCCTCGTTGACGAACAGTTGATTGGCGCTGTCTTGCACCTGACAGGTCTGGGCATCGGGCGGCAGTGGCAAGCCGCGTACGCGCTGTGCGCTGGCGCTCAGGTGCTCGCCGTTGCCCACCAGCCATTGCTCCCCCTTGCCTTCTTCACCCACCAGAAACACAAACAGGTTGCTCGCTTCATCGCGGTACAGGCACAGCCCATTCACCGGGAAATCTCGCGCAGGAAGGTACAGCGGCGTCCCCCACTGACGTTTATCCGGATCGAGGCTGACCAACAGTGCTTGCTGACGAGTGCTGTCGAGGCTGGCCACCAGAACGTTCGCCCCGAGGGCACGGCTGTCGAGACCTTCGAAGGAGCCCTCCAGGCGTGACAGTTCGCGGCCTTGGGCATCCAGCAACAGCAAGCCTTCACGGGCGCTGGCCAGTCGTTCGCTGGTCCAATGGCCGGGCACGAATCCCAGGGCATTGATCGAGCGTTCCTGTGCCTGAGGCCAGGGTTGCAGCTTCAGGGTTGGGGAAGCCGCCAACGCTGGAACAGTTGCCAGGCTGATGAGCATTGCCAACAGGTACTGCTTGGGTAAAAACAAAGCTGTGTTCAACGGAAAAATCCTTGTCATTGAGCCGGGTTCAAACGGGTCTTTTGTCCACCTGCAGGGCGAGGGGATTTTTCCCCTCGCCCTGACGGATCGGCGTTGCGATCTAGAAATGGGTGAAGGTCAGCCCCAGCTTGTAGGTCGGGCCGTATTCTTCGTATTGACCGTTGTAGGCGCGGTGGCCGGTGTAGACGAAATACGACTCGTCGGTGAGGTTCTGGGCTTCCAGGCTCACTTGCAGGTTTTTGGTCAGGGAGTAGCGGGCGCTGAAGTCGACAAAGGTCTGGGCGTCAACGTGCAGGTCATGGTCGCGGTCGCTGATGGACGCCAGCTCATACAGGTAGGCCGACTTGTAATTGGCCGACAGACGCAGGCTCAGCTTGTCGTTTTCCCAACCCAGCATCAGGTTACCCACGGTGTCCGACTGGTTCGGCAGGTCGATGCTGCGCTTGCGTTGTGTTCCGCTGGCCTGATCGAACCCTTCGATCTCGGCGTCCGAGCGACTGAAGGTGGTGTTGGCCCCCAGAAGCAATCCATTCCAGGGGGCTGGCAGCCAGTCGAATTTTTGTGAGTAGGCCAGTTCCAGGCCATAGAGCTTGGCGCTGTCACCATTGGCAAAGCTATGGGCTTCGGAGAAGTCGGCCCAGGCGCCCGTGCCCGCCAGGTCGGTGTTGTAGACGAAGTTCTTGATGTCTTTGTAGAACACGAAAGCCGACACAGTGCCGGCCCGACCCATGAAATGTTCAATGCCCAGGTCCAGGTTGCTCGACTCCAGGGGTTTGAGGTCCGGGTTGCCGAAGGTCGCCTCGTCATCGTCAATGACAAAACCCGGGGCCAGTTGCCCGAAGGTCGGACGCACCACGGACTTGGTCCAGGCCGCACGCACCTGGGTGTTCTTGTCCAGCTGATAACGCGCGTGCAGGCCCGGCAGCCAGTGGTGATATTTGCGCCGGGTTTGGGTGTCGGTGAACACGCCGTCGGTAACGCCGCTGCCTTTGGCTTCGAACTCCGTGCCTTCATAACGCATGCCGGCGATCAAGCGCCAATCGTCGATGTCCACGGTGTTCATCAGGTAAGCGGCGTTGATGTCTTCGCTCATCTGGAAGTCATTGACCCGCGACTCTTGCGCATCAAAGAAGGCGTCGCGGTCCAGACCACCCAACAATTGTTCGATGGCTCCGGCACTGATGCCTGGACCGTAACGGCCGAGACTGTAATCCACGTTGCCCTTCTGGAATTGTCCGAGGTTCAACTGCTCGTCGGTGAACCCCAGATCGTCGAAATCCTCATAGACCCAGGCGTCGAGATCGTTGTCCTTGTCGCGGCGGCTGACTTTGCCGCCGAATTTGACCTGGGAGGCGTAGCCACTGACGTCATAGTCTCTGGCCAGGTCCAGGCGCAGGTTTTTCTCGGTGTCGGTGGTGTTCTGCTGTTCCCAGTCCACCTTGTCCAGGCTGAAGTTGGCCGGATCATAGAACCCCGAACCAATGATTGGCCGCGGCTTGTCGTTGCCGTAGAAGCCCCCCTCGAAACTGTCGATGCCTTCGAATGTGGCACCGGCGATATGACCGGGGCTGTCCTCGCTGGACTTGCTGTAGCCGCCCTGGCCGCTGAGAGTCCAGAGACCGAACATGCGCTCCCCGCCCAGTACATAGGATTGGATCTCCTGGGTTTCTTCGCGCTGCTTGATCTTGCGCTCGCCTTCTGCGGCACCCAGCTCGCCGGCCGCTTGTGGATCCTCGAAAGCCAGGCTGGCGGCATTGCGGGTTTCACTGTCTTTGTAACGACTGTAAAGCGTGCGTAGGTAGTAGCTGCTCAGATCATCAGGCTTGTAGTCGAAGTTCAGCCCGCCGCCGGCGCGCTCCCGACGGATGTCATAGTCGCGTTGTTCGAACTCTTCCAGTCGTGAGCCTTGCTCGAAATCCCAGGCGCCGCCGGTTTCAACGTTGTCCGAGCCAAAATCGCGCTTCTGCCAGCTCAGCGCTGCTGCAACGCCGAAGTTATCGATGCCGTCGCCCAGGCTGAAACGGTCGCTGATAGCGCCAGAGAATTTCGGACTCGTCTGGCCGGTATTCTTGTCGTAGCTGGCTTCGCTGCTGCCGGTGTAGAACAAGCCCTTGTGGTCGAACGCCGAGAGGCTTTTCACGTCGACCGTGCCGCCCAGTGAGTTGGCGTCCATATCCGGCGTCAGGGTCTTGATCACCGACAGCGACTGCACCAGCTCCGCGGGTAGCACGTCCAGGGCAACGGCCCGGCGCTCGCTTTCCGGTGCCGGCACCAGCGTGCCGTTGATGGTCACGCTGTTGAGGTCTGGCCCCAGGCCCCGCACGCTGACAAAACGACCTTCGCCCTGGTCACGTTCGACGCTGATGCCCGGCAGGCGCTGCACGGCTTCGGCGACGTTTTCATCCGGCAACTGCGCCACGCCGTCGGCATGCACCACGCTCTTGATGCTATCGGCGCTGCGCTGCTCCTTCAGGGCCTGATCGATGCTGGCCGCCTGACCAACCACTTGGACGTGTTCAGTGGTCATCTGCTCGGCAGCGCTCAGCCGTTCACTGGCAATGGCCATCGCCAACGCGGTGAACGTAAAACCGACGAGCCCGGCAGTGCTTGTGCGGTGATGCATGGTGATCTCCCCCAGGAATCCGAAAATCCGCCAGGCAACGGCCCGGCAACTGGGAGGGCACGCTAGGGGTGGGGGGTGACGGTTCTGTGACAGCGTTTGCCCGCAGGGCCTAAAACACACTGATGTGAGGGGGTTGGCGGACCAGAATGAGCTGAAATGACCTGTTTCCGAGCCGCACAGGCCTTCAGCAGCCGATCACTTTTTGCGAAACGTCGCTCCACACCGCTGTGGGAGCAAAGCTTGCTCGCGATGCAGGCGCCTCGATCCCCTGAAAAACCGCGTCGTCTTCGTCGCGAGCAAGCTTGGCTCCCACAAAATCCCCTCGCCACAATGAGATAAGGGCGATCTCATGAATAAAAATCCGGACAACCAATGAGCTGATTCGACCTCCCCCACCCATTCACCCACCGTCACCGCACTGTCACATCCATCTGCTGTGCTGAGCCGCATTCCGCTTCTGGCAAAGGATTCCGGCCATGTTCTCCGTGCTGCGCCCGCACCGCCTCAAACTCGTCCTGCTTCTGCTGGCGGCCAACCTCGGGCTGATGCTCCACCTGGCCAACGGTGAGCTCAAACCGCTGAGTGAGTGGGTCTGGCTGGATATCCTTGGCGAAGGCGGCTCGGCCTTGCTGGCGCTGGTCTGGCTCGGCCTGGTGCTCAAGAGTCGCCCGGCCGGTCGGGTGACCAACTACCTCGTATGGGGCCTGGGTTGCATCTTTTTTTCCTGGTGGATCGACAGCCTCGACGAGTTCATCCGTTTGCCCGACAGCATCACCTGGGACCACTGGCTGGAGTCCGGGCCGATGCCGGTGGGCATGATTCTGCTGACCCTCGGCATCTATCACTGGCACCGGGAACAACTGGCGATCAACGGACAAATGGAGAAGCGTGAACGGTTGTTCCGCGAGCACCGCCTGTTCGACAAACTCACGCCGCTGGGAGGCGCGGACTTTTTCAGACATGAACTGACGAGCAGCCTGGAGGACAGCCGACGCCGCCAGCAGCCCTTGTCATTGCTGGCCCTGGACCTGGACAACTTCACCGCCATCAATCAGCGCTTCGGTCACGGCGAGGGCGATGCGGTGCTGCAAGCCGTCAGCCAGTTGCTGGTGCTGAACCTGCGCCGTCAGGATCTGCTTTGTCGCCTGGCCGGTGACCGCTTTGTGGTCCTGCTGCCCGACACTGGCGAGAGCCAGGCCCGGTATCTGGCCGCAGAACTGGCCCACGCGGTTGGCAGCCTGGCCCACAAGACCCGGCAACACGGCGAGCGCTTGCAACTGGCCGCCAGCACCGCCGTGGTGATGGCATTTGACGAGTCGCCGGAGGCTTTGCTCAAACGTCTCAACCTGACGCTGGCCCGATCCCGTTCCACGTTGAAAAGCGCCTGAGGCCGGCCCATGACCCTCAAGACCTGCTGGTATGAAACCGACAGCCGCTTCATTCCGGGGCACTATCAGCCTGCCGCGCTGATCGATCTGGCACTGTCGCGTGACATCGACAGCCACCGCCTGCTGCGTGGCACAGGGCTGTTCCACGACGATATCCTCGCTGGCCAGAGCCGCATCAGCCCGCAACAGTTTCTTGGCCTGATCGACAACAGCCGACGCCTGCTCGATGCCAGTGACAGCAGTTTCCTGTTTGGCCAGCGGCTGCTGCCGGGGCATTACGGGCCAGCCAGCCATGCGCTACGCCACGCGCAGAATCTGCATCAGGCCCTGGAAACCCTGATTGACCAGCAAGCACTGCTCAGCCCCCTGGCCGCGCCGCGCCTGTTGTTGGACGAGCACTATGCCTACATCCATTGGCTGGACAGTTGCGGTGCGGATGAACAATGGCGCTTCATACTGGAAGCCAGCATGACTTCGATGGTTGCCATGAGTGCATGGCTGAGCGGCGAACGCCTGCCCTGGCAATGCAGCTTTCGCCATGAGGAGCCGCGTTACGTCGAACAGTACTGGGTGCACCTGAGTGAACAGACGCAATTCAATCGACCGCTGGACCTGATGCGCCTGCCTCGCCACTGCCTGGCCCAGCCCTGGCCCAACGTGTCGTCCACCGCCGGCCAGGTGGCGCGGATCGAAGCCAGAGACCAACTCGATCAACTGGGTTTCACGGCAAGCTTTCTGGACTGCGTCTACGACTACCTGCACAGCCATGTGCAGCAGACGCCCAGCCTGGAACAGATCGCCCAGGCTTTCGCCATGAGCCCGGCGACGCTCAAGCGCAAGCTGCACAAGCACCATACCGGGTTCCAGCAACAGGTGGACCGGGTGCACACCCATGTGGCGTTGTACTTGTACCAGGTCAAGGGGTTCAGCAACGAGGAAGTGGCGCAGTACCTGAACTTCAACGACACGGCGAATTTTCGCCGCTCGTTCAAGCGCTGGACCGGCAGTACGCCGAATCTGATCCGGCAGTTGCTGATGTTGGGGTGAGGAAATTTAGCGAAACTTCGCACCATTGTGGGAGCAAGGTTTGCTCCCACAGATAAGTTCCGTGTGGGTTCAGTGCCCGCGAATGTAATGCTCCAGCTGCCGGATCAAATCCGCCTGCTCGACAATCGCCTCCTTCACCAGATCGCCAATGGACAACAACCCCATCAACTGGCCGTTATCCAGCACCGGCAAGTGCCGCAGGTGGCTATCGGTCATGACTTCCATGCAGCGGTCGATGCTCTGCTGGCTATCGGCGGTGACCACGGGAGCACTCATGACGGTGCGTACCGAAGTGCCCACCGAGGAGCGTCCTTGCAACACCAGCTTGCGCGCATAGTCGCGCTCGCTGAACACGCCAACCACCTGACCGTGTTCGATCACCGGCAACGCGCCGACGTTTTTCTCGGCCATGATCTGCAGCGCTTCGAGCACGGTCTGCTCCGGCGCGATGCTGTGAACCTGCTGGTTCTGCACACTCTTGAGTCTTACCAGTTGAGCGGCTGTTTTCATTGTTGATTCCCAACTTCAGTTAAAGGCAAGCCAATGCACTTAAATTGCCTGATTCATTGTGGCGCCCCGGTCAGAGGCGGATCAGTCTTCGCCAATCTCCACCACATCACCATTCAGGCGCACCGGCCACACCCGCAGACGCTGCTCCGGGTATTCCAGGCAATGGCCGTCTTCCAGGCGGAAATGCTGTTTGTAGAGGGGTGATGCGATCACCAGTTCACCCTTGATGCTGCCCAACAGCCCCCGACCGATCACGTTCGCCCCGGACTTGGGGTCGCGGTTGTCGATGGCGTACAGCGGTTTGTCCTGCTGTTCGGGCAGGTACAACAGCGCCACCTGGCTGCCGTCGTGCCAGGCGACCACGCCGGAGTTGGGCACCAGATCCTCGCGGCTGCACAGGGCACGCCATTGCACGGGATTTTGGGCCGCGTTGCGGGTGGGGATACGAACGACGTTTGACTGGCTCATCAGAGCACCTCCTCGGTAACGGGAATCAGGTGAAGCTCGTGGGCGTGAACCGGCCGGCGCTGGCCGCGTTCCCTGACGAAATGAACATCCGGATCACCGCGACCGTCGTTGACGAAGGTGCGGAAGCGCTTGAGCTTGTCCGGGTCTTTGAGGGCGTTGGCCCACTCGCATTCATAACGATCGACCACCAGTTGCATCTGGGCTTCGAGTTCGGCCCCCAGGCCCAGGCTGTCTTCGATGATGACGTCCTTGAGGTAGTCCAGGCCGCCTTCCAGGCTTTCGCGCCAGACCGACGTACGCTGCAACTTGTCGGCGGTGCGGATGTAGAACATCAGGAAGCGGTCGATGTAGCGGATCAGGGTCGCGTCATCCAGGTCGGTGGCGAACAGCTCGGCGTGACGCGGGCGCATGCCGCCGTTACCGGCCACGTAGAGGTTCCAGCCCTTCTCGGTGGCGATCACGCCGACGTCCTTGCTCTGGGCCTCGGCGCACTCGCGGGTGCAACCGGACACCGCGAACTTGAGCTTGTGGGGCGAGCGCAAACCCTTGTAGCGATCTTCAATGGTCAGAGCCATTTGCACGCTGTCCTGCACGCCGTAGCGGCACCAGGTGCTGCCCACGCAGGACTTCACCGTGCGGGTCGACTTGCCGTAGGCGTGCCCGGTTTCGAAACCCGCTTCGATCAGTTCGGCCCAGATATCCGGCAACTGGTGCAACTGGGCGCCGAACAGGTCGATGCGCTGGCCGCCGGTGATCTTGGTATAGAGGTCGTATTTTTTGGCGACCACGCCGATGGCAATCAGCTTGTCGGCAGTGATTTCGCCCCCGGCGATGCGTGGCACCACCGAATAGGTGCCGTTTTTCTGCATGTTGGCCATGAAGGTGTCGTTGGTGTCCTGCAACGGCACCAGGGACGGGTCCATGATCGGCTGGTTCCAGCACGACGCCAGGATCGAGCCCACTGCCGGTTTGCACAAGTCGCAACCGGTGTGCCCGCGGCCGTGCTTGGCCAGTAGCTCGTCGAAGCTGATGATGCCTTCAACCCGCACCAAGGCATAAAGCTCCTGGCGGGTATAGGCGAAGTGTTCGCACAGGCTCTTGTCGACACTGACGCCGCGAGCAATCAGTTCGTGCTCGAACACCTGCTTGACCAGGGCGGCGCAACCCCCGCAACCGGTGCCAGCCTTGGTATCGCATTTCAGTTGCCCAAGGTCGGTGCAGCCGCTGTCGATGGCCGCACAGATCGAGCCTTTGGTGACGTTGTGGCACGAGCAGATGGTCGCCGCCGCGGGCAGCGCAGCCGGGCCCAACGTGGGTGCACCTTCGGAACTCGGCAGGATCAGGCCGGCAGCCTCCTTGGGCAACGCGATGCCGTTCTGCATGTATTGCAGCAGGGTGTCGTAGTAGCTGTTGTCGCCCACCAGGACCGCGCCGATCACTCGTTTGCCATCGGCGTCCACCACCAGTCTCCGGTAGCTGGCGCTGGTTTGATCGATGAACTGGAAGCTGCGCGCCCCCGGTGTATTGCCGTGGGCGTCGCCGATGGAACCTACGTCCACCCCCAGCAACTTGAGCTTGGTGGACATGTCCGCGCCAGTGAACGGCTCGGCGCTTTCACCGCACAGGCGAGCCGCGACGTTGCGGGCCATCTGGTAACCCGGAGCGACCAGGCCGAAGATGCTGCCGTTCCAGGCTGCGCATTCGCCGATGGCGTAGATGTCCGGGTCACTGCTCAGGCAATGGTCATCGATCACCACGCCACCGCGCGGGCCGATCTGCAGAGCGCACTGGCGAGCGAGGGCATCCTGGGCGCGAATGCCGGCAGAAAATACGATCAGGTCGGTTTCCAGGAAATCGTCATCGCCGAAATTCATCCGATAACGGTACTGCTCACCGGCGCTGATGGACTGAGTGCCCTTGGACAGATGCACGCCGACGCCCAGTTTCTCGATGCGCGCCTTGAGGGCCAGACCGCCCTGCTCATCCAGTTGTACCGGCATCAATCGCGGGGCGAATTCCACCACATGAGCTTCCAGGCCGAGGGTCTTGAGGGCATTGGCCGCTTCCAGGCCCAGCAGACCACCACCGACCACCACACCCCGGCGGGCGTTGCTTGCGGCGGCACGAATGGCGTCCAGGTCTTGCAGGGTGCGATAGACCAGGCAGGAATCGCCTTCGGCGCCCTGGATCGGTGGCACGAACGGGTAAGAGCCGGTAGCGAGCACCAGTTTGTCGTAGCTGATGCGAGCCTGGGCAGTGACCACCTGGCGCGCCTCGCGATCAATTTCCAGCACCGGCACGCCCAGGTGCAGCGTGACGCCAGGGGTCTGGTACAACGAGGCTTGCCCAAGCGCCAGGGACTCGGCGTCACGGCCAGAGAAATACTCCGACAGATGCACGCGATCATAGGCGCGCATCGGTTCTTCGCTGAACACATGCAGGTGGTAATGATTGAGGGCACCGCGCTCGATCAGTTGCTCGACGCAGTGATGGCCGACCATGCCATTGCCGATCACGATCAGTGTTTGCAGCTTGTTCAGGGAAGCAACGTTGGAATTCATAAAAGCACCCGACAAAAGCCCATCACGGTTTTGAAAGCAAAAAAAAAGACGCCTGAAACCTTGCGGTTCCAGGCGTCTTTGCCTGTTCTGTGCGGTATCGATCCGGCGACTGCGCCCCGATCTACCGTTATCCCCGGCCTGCTGGCTCTCGATCTTCGTTGACCGACGGGGTTGCCCACTTGAATGTATTTACAGTGGGCCTGAACAGCCTCTTGCAGCGAGCGTGCCAAGCCTTTGTCTGCCGCCCTGAAGTCATAGACCTAACGCTGCTTGCAACCCTCGAAAATCCCTGTGGGAGCGGGCTTTCCCGTGAAAAAGGCCGTCCAGTCACCTCATGCTTACAGGCGCTCGCCTGACGCTTCCATGCGCGGACGATTGCCTTGCCATGGTGCGATCCATCGCCTGCGGCTTCATAAAAGTGCAGTGACTGGGCTGACGCTATCGCGAGCAGGCTCGCTCCCACAGGGGGCTCGGGCCATTTGCGATGGGGAAGGTTCAGGTTGCGCCAGTGCGGGCGGCTCTATCCACCATCGCCACGATGGTCACAAAGAGCTCTTGCTTGGCCTCGGCGGCGCTGACTTCCCCGGTGGCAGCGGCATTGGACAGGGCTTCTGCCGCACCCAGCATCGCCCGCAGACTCGCCTGGGTGATGGCCCGTGTACCGGCGAACGGTTCCAGGACGGTTCGGCACTTGTCCAGGAAAATCGCCTCATATTCGCGCTTGATGCGCTCCAGTTCTGGCGAACTGGTCAGCGCCGCAATCACCCCCGGGATCTCCCGGCCTTGCAGCAGGACGCATTCGACAAACGAAGCAGCAATCACCTCGGCGCGGCTTTGCAGTGTCGGTTCGCTCGCTTCCAGGGCGGCGTCCATGAGCGCCGTCTGACGGGCATCGAAATCCTGATAGAGCGCCGCCAACAGCCCGGACCGAGTGCTGAAGTGGTCATACACGATGGGTTTGGTTACCCCCGCCTGTTCGGCGAGGCGGGCCAGGGTCAGCGCTTCGCTGCCCTCCTCTCGCACCAGCCGCCAGGCGACATCCAACAGCTGCCGTTGCCGATCCTCGCGAGACAAGCGTCGACGGGGAGCAGCAGAAGATCGCGAATTTTCATCAAGGCTTGACATGCTAACTTTACCAACCGTAACTTACTAAAGGTAACTTAACCAAGCATACCTGCTTGATACCGGTCATTGCCATGAGGAGTTTTGCCATGCACGCACTCATCGTTGTCGCTCATCACGATCCCCATTCCCTTACCCACGGCCTCGCGAAAAAAATCGCCCAAGGCCTGACCCAGGCCAATCCCGCCGATACGTTCGAGATCGCCGACCTGGCCGCCGAAGGCTTTGATCCGCGGTTCAGTTTCGCCGATCACGCGGTACACCACCGCGAGGCCTCACCGCCCATGGACGTTTTGGCCGAACAAGCCAGAATCGACCGCGCAGATGCGCTGGTGCTGGTGTATCCCATCTACTGGTGGTCGATGCCAGCATTGCTCAAAGGGTGGATCGACCGGGTGTTTTCCAACGGCTGGGCGTTCGATTTCAGCCTCGATAAACCCTTTATCAAAAAACTGCAGCGTTTGCAGGTGCATCTGGTGGCCCTGGGCGGGGCTGATGAGGGTACGTTCCTGCGCCACGGCTATGGCCAGGCGATGACCGCGCAAATCGACCACGGCATCTTTGATTACTGCGGCGCCCGGGTGGTCAGTTCCCAACGTTTGCTCGACTCGGAAACCCTCGAACCGGCGCTTCACCTGGACACTGCCTATGACCTGGGCCGGCGGCTGTTCCCGCAGTGCGAGAAGACTGCACAGGTTCAAGCCAGCAGCGAGTGCGCCTGACCGCCATCAGAGCACGCTGCCCTTGGCCGCGGAGAGGACTTGATCACGCTTGTAGATATCCGGGATGTACACCGCCTGCCCCTGGCTGTCGGCTTGCACTGTCCAGTAGCCCAACAGAATCGGCACCGGCCTGGCCAGCCTGAACTCATGAGTCAGCCCGCTGGCCAGCAGCGTGTCGGTGCGCAGACGTTCCGCCGGGCTCACCAACCAGTCGCGCAACTGCATGGCCTGTTCGACTCGCACACACCCCGAACTGAACGCCCGCGGTTCCTTGCTGAACAGTGACTGGCTGGGCGTGTCATGCAGGTACACGGAAAACGGGTTGGGGAAGCGGATCGCCATTTTACCCAGTGGATTTTGCGGACCGGGGTCCTGACGCAGCATGAGGCCGCCGGGATGCTCCCAATCGATGTCCTGGGCCAGTAACGGCAAGCCATCGCGATCGATCACCCTCAGGTTGTGTCGACTCAAGAACTCTGGGTCGCGACGAATCTCAGGCAGTTTGTCTTCACGCATGATAGTCGGGGGGATGGTCCAGGTCGGGTTAAGTGTCAGTCGTGTCACTCGGGACTTGAGCAATGGTGTTTCCCGGTCCGCGCGGCCCACTTGGGTGCGGGTTTGCCAGACCGCTGCGCCGTCCTGGTAGACCGTCAACCGGGCCGCCGCCACATTGACCAGTACGCTGTCCGGCTCCAGGTCCCGGGCCAGCCAGCGCATGCGCTCCAGATTGACGCGCAACTGCTCGCGCCGCATGAACGGGCTGATGTTCAGCTCCGTCACCGTCCATGGCCCCACTACCCCATCGGCTTGCAACGAATGATGAAGCTGGAAGCTTTTCATCGCTGCCACCAGGTCGGGGTTGTAGTGATCGTCGATAATCACGGGGGGCGCGCTGAAATAGCCTTCGCTGAACAATCGCTGGGCCAGGGCCGGTACGCGGGCGTCCCGCTTGTCCGGGTGCAACAACGGGCCGCCGGGCACCGGTTGCCATTCGGGCAAGGGCTGTTGCCGTTGCCGGGCGTAAAGTTCACGCAAGTTGCGATACAGCGCCAGGCTCGGCCGGGCCTGTTCAAAGGCCTCGTCCAAGTCGTGCAGGCCCGACGCGGCAATGGCCAACACCTCGGCCTGACGATCCTGCGGCAGCGGGTCGGCCTTCCACACCGGCTCCAGGCGGTCCTGAGGCAGGTAGCCGAAACGCAGCTCATACAGAGCTTGCAAATAGCGCTGACTGATGGCGATGTCTACACAATGGGGGTCTTGGGCGGTTTCTTCTGCGGGCAAGCTGTAGCGTGCCGGGTCCAGTCCGTCGTCGGCCAGTTGCTGCAACTGTGCCTGCAACGCCATCCGCCGCTCATCGTCCGACCAGACGTCCTGGCCTGCGTTTTGCTCGTAGAACGCCTGCAAACTCATCATCGTCGGAAAGTCGACGCCTGCGGCCAGCTCGGGACAGTTGACCGACAGCTGGGCCAAGGTGGTTTGCACCAATGCCGGATCGCTTTGCTCGGCTGTTGCGACCAATGGCGCAGTGAGCAATAAAAGGCTCAGGTAACATGCGGACTTTTTGAACAACTGCTTTACTCCAATCCATGGCCGTCTCGTTGACGGTCAACTTTGCGACAGGTACGACCCGCCATCATGCAAACAAACCAAATCGGACGGGATGCCGCAAACAAACACCACCGTGGGAATTTTCCATCTTCAGCAAGCCTCTTGCGCCGACTCTGCCTGGTCATCACCGGCCTTGGCGTGATGTGCAGCCCGGCGCTGGCCGACAAAGGAAATTCTCAGCCGCTTTACAACAGCCTCACCCACGCGGCGCCGGAACTCAATCCCCAAGCGCTCAAAAGTGCCTTGAGCGCCATGCAATGCGCTGTCGCCAACGGCGCTCGCCCAGCCCGCCACCTGGCGGTCATCGACTACTCGCAACCTTCCACGGCCCGTCGCCTGTGGATCTTCGACCTGCGCCAGAAGAAGCTGGTATTGCGCGACCTGGTGGCCCACGGGCAAAAATCCGGGGAAAACTTCGCCACGCAGTTCTCCAATCGCCTGGGCAGTTTCCAGTCGAGCCTGGGACTGTTTCGCACTCAGGAAAGTTATCAGGGCGCCCATGGATACTCGTTGCGCATGGACGGTCTGGAGCCGGGCTTCAATGACCTGGCCCGCGACCGCGCGATCGTGATCCACGCCGCCGATTATGTGAACCCGTTGTGGAGCGTGCGTCAGGGGCGCATCGGCCGCAGCCTGGGCTGCCCTGCCGTCCGCCCGCAGGTGGCGCGCAAGGTGATCGACAAACTTAAAGACGGGCAATTCATGTTTTCCTGGTACCCGGACCCGAGCTGGCTCAAGCGTTCGGCCTACCTCAACTGCCAGCCGCAACAGGTTGCGAGCATTTTGGCTACTAGCGGCAGTTAGGTAGCACCTTTGTGGCGAGGGGATTTATCCCCGCTGGGCTGCGAAGCAGCCCCAATGCAGCAGACTCCATCTTCCTGGCACACCGAGTTGGCAGGCAGGGCTGCTTTGCAGCCAGCGGGGATAAATCCCCTCGCCACAGATTGCACCTGCTGAAAGGCTGGTTAAAATGCCGGCCTTTCGCATTGCTGGCCTTGTCCGATGAACCCTGAAGCCCTTCAAACCCTGCAGACCCATTTACTGACGGCCCTGACCTCGGTGCCGGAAGAAACCCGGCGCCTGTTCCATGGCCGCGGTCGCTGCTGGCCGGGGTTGGAGCAGATCACCGTCGACTGGCTGCAAGGGGTGATGCTGGTTTCGTTGTTCAAGCAGCCTGAGCCGACGCAGTTGGACGATCTGATGTCCATGCTGCTCGCCCTCACCGTTACCCCGGCCTGGCAACAGAGCAAGGCCCATACGCTGGCCGTGCAACACCGTTACCTTCCCGACAGCCTTACCCAGTGGCTGGTGGGTGAGGCTCTGGACGAATGGACCTTGGTCGAAGGCGGCTTGCGCTATCGGATCGACCTGGGCAAGAAACAGAACAACGGTCTTTTCCTCGACATGCGCTACGGCCGCGACTGGGTTCGCGCCAACGCCAGCGGCAAGCGAGTGTTGAATCTGTTCGCCTACACCTGCGGTTTTTCCGTGGCAGCCATCGCCGGCGGTGCACAGCATGTGGTCAACCTGGACATGTCGCGCGCGGCCTTGAGTCGTGGCCGCGACAACCATCGCCTGAACGGCCATGACCTGAGCCAGGTGAGTTTTCTTGGCCACGACTTGTTCAAGTCATGGGGCAAGGTGATCAACAGCGGCCCTTATGACCTGGTCATCATCGATCCCCCCACCTTTCAGAAAGGCAGCTTCCTGCTGACCAAGGACTATCAGCGAGTCCTGCGGCGCTTGCCGGAACTGTTGTGCGCCACTGGCACGGTCCTGGCCTGCAGCAACGACCCGGCCACCGGCCCGGACTTCCTCATCGACGGCGTCACCCGCGAAGCGCCTGGCCTGAAGTTCGTGGAACGCCTGGCCAATCCCCCGGAGTTTCCCGACGCGGATATGGAGTGCGGCTTGAAGGCATTGGTGTTCACCCGCGACGATGGCTGCGCCGTGTAACGATGCCTGATGCGCCCCTTTGCAAGGGCGCTGTGGCGAGGGGATTTACGCCCTCGCCACAGCTTCGCGGCAGGTGTGCCGGCACAGGTTATTGCGGTCGCAGCGACCACCAAGGGGTGACCAGGCCAGTGGTTATCCGATGCACCATGGCCTCGACTTCCCGGCTCTTGACCGAACGGTAGATCGCCATGGTGCGCCGCAACTGGTCTTCGGTGAGCGTCACCGGCTCGCCTGCGGCCCAGTTCACATCCGCTACGGCCTCGAGCCTCACCCGATACCACATCGTCCCGGTGGGCTGGGTGATTGACTCCAGGGCGCTGGGCAGGTCGGCGTCCGGTTGCGCCAGGTTATCCAGCAATACCTGCGGCCAATGGGAGGGATCCACCGGCTCGCTGAAGGCATCCACCAGGTTTTCCTCCACCGTGTCCCAGATGGCCAGGCCGTCGAGCCAATCGCGAGACATCAACCCCAGATACGGGCGCCAGGCCTGTTCCCCTACGCGGGGCGTTTGATCATTGCTGTTGAATGTGTCCTGTGCGTCACTGAGCCAGTTGATGAAACCCTCACGGGTCATCGCGGCCCGGCGTTGCACAAGCTCGGGATATCGGCCGCTTAACACCTGGCCCCAATAGTCATAATGGTTGGTCAGAAACCTCGCAAAGTGTATGCCCTGGGGTTCGAGGCGGGCACGCTGAACCGAACCGAACATGAGGAAATGCAGCTCCAACTCGGCAACGTCTGGTGTTTGCCTGTCCAGAACCCGCGCTTGCAAGCGGGTACGCAGTTGGGCCAATTGCTGGTCGAAATCTGCGATACGCCCCGACAGCTCGGTATAAAGGTCGGGGTAGCCAGTGTAGTACTGCAGGATACCGGCAGCCCTCTGACGATCTCCCAGGGCCAGGCCGCCTGGTTGATCGGCGTCTGCGTCACGGATGGCGCCGCAGAACCAATCGATGAAGCGTCGCCCTCCGGCATCGTCGCGAGCCACTTCCAATGCACTCTTGAGGTCGGGGAAGTCACGGAGCCAGTCATCGACGGTGTAGCGAAAGGCCTCGGGGTCCAATGCGCGAAGGGCGCGGATCTGGGCGCTGGGCAGTGGATTATCTTCGAGCCAGAGCCCAAGGGTGTTCGTCTTCGGCATGTTGCCAAGGGCAGGAATCAGATCATCCTGGATGTTGCTGATGCGATTGCCCTTGAGGTCGAGGAAGATCGGATCGGATGAAGGCCTGGCCAACAGTGCCAGCGCTAATGCAGGTACCCGATCGAGCCCCGCGTTGGCCAGCTCCAGCTCCTTGAGGTGCGCAAGCTCCGGCAGATCGGGTAATTCCCGGCAGTTGTTACCGCTCAAGCGCAGGTCCTCAAGGGCCGTGGCGGCACGCAAGAATGCACTGCCCTGTTCATCCAGACGAAGGCCACAACGAACCAGGTCCAGCGCTTGCAATCCTGGTAAAGCGGTGATGGCCTCCAGCTCCTGGGGGGTGAAATGCAAGTTGTCGGACCAGACGAGTTCACGCAGGGACGGCAACTCAGCCAGGCGGCCGATGGCCGCGACCATATTGGCACTGACCACGGGGTCCGAGCCACTGCTCACCTCGGATAGCTGCAGTTCTCGCAAACCAGTAGCACGGTCGGCGCCGATCAAGGGGGCAAAGGTGTCCGCATTCATATTGAGCGGATTTCTGCCCAATGACAGCTCCTCCAGAGAGCGAAACTCACCCGCCGCTACCGGCACGGCGGTGAGCTCATTGCCATGCAGGCGCAGCGTATCGATATTGGGAAACAACCTCAGGAAATTCGAAGGGTCTTCGCTCAGCCCCAGATGAGCCAACGTCAGCTCTTCAATATGCTCGAAACGTGCACTGATGGGAGGAAGCCGGCCGATGTTCAACCCCGACAGACGTAGAGTCAGCTCGCTATCCTCCCTGAGCGGATCCGGCTCACGGCGCCAGGCGCGACGGATCTCCTGCGCCACCTCCCTGCGCATGGCGATGGTATCTGCACGGGTATATTCGCTCTCGACGGGGTGATGAACCCCCTCATGGACCTCCCACTGACGCAAGCCTTCGTCCAGCGTTGCCCAATCGTTGCTCAACCGCGTCACCAGGGTGTCCAGGCTGATGCCTTCGCGCCTGGCCTGATCGGCCAGGCTACGCTGAAGCCTGGCCAGCGATTCCCCGGCATAGTAGGGAAACAGGCGTTCAAGACGCCCTTCCACACGGTGGCGCCAGCCCTGCAAAGGAAGTTTCCCGCGCCCACTGAGCGGATAACCCAGGCGTCCGTTCTGCCATTGCAGGGCAGCTGCGTCGTTGCCCGTGCGTTTGAGCGACAGGTACGTACGCAGCCTCTGGCGATCGCCAAGGGCTTGCTCCACCAGCACCTTGCGAAGGTTGGTCGACGCCCAGATGTTCAAGCCGAGCGCGTTGCGGGCCTCATCCGGCATGGCTCTGAGCAGCGCCTCTTCGAGGCTCGAATCCCCAGCCAGCTCATTTCCCCTTTCGTCGAAGGGATGGTATTTCCCGCCGTCCTGGCGGATGACTTTCAAGGGGCCGTTCTCTCCCACCTCGAGCGGATCCAACAACTTGTCCGACAACAGCCGCAGGTGCAACCGGCCGTGCAGTTGCGGCGTATTGCCAAGCAGGCCCATGACAATGCGGTCCCGGTCCACGCTGCTTTCACCCCGCTCAAGGTTGCGCAAGGCTCGAGTCAGGCGCAGCTCAGTCAGAGCTTCTACGCATTGTTTACCCAGGCGTCCCGTCACCCGGCCTGCTTGCAGCCGCACCCGGTCCTGGCCCTGAGACTGCCGGGCAAGCTCGTTGGCGATGGATTCAGGCAGCCCGGAAAAAGCCCGAACTATCGGCGCGGCCAACGGATCGAGCCGGGTGGACGAGGCCATGCCAGCAGTCACCTGCGTAGCATTGCGCTCAAGATAATCGGCCCAGCGGCTGGCCAACAACCGACTGCTTTCGACCGGGCGCAGGCCTATAGAACTCTGCCCCAGCAGCACGCGCTGTTCGTCCGCGCGAAGACCGGCCAGGATACGCTCCGCCCAGGCATGATGCTCCAGGTCCGCTTTGTCCAGATCGAGAAAACGCGTGGTGGCCCTGTCGCCCACGGAGTGAACCTGCTCGCCATCGTGCACGCGCAG
The DNA here is from genome assembly GCF_901007645.1 of Pseudomonas sp. FG-3G. NCBI lineage: Bacteria > Pseudomonadati > Pseudomonadota > Gammaproteobacteria > Pseudomonadales > Pseudomonadaceae > Pseudomonas > Pseudomonas sp. FG-3G. The sequence goes on from NZ_CAAKGZ010000021.1 coordinate 390,724, forward strand.
CGTCATGTCCGCAGGCCAACCGGGCAAATCCACAAGGGTTTGGGTGACCTGAATGTGCGCGCTCCCGGGTGCTTCACCCGCGCGCAAGCGTCCAACGGTCTGCTGCACCCATTGCCAGTTGCGTGCCTCAGCGAGGGCATCGGCGAATATGGCCGGCATTGGCTGCCCGCCAACTTGCAGGTAGCGCAGATGCGCCTCGCTGATACCGACCTGCTGCTGTACGGCCAGGAGCATAGCTTCGTCCAGTTCGGCGGGCGTCTCGACAAAGTTGCGCAGCAACTCCAGATTGCTTCGCTGCAAGGGATTGCGGTGCGCCCATTGCCAGCCACGCGCGCGGCTCCACTCCAGAGGCGGGGTCACGCCTCGGTGACCGGCAGGCAGACGCAGACCCAGGGCCTCGCCGGTGCCTTGCACCTCGAAATAACGACCATCGATCCGCACCCATGCCTCGTCTGGCGTACGCCAGACACCCCAGGCGTCCTGCTCGGCCTCCACAGGCGGCAAGCGTCGCGCCTGGAAGGGCGTGACATCGCCATTCCACAGCCGCGTCGTGCCGTCATGCACGGGCATGGGTTCAACGGCCCCGCCGATGAAACCCAGATAGGCACCTTGGGCGACCCCGAACAGCACGTTGAAGATGTGATTGATGCCTTCTTGCGCGTGGCCTTCGTTGAGCGCCTGGATACCTTCAAAGAACTCATACACCAGGCGCACCCCGCCCACCGCCGCCGCAGCCATCCCCATGGGAGCGCAGAACGGAATGAAGCTGACAGCCAGCATCAATGAACGCTCGGCAAGGCCTTCCCAATACTCCAGGCGTGCCAGCAATGCCTGCCAGTCCTGGTCCCGGGTCGAGATCATCAGCGCCGAGGCATTGCTCAGGGTATGGGTGCGCCATTCGTGATAGCGATCATTCCAGTGATCCTCGCGAACATCGCTAAGGGTCCAGGGGACATGGGGAACAGGCACCCGAATGCGCCGGGGATTACCCTCCTCGCCAAGCTCGCCTTCGCGCCAACCCACAATACGCGCGTGGATTTCCTGGAAAAGGTTGAGGTTGTCTTTTATCTCCCACTCCACTTGGTCATGCAGGGCCTCACCTAAGCGGGCCTGCAAGCGTACCGGCAGGTAACGCATCAGGCTCTGGCGGTAACTGCGTTTGCGCACCAGTTCGGTCAGCTTTGCGGCCATGGCCTGCAGGCTGGGAAATTGCCTGATCGGGGCCACCACGTCATAGGGCAGGTGCAAGACGACCGGGCGAACGCCTTTTGCGTCCCCTTTCAACCCCCAATACACCCGTGCGCCGAACAACGGCGCAGACAGCACCTCCAGGCCCTTGACCTCACACGCCAGGGAAGCCACCGGACGATCTTCGAGGCGCACCCCGACATAGGCCAACAGTCGCTCGCCGGTCTCGTCCAGGCGTCCATCCAGCTTCGCCTCGTACGCGTCATAGGCGAGCAGACTGCGCGCGTAGGCCATATAGGCGTCAGCCACGACAGGAACCTCGTCGCCGATAGGCGGCAGGCGTTGCTTGAGCAGACGCTGGTAGGCACCGCCCACATCCACCTGCCGACAGACTCGGGCAAAACTGGCAGGGGTCGTGGGCAATGCCGTGGTGTCTGACGGCGCGCCCCAACGGTAAAACTCTCCAGGCTTGCCCTTGATGAAAAGCTCGCCGGTTTTATCGAAAGAACTGCCGGTGGCCGCATCAGCAGGAGGAAAGTTGCGCATGGCGGCCTCCACCACCGACAGAGAGGGGCCGAAGTGCTCGCGCCTGACCCTTGCCCGCCGTACTGCGTCGCAAACACTGCCGCGGCCATTGATCGGGCGCCAGGCCTGCATGGGCGGCTGAGCCTGTAGCAAATCGAGTGTGAAGGGTTCCGGCGCTGGCAGGTCGATAAGCCGTGCGTTCAGCGCATCGCTGTCGCGCTGCAATTGCTGGGCAAGGACCTTGAAACGCTCTTGGCGGTGGCGCGAAGCTTGTTTCAACCAGGCCGGTAGCCTGGCCTGGATGAAATCGATATGGGAATCGACAGTGGACATGATGGACCTCCTTCCTTGGGGTCGATTAAGCATCTGAAATTTTGAAATACGCTAAGCCGGGGCGTGGGCGATCCTCTCCAAAATGAGCTTGTTTTTAAACCGCCCAACCGTTGCAAGGGGTTGCAGGTTCCATGGCCAGTCGCTGACAGGTCTGCATCAAATGCTTGCGCCTGATCAGGATCACACCACCAACGTCAACCACGCCGACATCAGCAACAACACCGCCATGATCCGATTGAACCGCCCCATGGCCACGGTGGATCGGCAGAATCTGGCGGCGCCGAGGCCCAGATACGCCCAGGCGGTCATGCATGGGATCGAAATCGCGAAGAACGCCAGGGACAGCCAGAGCACCCGCACGGTGCGGTCGGCCTCGGTGCCGGCGAAGACGCTGACCACCGCCAATGCCATCATCCAGGTCTTGGGATTGACCAACTGCAAACCGGCCGCCCCCGCCAAGCCAAGACGCGGACCCTCAATGGGTCGTTCAGGGTCGATGGCCTGGACTGGCGTGCTGAATATTTGCCAGGCCATCCAGCTCAACCAGGCAATTCCGGCCCATGACAGCAAAGTCTGGAGCGTTGCATGACGGGCCAGCACATCGCCCAATCCGGTGCCCACCAACAGCACCAACAAGGCTGCGGCGGCGCAGGCGCCGAGGATGATTGGCAAGGTGGTCGCCAGGCCAAAGCGCGAGCTGTGGCTCAGCACCAGGATATTGGTCGGGCCCGGGGTGATGGAGGCAACAAAGGCGAACAAGGCGAACGGCAGCAACTGGTCCATGGAGCAACATCTCGGTGAATGATCGTAGCCTGATCATCCCCACCCAACCGCGCTCAGTCTGGAACGTTTGAGCAACGCTTGCGGTAGTCCGCCGGGCTCAGGCGATAGGCGCGCTGGAACCAGCGACCCAAATGACTCTGGTCGGCAAACCCGAGTTTCGCCGCCACCGCCACCGCGCTTTCGCCACGGGCCAGCAAGCGCCGGGCCCGGGCCAGGCGTAACTGGATCAGATAGGCATGGGGGGCGAGACCGAACGCGGCCTTGAACGCCCGGGTCAGGCGAAAACGGTCCACCCCGGTGACCCGTGCCAGGTCATCCAGCCCGATGTCTTCACTCAGATGACTGTGCAGATAATCACGGGCCTGCTGCGCCACCAATGGCAGGCGCGGATCGGGATTGATCCGCGCACGCCAGTGCAGGTGCTGGGTCAGGTTGGCCAGCAAGGTGTCGAGGGCCGTCTGGCGCACGATGCGCATCTCCTGCTGATGCAAACTCTGGAACGCCATGGCCGTGGCGCTCGCCAGCCGCGCATCGTCGGCCAGGGTGGCGGCAAATCCCAGCTGTGCATTATCCGGAGCCACGTCGAACAACGACCGCAGTTCGCGCTCCAGCCACTGTGGCTCGAGGTACAACGTGCGATAGGTGAAACCGCTGGCGTGGGGCGCGTTGCCGTCATGCAACTCCCCAGGCTCGAGCAGAAACACCTTGCCCGGCGTGCTGTTGTGCTGCTGGCGGCGACAATGGAACTGCTGCACGCCCTGTTCGGTCACGCCCACCAGATAGGCGTCGTGCCAATGGGGATCGTAGGCATGCCCCTCGAAATGCGCGCGCACGGTCTCGATGCCGGACGTGGCGTCCTGCTTGAGATCGATCCAGTTGCGCGTTGTCATGGGCAGTCTCGTTTTGTGTATCAGCACAAGCAGGTTAACCCCTGGCGGCGAGGGTGTCTGGAAAATTTGTGCAGTTTTGTTTTCGTCGAAAACGAAGCAAATGGATCCATTAAAGACTGCCAACCGTCTACCAGGACACCAAAAATATTGACAACCGAAATAGTTAAGAGAGTTAATGGATCCATAAGCACAACAACATCCGCCCGGAGATCCGTCATGTATCCCAAGAACACCTGGTACGTTGCCTGCACCCCCGATGAAATCGCTGACAAACCTCTGGGCCGCCAGATCTGCGGCGAGAAGATGGTTTTCTACCGTGGGCATGAAGGCAAGGTCGCGGCTGTCGAGGACTTCTGCCCCCATCGCGGCGCCCCGCTCTCTTTGGGTTATGTCGAAAACGGTAACCTGGTGTGCGGCTATCACGGGCTGGTGATGGGGTGCGACGGCAAGACCGTCGAAATGCCCGGGCAACGGGTCCGGGGATTCCCTTGCAACAAGACGTTTGCGGTGCAGGAGCGTCATGGGTTTATCTGGGTCTGGCCCGGTGACCAGGCCTTGGCTGACCCGACGCTGATCCATCATCTTGAATGGGCCGAAAGTGACGAGTGGGCTTACGGCGGCGGCCTGTTCCATATCCAGTGCGATTACCGCCTGATGATCGACAACCTGATGGACCTGACCCACGAAACCTACGTGCACGCCTCCAGCATCGGCCAGAAGGAAATCGACGAGGCGCCGCCGGTGACCACGGTCGAAGGTGACGAAGTGGTCACCGCCCGGCACATGGAAAACATCATGGCCCCGCCCTTCTGGCGCATGGCCTTGCGCGGCAACAACCTGGCCGACGACGTGCCGGTGGACCGCTGGCAGATCTGCCGTTTCACCCCGCCCAGCCACGTCCTGATCGAAGTCGGCGTGGCCCATGCCGGCAACGGCGGGTATCACGCCGCGCCGCAGTGCAAGGCGTCCAGCATCGTGGTGGACTTCATCACCCCGGAAACCGAGACATCCATCTGGTACTTCTGGGGCATGGCCCGGCACTTCCAGCCCCAGGACGAAGCACTGACCGCCAGCATTCGCGAAGGCCAGGGCAAGATTTTCAGCGAAGACCTGGAGATGCTCGAACGCCAGCAGCGCAACCTGCTGGATCACCCGCAACGCAGCCTGCTCAAGCTCAATATCGATGCCGGCGGCGTGCAGTCGCGTCGAGTGCTGGATCGTTGGATTGCCCGTGAGCGCGAGCCACAAGCGGGATTGATTGCCAGCACCCATCAGGGAGAGCAGCGAGCATGATTGAAGTCCAGGTCACGGCCCGACACAACGAAGCCCAGGACATTTGCAGCTACGAGCTGACGAGTGTCGACGGCCAGCCTTTACCGGCGTTCACCGCCGGTGCCCATATCGACGTACACCTGCCCAACGGCATGATTCGTCAGTATTCGCTGTGCAATCATCCCGAGGAACGGCATCGCTACCTCATCGGGGTGCTCAAGGATGCCGCGTCCCGAGGCGGTTCGCGCAGTTTGCATGAACAGATTCTGCCAGGCGCGCGCTTGCTGATCAGCGAACCGCGCAACCTGTTCCCCCTTGCCCCCGAGGCTCGAAGTAGCCTGCTGTTTGCCGGCGGTATCGGTATTACGCCGATCCTGTGCATGGCCGAACACCTGGCCCAGAGCGGTGCGGCGTTCGAACTGCATTACTGTGCCAGGTCCAGGGAGCGTGCAGCCTTTATCGAACGCTTGCGCCAATCGCCTTATGCCGACCGGGTGTTTCTGCACTTCGATGAAGAGCCTGCAACCATGCTGGACGCTGCCAGGGTCCTGGCCGCCCCCAGTGAGGATCTGCACCTCTATGTGTGCGGTCCCGGTGGCTTCATGCAGCATGTCCTCGACACCGCCAAGGTTCAGGGCTGGCGGGAAAGCTGTGTGCACCGCGAGTACTTTGCCGCTGCGCCCACCGACACCCGCGCGGACGGCAGCTTCTCGGTGAAAGTCGCCAGCAGCGGTCAGGTCTTCGAAGTACCCGCCGACCGAAGCGTGGTCCAGGTGCTGGAAAGCCATGGCATCGAGATTCCGATCTCCTGCGAACAGGGCGTGTGCGGCACCTGCCTGACGCGTGTGCTGGAAGGTGTGCCGGAGCACCGGGATATGTTTTTGACCGAGGCTGAACAGGCTTGCAACGACCAGTTCACGCCGTGCTGCTCCCGCTCGAAGACGCCACTTTTGGTGTTGGATATCTGACCCAATACCCTGAGGGAAGAGCTTTGTGGGAGCAAAGCTTGCTCGCGATGGCGGCGACTCAGTCAGCATTGCTATCGGCTGACAGACGGCTATCGCAAGCAAGCTTAGCTCCCCCAGCCGTATGCGCGCTCACTGCGACCGAACAATCACCTTCATCCGCTCATCAGCCAACGTCGAGCCGAACACCTCGGCATAACGCAAAGTCGCATTGGCATGTTCGCGCATGATTGCCTCGGCGCGGGCTCCCTGGCGATGGATCAGCGCATCGAACACCGAGTGGTGCTGCATGTGGGCGTAGTTGAAGCGGCGAAATTCGCCGGCCATGTTCTGACGATCCACCGCCAGGGCGGTGACTGAGGCAAATGGCAGGTGATCGTTGCGAGCCAGGGCATCGGCAATCGCCGGGTTATGGCTGCCCTCGACGATCACCTGATGAAAGCGCATGTTCAAGTCGTGATAGACCTCAAGGTCATCCTCGGTCACATAGCCCTTGGCAAACAGTTCGTCGCCCTGCACCAGGCATTGTTCAAGTGCCGCTCGCCCCTCTTCGGATAAGCCACGCTCGGCCGTTTGCCGCGCGGCCAGGCCTTCGAGCACACCACGCACTTCCACGGCCCCGGCGATTTCCTCGGCACTGACCGAGCGCACCTGGAATCCGCGACCACCGAAGCGCACCAGCAGCCCTTCCTGCTCCAGGGTACGAAACGCCATGCGCACCGGCATTCGCGAAACACCGAACAACTCAGCCGTGGGAATTTCCATCAAGCGCTCACCGCCCGCCAGCTCGCCTGAGGCGATCATCCTGCGCAATGCGACCAGCACCGTTTGGCCGGGCTTACTCATCCAGGTTCTTCCAGAGAAAACAGAGTCGCCATAGTAGAAGGCTTGGGACGGTGTGTCACGGCGGGGGTATGGAGCGAACGCAAGAGCAATCGAGCGCAGGAAAATCAGCGGGGCAGGCAGACCGCCATCGCGAGCAGGCTCGCTCCCACAATGGGTCCGCCATAGATCCTTGTCGGAGCGAGCCTGCTCGCGATGGCGGCAGACCAGACAACATTGATGGCAAGCCTTGCTGTCACGGATTTTGGGTCTGGACCGACTAGTTCGCCCGCAGGATCGACAGATCTTCGCCGCAATACAGCGCCTCGACTTTCGCCGCGCGCCATTGCAACACCGCCCGTTGGTTGATCGAGCCCTTATCGGTGATTTCACCACGATCGATGGAGGGCGGCTCATCGAGCAAGGCAATCCACTCTACGCGGCTGGCGTTGCCGCTCGCCTCGCGGTTAAGACGTTGCAGCCAATCGGCAAACCACTGGCGTACCGGTCGGCTGGCCAAGACCTCGGCATCGCTGGCGCTCGGGGACAGGCCTGACAAGCGCCGGCATTCAGCCAGCCGTGGGAACACCAGCGCGCCCAGGCACTCGCGATCCGGCGCGGTCACCACCAGGTCCTGGACATACGGGGTCCCCTCCAGCACCGCCCGGTTACGCAGCGGCCCGACACTGACAAACACCCCAGAGGACAGCTTGAAGTCCTCGGCTATCCGTCCGTCAAACATCAGGCCCAATTGCGGGTCATGGGGATCGGCCAACTTGATCGCATCGCCGGAACAGTAAAAACCGTCTTCGTCGAACACCTCAGCGGTCTGCTGCGGCGAGCGCCAGTAGCCGGGCATGATGTGCGGTCCGCGGAAGCGCCCTTCGAACTTGCCGTCCACCGGCACCAGCCGCACCTCGCAGCCGGGTGCCGGCAAGCCGATGTAACCGGCCATGGACAACGGCCCGGTGGTAAAAGTGCAGGACGGCGACGCCTCCGTCATGCCCAGCCCGGCCATCATGCGAATGCGTTCGCCGCAATGCTGTTCGGCGACCTTGTCGAGCCGGTCCCAAGTACTTTGGGACAGACCCGCTGCCGCAAAAAAGAACAGACTGATGCGCTCGAAGAACCGCTCGCGCAACTCGCCGTCCTGCTCCAGGGCACTGACCAACTCTTCCCAACCTTTGGGCACGGTCAGGTACGCAGTGGGAGAAATCTCCTTGAGGTTGCGCAAGGTTTCGGCGAAGCCCTGGGCGGTGGGCTTGCCGTCGTCCAGGTAAAAGGTGCCGCCGTTGTACAACACGATGCCGACGTTGTGACTGCCACCGAATGTGTGGTTCCACGGCAACCAATCCACCAATACCGGCGGCGCTTCACCGAACACCGGAAAGGTCTGCAACAGCATTTGCTGATTGGCGCAGAGCATGCGTTGGGTCGTGATCACAGCCTTGGGCAGCTTGGTGGAGCCCGAGGTGAAGAGAAACTTGGCAATGCTGTCCGGTCCGGTGGCGGCAAAGGCCCGCTCGGCCTCAATACCACCGGGTTGCGCCAGCAGGCTGGCAAAGCTTGCCCTGGACCTTGCGGCCATTTCCCCACGTACCGTGATCAAGGGAATGTCCGCCGGCAACACCGCATTGATCGCCCGCTCAAACGGCGCGGCCTCGCTGACAAACACCAGCCCCGGCTGCAACAAATCGCAAACGTGTCGCAGCTTGGCGAAATCCTGGGACAGCAACGAATAGGCCGGCGACACCGGGCAATAAGGGATCCCGGCGTACATCGCGCCAAGGGCCATTTGCAGGTGCTCGATGTCATTACCCGATAGCAGCGCCAGGGGCTTTTCGGCTGACAGGCCATAGCTCAACAAACCTTGAGCGATGGCCCGCACGCTGTCGAGCATCTGAGCATAGCTGACTCGCCGCCAGTCCCCACCCGCCTGGCGGGCTGCAATAAAGGTCTGTTGCGGGCGCACCTCGGCCCAATGCACCAGGCGATCGAGCAAGCGCGTCGGCAACGCAGCCAACGGCTCCAGGGAGCGCATGTGCAGGATGCCCTGTTCTTCTCTGACTTCAACGGCTGGATGACCAATCGACACCTGGCGATAGCGCCCGGGGCCGGCTCGGGAGGACGATCTGAACTCAACACTCACGTACATTTCCTCCATCAAGGCACGCCGAACCCGCGCGAAGCGAGCGGAGCGTGGCAGCATCTGGCTGCGGCCTTGTTATTGTTATGTCTGGCCTGCATCGGGCCGGCGATGTCCACGCGCCGCCGCCCGCAATGCGACAGATATCAGATCGGGTAATGCCGGGCGCCGTTCTGCATCGTCACCCAGCGCAACTGGGTGAAATGCTCGATGGACGCCTTGCCGCCAAAACTGCCGTAACCGCTGGACTTGACCCCACCGAAGGGCATCTGCGCCTCGTCGTGCACGGTCGGACCATTGATGTGGCAGATGCCCGACTCGACCCGTTGGGCCAAAGCCAACGCCCGAGTGGTATCGCGGCTGAAAATGGCTGCCGAAAGGCCGAACTCGGAGTCGTTGGCCAGGCGCAACAAGGCTTCGTCGCCTTCACCACGCAGCAACACGGCCACCGGACCGAAAGACTCTTCGCGGTACAGGCGCATGTCTGGAGTGACGCCGTCGAGCAAGGTCGGCTGCAGAATGCTGCCGTCCAGTTGCCCTCCCGCCACCAGCGTCGCGCCTTTGGCCAAGGCATCGTCGATCAACCCCTTGATACGCTGGCCGGCACTGACGTCTACCAGCGAACCCAATACCGAATCACCGGCCGCAGGATCACCGGCACGCAAGGTGGCGATCTTGGCGCTCAGCCGGGAAACAAAGGCATCGGCCACGCTGGCATCGACGATCAGCCGCTCGGTGGACATGCAAATCTGCCCCTGATTGAAGTACGCCCCGAAGGCGGCTGCTTCTACCGCTGCATCCAAGTCAGCGTCATCCAGCACCAGCAACGGCGCCTTGCCGCCCAGTTCCAGTAATGCCGGCTTGAGGTGGCGCGCCGATAGTTCGCCAACGATGCGCCCGACATGGGTCGAGCCGGTGAAATTGACCCGGCGTACCGCCGGGTTGGCGATCAGCCGCGCGACAATGGCCGGCGCATCTGCCGGGGCATTGCAGATGACATTGACCACGCCATCGCCCAGTCCGGCGTCCTGCAATACCTGGCCAATCAAGCGGTGCACCGCCGGGCTGATTTCAGAAGCCTTGAGCACCACGGTGTTGCCGCAGGCCAGCGGCATGGCGATGGCGCGGGTGGCGAGAATCACCGGGGCATTCCACGGCGCGATACCCAGCACCACGCCGCAAGGCTGACGCAGGGCCATGGCAAAACTGCCGGGCACATCCGAAGGAATGATTTCGCCGTTGATCTGGGTGGTCATGGACGCGGCTTCGCGCAGCATATTCGCCGCCAGATGCACGTTGAAACCGTACCAGTTGGCCATGGCGCCCGTCTCGCCGGCGGCGGCGATGAACTCGCCAGTGCGCGCCTGCAATTGCTCGGCGGCACGCAGCAGACGCGTGCGTCGCTCATTGGGCGCCAGCGCTGCCCAGGCGGGAAACGCAGCTTGCGCGGCGGCCACGGCGGCGTCGGCATCCTCCAACGTGGCAGCCGCCACACGGGAGACCACTTCACCGGTTACCGGATTGCAACGCTCGAAAGTCCGACCGTCACGGGCGGGGCACGACTGGCCGCCGATCAACAGGGGCACGTCCAGCATGGTGATTCCTCTTTATTGTCTTTATAGGGAACACATTCACAGTAGCGCCAAGGGCTTTTGAACAACAGCCTGCGGGCGCAGGATAGACACCCGCCGCGCCGTCGTCTCAGCGCTTGTAGGTCTGCAACCCCGGCTTGATGCTCTTGTCGTCGAGGAACTGCTTCATCCCCTGCTCGCGACCACCCTCGGTGTCGAGCAGGCGCGACTGATCGAGCTTGGCATACAGGTAATCCTCATTCTGCTCCCACGTCAGTTCGCGGCAGCGTTTGAACCCGTGCTTGGCTGCTCGCAACACCACCGGGTTTTTCTCCAGCAGGTTACGCGCCAGCTCAACGGTGACTTCGCGCAGTTGCGCCAGGGGCACGCTTTCGTTGACCAGTCCCATCTCGGCGGCTTTCTGCCCGCCAAAGGTTTTGCCGGTCATGATGTAGTACAGCGACTGGCGATGGCCCACGGTATCAGCCATGGCCTTGCTGACCAGATTACCGGGCGGGATGCCCCAGTTGATTTCCGAAAGGCCGAAGGTCGCCTCGTCAGCGCAGATCGCCAGGTCACACGCCACCAGCGGGCTGAAGCCGCCACCGAAGCACCAGCCATTGACCATGGCAATGGTCGGCTTGGCGTACATGCGCAGCAGTTTCCATTGCCACTGGGAGGCTTCGCGACGGATTTTTTCTTGCAGGATTTCAGGCCCGGCATCCACTTCGCGGAAATACTCCTTGAGATCCATGCCGGCCGTCCAGGCATCACCGGCCCCGGTCAGCACCAGTACACCGGCGGCCGGGTCCTGCTCCAGGGTTTCCAGCACGTCGATCATCTCGCGATTGAGCGTCGGACTCATGGCGTTGCGTTTTTCCGGACGATTGAGGGTGACCCAGGCAATGCCTTCCTCGATATCGACCTTGACCGTTTTCCAGCGACCTTCGTAATTGCTCATGGCGGGCGTGCTCTCTTGTTCTTGGCTGAAGATGAGCAAAAATTAAACTCGAAAACTAGTTATGTCAATTAACTATTAATCCATTTATCTGTATTTTTCCCAACGGACAGGACAAAGCGACAAATCACGATTTCGATATCCACCATAGCCATCGCGCTTCAACCTCGGCAAAATGGATAGCCTTGTTAATCACTCACCTTGAGGATGCTCCCTCCGATGGCCAAGTCTTCCAAGCTTGCCGAACCCGCCGAGCCCCAGGCCAGCGGTACCGACGCACAGGCCCCGCTGGACTCCGCGCTGGATGATCTGATCGGTTACGCCCTGCGTCGCGCCCAGTTGAAACTGTTCCAGAACCTGATCGGTCGACTCGCCATCCACGATCTGCGGCCCGCCCAATTTTCGGCCCTGGCGATCATCGACCAGAACCCCGGCCTGATGCAGACCGATCTGGCCAAGGCCCTGTCGATCGAACCGCCGCAAGTCGTGCCCCTGTTGAACAAGCTGGAAAGCCGGGCACTGGCCGTGCGGGTGCGGTGCAAGCCCGACAAACGCTCCTACGGGATATTCCTGAGCAAAACCGGCGAAACCCTGCTCAAGGAACTCAAGCAAATCGCCGCACAGAGCGACCTGGACTCCACCTCAACGCTTGACGGTGCCGAGCGCGAAGAATTGCTGCGCCTGCTCAAGAAGGTTTACCAGGCATAGAAAAACGGGCGCCAGCGTTTACAATCGCCGCCTTCTCCTACTACCCAAGGAATCGCCATGTCCGGGCTTGAACTGTTTGCCGCAGCCCTCGGCGTGATTGCTGTCTGGTTGACCGTCAAGCAGAACCCCTGGTGCTGGCCGATCGGCCTGGTCATGGTGCTGCTCTATAGCTGGATCTTCTTCGAAGTGAAGCTGTACTCGGACATGTTGCTGCAGTGTGTCTACGCCGTACTGCAACTCTATGGCTGGTACCAATGGACTCGTGCGGGGCAGCATCATGAGGGGCGACAAATCACCCGTCTGGGCGCGCCTTCAGTATTGCGTGGCCTGGCGGTCGGCGCGGCAGGCAGCCTGATGCTGGGTGCTGCCATGGCGCACTGGACCGACGCCGCCCAGCCCTGGCTCGACGCTGCACTCACCGGTTTCAGTCTCGTGGCGCAGTGGTGGATGGCGCAAAAACGCGTGCAATGCTGGCCGTTGTGGATCGCCCTGGACATCATCTTCGTGGGCTTGTTCATCTACAAGGACCTGTACCTGACCGCCGCGCTCTACGCTTTGTTCACGCTGTTGGCCGTACAAGGCTGGCGCGAATGGCGCGCCGACCCGGTCCTGCGCACATGAAGGTGATGGTGCTCACCGGCCCGGAGTCCAGCGGCAAGAGCTGGCTGGCGGCGCAGTTGCAGGAGCACTTCGGCGGCTTGCGGGTGGACGAATACGTTCGCCACTTCATGGAGCAGAATCCGCGTGAGACCCGCCTGTCAGACATCACCGATATCGCCGCAGGACAGTTGGCCTGGGAAGACGCAGCCCGCGCCGGTAAACCACCGTTGTTGATCCTCGACACCCACCTGTTGAGCAACATCCTCTGGAGCCAAACCCTGTTCGGTGACTGCCCAAGCTGGCTGGAGCCGGCCTTGCTGGCCCGCCATTACGACTTGCACCTGCTGCTGAGCCCGCAACAGGTCGAATGGACGGGCGACGGCCTGCGCTGCCAACCCGAACTGGAAGACCGAATGAGGTTTTTCGAGGCTATCGAGCAATGGCTGGTTCGGCATCAGCAACCCTTCCAGGTTATTGAAGGCGATTGGGCGCAACGTCGGGAACGGGTGTTTGCAACCGTGACTCGACTGCTCCAAGCCTGATTTACCCCTCTGTTTGTACCACTCTTGAAACACCCCAGTCTTGGCAAACCCGGCTCCAGAGCACTTCGATGGTTTTTCCAGTGCCTTTGTCAGGTTCTTGAAACACCTGCTGCGAAGCCTTGAACCAGAGCCAAGCGATAGCGCCCGGCCATTAGCCTTCTATCGGCCTGTCTCACGGATGAAACAGGTGCTGGGCGAAATTCCTCTGAAATATACCAACCCATTGAATTTGATAGATTTTTTATAACCGGCACAACACCTGCTCTTCCTCCTTCGCAACGCTGGACCAAGGCCAGCCCACCGAAGAAGGAATCGATGCCGTGGGGACTTTCAATAGAAGCTTGACCTGCATGCTGTTGATCGGCTGCGCCGCTGGCGCGACGTTCAGCCTCCCCGTGCAGGCCGAGGGCAACGGCGTCATTGTGCTCACCCGTGACGTACAGCCCGTTCATATCGGTCGCAACGGTGGCAAAGACCCCTACCCGAGCACCGTCAACGCCAACCCATCTGATCGAGTCAATCAAGCGACCGCCAGCATTGAGCTGAGCGACGGCGAATTCGCCAGCGTCGCCAGCGGCTCGTCGATCCGCAACGCCGTGAACCCGAACAACACCGGCGTACAAGGTCTGAACATCGTGACCAACCCCAACGGCTTGCCGGGCATGCGCGCCGGTCACGGTGGCGGCAACGGTGGTGCCATCTCCGGCACGATCAACCGCTCGCTGAGTTCAGGGCTGGCCCCGCTGGGCCGGCTGGCCGGAGGTCAGTGACATGAAGCCAACCCTGTTTCTGCTTGCCCTGCTCGGCTCGTCCACCGCGTTCGCCGATCCGGGCGCGGCGGTGATCAGCAATGCCAATCTGCAGGATTCCGGCAGCCGCTATACCGGCAACTTCAACGTCAACCAGGCCGCTGGCGATCAGACCCAGCAGACCAACACCCGGGCGATCGCCATCGGCACTCACGCCCAGGCCACCACTGTCGTGCGTCAACGACTGGACACCGCGGCCGACCCGTCGATGAACGCAACGGCCCGCATCGGCGGCAGCTCATTTAGCAACGGCAACGGAGTACTGGGCGTGAACCAGTCCGCCGGGGCCAACAACCAGATGGCCAATGTCATGCGGGTGGGCATCAGTGCCCGGCCGCAGAGCATCGACGATAGCGCCCTTTCTCAACAGAACGTGGCGTTGTTACCAAACTCAGGAGCAACTGGCACCCCAACCGGCAGTCGCCAGGTCGTCACCAGCGACCAGGCCTTCACCGGCAGCCGAGGGGTTATCCAGGTGAACCAGAGTGCCGGGGTGGGGAACCGCATGGCTAACACCCTGAGCATCCGGGTCGCTGACTGACCCGAAAACCGTGGGCATAAGAAAGTACTGACACTTAACCAACGACACGCAAGGAGAAACACCATGAAACCAACAATGGCACTTAAACCATTGGTTTTCGCTCTCGCCGCTGTCATGGCAATGGCTGCACAGGCTGATGGAAACGGACGTGGCAACGGGCATGGCAATCACGGTCCGCAAGGTCCGTCGTTTGAACAACTGCTTTCGATCACCGCCGGGGCTAGCGCGACCGTGATGGATGAGCAGAACAGCGACGGCAACGTGGTGACCAACCAGGCCACCCGCAACACGGCTGAAGCCGCTGACTCGCTCAATGGCAGCAACGGCAATATGGGCGCCAACATCGCCGCCGGCGATGGCAACCAGCAGGACAACGCCGCCGCCATTGCCACCGCTGACGAAGCATTCATCTTCGGCTCGGCGGTCGCGACCTCCAGCGCCATGCAGGTCAATAACAATAACTACGTCAAAAACAACTCGACCCGAAACAACGCCTCGCTCACCAATGCGGGCAACAATGGCTCCGGCAACATCGGCATCAACGTGACGGCCGGCAACTTCAACCAACAGAAAAACAACCTGGCCATCGCTGTATCGGGCGGACGTGTCGCAGAGGCCGCAGCCTCGGCTGATCAGTCTTCCACCGGCCTTGTGGTCGACAACAAGGGCGTACGGACCTACAAGACCGACACCCTCACCAGCACCTATGCCGCTTCCGGCACCTTCAAGGCCAAAGGCACCGGCACCGTCGAAGACGACGACCATGGTGGCTGGGGCAACAGAGGCGGATACGGCGGCGGTCACGATGACGACAAGTTCAAGTTCTCCGCCGTGGGCACTTTCGAACTGGCCGGCAGCAACACTCAACAAGTGCTGACCCGCGATGGCTGGAAAAACCCTGTCATCAACAACGCGACCATGACCAAC
Organism: Pseudomonas sp. FG-3G; assembly: GCF_901007645.1. Classification (NCBI taxonomy): domain Bacteria; kingdom Pseudomonadati; phylum Pseudomonadota; class Gammaproteobacteria; order Pseudomonadales; family Pseudomonadaceae; genus Pseudomonas; species Pseudomonas sp. FG-3G. Next base: position 406,304 of record NZ_CAAKGZ010000021.1, read on the forward strand.
TCCATGAACGGCTTCTCCGGTAACGGCGGCGCCAACGTGTCGGCGGGCGTGGGCAACCAGCAAAGCAACTCGCTGTCCATTTCGGCCGGTTGCAGGGCTTGCATGTAAGCGCGATCGAAACGAAGCCCCGGAAACGGGGCTTCTTTCCCAGGTGTGCATAAGGCGTATCGATCATGCGAGCGGCAGCCCTTTCTCTGCTCCTTTGTCTGGCCGGCGTGGCTGAAGCTGCGCAAATGCCGGTCGCTGCCCTACCCGGCGGCATGTTGGTCTACAAGCCAGTACAGAGTGTGCGCGAGCGCAAGTTCAGTGACATCGTCGAACAGAAAACCGATTTCAGTTGCGGCGCCGCCGCGCTGGCCACGGTACTGCGCCAGGCCTATTGGCTTGACGTGGATGAAGAGCACGTCATCAAGGGCATGCTGGTCAAAGCCGACCATGACCTGGTCCGCACCCAGGGATTTTCCATGCTCGATATGAAGCGCTACGTGGAAAGCATCGGCATGCGCGCCCGGGGCTACCGGATACCGCCAGAAAAGCTCGAGGCAGTGACAATTCCGGTGGTGGTCCTGATGGACATCCGTGGCTACAAGCACTTCGTGGTATTGCAGCGAGCCGACCGGCAATGGGTCTATATCGCCGACCCCGTACTGGGGCACAAGCGCTACGCCCATGATGATTTCGTCAAAGGCTGGAACGGTATCGTGTTTGCCATCGTCGGCCCGGGTTACGACAAGACCAACGCACTGCGTACCCCTCCGCAACCGCTGACGGCGCGTAACAAACTGGACGGGTTCAATCCGGTCAAAGATGCAGAGCTGATGGATTTTGGTTTCATACAGAGCGACTTTTTCTAATCGCCGACCAATCGCCAACCATAAGTACAAAAGGAGCAGGAAGCTCCGGGAGCAGCACATGAAAACTTCACGCTGGCTGGTGTTTGCCAGCCTTGCCGCGGCTGTGTCGGGCCATGCCCACGCCGGATTCAAACCCATCGAAGTCAAGGATCAGGAGCTTGCCGAACTGCGTGGACGCTATGTCATGCCCGGACGGGTCATCAGCTTCGGCATCGTCATGAGCAGCACCTGGCGCAACGCCAGTGGCGACCTGATTGGTGCGAGCAGTTCCATGCAAATCCAGGCGGCCACCGTCAAACCCCAGTTCTATGTCTCAACGATCAAGCAGACCGGCAATGGCCAGGCCCCGCAACAGGGCAGCGGCAACATTGTCGGTGGCGCGGGCCTGGCCGGTGGCCAGGGCGTGACCCAGAGCGTGCGCGCCGCGGGCGATGGCAATTCCGCCTACAACAGCGTCAGCATCAACGTCAGGGAAAGCAACCAGGCACCCGCATTGGTGCCTGCTCAAGGCCAACTGCTGAGCAAAGGCCAAACCATCAGCGGCAGCAACGCCGCCGGCAGTGTCGCGGTTACCGCCACCGGCAGCGGCGTGCAGATGGCGATCCAGGCCAACCACAACCAGGGTAGTTCTCTGCAACAAGTCGCCCAGGGCGGCTTGCTGCAAAACACTCGCTTGCTGGGTAACAGCAACCTGGTCAACAACATGACGCAACTCAACGTGGTGTTGAACAACAACGGCCTCAGCGCCGGGGCTTTGGACTGCAACCTGACCCAGCTGCGCGGACTGCGCAATCTCGGATATTGAACTACGCTGCCTTGCGACCACTGGGCAAATAGGGACGGCATATTTCATGTATCGATCCGTATCGTTGCGCGCTGTGATGTGCGTAAGCACTCTTTTACCGGCGCCCCTGCTGCAAGCAGCACCTGACGCCGACATTCAAGCACTGAAGCAGGAGCTTCTCGAGCTCAGACAACGATACGAGGTCCAGCAAAGAGCCCTGGCGGTACTCGAACAGCGAGTCCGCCAGGTCGAGGATCAACCCGCTGCTCCCCCGCCCAAGCGCCTGGCCAAATCCCCAGCCGACATGAAAGGCAACCAGACTGCGGCTGGCGGCGCAGCGGCCGGTGGCAGCGGTTACGGGCAGTCTCTGGCCGATGATTCGCAGCCCGCCCAGAGTGTCTCCAACCTCTATGACGAGGCCAGCGGCTTTTTTGGCGGTGGCAAGTTCAGCTTCGAAACCGGCGTGACCTATTCGCGCTACGACACACGACAATTGATTCTGAACGGCTTCCTGGCCCTGGACTCGATTTTCCTGGGCAACATCAACCTGGACAGGATCAAGGCCGACACCTGGACCTTGGACCTCACCGGCCGTTACAACTTCGACAATCGCTGGCAGTTCGACCTCAACGTACCGGTGGTCTACCGCGAATCCACCTATCAGTCCGGCGGTGCCAACCAAGGGGCAGCCGGGGTGACCAGCGAAGAAACCGTTACCCGCGATCCCACCATCGGTGACGTCAACTTCGGCATCGCCTACAAGTTCATGGACGAATCGATCAACAGCCCGGACGCGGTGCTCACTCTGCGCGTCAAGGCACCAACCGGCGAGGAGCCGTTCGGCATCAAGCTGCGCCAGTCCCAGGCCAACACCAACCTGTTCGTGCCTGAAGACCTGCCCACCGGCAACGGCGTATGGTCGATCACACCCGGGATCTCGCTGGTCAAGACCTTCGATCCGGCAGTGCTGTTCGGCAGCCTTTCCTACACCCATAACTTCGAAGAGTCCTTCGACGACATAAGCTCCACCGTCAACCAGAGGATACCGGGCAAGGTGCGGATCGGCGACAGCTTCCAGATCGGCGCGGGCATTGCCTTCGCGCTGAACGAGAAGATGAGTATGTCGTTCTCGGTTTCCGACCTCATACAAAAGAAAAGCAAGCTCAAACAGGACGGCGGGGATTGGGAATCGGTGGTTTCCAGCGACGCCAATGCCGGCTACTTCAACATCGGCATGACCGTAGCCGCCAGCGACAACCTGACCATCGTCCCCAACCTGTCCATCGGTCTGACCGACGATGCACCGGACTTCACCTTTAGCCTGAAATTCCCGTATTACTTCTAACGCAGTGCCCTGTGGGAGCGAGCCTGCTCGCGGTAGTGGTAGATCAGTGACCTGTTGGTGACTGACACACCGCTACCGCGAGCAGGCTCGCTCTCACATCGAGTAGTGCAAGGGTTGATTCAGCGGATTTGATGCTTGTGCAGAAGCCGGTAGAACGTCGGCCGCGATATGCCCAGCACGCGGGCAGCAACACTCAGGTTGTCACTGTGCCGGTTAAGCACATCGCTCAGCGCCTGGCGCTCAGCACGGGTCTTGTAGTCTTCAAGGGTGCCCATCGGCGCCACCGGCCCTTGATGACCTGTCAGGCCAAGGTCCATCGCTTCGATCTGCCGCCCCTCGGCCAACACCAGGCCGCGACGTACCCGGTTGGCCAGCTCACGCACATTGCCCGGCCAGTCATGCTTGCCCATGGCCACCAACGCGTCTTCACTGAAACTGCGAGGCCGGCGACCGGTTTCCTGACTGTAGAAATGCGAGAAGTGGCTGGCCAGCATCGACAAATCGCCATGGCGTTCACGCAACGGCGCCATCAGCACCTGCAGCACGTTCAAGCGATAATACAGGTCTTCACGAAACAGCTTGTGCTCGATGGCGGCCTCCAGATCCACATGGGTGGCGGCCAAAATCCGCACATCGACGGCGATCGGCTGGCTGCCTCCGACCCGCTCGATGTGTTTCTCCTGCAGGAAACGCAACAGATTGGCCTGTAGCTCCAACGGCAGGTCGCCAATTTCATCCAGAAACAGGGTGCCGCCGTGAGCCGCTTCGATCCGCCCGATCTTGCGCTGATGGGCACCCGTGAAAGCGCCTTTCTCGTGCCCGAACAATTCCGACTGGATCAAGTGCTCCGGTATCGCGCCACAATTGATGGCAATGAACGGTTTGTTGCGCCGATGGGATTGGCGATGCAGCGTGCGCGCCACCAACTCCTTGCCGGTGCCGCTTTCACCGCGAATCAACACTGGCGATTCGGCAGGTGCCAGCTTGCTCAACAATTTGCGCAGCTCCCGAATGGGTTTGCTGTCGCCCAGTAATTCATGTTCGGGCTCATTGATGTGAATCGAGCCCTGTCCGCGCAAACGCGCCATGCCAAAGGCGCGGCCCAGAGTCACCTGAACCCGGGACACGTCGAATGGCAAGGTATGAAAATCAAAAAACCACTCGCAGACAAAATCCCCCACATTCTTCAGACGCAACACTTCCTGATTCAGCACGGCGATCCACTCGGTGCCGCTGCGACTGATCAACTCCTTGACCGCCTCCGGCCGTTCCAGATGAAAAGGTTGAAGTCGCAACAGGCCCACATCGCACGTTCGATCGCCCGCATGTTCCAGGGAACAACTCTCCACGTCCCAGCCAATGGTGCGTAATCCGGGCAACAGGCGATGGCAATCATCGCAGGGATCAACCACGAGCAGACGACGCGACGTACTGGCTTCGATCATGACTGATCCTTGGCGCCAAAATAAGGAATATGAGGAAAAACAGTCGTTTGGCGAACCTGCATGTAACAGTAGCAAGAAGTTGACACCTGCTTGTATCAATTGATTATCGAGTTCGCTTTAAAGTGGTTATAAGCGCGCGTTTCGTTAGTTGTCGCCCGCTGGAATCTTTCATCAAGCTTTCAAACAAAAGTCCAAAAGCCGGGTCTGAAAGAAAATCGAAATTTATTTAAGGAATGTGTGACCTGCCCCCCCTTACAAGACATCAGTACAAGTAACCAGCCGCCCGGTACGCCCAACCGACGGCACATCATTTGATTGGGCATACTTAAGAGATAACGCCATGAACGCCCCGCTCCGTATCAACGAAGCTCTTTTGATTGCCGACCGCGCCTTTCGTCCTTTTCAATGCGTGGCCTGGGCTCCACAAGACGGTAATGGTGAACTGAGCCTGACCGTCATTGACCGCACCAATACTCATATTGGCCGCACTCAGATTCCAAGCAGTGCCTACACCGACCCGGCCCAACTGGCTGACTGCTTGAAACAGGCCCGTGCCGAGTTGAGCCAGGAAGGCTACACCCTGCAATCCTGGTCCATGCCTGAGTAAATCCTTAGCGGTAAACCTGATGATGGATTGCAGGCTTTGCACTGGATCGAAAAGCCAGTGTTCTGGCACGATTCGCTGCTGTTTCTGCAGAGTCTGATAGTTGTGCATTGTCACATTCAGGGATTGAATGTTGCCCTCATGCAGTCGTCGCCCCTCCGGGCTTATCGACACGCAAGGAGAGGCATGCATGCTCGATCAATCCGCGTTTGCAATGCCGACGGCCGCGACCTGTGCCGGCCATCTCGACCCAGGCTTTGCCGATAACGGTAAAGCCTGGTTGCATTTCACCGGTAGCCTCGGGAGCCTGACCACGGGCCTGACGGTCGATCATGCCGGAAGGATCCTGGTGGCAGCCCGGATCGAAACGACCGAAGGCAGCCGGTTCGGGCTTGCACGGCTCAACCACGACGGTTCGGCTGACGCGAACTTCGGACACCATGGCTATGTGATCGGCTCTTTTGAGCGCGGCTTCGAAGCCACGGCAGGCAAGGTGATGGAATTACCCGACGGCCGTATCCTGCTGTCCGGTCTGCACTACGAAAACAGCGACCGCACCCTGCCCGCCATCGCGCTGTTCGATCAGCAGGGCCGCGCCGTTCAAAGCTTCGGCAGCGCCGGGCGGCAGGTCATACGGCTGTGCGGCAACCTCTCCCAAGGTCTGCGCGACACCTGGCTCCCACCCGGCGTACCAGGTCTTGAAGCCTGTGACATGCGGGTGCAGACCGATGGCCGGATCCTCATCCTCGCCAACCATCATTACCAATTATCTGACCATGTCGGCATCCTGATCCGGCTCCTGCCGGACGGCGCATTGGACACTTCGTTCAACAACCGCGGCTTTGTGATGGTCCGGCATCTGTTGAAAAACACTTGGCTGGGTTGTGTGGCGCTTCAGGCCGACGGCAGCATCGTGGTCGGCGGAGTGATTGACTTGCCCCAACAAGGTTTGATGGCCCGCTATGATCCCAGCGGCACACTGGATGACAGCTTTGGCGAGGACGGTTTCCTGTCCATCACGACCCAGCAGCACAGCGTGATGGTCAGCCAGATCGTCCAACTTCCAGACGGTGATCTGCAAGCACTGGGCAGCAGCCGCGACCCGATGCATTGCCTGTCGCTAAGAGTGGGCAGGGACGGCAAACCGGACCCTCGCTGCAATCAAGGACAGTGTCAGTTCCTGAAATTTGGCAACAGCGCCAGTCAGTGGACGGCGGCCCAGCTTCAAGCGGACGCAAAGCTAGTGACCGCTGGGGCCACCATCGGCGGTATCGAAACGGACTTCGTTCTGGCCCGGCACTTGCCGGACGCCAGCCTCGACCCGGATTTCGGCGAGGGCAGCGGTTGGGTCCGCACTCGGCTGGGCTACAGCCTCGACACCGCCACATCCCTGGCGCTGCAGGCAGACGGAAAGATCCTGGTGGGCGGCTGCTCTCTGCATGGCACGTATCGGGCGGTGGTGGTGCGGTACCGGCCCTGATGATTTGCGTGGTTCATCGAGCCAGAATGAATCGCTCGATTGCCAGTGCCGCACCGTCTTCGGTGTTGGCTGCGGTGATGACATCGGCCTGACGCTGAATCGCCGCCTCCGCCTGCCCCATGGCAATCGACAACCCCGCACGGTGAAACATCGCCGGATCGTTGCCACCGTCGCCCATGGCGGCAGTCTGTTCCAACGGCACCCCCAAGAACGCTGCCAGGGTCGCCAGCGCTTCACCCTTGTTTGCCCGCATCGCCGTCACATCCAGATAGATCGGTTGCGAACGCGAGACCTGAGCCTGGCCCTTGAGCAGCGGATGCAAGCGCGCCTCCAGCTCAACCAGTAGCTGCGTATTGGCGCTGGTGGCGACGATCTTGTCGATACGTTCCAGGTAAGGCTCGAAACTCTCGACTTGCACCGGCGGATAGCCAAGCCCACGCGTCTCCACCGGCACCATCGGACCGTTGGCGTCGCGCACCAGCCAGTCACCGTCGGCAAACACCCAGACCTCGATATCAGGCTGGTCGGCGTACAAGGCCAGCGTCGCCAAAGCCGCCTCATCTGGCAGGTAGTGCACGGCGAGGAAACTGCCGTCCGGGTGGACCAGCGTACCGCCATTGAACGCGGCGGTAGGCAGGTCCACGCCCAAGGCTTCGATCTGCTGCAACATCGCCCGGGGCGGCCGCCCGGTGGCGAGGCTGAACATCACGCCCGCCTCGCGCAGCGAGCGAACGGCCTCGATAGTGCGCTGGTTGAGACTGTGGTCGGGCAGCAACAGCGTGCCGTCCATGTCACTGAGTAAAAACCGGATGGGGTGTTTCACCTGATCACTCATCGAGCGCATGCCAAACGCGGCCATCGCGTGTCAGCAGGTCATCTGCGGCCGACGGACCATCTTCGCCGGCCTTGTAGAACTGGACCGTCGCGTCCTGTTGCCAGGCATCGAGGAACGGCTGGACCACACGCCAGCCGTTTTCAATGTTGTCGGCACGCTGGAACAAGGTCTGATCGCCGGTCAGGCAGTCGTAGATCAAGGTTTCGTAGCCCGTGGACGGTTGCATTTCGAAGAAGTCCTTGTAGGCAAATCCCAGTTCAATATTCGCCATGTCGAGGGTCGGCCCCGGCCGCTTGGCCAGCAGGTCGAACCACATGCCTTCATTGGGCTGGATCTGGATTCTCAAGTACGTAGGTTGCAGTTCATCGACTTCGGTATCGCGAAACTGCGCGTAAGGCGCCGGTTTGAAGCAGATGACAATTTCCGTGTCCCGCACACTCATGCGTTTGCCTGTGCGCAGGTAAAACGGCACCCCGACCCAACGCCAGTTATCGATCATCACCTTGAGGGCGACGTAGGTTTCGGTATTGCTGTCGGGCGCGACATTGGCTTCCTCGCGGTAACCATTGACCGGTCTGTCGTCGACGTGGCCTGCGGTGTACTGGCCACGCACCGAGTTGGCGCGGGCCTGCTCCACCGACCAGGGGCGAATGGCCCCGACCACCTTGGCCTTCTCACCACGCACCGCATCGGCGCCAAAGGCGGCCGGCGGTTCCATGGCCACCATCGCCAGCAACTGGAACAAGTGGTTGGGCACCATGTCCCGCAGGGCGCCGGTGTGTTCATAGAAACTGCCACGGGTTTCCACGCCAACGGTTTCCGCGGCGGTGATTTGTACATGGTCGATGTAGTGATTGTTCCAGAAGGCCTCGAACAGGCTGTTGGAAAAACGGCTGACCAGAATGTTCTGCACCGTTTCCTTGCCTAGGTAATGGTCGATCCGGTAGATCTGTTTTTCGCTCATGACTTTGAGCAGGCAGGCATTGAGCGCTTCGGCGGTTTGCAGGTCGGAACCGAACGGTTTCTCGATCACCACACGCCGGAAGGCATCATCCTGCTCTTGAAGCAGCCCGGCCGCGCCGAGGCGGCGGACCACTTCACTGAAAAAGCGCGGCGCGGTCGCCAGATAGAAAACCGCGTTGCCGGTGCCACTGGCGGCGATCTTCGCCGCCAGTGCTTGGTAGGTGCTGTCATCGAGGAAGTCACCCTGAACGTAACTGATGCCCCGAGCCAGACTGGCCCACAGCACCGGGTCGAGCGCCCGGTCGGCATCGCCGCCCTTGCTCGCCGCCTGGTGACGGATGAAATCCTCGAGTTTCCGGGCGAAGTCCACATCACTGATAGCGTTGTGGTCGACGCCAATGATCTGCAGGCCATCCCCCAGCAGCCCGTCGCGACTGAGGTGGTACAGCGCCGGCATCAGCAGACGCTTGACCAGATCACCATGGGCGCCGAACAGAAACAGCGTGGTCGGCGGCGCGGGTTCTGCCTTGGATTTCCTGCCGATCGAGGTCATTTTTTCGGCGTCTCCACGTGACCACCGAAGCCAAAGCGCATGGCCGAGAGCATCTTGTCACCGTAGGTGCTCTGCTGGCGCGAGCGGAAACGGGCGAACAATGAACTGGAGAGCACCGGCACCGGCACCGCTTGCTCAATGGCCGCTTCGATGGTCCAGCGTCCTTCACCACTGTCGGCAACCTCACCGGAGAAGCCGTCCAACTTCGGATCGCTGGCCAAGGCGTCGGCGGTCAAATCCAGCAGCCAGGACGACACCACACTGCCGCGACGCCAGACTTCGGCGATATCGGCCACGTTCAAGTCAAATCGCTGCTCAGGTGGCAGGCTTTCGCTGGATTTGGTCTTGAGGATGTCAAAGCCCTCGGCGAAGGCCTGCATCATTCCGTATTCAATGCCGTTGTGGATCATCTTCACGAAATGCCCCGAACCGGCCGGGCCCGCGTGGATGTAGCCGCGTTCAGCGCGATCATCGTCGGACTTGCGGTCGCGGGTGCGCGGGATATCGCCCATCCCTGGTGCCAGGCTGTCAAACAAGGGGTCCAGGCGCTTCACCACTTCGGCGTCACCCCCAATCATCATGCAATAACCGCGTTCCAGGCCCCAAACGCCGCCGGAAGTGCCGACGTCGATATAATTCAGGCCCTTGACCGACAAGGCCTGCGCGCGACGGATGTCATCCTTGTAGTACGTGTTACCGCCATCAATGATGACGTCGCCCGGCTCCAGCAACTCGCTGAGAACGTTAATCGTGTCTTCGGTGGGTGCGCCGGCAGGCAACATGACCCAGACAGCCCGTGGTTTTTCCAGACCGGCCACCAGTTGCGGCAGATCCGCGACGCCCGTTGCGCCCTCCTGGCTCAGGTTTTCAACAAAGGCGGCATTGCGATCGTAGACGACGGTGGTATGCCCATTGAGCATCAGGCGCCGCGCAATATTGCCGCCCATGCGGCCCAGTCCAATGATCCCGAGTTGCATGTGCTGATGCTCCCTACTACAAATAAAGGTGTGTCAAAGGTTTAGCTCAATCGACGAGTGGAGGTTAGTCCAGAGCATTGCTGCATAGTTTCCGGGTAATTCGAGCGATCACAAGGGATAACGCTCCAGATCCGGCCAAAGACACAGCGACCATGAAAAATAAAAAAGTTCCAATCACAAGCAAAAGAAATCAGAATCGGCGCCGATAGTAGAGGTGTCGACCAAATACTGGCGACATCTCTATAGTTGATGTACGCCATTTGCGAGGTGAGCAATGGACTCCGTAGTTACCGCACGTCCTCCCCAAACCCTTTACGTGACCATTCGTCGCGACGAATTACGCCTGCTCAAAGAAGAGCGTGATCTGCTGCTTGATGAGGTGACGCAATTGCGCATGCAGTTGCAACACTCCCAGCTGTCCCATCAGAGCCAGGCCCTGGCTCGGTAACCCCCGAGCAGAGGCGCGGCGCCGGAAGTGGCACTGGACAAACCGGTGTCATTTCCATGCATACCCATCCGTGCCAAGGGCATGTGTCCCTGCCGCAGCGCGTAGCGGTCCCACCCCTGAGTGCGCGGGTTTCAGTGCGTGAGGTGGCAACGCGACCACCGAAATAAATTTCCTCGCCACAAGAAACGCCTTCGCCACAGCCCCCGACATTCGTCTTGTAACCAAATATCTCACAAATTTTTCACACCTCCATCGCGATACTCCTGGCCTTTTAGGATAGTTCGGCGCATGCCTATGGGCATCCAATGGGTGCCAGCGGCTTCGTCGACAGGAAGGCTGGAGCGCTTGATGAGTTTGTTCAAACGCAGCACAACGACTGCGAAAAGTTTCGACTGGGCCGGGTTTGGCTGGTTATTTCTGTTTTTCTGGTATTTCTCGGGCATTACCCAACTGCTCATACTGGTGACCGACACCTCTGGGTTCACCGGGTTTCGCCAGGCATTCGTGATGAGTGGGCTGTGGCTGGCGCCCATGCTGCTCTTTCCTGCCCGGACCCGCCTACTTGCCGCGCTGATCGGCGTGGTCCTGTGGGCTTGCTCCATGGCCAGCCTGGGCTACTTCTTCATCTATCAGCAGGAGTTTTCCCAGAGCGTCATCTTCATCATGTTCGAATCGAACGTGTCCGAAGCCGGCGAGTACATGACGCAGTATTTTGCCTGGTGGATGGTGGCGGCCTTCCTGGCCCATACCGCCGTCGGATATTGGCTCTGGACACGTCTGCGCCCGGTGTACCTGCCCCGCGGCCAAGCCATGGTCGCGGCGACTGCGATTGTGGTGGCGGTGGTCGGCTATCCGCTAGTCAAGCACACCCTGCGTGCCGGCACGCTTGCCGGTGGCCTGGAGAAATTCGAAAGTCGCATCGAGCCGGCCGTGCCGTGGCAGATGCTGGTTGCTTACCGGCGCTATGGCGAGCAACTGGAAAACATGCAGGGCATGCTTCACAGCGCCAGCAAGATCGCCCCCCTGGGCCACCTGAAGGACGCCATGGCCGACCAGCCCGCCACTCTGGTGCTGGTCATCGGCGAGTCCACCAACCGCCAGCGCATGAGCCTGTACGGTTACCCAAGGAAAACCACCCCGGAACTGGACAAGCTCAAGGACCAGCTCTCGGTTTTCGACAATGTCATCACCCCGCGCCCCTACACCATCGAAGCGCTGCAGCAGGTGCTGACGTTCGCCGATGAACAGAACCCAGACCTTTACCTGAGCACACCGTCCCTGGTGAGCATGATGAAGCAGGCCGGTTACAAGACCTTCTGGATCACTAACCAGCAGACCATGACCAAGCGCAACACCATGCTCACGACCTTCTCTCAACAGGCCGATGCGCAGGTATACCTGAACAACAACCGCAACCAGAACGCGGCGCAATACGACGGCGATGTGATCGCCCCGTTCAACCAGGCCCTGGCAGACAGCGCTGCGCGCAAACTGATCGTGGTGCACCTGCTCGGCACCCACATGAGCTATCAGTACCGGTATCCGCCCACCTTCAAGAAGTTCACCGACCGCCAGGGCGTACCGGCGGGGGTGCGTGACGACCAGGTCCCGACCTACAACAGTTACGACAACGCGGTGCTGTACAACGACTTTGTAGTGTCCAGCCTGATCAAGGACTACGCCAAAACCGACCCCAACGGCTTTTTGCTGTACCTGTCGGACCATGGTGAAGACGTGTTCGATTCGCCGGGCCATAGCACGCTTGGCCGCAACGAAGGCAAGCCGACCGCGCCGATGTACACCATTCCGTTCATCGCCTGGGCCTCGCCCAAGTGGCGTGAAACTCATGACTGGAACTTCAGCGGTGACCTGTCACGCCCCTACAGCAGCTCTCACTTGATCCACACCTGGGCAGACCTGGCCGGTTTGAGTTTTGATGAGCTGGACCGCAGCAAAAGCCTGGTGAGCGATGACTTCAAGGCCCGCCCGCTGTTGATCGGCAACCCTTATGAACACCAGCGCAAGGCCTTGATCGACTTCAGCCTGATGCAGCCCAAGGCGCCTGCGGTGCGGGTCGTGCAAAAATAACCACCGCCCTCGCCCGCTACCACAGGGGCGGCCTCTACAGGGGCTTTGTCCAGAACAGCATACGGCCATGGGCCGGGTCGAACATGCCTGGGGCAAAGCCAAACCTGGTATAGCTGGCCTGGGCGATGGCATTGCCTTCAAGCACTTCCAGGGTGATTTTGCAGCAACCACGCTGGCGGGCGATATCCTCGACCTTCTGCAGCATCTTCTGGCTCAACCCCAACCCGCGGAACGGCTTCATCACCACAACATCGTGGACATTGACCAGAGGTCTGCAGGCGAAGGTCGAAAAACCTTCGAAGCAATTGACCAGGCCCGCTGGTTCGCCGTTGACGAAAGCCAGTACGCTGAAAGCATGGGGGCGCTTGGCCAGTTCCTCGGGTAGATGCAGCAGCACTTCCGGCGGCAGCGACTGGCCACCGCCCATTGGATCTTCGGCATAGCCGTTGAGCACATAACAGATTGCTTCGGCGTGGACTGCATTGGTATAGCTGGCTTGCAATACAAGAATGTCCCTGGTTTCTTCCACGGCGTTCCATCTCACTTCGGTAGTACCGGCGGCTCCGGTGCCGTCGGCGGGATACGGTCATGCGGACTGACCAAAACGCTGCATTTGCATTTCCTGCAGGCGACTGAGCGTACGACGAAACGGGAATTGCAGATAGCCCTCGGTGTACAACCGGTCCATCGGCACCTGTGCTGAAAGGTACAACGGCACCTTGCGGTCGTAGCATTCATCGACCAGGGCGATGAAACGCCGCACACCGTCATCATGGATGGACAACTGCGGCAACTCACGATCACCAGCCTCTACCCTTTCAACCCCGTCTTCGGTTCCACGGGCAATGCGTCCCTCGCGCTGCTCGGCGCTCAGACTCGGTACGTCGCTGATCAGGATGGCCTTGAAACGGTCGCACAGTGCCATGAAATCCATGGCTGAGAACGGCTGTTCGCACATATCCGCGTAACGACTCCAGAGCACCGTATCGCTGGCCCGCACGGGCTGAAGCAGACGATGGCCAACTTCAATCGGCAAACTGTTGGACGCCTGTCCTGCGGTCAACTGGGCAAAAACAGCCTCCAACGGATCGGGTTGTCCGCCGTCGCGTAGCCAGTAGCGCTGCTGCAATGCTCCCGGATGCTGGCGATGATCTTGCCATCCGTTCACCGGCACAACCTGCATGTGCTGCTTGATCGCCGTGATGGTGGGCAGGAATCGCTCGCGGTTGTGGCCGTTGGCATAAAGCTCCTCGGGCGGCAGGTTGGAGGTGCTGACCACCACCATGCCCCGCTCGAACATGACCTGAAACAGACGGCTCAGAATGATGGCATCGCCAATGTCGGTGACGAACAACTCGTCGAAACACAACACCCTGACCTCTTGGCTCAGTTCTGCAGCCAATGCCTGCAAAGGGTCCGGCGTGCCCGTAAGCTGGAACGAGCGCTGATGCACCCAGGCCATGAAATGATGGAAATGCTGACGACGGGCCGGCACCCTCAGGCTTTCGTAGAAACGGTCCATCAGCCAGGTCTTGCCGCGGCCGACCGGCCCCCAGAGATAAACCCCCTGGATCGACTTGCGCCCCTCGTGCAGTGCCTGGTGGCACTCTTGCAGAGCCATGATGGCCAGTTCCTGGGCTTCATCCTGGACAAAGCCATGGTGTTCGATGGCATGCTGCCAGGCGCTCAAGGGGGAGTCGAAAGTCATACGGCCCGGATCCGGAAAACGAGGTCGGGGAGTATGCCATGCCGGCGGCTTTGAGTGAGTGACCTCACCTGTCTGTGAACCCAAACAAAACCCTGTGGCGAGGCGATTTATCTCCTCGCCACAAATGCTGACGAACCAACGTGCAAACATCTAGATCGAGATATCCAGCCGACTGATCTTCCCCTGCTCGTCGAGCCTGAAGGTGTAGCGCAACTCCAGCGGGCTGCCGGGGAAAGTTCCGGAGATCAGGTTATGCACCAGCACCTTACCGGTGCGTTGCTGCACATTGAGCACCTCGACCCGAGGCTGTAAACGCCGGGCGGTGTCTTCCATCCATTGAGCGATGGCCTGGGTGCCGGCGCGGTGCTGGCCTTCATCGAACACATTGGCATCCTCGGCGAAAAAACGCGTCACCGCCGAACTGTCACGGGCATTGGCGGCCGCAATATAGCCGGCGATGGCCGGGGCCAGGGAAGAGACGGGATTGGACATGGTAGGGCTCCTTGTTTTATCGATCTGACACCATGCTAGAACAGCCTTGTGTCAGTTTTTGTCAGGAGTGAAACGCCCCATTTCGTCCAGTTCCATCAGTTTGAACCAGGCGCGCAACAAGTCGCTGCGCCGGCCAGGATAGCGCTCGCCCTGCTCGGTGGCAGAAGCAATCCGGTCAGTGCGAAAGGTCCGATAGGCGCCGCGTAGTTCACACCAGGCAACCACTACCCGCGCCTCATTGAAAAAACCCAGGGCCAACGGCCAGATCAGGCGCTGGCTGGGGTTTTTGTTCACGTCGGCGTAGTCGATATGCAGCTTGGCTTGAGCGCGAATGGCCTGGCGGTACACATTCAGCTCCACCGTATTCTGTGGATAGCCATAGCCAGGGGGCCCGGGCAACACCGTGGGGTTGCGCAGGGCATCCCGGACGTCAGGCGCCAGCACTGCGGCCACCTTGGCCAAAGCGTCGGCAGCAGCCTTGCCCAGCACCTCGTCGCCACGCTGATCAACGTAGCGCAGCCCCAGCACAATGGCTTCGATTTCATCAGCCGTGAACATCAATGGCGGCAGGAACAGGCCGCTGCGCAACACATAGCCAATGCCCGCCTCGCCCTGGATCGGCGCCCCCAGGGCCGAGAGTTCGGCGATATCGCGGTAGAGCGTGCGCTCGGACACTTTCAACTCGGCCGCCAATGTCGCAGCGGTAACCGGGCAGCGCTTGCCTCGCAAGACTTGCAATAATGTGAGCAGTCGAGTGGTACGCGACACGATGGGCGATCCGGAAAAAAGATTGACGCAGATTAGCAGAGCCTGCTGTCAGAAACTGTCAGGAGCCATGAGCCCTGTCTGGATTGAACTGGACGGGAAACCGCGTGATGTGCGGTGGTTTGAGAGAAATGTGGGTTATCGTGCTCAACAGCTCGCCCGTTTGCCCTACCTATTATCGTGAGAGTTTATCCATGCGCAGAGCCCTCGGTGTGTCCCTTTTCCTGATGTTGCTCAGCCTGAGCGCCTGCGCCCTCTTCCCGCACCGCGATCCGCTGAACATCACCGTGGTGGGCATCGAACCGTTGCCCAGCCAGGAGCTGGAGATGCGCTTTGCCGTGAAACTGCGATTGCAGAACCCTAACGAAACCGCCATCGATTACAACGGTGTCGCGCTCGACCTCGAGGTTAATGGCCGGACACTGGCATCGGGGGTCAGCGATCAGACCGGATCCATCCCACGGTTCTCCGAGGCGGTACTGAGCGTGCCAGTGAGCATCTCGGCTTTCTCCGTGCTACGCCAGACGCTGGGCCTGAGCCAGACCCAAAGCCTGGACAACCTGCCTTACGTACTCAAAGGCAAACTGGCCGGTGGACTGTTCGGCACCCTGCGCTTCGTGGATCGCGGCACCCTGGACTTGCCGGGTACCGCGGCCACTTGGTAAATCAGCGAGTGAAACGCACGCCGGGTTTGGCCCGCTCGTCCACCACCAGTTCGAACACATCTGGCCTGGCGTAATGGCCGACCACGTCATAGTCATAGCGCGCTGGTACCAGTTCATCGGTATCGATTTCGGCGGTCAACAACCCGCTTGTGCCTTTAAGCGGACCGGCCAGGACGTCCCCCATGGGGCCGACAATTACACTGCCGCCGGCAATCAAGGGACGCTCGGCGGGCCAGTTCGCCACTTCAATGCCTAGCGCCTGAGGCGAGGCCTGAACCTGACAGGCGCTGACCACGAAGCAACGACCTTCGTGGGCGATATGACGCATGGTCACCTGCCACATCTCCCGCTCATCCACCGTCGGCGCACACCAGACCTGCACCCCTTTGGCGTACATCGCGGTGCGCAACAGCGGCATCATGTTCTCCCAACACACCGCAGCGCCTACACGACCGACCTGGCTGTCGATCACCGGTAAAGTCGAGCCGTCGCCCTTACCCCAAATCAGACGCTCAGTGCCAGTGGGCATCAGCTTGCGATGCTTGGCCACCAGGCCGGCATCGGGCTCGAAATACAGGGCGGTGCAGTACAAGGTACTGCCGTCACGCTCAATGACACCCACTACCAGACTTGCCCCCGTGCGCGCCGAAAACCCGGCCAAGGCCTCGGTTTCACTGCCCGGCACGTCGATGGCGTTGGCAAAATAACGAGCAAAGGCCTCGCGCCCCTCGGGCAACCGGTACCCCAACTGTGTACCGAAGCTTTCTCCCTTCGGATACCCACCCAGCAGCGCTTCGGGCATCACCACCAAGCGTGCTCCGGCCTGGCGTACGGCATCTTCATAGGAAAGGATCTGCGCCAGGGTGTCAGCTTTGCCTCCGGGCAACGAGCCGATCTGCAGGGCAGCCACAATGGATTTGGGCATGGTTTTCAACTCCTCGATCATCTGGGGTTGCTGATTTTCAGGTGCCAGACGATCATGAATAAAGCCCCATACGCTGCTAAATGATATGAGTGTTATGAATATCGTGGATGTCGACCTTAATCTGCTCAAGACCTTCGAAGCCCTGCACGATGAATCCAGCGCCAGCCGCGCCGCGCTGCGCCTGGGCGTGACCCAGTCGGCCATCAGCGCGGCGCTGCGCAGGCTTCGAAACCTGTATGACGATCAATTGTTTGTGCGCACTGGCCGCGGCCTGGCGCCGACCTTACGGGCCAATCAGCTCAAACCGGTGATCAGCGACGCACTGAATAAATGTCGCCAGAGCCTGGCGATGGTTGACCCCGGTGCCAGTCATTACGAAGGGCGTTCGGTCATCGTCGGGCTGTCCGATGATTTCGAAATTGCCCATGGCCGGCGCTTGATCGAGGACGTGGCACGACGCGCGCCGGGGCTGCGATTGATTTTTCGCCAGACCCATAGCCAGATCGTCGGCCGGGCGCTGATGGAGCGCAGTTTCGATCTGGCGATCACGGCGGGAGGGTTTACCGAACGCTTGCTCAGCCGTCAGGTACTGGGCGAAGGCGACTACGCCTGTCTCGTCGACCCGGCCAGCCTGACGCAGGACCCGCAGACGCTGACCCTGGAGGCGTTCGTGGCCCGCGAGCATTTGCTCGTGTCTTCCGGTGGGTTCATCGGCATCACCGACGAAGGGTTGGCCGGCCTTGGCCTGAGCCGGCGGGTGTGTGCCTCGACCACCCACTTTGCCGCCCTGCCGTTCCTGCTCAAGGGCAGCCAGGCCGTGGCGACCATTCCGCTGCATGCCGCCGCGGCGATCGCCTCCCTCAGTGGCCTGGCGTTGCTGCCCTGCCCGTTGGACCTGCCCCGCTACCCGATCGAACTGGGCTGGCGAACCCATACGCAGATGGACCCGGCCGTGGTCAAGGTGCGCGAGGCCATCATCGCGACCTTTGCCTGAGGTTTATTTGTTGGCAGCCATCAGACGATTGACTTCACTGCGCACCATGTTGGCGTACTCAGGCGGCGACATGCCGTCCAGTTCGGCACGCACCCATTCGGACCACTTGCCCTTGCGCTTGGAACGCTCGCCGAACAACCGGGCCGCGTCGCCCTTGGCCTTGCCCAGATTGTTTTGCCACAGTTCAAAGAGTCGGGACTTTTCGTCTTCCAGTGCCGCGCGCTCGGCCAGGGGCTTGTCAGCCAGATTGAAACTCATGGGAATTACCTGTTGCGTAAATATGCGCCATCTTACACCTTGAAGAGGCGCGTCTTAACCACGTTTTATGATCCACAGTGCTGCCGCTGCCAGACGCTGCAACTTTTGCTCAAGGGCAGCACTCCATTGTTCACTGCCATCATCAGCAAGGAGTACCTCAATGGCTCGCAAAAGCACGCTGCAAGGGAATGGAGAGCAAATCAAGGATCAAGCCTTCAGTGAACTGAAGGCTTTGATTGAGGAATCGGAAAAGCTGCTCAAAAGCAGCGCCTCACTGGTCGGCGAAGACGCTGAAAACCTGCGCGACCAGATCTCGCAGAAGCTGCAACAAGCCCTGGATTCGGTTGCCAGCGCACGGGAGCGGACCCGGCCGATGGTCGATGCCACCGAAGTCTATATCGGCGGACATCCATGGCAGACCGTGGCCATTTCCGCAGGCTTCGGCCTGGTGGTGGGGTTGTTGCTCGGACGCCGTTAAGCCCTTGGCAAAAACCTGTTTGAATGATCACTGATAGTGTGGCGAGGAGATTTATTTCCTCGCCACTGATGCGTGAACCGCCAGAGCCTCATCCGAAGCCGGCTTTACAAACCCGCCAACTCCCGCAACTGCGCCAATGTCTGCTCGTCCAGTGCGATCCCCCGCTCATTGGATTTGCTGCGCTCGTTGTGTCGACGATCACCCGGCAGCCGTCGCAACCCGACACCATGCATCTGTCTGACCAGCTCCTGGCTGCGCTCGGCGAAGTTCTGCCCGGCGGCCTTGCTCGGGTCGATCACGATCAACAACTGACCGGTCCAGGGTGTCTTGGCCCCAGGATGGTTGTGCCAATCGAACTCGAAGGAAAAGTTGCCACCGGTCAGGGCGGCCGCCAGCAACTCGACCATCATCGACAACGCCGAGCCCTTGTGTCCGCCAAAAGGCAGGAGCGCCCCACCTTCGAGAATCGCCTTCGGATCGCAGGTCGGCTGACCGAGGCTGTCCACCCCCATTCCTGGCGGTAACGATTCGCCCTTGCGTGCAGCAATCTGCACATCACCGTGGGCAATCGCGCTGGTGGCCAGGTCGAAGACAATCGGCTCACCATCGGCCCGTGGCGCGGCGAAGGCAATGGGATTGGTACCAAAGAGTGGACGGTCAGCACCGTGAGGCACCACGCACGTCATGCTGTTGACCACGCTCAATGCCACGAGACCTTCATAGGCAAACGGCTCGACATCCGGCCACAGGGCAGCGAAGTGATGGGAGTTGCGGATCGCCAACACTGCAATCCCGGCGCTGCGGGCCTTGGCCACCAGCAACGGACGTGCGGCGGCCAGGGCCGGCTGGGCGAAGCCGTTACCAGCGTCCACCCGTACAAACCCTGATGCCACATCTTCGACCGTGGGTACTGCCTGACCATTGACCCAACCACTTTTCAGCGTCGAGACATAACCGGGAATGCGAAACACCCCATGACTGTGGGCGCCATCACGTTCGGCTCCGGCGCAGTTTTCGGCCAGGGCCCTGGCGACCTCGGCCGACGTGCCGTGTCGCAGGAATATTTTCTCCAGCAAGCTCACCAAAGCGGAAAAAGACAGGGTGCTTGAACCGGCATGATCGGATAGCGCAGACATCTGAAGCTCCAGAGTGATTGTTGGAGGTAGCAACAGCGTAAGGGGAACCAGCCGGCTGATTAAACACCGCTTCACTGTCGGAGCAAAGCTTGCTCGTGCCGGATTACGCTGATCACCGCGCTTGCGTGCGGTAACTATGTACCACCTTGGCTCATTGATCGTTGCCTAGTCTGGCCGCTCATCCACCAAACGTGCCGCCTCGCGGCGCCTTGAGCGAGAAGCAACGATGACCACTGCAACTACGCCGTTATTATTTCCCGAGGTATTGGCCGCCAATAACCTGGAGGACTTGGACGCCCCCCACGGATTGACCCAGGCCGACCTCGACTGGCTGCACCACGTGTCCCTGTCCAACCATACGCTGCGCGCCGCGCAGACGCCCCCCATGTCTGCCGAAACGATTCGCTTGCAGGTCGACGCAAACGCGCCGATCCCGCTGGCCGGCTGCCTTGTGCTCAAAGCGCTGACAGACGCAGACGCAGCGCAGACCCAGCCTGCGTTCCTCTACACGCCCTACGGCGGAATCAGGAAATTCGACAGCCCCGAAGCTCTCGAAGAGAAGATGGAAGCAATGCTGGACAGTCCAGCCGAGCGTGACGATCTTTTTCGGCTGTTATCGATTTCCCAGCGCGCCGAACTCAACAGCACCTCCGCGATCAGGACGACCCGGCAACGTATCGACGGTGACGTCTTCAACACCCTGGTCGAGTCCATCGAGTTCGCTCAAAGCCTCAACGCCCGAACAATGGTGGATGAACTGATCAAGCTACCCTCCCTCAGCGCGATGCTTGACGCGATCTTGAATGAGGTGCTGTCCAACTTTGATCATCGACAGACCCGCGTAACCATGAGCACGTGGAGTAGCGTGGGGAGTCAGAAGGCGAGCCAGTTGACCAGAAGCATGACGCTCAGCGAGGCGGTCCTGGCCTACTTCCACAGCCAGGGTCGGCCCGCCGGGCAAGACGTTGACTTCATTCATCCAGGCATCACCGTATCACCGCAAAACAAGCGTCAATGGGAGAGCGTGTTGAAGGTGACCGCCAGCAACCTGATCCCCAGCCTTGCCCACTGTATCGACGCTTATTGGAACGCCACCGGCCCGTTCAATACCTCGCGCCGGCGCTTTCTTTCCCAAGTTCTCAGCGATGCGCTACAAGCCACGATTCTGATCAAGCGGGAGAAAAGACAACTCACCGAGGCACACGCCCAGGAACTGCTGCGGCTGTACAGGCCATCTCGCCCGGACGAACCGCTACTGTTTATCGAAACCCTGCGTCTTTGGGAATATGAGCCGCTCTACGTAGAGCTGGCGGGTTCTTTGATGATCAGCGCCAAGGGACACTATCTCTATACCCCCAGCCACGGCCTTGAGAAAGTCGACAACTACCTGGGCTTCAGGGATGCGCTGCTCAATGCTCCCACCGGCGCGGGGCGAAAGGAAGAACTCTACAGTCTGCTCAGCCTGGAGGAGCGCAACCGCTTCCTGCGCTTTGACGATCCCCAGGTGTCAGGTAAGGCGGTGACGTGGCCGGTATTCGAGTCTCTGGCTGATGCGATCATCGGCAAACAGTCGAAAAACCTTCATTTCGCAATGGAGATGTCCCGCCAGGGGGACGTGGACGTCCACGCGCTCGTTGACAAGGCCCTGGACATACGCAGCCTGATCGGCAAAAACCTGCTGACGCAAAAAACCGCTGGACACTGGGGCACGCAGCCGGTTTTTTACGGGGACCTGCGCCCGTCCAATTTCATGGCTGATCAACTGGAGAGGAAGATCAAGAGCTACGCCAGTGTCGAAGAGGCCTTGAATGCCGAACTGAGCCGATTGCCACTCTCCAGCGACACCTCGCTGCGTCACGCATTGAAAGGCCTTCTTCCTAAACTGACCAACGTCTTTTCCCTGGGAATACGTGCAGAAGCCGAACTCAGAGAACTCAACGCAACCCTGTCTCCCGCCGCGCGCGACCTTATCGCCGCGGTCTTTGCCTTTGATGCCGAATATCCGGACCGCACTCAACGCATCGGGGTAAAGGGCTTCCGGCCCGATGTCTATTCGCTGAGGCTGGCATGTACCGAGGACGGCAAAACCGTCTCCTTGCCGCTGGCCAATTGTTTCCTGCTGACCGAACGCGGCGGGCTGGATACGCCTCATTCCGGCCTGGCAATTCTCTGGACACCGGCCGACGGTTTACAAGTGTTTGCCTCAGTCGAACTTGCCACCCAGCAATTGAATCGCCACCTGCTCGACTCACGAAAGCGCTCTGGTCTGCTCGCCAACCTCTGGCCCGCCCAACGCAAGCCCCATGGACGCTATCAACTGGATGTGTTTGAGCTGATCGAAGACAACGTGCTGCTCAATCGGATGAAGTCGTTCAACGCACTGTTCGAGGCCCAATACAGGTATCTGAGCACGCTAAAGAGCGGGGACTGGCAACTGACAGGGCCTGAACGGGTAAAAAGCCTGGGCACATTGCTTGAAAAGGCCGCGCCTACCAATCTGACACACGCCACACGTATCGCCCAGGCGATCCGCTTGCAACAGAAACTCCCCGCCTGGCTTGGCGCCGCACCACTTGAAGAACAGCGCCTACAGATTGACCTGCTTGAGCAATACAGAAGCAGTGTCGACGATGACGAGGATTATCTGGACGGTATCGAGCCCCTGCACACCTATGTGAGCAAAAAGCTCAAAGCGCTCCTGGATGCGCGTTTCGCCGTAAAAGACCTGGATCCCGCCACCCTGTTGATCACCCCGAACCATGCGTTGGCGGGGCCCGCCAGCAGCTTGACCGAGTTCGCCCTCAATCATGCCGACTTCACTCAAAAGACAGGCTTCAGGGTATCCTCGACCTCCGGGCGCGCGTTGCCCGACAGCCTGAACGAGACGGCTGTCAGGCAAATGCTGCTGTCGTTGGACATCCCCACCGCCTATAAAAAGATCGTACTGGACGAACTCTCCACTACCTCAACCGATGGCCAGAAAAGAAAGCAGCGATTTCGCCGGCAGTTGCCCTGGCAACTGTTGCAACATGCCCACGCACTGCATCTACAACAGCACCTTTCGCCCACAGGGTTTGACTTGATTCGCCAGGTACTGGACATGCCGGATGCCATCGCACGCCAGGCAGTGGACGGCGCCAGCGCGTTGATTCGTCCACTGGAGCTGATCAAAACCCGGGGAGCTGCGGCGATCAAGGCAGTGGGGCTCTACCTGATCGGATCAAGCACCGATGATACTGCCCCCCATGTGCTGTATTCCCCCTACCATGCGGGCCACAACTTCACCGAGTTCAAGGACCAGACCAGCCTCATTGCCGCCTTCAACACGCCGGGCGCGTTGCAAGACCTGCTGATTCGTCGACTTCCCGAAAGCCAGCAAGCCACGTTCAAGAACCTGTTCGCCGCCACGGTCGGTTCTCTATCGGAAATCACCCTGGCTTCCAATCCGATCAAGACCAACCTGTTCGATGCATTGTTCAACGACAATACAACCCTGTTATCGGACATGCTGAGCGCACAAACAGAAAAAAACCGCCAGTTTGACTGGGAAACGGCCCTGCATTTGTTCAGCGCCGGCGTCAAACTGGTGGGGCGGCAGTTGCAAGGCAAACTGACGTTTATCGAAACGCTTTGGGAAAGTTACCAAGACTTCAAGGCCTCTTCTGAATCCCTGCAGCAGCATGACTGGAAAGCAGGCTTGCACGACTTCATCGCCGGCGCGGCAGAGATGGTCTCACTTGGCTTCCTGAATCGCGACGACACCTTCGGCCTGCTCGACCCGATAAGTCCCGGCACGCAGAACGCCTCCATGGCGACCCCGCCCCGTTGGAAAGACATCGCCTCCACCGCCCCGACGCGCACCAACCTGCGGGCCTTCGAAGCCACGGATGTGAGCCTGCACAACCTGCAGAAGAACCGGATCGACGGAACCTACAGGGCCCCAGGGTCCGACAAGCTTTACGCACCTGTTGCCGGCATGGTTTTTCAGGTGGCCAAAGCCAATCAGGTCTGGCGCGTGGTCCATGAACAGGGAGAGGGCCCAATACTGAGGCAGTCGCCTGATAACCAGCAGTGGACCGTAGACCCACAACGGCAGACCATTCGCTACGGCAAAGTGATGTCAACGCTGGCCAATTCCTACAGCGACTACAAGGCTTCAACGTCGCTCAACATTGAGGCTCGGGGCATGGCGCAAATACGCCGCAAATACCCGGCTTACGCAAACATGATCGAGCAGGCCCTGGAGGTGGCCAGGTATTACTCATTCAACGCCCTGCATAATCTGGATCAGATCAAACATCAGGTCCCGCCGGGCTCTCGGCTGGATACCTTCCTGAAGACGTTTTTTGGGGTGAGGACAGTCGACGCCAGCCTGATCAAGAAAATACACACCGCCGTCTCGCCGCTGTGCCAAGCATTGGCCGACCCGTCCTGGGAAACCCGCAACGCCAAGCGCCTTGTAATCGGCCGTTTGAAATACATGGACGATAGAGCCACTGCATTCGTGCTCGAACCGGAAACGGCAGGAAGAATCTATCTGACCCAGTATTTCTTCGAGGTCGGATTGGATTGGTACAAGGACGCGGTCCCGGATTCCTTCAATGTCGATGCCCACGCCCAGGCCGCGGTGCTTATCCACGAAGTTTCTCATCAGCTTTTCGACACGCTCGATATCGTCTATCTGGACGCGGCACTGCCGTTTCTGGACCTGATTTCCAATGCCACTCAGTTCGGACATTCAAAATACAATTATCAAAAGGACCAGCAACGCAACGGGCTGTCGTTGACCACGCCACGATCCAAACTGTTCATGGGCTGGGACAGTGCAGCCGGCGGGCTCAAGAGCCTGGAGCTTTTCCCCGAGCATCGGGATATGGCCCGGGAAATCCTGAAGATGACCGGCGCCAGGAGCATGAGCGAGGCGCGCAGTATCTTTCTGGATCCAGGTTCACCGACAGCACGCATCGACGTGATCTTGCGAAACGCCGACTCCATGACGCTACTCATCTGTGAGCTGGGTCGACAGCTGGACTCCCCACCCTTGAGTCCCGCTGCCACGTTTTAAACGGCCTCTGCGAACGCTGCGCGCGGACGGGTCTTGATCTTTTTTTCACGAGATGTATGCCACGCTATAACCACGACATATCGGTGTTCGAGCCTTTGACCGGAAAAAACAGGCTCATTTTGATGTGCAAACGCCATGATGGCGGTTCTCGACAGGTCATGCCGAAGGTTAGAATGCGGCAAACCAGGAAGAGTCAATGACCGAACATACACTCTCGGAAGCCGAATACGACGCCATTACCGATGCGGCCGCGCATTGGTGCATGCGTTTGCACGCCGTCGACTGCACCGACGCCGAACGGCTGGCATTCAAACAATGGCACGATGCCGATCCCCTGCACGCTTTCGAATACCAAGCCATGCTGGAGATCTGGGCCGTGGCCGATCATCTTCCGCGTGTCGAAGCGGCACCATCTCCCGCGCCAATACCGCGACCTCGGTCCCGCTGGAGTCGGATGGCTGTCGCAGCCGCGGTGCTTGTGCTGGGCGTGCCCCTGGCCGCCTACACGGGCTGGAACCTGGGCTGGGTTGCCAACTCCTACGAACGATTCGAAGCGGATACAAGCGTGCGTCACATCACCCTGGGTGACGGCAGCCAGGTAGAACTGAACCTGGGCAGTGAACTGGTATTTGCCAATTACAAGAATGAGCGTCGTGTGACGCTGAAAAAGGGCGAGGCGTTTTTCGACGTCAGCCATGACACACAACACCCGTTCGTTGTACGGGCCGGCCAGGGCCAGGTGCGCGTGACCGGCACTCGCTTCAATGTATGGATGTATCAGGATCAGGTCCGGGTGACGCTGGTGGAGGGCTCGGTATGGGTGACCAGCAACCAGGCACTTGCCAGTAACGGCTCACAACTGTCGCCGGGCATGCAGGCCAGCTACAAAGCCGGCGACTACCAACCGCAAATCCGTGAAGTCGATGCCAACGACAGCTCGCTGGCGTGGCGCAACGGCAAGCTGGTGCTGGACAACCTTGCCCTCAGCGATGCACTCCCGCTGATCAATCGTTATCTCGATCATCCCGTCATGCTGGCCGACAACAGCACGGGCGCCCTGCGTATCGGTGGTATCTACAACCTCAACGAAGTGAAGAACCTGGTGCCTTCGTTGCCCAAAGTCCTGCCGGTTTACCTGACGCAGAACAAGGACGGCAATCCAGTCCTCAACTCCATCGGTCAACGGCCGTCCAACTGAAAAAGCCGCGACCTGATCAGGTCGCGGCTTTTGTGTAAAACAACAGCGATCAGTGCGCGGCCACCCTGCCCGCCTCATCACGCTCACGGATGATCACCGCCTGATAGTGCGGATCGGCTTTGATCTGCTGTTCGGTGAACGGTAGCGCACTCCATTGCTTCTTCGAGAATGCCTGGGTCTGGTCGGCCGAATACGGCGATGCCGGGTCGCTGGAAATGGAAAATGCCAACAGACCTTCAGCCCGAGGTCCTTTGCCATCAAAACTCACCACTTGCAGATAGCTGGTGCCGCTGACCACTTCCCGTTTGCCGTTGGCCCCTGGCACGCTCTGAATCGCGTTATAGATCCCCAGCTCACCGGGGCCGCCGTGGATTGGCGTCTGCCGGCTGCCACTGCTGGCAACCTGGATGTCCTGCCAGCGGCTATCCTTGGGCAATCCGGCGGCCTTCACAGAGGCCTGCGAGGCCAGCATGGCTTGACGCACAGCCTTGTGCACCGGGGCACGCTCAATCGCCAGGCCGTTTGGAGTATGTCGCGGGTCTTGCGGATCGAACGGGACACGCCATGAATCAGGCACCCTCTGCAACTGCGCCATGATGCGCTGGAAATGAATGAAGCCCAATCCGCTGTCCAGGCCAGCGGTTCGATCCCAGACCCTGAGATCGTTGCACACCTGGGTCAACGTCACGGCATCGGCCCCCAGGTCACCGGCGCAAAAGCCCAGCAGGTCGGGCATCACCTGATCAGCAAGGTAGACCTGGTCGTCCATGACCATACGCTGCAAGTCATCGACCTTCACCGGCCCATCCTTGGCCAGTTGACCCAGCCGCTGCAGCGCAAAACGCGCACGCAGGCCCAGCGGTTGGTCTTGCTGGCTGATCAAGGGCGAATAACCGGACAAGGGTTGTGAAGGGTTGACCATCCAGGCCGAATCGTTGGAATTTTGCACATAATCGCGGCGCAACAACTGCGGTAGCTTGTCGGCGGCGTAAATGCCTTTCTGCACGGCCTCGGGATCGATATCCCAGGCGCATTCGCCGCGCGAGCCGTCCAGTACGATGAGTTGCAGCCCTGCCCGCGGGTCGCTGCAGCGGGCCAACTTGTCGGCATCGACGTTCGGTACCACCGACACGTTCATGTAGAGACTTTGCCCCTGATCGTCCACCGCCAGGGTGTTGACCCATGGAATACCGTGGATCTCATGGACCGCACTCTGCAAGTCCTTGAGCGTGACGGCCTTGTTCATGGCGTACCACTGGGCGAGCACCCGATCATTTTCCCGGTTCGCATCGCGCAGGCTGTAGGCGAACTTGTCATCCCAGTCCAGCCGGCCGGGCCATTGCACGATCGGACCGAACTGCGAGCCGTAGACCACCCGCGAAACGCTCTGCACCTGGCCATCGGGTTGTTTGATGTCCACCGTCACCGTCTGTTGGCTCATCGGTACGGATTGACCATCGAGCAGGTAGCGGGTCGGGTCTTTCGGGTCGAGTTGCAGACGGTACAGCGTGAAATGTTTGGAGGTGTCGACGGTGTGGGTCCAGGCCAGGTGCTGGCTGAAACCGATGTTGATCACCGGCAAGCCTGGCAGGGCCGCGCCCATGACGTCCAGTTTGCCAGGAATGGTCAGGTGCATCTGGTAAAAACGCATGCCCCCCAGCCATGGGAAGTGCGGGTTCGCCAGCAACATCCCACGCCCGTTGAAGGAGCGCTCACTGCCGATGGCGACCGCGTTACTACCACGCTCCAGGGCGAAACGCTGCTGCCGGGTCGCTGCGCCTGCGAAACCTGCCCTCGGCTCGCCAGCGTCCGCCGTCGCTTGTGGCGGCTGAGCGCCCGCCAGGGCTTCGGCGAACTGGCCGACGCCACCTTCCACCAACAGGCGCCGGGTCAGTTTGACCAGGTCCAGCGCGGTGATCGGCCGCACCCACTCACTGGCACATTGCTCGGGCAGGCCGATGGCCTTGCGTTCGGCCAAGGCGCGGTTGTAGCCCGCCACATAGCCTTCGACCAGTTGCTGTACTTGAGGCGTCTGGGCTTGCCAGAAACCGGAAACGGCTTGCGGCGTGTTGAGCCAGTTGAAAAATACATCGCTGACGCGGTTCTCCCGCTGTTCGAGCGTGACCTGCTCCGGGCCGAAGTAGCGCGAGCGTTGACCATTGACCGTGACGATCTCATTGGCCAGCAGGCATAAATTATCCTCAGCGTACGCATACCCGATGCCGTAGCCCAACCCGCGCTCATCCTGAGCCCGGATATGTGGCACGCCAAAACTGGTGCGACGGATCTCGGCACTGGCCTGTTCTTTATCACTTTGAGCGCTGGCGACGCAGCTGAACCCCAGGCTCACTGCGAAAAACACACCTGCGAGACCAAACCTCGATAACTGCCCGGACATTCTCACATTCACTCCTGATCCAATACTTTCTAAAACCAGGACGGCTGCCTGGGAATTCACATACCGCGTGCCTGGCCGGAATGTGCCTCCCTTGAAAACGAATGGGATGAAAAAAAATTAATGGCCTGGCACCGCCTGACTACGGGCGTTTGATCGCCTCCAGACAAATTTTTCAGCTTTTTGCCTTCATGATTGGCCGCGTTCGTTCGTCCTATTACAGGAGAGTATCCGTGACCTTTTCTGAACAGGCTGGTAAGGAGTTTTTGCATGCATGACGCGCGTCAGCCCATGGAGGGCAAGCCCAGGTCGACCGGCGTTCCGGCGACAGCCACTCACAACCTGTTCGACAGGCCGGCAGAACGAGGTAGCAATGAACACATCAGGCTTTTGCTCAAGAGCTTCGGCCTCAGAACCAGCCTGATTCGCCTCAAGGTCATCGATGCATTGCTCAAGGCCGCCGATGAAAACCGCAGCCTGGGTGTGCGGGGCGTACACAGTCAACTGCTGGGGCTGGACATTCCATTGTCCTTCCTCAGCGTGCGCGAGGTGTTGAAGCGCCTGTGCAGCGAGGGTGTCGTCACCCTTAACCCCGATAAGACCTACAGTTTGCACCGCAAGGCCATGCACGTGCTCCAGGGCGGGGAGTGACGCCGGCGCTCAGGGCTTGACCTTGCGTCGCATCACGCCGTTGATCACGACCACGATGACCGCGACGGCAATCGCGATGTATTGAAACAGCTGCTCGCTGATCATGCCGTTGTTCTGCATCCAGGTCAGTCCCAGCATGATCGCCAGAACCACGAGGACCACCAGAATCGAGTATTTCAAACGTTGCGATTGAGTCATTGCCAATTTCCTGAATGTATCCGCTCTGTATCCCCGTGCTTGCCAGCCCCATACCGTGTTTTGGAAATGGCGGGCAGCAGACGGGGTCTCATGGTACAGCCGAACGGGCGTACTCACGCAACCGAAGCCCATCAGATTAATTACCTGCATCACGACAGAAGTCCGCCCCTGGCGGACTTTTGTCTTACAGAATTAACTCATATTTCTGCCACAAACAAAGGGGAAGACTTCTTTCGGCCCTGAATTCCCCCAACGTATTCTCGAATAAGAGGCGCTTACCTCCTTACCGAAAATCAACGTTGGAAATCATGCAAAACTTGCTGGCAACTCTTTCGCCAATACGATTGACAGGTTTTTGCCTGGCTATCGCTCTTTTCGAACTATTGACTTATCTGGCCAGCGACCTGGTCATGCCGGCCATGCTCGCGGTGACCCGGGAACTGGATGCGCCCGCGGATCAAATCCCCTACGCCTTCAATCTGTATCTATTGGGCGGTGTTCTGCTGCCGTGGCTGATCGGTCCGTTATCCGATCGCTATGGGCGTCGTGCATTCATGCTCGTCGGTTGTGCCGGTTTTGTCCTGGCTTGCGCGGCGATCACCCTGGTCACCCACATGCAGGGATTCAACGGGCTTCGTTTGATCCAGGGTATGGGGCTGGGTTTCGTGATCGCGGTCAGCTACCCGGCCATACAGGAAGTATTCAACGAGTCGGACGCTGTGAAGGTCATGGCGTTGCTGGGCAATCTCGCCCTCCTCTCGCCCTTGCTGGGGCCGCTGCTGGGTGGCTTGCTGCTGCAATGGCTGTCCTGGCGCGAGCTGTTCATGTTGCTGGCAGGCCTGGGGGCAGTGAGCTGGCTGGCCTTATGGACATTCATGCCCCGAAGCCCCGGTCTGGCGCACTCCTGCCCCCGGCAACCGGCCCTGGAGCCGTTCGAACTGCACACACTCATCAGGCGCTATGGCGCGCTGCTGGGTCACTCCGGCTTCATGGCCGCGTGCGTGGCGCTGGGGTTGATGAGCCTGCCGCTGATTGCCTGGATCGGTCTGTCCCCCCTGTTGCTGATCCAGGACCAGGGCCTGTCGCCCCTGGTGTATGGCCTGTGGCAAATCCCGGTGTTCTCGGGCGTGATCCTTGGCAATCTCCTGCTCAATCACCTGGTGGAGCGGGTGGGCGTGCGCGGGGTATTGCGCTACAGCCTGTGGCCCTTTTCTACCGGCCTCATCGCACTGGTGATCGCCAGCCCGTTCAACCTTGGCGTACCCGCGCTGGTCAGCGGCCTGGCGCTCTACGCCCTGGGGCTGGGCATGGGCAACGCGGCCTTGTATCGATTGGCGCTGTTCGCCAGCGACGACAGTAAAGGGCTGGTCTCGGCCATGGTCGGGATGATTTCCATCGCAGTGATGAGCACCGCCGGCTCACTGCTCGCGCTGCTGGGCGCCGGAACAAGCCTGAACGCCTTTGCCTTGATGGTCGGCATTGCCGGGCTCAGCTGCCTTGTGGCGCTGCGTCTGTTCCTGTCGCAACCGGCCGCTCACGTCTGAAAATCCCCTCCCTGAGGAACGTTACCCATGATTCATTTTCCCCACGCCGATGCGCTGTGTGCATTGGCGCAGCCTTACGATCCCGATTCGGTACCTGCTGGTCTGTTTGATCGGGCCATGGCCCAAATCAGCCTGTTCCATTGCCACCACACCCCCGGCTACGAACACTGGCTCAACGCCAACGGCCTGGCGGTAGAGGATCTGGAGCATTTGACTGACTGGTCGCGCTTGCCGCCCATCTACGCCAATTACTTCAAACAGCGCTTGTTGCTCAGCCCCACCGGCGAGAACGCGCTAGAGCTGACATCCTCCGGCACCAGCGGTCAGAAAAGCCGCATGCGCTACGACGAGCGCAGCATGGCCGCGGCCCAGGGCATGGTGGCGCGTATCTTTGAACATTACGGCTGGTTCACGCCGGATTCGCCCTGCAACTACCTGTTGTTCAGTCACGAACCGGAGAAGGTCAATCACGTCGGCACCGCTCATACAGACCAGTTCTTGCGCAGCTTCGCGCCGGCCAATCGGATTTTTCATGCGCTGCGGCGCACCGGAAAAGGTCATGAGTTCGATGTCTTTGGTGCGATCCGGGCCCTTCAGGAGTTCGCCGAAGAGGGCCTGCCGGTGCGGATCTTTGGCTTCCCGGCGCTGCTGTGTCATGCGCTTGAGCGCATGCGTGAAACCGCGACGCCGAACCTCAAACTTGCCCCCGACTCCCTGGTATTTCTGGGAGGCGGCTGGAAAAAACAGGCAGCCCAGGAGATCCCCCGCCACGAGGTCTATGAACACATCACCCGGCAACTGGGCATTGAGGCGCACCGCTGCCGCGACGGTTACGGTGCCGTCGAGCACGCAGTGCCGTACATCGAATGTGCGCACCACAGGTTTCATGTGCCGATCTATTCGAAAGCTTTCATACGTCACCCCTCGAACTTCAGCGTCCAGCCCTTCGGCGAGGCGGGATTGTTGTCGTTCGTCTCGCCTTACATCTCTTCCAGTCCCGCCCATGCCGTGGTGATGAGCGACCTGGCGACCCTGCATCCGGCCAATTGTGAGTGCGGCCTGAACACCCAATGGTTCGAGCTGCACGGTCGGGCCGGCACCAGTGCCAGCCGAAGCTGCGCCATGGCCGCTTCCGAATTGATCAAGGAGAATTGATATGTATCTCATCAATGGCCAACTGCACGCTGATCTGCCCCTCGATACAGCCCTTGAACGCCTGCAGACGCAACTGCCTGCTCTTCTGGACGCACCGCCCCCCAGCGATAGCGTGCTCGATTGTGCGCAGGTGTTCGCACAAATGCTGCGGGCCCCAGAACAAACTCCGTTCCTGGACGACGACCAGCGCCAGGCACTGATCGCCTTCTGCGAACGCAAGCATTTGAGCCGCAAACTCGAACGGGAGCTGGGCGAAGATGCGCGCTCGCTGCGCCGAATCGACTATAGCGATGGCCCTTTCGAAAGCTGGCAACCCCTGGGGCTGGTGGTGCATGTCACCCCCGGCAATGCTCCGCTGCTGGGGTTCTTCGCGGCACTGGAAAGCCTGCTGGCGGGCAACGTCAACTGGCTGCGGCCCAGCACGCGCGATGCAGACCTGACGGCGCGGGTGCTGGCGACGTTCCTCGATTGCGACCCAAGCGGCCAGTTGCGCGATTACGTTGCGGTGCTGCCAGTGCCCTACCACGAGTGCCGGCGTCTCTTCGCGCTGGCCCAGGGCGTCAGCGCCTGGGGTGGCGAGACCGCACTCAAAGCCATGCGTGACCAGCTTCCAAGCGGCTGCCGCTGGATCGATTGGGGACATCGCATCAGCTTCGCCTATGTCACGCCGCAAGCCGCCAACGAGCAGGCGCTGGACAGTCTGGTGGATGAGGTCTGCCGCCTCGATCAGCAAGCCTGTTCCAGCCCCCAGTGGCTGTTGGTGGACAGCGACGAGCCGGCTCAGATGCTGGCACTGGGTGAGGCCCTGGCTGACGCATTTGAACGACGCGCCGGACAATGGCCAGCGTTGGAAACCAGTGCAGCCGAAGCGTGCGAGATCACCACCCGCACGGCACTTGCCCGACTCGACCACAGCTTTGCAGGACAAACCGGCCAGATTTGGGAAGGCCACGGCTGGCGCATTATTTGGGAGCATCACCGCGACCTGTTGCCATCGCCACTGTTTCGCACGCTTTTGTTACGACCGGTGCCCCACGGGCTGATCACCGAAACCCTGCTGCCCTGGCGAAACGTGTTGCAGAGCTGCGCGCTGATCTGTGAACCGCAACGGGCGCCTGAACTGTCACGTCGCGTCTTAGCCGCCGGCGTGACCCGCATCTCGGCAACCGCAGACATCCAGCAAGGCTACGAGGGCGAGCCTCACGACGGCGTCTACGCGCTGCAACGATTGAGTCGTCGGGTATCGGTCGGTCTTGAACCTGAGGTCGCCAGTCATCGTGTGACACTGGACGCCCCGCCGACCACGACACCCATTTCACCCTCGACGCCGATCATGGACAAAGCGGCATTCCTGGCGCTGCCTGCCGCACCCGAGGCCCAGTTGTTCTTCCGCTCAGGTGGTAGCAGCGGCGCACCGGTGCTGTCGCCCTACAGCTACCGCGATTTTGATCACCACATGCGGGCCGCCGCCGACGGACTGCGCGCGGCCGGCCTGGATCCGGCGAAGGATCGGGTGATGAATCTGTTTTATGGCGGCAACCTCTACGGTGGCTTCTTCAGCTTCTCGAAAATACTGGAGCACATGAACGCCGTGCATTACCCCATGGGTGCGACGTCAGATGCGGACTTTGAAGAGATCGCACGGATGATCGTCGCTCACAAGGTCAATACCCTGGTTGGCATGCCAAGTACCTTGCAGCGCCTGTTTTCCAGCCAGCGAGAAACCCTTCAAGGCTACGGCGGCGTGCGCAAAGTCATGCTGGGCGGCGAGCACCTGGGGCCAGGCTGCCGTCAGTTGCTTGAGGACTGCGGCGTGACAAGTATTCGCTCAGCCATCTATGGCAGCGTCGACGCGGGTCCCCTTGGCCATGCCTGCACTGCCAGCGGCGAGGGTGTATTCCACCTCATGGAGGACATTCAACACCTGGAGATCGTCCAGCTGGAACTGGACGCTCCGGTCGCGTCGGGGGAAACCGGACGGCTGCTGTTCACTTCGCGCAGACGCCAAGCGCAGCCCCTTCACCGCTACGAAGTTGGTGATTGCGGGCGCTGGCTCACCGCTCCCTGCCCGTGTGGCCTGGAGTCACCCCGGTTCGAGTTGCGCCAGCGCCACGGCGCCCTGATACGCATCGTGACGTACCTGATCAATACCCACGAGCTGGCTGAGCAGGCACAAACGGCCATTCAGATCGTACTCGATTACCACAGCAGCGGCTGCGAACGCCTGTTGATTCGCGCCGATGGCGATGCACAAACAGTCCGGAGCCAGGTCATGGGCCTCGAACTGCTGTCCACGCTGGTGGAGTCCGAAATGCTCGTACTGGACGTGCAATCCTGTCCGGCGACAAGTTTCGAACATAACAAACACAGCGGCAAAGTACCGCTGGTGATTGATCGCAGAATCACCGCTTGATTGTTTTCCCGTGTAATTGAATAAGCGGACGTTAGAGTCCGAGAGAACCCTGATGAGCACCTCTTTACCATTCGAACAATGGCTCGCCCATATTCGTACGCATTCAACGTTCTACCGCAAGTCTTTACGGCATTTACCCGCGCAGAATTGCGCTCTGGAGGATTTCCCCATTGTCGACGTCGCCGACTATTGGGCCGGCAGTCATGACCTGGACCATTGGGACGTACTGACCGGCAAAGTCGAAGACGCGCTGATCTACAAAACCGGCGGCACGACCAGTCAGGGGAAACTGTCGGTGTACACCCGCGCTGAATGGCAGCGGATGCTCAACTGCTTCGGTCAGAGCCTGTCAGCGCAATTGAGGGCTGGTGATCGAATCGCCAACCTGTTCTTTTCCGGAGACCTGTACGCCAGTTTCCTGTTCATTCATGGCGCTCTTGGCAAAGTCGATGTAGCCATCACCGAATTCCCGTTCACCGGGGCGGTGGATCTCGACGTGCTGACCGAGGCGGTGACCGGCCACCGCATCAATGTGCTGGCCGGTGTGCCTGCGCACCTGCTGGCGTTTGCCGACCATTTGGATCAACAGGGACGAACGCTGCCCGGCATCACCACCGTGCTGTTCGGCGGAGAAAACCTGTTCGACAGCCAGTTGCCCGCGTTGCAGCGCGCCTTCCCACAGGCACGCTTCGCCTCCATCGGCTATGCCAGCGTCGACGCCGGGCTGGTGGGCGCCAGCGCACCGGACTGCAACCTGGGCGAGCACCGCGTGTTCGGCGAACAGATACGGGTAGAGATCATCGATGAACTGAGCGGTGAGGTCATCCAGGCGTGCGATCGGCCAGGCAATCTGGTGGTGACCAACCTCACCCGGACCCTGATGCCCATCGTGCGGTATCCGGTGGGCGACCGAGCGTGCTGGCGCGAGCCGGTTGGCACCCCGCGACGCAAGTTCGCGCTTCAGGGCCGCAGCGCGAAAAGCCAGCGAGTGCGGGTAGGCGTTTTCTCACTGTTTTCGCAGGAAATCAGCGACATCATCCGCAGCATTGGCGGTGACCTTCAGTGGCAATTGATCATCGAGCACGCACAGAACAACGACCGCGTGTTGCTCAAATGGGTGCCTGGAGGGCAAACCCAGGCTTGCCAGTCACTCTCCAACACATTGAAAGCTGCCTTGACCAAACAGTATCCGGGTATCGACCAACTCGACCTGCACGTCCAGGCCTGCGGGCTGCAAGCGTTGGAACGCCATCCACGCTCTGGCAAGCACCTGTCGATCATCGACCGCCGCACCTACGCTCCGTTGACAGCGAGGCACGCCGGATGAGCAGCGTGGTCATCCGAGCGTTCAGGC
Source organism: Pseudomonas sp. FG-3G (assembly GCF_901007645.1). Lineage (NCBI taxonomy): Bacteria > Pseudomonadati > Pseudomonadota > Gammaproteobacteria > Pseudomonadales > Pseudomonadaceae > Pseudomonas > Pseudomonas sp. FG-3G. The sequence goes on from NZ_CAAKGZ010000021.1 coordinate 442,074, forward strand.
CCACGGATGGCGTCGGAACCAGCGAATTGTTCCGCCGGGTTTACGGCGATCACTACGTCTCACCAGACGTCTACCTGCCACACATGATTGGCCTGCACAACCTGCTGAACCGTTGGCACTCCATGGTCGCCGTGGAGGATGACCGCGTGGTCGGCCATGCCGCACTGTGTCGGCAGACGGCCGATGGTGAAGACGCGGAACTGGCCCTGATCGCGGTGGATCCCGCGGTGCAGGGCGGCCAGATTGCGACGCGTCTGGGGCAGAAATTACTCGACAGCTGCCAGGACCTCGGACTTGCCAGGCTGTCGATCAAGCAAGTCACCAGCCATTGCTACAGCCAGCGTCTGGCACAACGCCTGGGGTTCCATGACACCGGGCTGCTGCCTGACCATGTGCCCTCACCTTTCGCCACGGTCCACGCCGAAACCATCGTGGTCGGCAGCCAGGTGGTCAGCGGCCATCGCCGCCCGCTGCCGCACCTTAAATGGCCCGCGGCATGCCAATGGCTGACGCAACCCTTGGCATCGCTGTTTGGTACCTCGCTCGAGGCGCCATCGCCTTCGGTACAGCCTTTTCAAATCCGACAGCTGCCCGGAAGAATCGACATTGTGGCCGGGTACATAGGCCTTCGCCTGGCCGGGCAACTGCTGCGCTTGCCGGCCCATTGGTCACTTTCAGTGCGACTCGGACTGCGTCAGCAATTTGCCGACGATTACCAACGATTGATGGACGCCGGATTCATCTTCACCGGGATCATGCCTGCTGAAGGCGACCCCGGCTGGCAGGCGCTGTTTCACCGTGGCGCCCTGGATCGCCCGCTCACCTTGCATTCGGAGCCGATGCAACGGCTCCACGAACAAGTGCAAGCCCAAGGGCACATCTGGAGGAGCGCCCAGGCAGGTTCGGCGGCGTAAAACGGAGTATTCGGCGCTGTGGCCACGCAAAAAAGTCGCGCTGAAATGCTGGAAGATCGCGGCGTTCACGCTGCGATCTTTCCCGATCAGCGGTAATGTTTGCTATGTGGGCACCCCTCAAGCTGTCCAGCGACGGGCCGATAAAAATAAGTCAGGCCATTGTGCCAGCTCCCGAAAGACGCCTTCGAGCAAGGATTCCCACATGCCCGCATTTCGCACCATTCAGGCGCGCTACACGCTGTTCCTGATTTCATTCATCCTGTTGTTGTCCATCCTGACCGTCGTGGGTATCAGCTATCTCGTCGCGCCCAAACTGCGCCACACCGAAGAGCAAGTGGCGCTTAATCGCATCAGCGAAGTGGCCGAGCAGATCCAGGGGGAATTGAACAAGGTTCAGGCGCAGCAACGCAGCATCACCCAGACCATCCCGCTGCTCGACAGCGATGCCATAGACAGGGTCCTGCCTGGCTTGGTGGATCAGTACGGCGAGCTGAAAGTCTTTGGTGGCGGGATCTGGCCGCTGCCTAATCAGCGGGCCGAAGGGCGTAGCAAATTCAGCACGTTCTGGCACCGCGACGCGTCGGGCAAACTGGTGGTCAATACCTTCTGGAACAGCGACGCGGCGCCGAATTATTACGATCAACCCTGGCACAAGGGCGGCATGGCCACACCCGCCGGCAAGTGCGCCTGGGCCGCCGCCTATAAAGACGACGCCAGCGCTGAGCCGCGGACCAACTGCGCCATGTCCATCCAGAAGAACGGCGCGCCTTATGGCGTTTCCACCATCGACGTGACCCTGGGCTTCTTCAATGAGCTGGTGGCACGCAAGGAAGCCGAGCTGAGCGCCGAGATGCTGATCGTGGAAGGCGATGGCAAGATCATCAGCAACAGTTCGCGCATCAGCGGCCCCATCGTGCTGAAGAACATCAGCGAACTGGCGGCAACCTCGCCCTTCGCCGCACAGGTCAAGGCCGGCCTGGCCCAACGAGGCCAGCCGTTGCAGCGGGTCGAATTTGATAACAAGGGTGAGGCCAGTACCTTTTTCATGCGGCCTATCGAAGGTTCGCCGTGGTTCCTGGCTACCGCCTTGCCAACCCGCCTGATCACCGCCCAGCGCGACGATGTACTGAGCACGTTAAGCCTGCTGCAGATCCCGATGGTGATCCTGCTGGTGTTGATGCAGTTGTACGCGATCCGTCAGTTGACCAACCGCATGAAGACACTCAAGAGCAACATCGATGCGCTGTCCACCGGCGATGCCGACCTGACCCGGCGCATCACCATCCGCGCCGAGGATGAACTGGGGGCGATCGGTCATTCGGTCAACGGCTTCATCGTTTACCTGCAAAATATGATCGGCGAAGTCACCCAGGCGACCGGCGCCATGGCGACAAGCCTGGACAACCTGCAACGGACCTCAGCCCACACCAGCGAAATCCTGATGCGCCACGCCTCGGAAACCGATCAGACCGTCACGGCCATCACCGAGATGAGTTCCACCGCCGAAAGCGTCGCGCAGAACGCCGCCGAAACCGCTGCGTTCACCCAACGCGCCAATGAACATGCCGACCATTCTCGGGTGGTTGTCGCAGAGGCGTCCAACAGTGTGGTGGCCTTGATCGATGAAGTCGCCAGTGCTACCCGCAAAGTCGAAAGCATGCAGCAGGACGCTCAACGCATCACCGAGATTCTCGGCGTAATCGGCGCCATTGCCGGGCAGACCAACTTGCTGGCCCTTAACGCCGCCATCGAAGCCGCCCGGGCCGGTGAGCAGGGTCGAGGCTTCGCAGTGGTGGCGGACGAGGTACGCGCCCTCGCCGCCCGCACCCAGGCCAGCACCTCGGAAATCAACGAAATGCTGACGCGCTTGACCCAGGGCGTGAGTTCATCGGTTTCGGCCATGGAAAACACCCAGGCCAGCTGCCAGTCGGCCGCCGACGCCACGTCCAGGGTCAATTCAGGACTGGATGAAATGGCCGGTTCCGTCAGCCAGATCAACAGCCTGAGCACTCAGATCGCCACCGCTGCCGAACAGCAGAGCGCCGTGACCGAGGAAATCAATCGCAGCATGGTGCAGATCCGCCATATGGTGGAAGAGTTGGTGGAAAGTGGCCTGGCCAGCGAGAACAACACCCGCCAGTTGCTGGAAGCCAACAGCCGGGTGAATGCGATCATGGGGCGGTTCAAGGTGCGCTAAAACGCCCCAGGCTGTTTGCATATGAACCTGAGGGAGCGAGCCTGCTCGCAATGACGGCGGCAAGGTCGACACTGGCCAAGCTGACCCACCGCGATCGCGAGCAGGCTCGCTCCCGCAGGGTTCTGCGGGTTTGCGCCGAACTTCGAATCAGCATCGCCCCCAACCTGACAACTCTGTAATCCGCCCCTCAGCCCACTGTCAGCTCACGCTCGCTACTCTGTTATCCTCCTCCCAAACTGTTCGACACGAGACTGTCCCCATGGCCAATCCCCTGCACCTGCTCGCCCTGAGCGCGTTTTTTGTCACCACCCTGGCCCAGGCCGCCGAACCGATCACCATTGACGTACACCGCGATGCCAATTGCGGTTGCTGTAAAAAATGGATTTCACATCTGCAAGAAAACGGCTTCAAGGTCAACGACCATGTTGAAACCGACATGAGTTCAGTCAAACAACGCCTGGGTGTCGCGCCCAACCTGCGCTCCTGCCACACCGCCCAGATCAGTGGCAAATTCGTTGAGGGGCATGTCCCGGCCGACCAGGTCCTGGCGTTGAGCAAACGGAACGACCTGCTCGGTGTGGCCGCGCCTGGCATGCCCATGGGTTCGCCCGGTATGGAAACGGACGGCATGAGTGATGCGTATCAGGTGATCGGTCTGAAAAGCGACGGGACGCAAACCGTGGTGGCGGATTACCCGGCCCACTGATGGGCGAGGCTTACATCGGCTTGTTCCTGGCGGCATTCGGTGCCGCCACCTTGTTACCGCTGCAATCCGAAGCGCTGTTGGTTGGGCTGTTGCTCAGCGAACGCTATGAAACCTGGCTGTTGCTGGGAGTCGCCACCCTGGGCAACGTACTGGGCTCGCTGGTGAACTGGTGGCTGGGCACACGCCTGGAGCAGTTCAAGGATCGGCGCTGGTTTCCGGTCAGTCCGGCCCATCTGGACAAGGCCCGCGTGCACTATCAGCGTTATGGGCGTTGGTCGCTGCTGCTCAGTTGGATGCCCATCATCGGCGATCCACTGACCTTGGTGGCGGGCGTGATGGGCGAGCCGTGGCGGCGCTTTGTGTTGATCGTGACCCTGGCCAAAGGGTTGCGTTATGGCGCACTCGCCCTCGCGACCCTGGGCTGGATGGGTTGAACGTTCGCGACTTTGGGTTGCCTGTGGTTAATGTCGCCATAATCGGGCCACGCCAGGATCGGCCGGATGCCCAAAGGAGATTGCCCATGTCGCGTTCCACTGCTCGCTGGTTACCCAGCCTGTTTCTGACGGCCGCCCTGCCGCTGTTCGCCCAGGCCGAAAACCCGCCTGAAGGCCCGGCCTATGGCCCGGAACTCCAAGGCTTCGAATACCCCTACACACTCAAGCACTTCCCCCTTCAGTCCCAGGGCCAATCGTTGCAAATGGGCTACATGGACGTGCCGGCCCAAGGCGAGGTCAATGGCCGCACCGTGGTGCTGATGCACGGCAAGAACTTTTGCGCCGCCACCTGGGGCGACTCGATCAAGACCCTCAGCGAGGCTGGTTACCGGGTCATCGCCCCGGATCAGATCGGTTTCTGTACGTCCAGCAAGCCCGCTCATTACCAGTACAGCTTCCACCAACTGGCAACCAACACCCAGGCCCTGCTCAAGGCTCTCGGGGTGCAGAAAAGCATTGTGCTCGGCCACTCCACCGGTGGCATGCTCGCCACCCGTTATGCCTTGCAGTTTCCCGATCAGGTCGAGCGGCTGGCGATGGTCAACCCCATCGGCCTGGAGGACTGGAAAGCCCTCGGCGTGCCCTACCGTACAGTGGACCAGTGGTACGAGCGCGAACTGAAACTCAGCGCCGACGGTATCCGCAACTACGAGCGCAAGACCTACTATGGTGGCCGCTGGAAACCGGAGTTCGAGCGCTGGGTGGACATGCTGGCCGGGCTGAACAAGGGGCCGGGGCACACGCAAGTCGCGTGGAATTCGGCGCTGATCTACGACATGATCTTCACCCAGCCGGTCTACTACGAATTCAAGGACCTGAAAGTACCGACGCTGCTGCTGATCGGCACCTCCGACACCACCGCCATCGGCAGCGACATCGCGCCGCCGGCCGTGAAAGCCAAACTGGGCCGGTATGAAGTGCTGGGCAAGCAGGTGGCTCAATTGATTCCCCAGTCGACCCTGGTGGAGTTCGCCCATCTGGGGCATGCCCCACAGATGGAAGAGCCGGACCGGTTCCACCAGGCCTTGCTGGGCTGGCTGAACAAACCCATTCCCTGACGAGGTGTTCCATGGCGGTGCAAATAGCAGTCATCGATGATTGGCAGGACGTAGCGCGGGACGTGGTGGACTGGTCGGTGCTCGATAGCATCGGCCAGGTGACATTTATTCATGAGTACCCTGCCGAGCGCGACACCCTCGCCGCGCGCCTGCACCGCTTCGAAGTGATCTGCGTGATGCGTGAACGCACGCCATTCGACGAAGGCCTGCTGCGCCGCCTGCCCAACCTCAAGCTGTTGCTCACCGGCGGCATGCGCAATGCCGCTCTGGACCTCAAGACAGCCGCAGAACTGGGTATCCAGGTATGCGGCACCGAAAGCTACAAGCACGCCGCCCCCGAGCTGACCTGGGCGCTGATCATGGCCCTGACCCGCAACCTGGTGCAGGAGGCCAATGCCTTGCGCGCCGGGCTATGGCAGCAAGGCTTGGGCGGCGACCTGCATGGCAAGACCCTGGCGATCCTCGGCCTGGGCAGCATCGGCACACGGGTAGCTCAGTTCGGCCAGGTCTTCGGCATGCGGGTGATTGCCTGGAGCCAGAACCTCACCGCTGAACGGGCCGCAGAAGTGGGTGTGACCTACGTGAGTAAACAGGAACTGTTCGAACAGGCTGACATTCTCTCGGTGCATCTGGTACTCAGCGAGCGCTCCCGCGGTTTGGTGGACGCCCAGGCGCTGGGCTGGATGAAACCCCACGCGCTGTTGGTCAATACCGCACGCGGTCCAATCGTCGATGAAGCCGCCCTGATCGACGCCCTGCGCGACAAACGCCTGGCCGGTGCCGCCCTGGACGTCTTCGCCGAGGAACCCCTGCCATCCGACCACCCGTTCCGATCCCTGGAAAATCTACTGGCCACACCGCACGTGGGTTACGTCACCCGGAACAATTATCAGAAGTTCTATTCCTTGATGATCGAAGACCTGCAAGCCTGGGCGGCCGGCAAACCGATCCGCCTGTTGACCCCCACTGGCGACTGAACACGTTTTAAGTGGGAGCAAGCCTGCTCCCACAGAAACAGCGTATTTCCGGGCCAACAATGGCCACTAAAATGCCTCTATTTCACCCGCCCCCTGATGGTGCATCGCGCCATTGCATCGCGCACGCCGATGAAACACCCCCATTCCCCATACACCCATTACGTTTCCAGAAACTGCACTTCGTCGGTGCGTATCCCGCTTTGTCGTGTAAGACATTGCCGCCAACAAAGCTGATTGTCGGACAATTCGACGAAGCGCGCCGCACCGCTCTAGGTTCTGACCTAGACTGCCAAACCGGGGAGAAAACCGACCGGTCGTCCAGACGAAAAAAAGTGGAAACTTTTCGCAACGGCGACGGGTCAGGTTAGAGGTAGGGCAACAACGGCTGGTGCAGTCCTTGCAAGTCCTTGAAGCAGCCCCTTCACCTGATTCGCTTAACCGCATTGGGCAGCGCTTTGCTTACCTTGCGTAGCGCTTGTGCGCCTGGCCGCAGGATTCGGCCAATGAAACAACAGCTCTGGCGCTTGCCGGAAACAGATCGAGAAAATGGGAGAAAGTTATGATCAGTGCTGCCTTGGAACCACAGCAAGTCCGTTCTCAACTTCCGCTGGCGACTGACTCGCCGACGGCACCGGTGCTGGCCACCGGCGGCAAGGCACTGCTCCCGGTCGTCAGGCAGAATCCCAATCGCAAGAAGGTATTGTTCGTAACCTCGGAAATTGCCGACCTGGTCAAAACCGGCGGCCTGGGCGATGTTTCTTCCGCCCTGCCCCGGGCCATGGCCGGCCTGCATGACGTGCGGGTGCTGATCCCCGGTTACCCGCAGGTGATGAACAGCGGCAACCCGATCCACATCATCGGTGAACTGGGCGGCCACGCCGCGCTGCCGCCCTGCAAGATCGGGCGCATGGACATGGCCGACGGCCTGGTGATCTACGTACTGATCTGTCCGGAACTCTTTGCCCGTGAAGGCTCACCCTACGGGGCCAACAACGGTCGCGACTGGCCCGACAACCACATTCGCTTCGCCCGGCTGGGCCTGGCCGCAGCTGATATCGCCGCCAACCTCGCCCAAATCCACTGGTGCCCCGATCTGGTCCACGCCCATGACTGGCCGGCCGGTCTGGCGCCGGCCTACATGCACTGGCGTGGACAACGCACGCCTACCCTGTTCACCATTCACAACCTGGCATACCAGGGCGTAGTGAGCCTGGCCTCCTGCCCGGAGCTGGGTATCCCGGAGCACGCGCTGCAGCAGGAAGGCATGGAGTTCTACGGCAAGTTGTCGTTTCTCAAGGCCGGCATGGCCTACTCCAGTCATATCACCACGGTCAGCGCCACCTACGCCCAGGAAATCACTACCCCGGCATTCGGTTGCGGGCTCGACGGTTTTCTTGCGGCTAAAACACAACAAGGCCTGCTCAGCGGCATTCCCAATGGCATCGACGAGAGTTGGGACGCGGCCACCGATACGCACTTGTTCCGCCAGTTCGCCATGGGTGACTGGGAAGGCAAAGCCGTGAACGCGGCTCATGTACGCGATCTGTTCGGTCTCGACGACTCCAGCGGCCCGCTGTTCGCCGTGGTATCGCGCCTGGTGTACCAGAAAGGCCTGGACCTGACCGAAGCCGTCGCCGAGTTCATCGTCGAATCCGGGGGCCAGATCGCGATCATTGGTCGCGGCGAACCGGAGGAAGAGCAAGCCATGCGTGAACTGGCGCTGCGTTTTCCCGGACGCATCGGTGTACGCATCGGTTTCAACGAAACCGACGCGCGGCGGATGTTCGCCGGCAGCGACTTTCTGCTGATGCCTTCACGCTACGAGCCCTGCGGCTTGAGCCAGATGTACGCCCAGCGCTTCGGCTCGCTGCCGGTGGCACGCAATACCGGCGGGCTGGCGGACACCATCGAAGACGGCATCACCGGCTTCCTGTTCGATGAGTCCACCGCCGAAAGCTACAAACAGGCATTGAGCCGGGCCTTCAAGGTCTTCGAGTTCCCTGACCTGCTCAACGCGATGCGCTGCCGGGCTATGTCAGCGCCATTCAACTGGTGCAAGGCCGTGGAACCCTACGCCGAACTCTATGAACAGCTAGTGGCCAAGTCACTGGGTAAATCGGCCAGACAATGAGGTAACAATGCCGTCAAGGACGCCTGAAACCTGGACCCATGGCGCGGTCATGCTCGATGCCGAGCACACCCGCTTCGCCCTCTGGGCCCCGGATGCTTTTTTTGTGAGTGTCGAGCTCGACACTGGAGATTCAATACCGCTACTGCCCCAGGCCGATGGCTGGTTCATGATCCAGACCCGCTGCCCCGCCGGCACTCGTTATCGCTACAACATCGACGGCGAACTGGAGGTTCCCGACCCGGCGTCCCGCGCCCAGGCCGGTGACATTGACCGCCACAGCGTGGTGGTCGACCCTCATGCTTACCGATGGCGCCATACCCAATGGTCCGGGCGCCCCTGGCATGAAGCTGTGATCTATGAGTTGCACGTCGGCGCCCTCGGTGGTTTCCAAGGCGTCGAACAGCACCTGGCGCGCCTGGCTGGATTAGGGGTAACCGCCATCGAACTGATGCCGCTGTCGCAGTTTCCCGGTGACCGTAACTGGGGCTACGACGGCGTCCTGCCCTACGCTCCCCAGGCCTCCTACGGCACGCCGGAACAGCTCAAGCACTTGATCGACAGCGCCCACGGCCACGGGCTGGCGGTGATTGTGGACGTGGTTTACAACCATTTCGGCCCCGACGGCAATTATCTGCACCGTTACGCAAAAGGTTTTTTCCGCGAAGACAAGCACACCCCCTGGGGCGCGGCAATTGACTTCCGGCGCCGCGAGGTGCGGGACTTCTTTATCGACAATGCGCTGATGTGGCTGCTGGAATACCGTTTCGACGGACTGCGCCTGGACGCCGTGCATGCGATCGAAGATCCGGATTTTCTCCAGGAACTGGCCGCCAGGGTGCGCGAACAGGTAGATCCGGTTCGGCATGTCTGGTTGACCGTGGAAAACGAACACAACCAGGCCAGCCTGCTGGAGCACGGCTATGACGCCCAGTGGAACGATGACGGGCACAACGCCCTGCACGTGCTGCTGACCGGCGAAACCGACGCCTATTATGCTGACTATGCCCAAGAGCCGACGGAACAATTGGCACGCTGCCTCAGCCAGGGGTTTGTCTTCCAGGGCCATATCAACCGCCACGGCGAGCCCCGGGGCGAACCCAGCGGACACCTGCCCCCCAGCGCCTTCGTGCTGTTTCTGCAGAATCACGACCAGATCGGCAACCGGGCACTGGGTGAACGCCTGCACCAACTGGCCCCGCCTCAGGCCGTGCAAGCGGCGACGGTCTTGTTGCTGTTGTCACCGATGATTCCGCTTCTGTTCATGGGCGATGAAGTAGCCGCCCGGCAACCCTTCCTGTTTTTCACCAGCCATCATGGCGAGCTGGCGGAGCTGGTTCGTGAGGGTCGGCGCAACGAGTTCAAGGCGTTCAGTGCCTTTGCCGATCCCGAAAAGCGTGAGCGCATCCCGGATCCTAACGCGGCTGATACCTTCGAGGTGTCGAGGCCTGAGCTGGAGGCGCAGCACGCTGAGCAACTAGCCAGTGAAACACTCTATCGACGACTGCTGAAAATCCGCCGTGAAGTGATCGTCCCGCGCTTGCCCGGAGCCCAGGCCTTGGACGCCGAAGTGCTGGGCCATGGCGCAGTCAGCGCACGCTGGCGCATGGGCGACGGCAGCGTGTTGCGCATTGACCTGAACCTCAGCGATCAGCCAGTCAAGCATACCGCTCAAGAAGAGGCCGAGATTCTTTTCGAACATCCGCAGCACGCCATGGGTCTGTTGCAGCAAGGGGCCCTGGCGCCCTACAGCGCGCTGGTCAGTCTGACGCACGCGGCAAACTTGCCCAACATCACTGGAGAGCGCCTATGAGCGATGCGCAACTGGAAATTCTCGCCGGCCGAGCGGGCCTGGCGGTGGACTGGATCGACGCCAACGGCCGGGCGCAGAAAGTCTCGCCCGCCGTCTTGCGTTCAGTCCTCATCGGTCTGGGCCATCCAGCCGGGACCGCCCAGGAAATCGACGCCAGCCTGCTGCAATTGCAGCAGGACCAACAGAATCATCAATTGCCACCGCTGATCACCGCCGATGTCGGCGCCAGCGTGGATCTGAGCCGCTACTTCGAAGCCGCCACGCCCTGCGAAATCCAGCTCGAGGATGGTGCCACACTGAACCTGAAACTCGACGCCGACGCCAGGTTGCCGGGGATGGTCCCGGTGGGTTACCAGCACGTCAGCATCCAGGACCAGCATTTCACCCTGGCGGTCGCGCCAGCACATTGCTATAGCGTGGCCGATGCGGTGGATAATCCGACGCCCCGCGCCTGGGGCCTGAGCGCGCAGTTATATGCGCTGCGCCGCCCCGGCGACGGAGGTTTCGGTGACACCCAGGCCCTGGAGGAGTTGGTACGGGTCGCCGGCGAGCGCGGTGCCGACGCCCTGGCGATCAGCCCGATGCACGCGATGTTCAGCAGCGACACCGGCCGTTACAGCCCCTATTCACCGTCCAGCCGGCTCTTCCTCAACAGTCTCTATGCCGCGCCGGGCACCGTTCTCGGCGAACGCGCGCTGCGCGCGGCCATTGACGCCACCGGTTTGACCAACCAACTGCGCAATCTGGAAGAACAACCGCTGGTGGATTGGCCCGTGGCGGCCCAGGCCAAGCAGAAAGTCCTGCGCGCCCTGTACGACGGCTTCAGCCAGGGCGAGCATCCATTGCATGAGGATTTCAGCAGTTTCCGCCACACCAGCGGCGAACCCCTGGAGAATCATTGCCGCTTCGAAGCCCTGCAGGCCGAACGTGCGGCTCGGGGAGAGAGCCTGGACTGGCGCCATTGGCCCGAAGAATGGCGCAACCCGCGTAGTTCGACGCTGGCGCACTTTGCCGAGGAGAACGCCGACGAAATCGGCTTCTACGCGTTTTGCCAGTGGCTGATTACCCGGTGCCTGGAGCGCGTCCAGAGCGCGGCTAAATCCAGCGGCATGGGCATTGGCCTGATCGCTGACCTGGCAGTAGGCGCCGATGGTGGAGGCAGCCAGGCCTGGAGTCGGCAGGATGAACTGCTCGCCTCGTTGACCGTGGGCGCACCGCCGGACATCCTCAACCGCTCCGGCCAAGGCTGGGGCATCTCGGCATTCTCGCCAGAGGGGTTGGTACGCAATGGTTTTCGCGCGTTCATTGAGATGCTACGGGCCAACTTCGCCCACGCCGGCGGCTTGCGCATCGATCATGTGATGGGCTTGCAGCGCCTGTGGGTGATCCCCAACGACGCCCCGCCCAGCGATGGCGCCTACCTTTATTATCCGGTGGACGACCTGCTGCGTCTGCTGGCCCTTGAATCCCATCGCCATCAAGCCATCGTCCTGGGCGAAGACCTCGGCACCGTGCCCGAGGGCCTTCGCGAGAAGCTCAGCGCCCGGTCGATCCTCGGCATGCGCGTGCTGTTGTTCGAACAGGACAACACCCACTTCAAACCCATCCTCGACTGGCCGGACAATGCCCTGGCCACGACCAGTACCCATGACTTGCCGACCCTCAATGGCTGGTGGCACGGCCACGATATCGACTGGAATGCCCGGCTGGACCTGATCGATTCCCACACCGAGATGGACTGGCGCAGACACCGCGAGCGTGAACGTGAAGGCCTGAGCAATGTGTTGAATCAGGACCCGCAGAACTTTCGTGAAGAACACCAGGATACCGACGAGATACTCGACGCCAGTGTGCGTTTTCTCGGCCATACCCGTGCGCCGCTGGTGTTGCTGCCCCTCGAAGACGCCCTGGGCATCGACGAGCAGGCCAACCTGCCTGGCACTACCGATACCCACCCCAACTGGCGGCGTCGCCTGGCGTGTGACAGCCAGGTGCTGCTGGATGACCCGGGCGCCGCCCGGCGTCTGGAAATCCTCGCCTGCGCAAGGCTTCAGGCGAACGAGCGTGACCGATGAATCAGACGTTGATCCAACCATTGCGGGCGACCCTTCGCCTGCAATTTCATAAAGGCTTCACCTTGGACGATGCCATCCCCCAGGTGCCGTACTTCGCATCGTTGGGCATCAGCCATATTTACGCCTCGCCACTGCTCAAAGCCCGCGCCGGCTCCATGCATGGCTACGATGTGGTCGATCCGACCCAGGTGAACCCGGAACTGGGCGGCGAAGCGGCGCTTCGACGCCTGGTCGCCAGCCTGCGTGAGCACCGGATGGGGTTGATCCTCGATGTCGTGTCCAACCACATGGCCGTCGGCGGCAATGACAATCCCTGGTGGCAGGACCTGCTGGAATGGGGACGTTTGAGCCCCTTCGGCGAGTTTTTCGATATCCAGTGGCATTCTCCCGACCCCTTGATGGAGGGCCAACTGTTGCTGCCGTTTTTAGGCAGCGACTACGGAGTGGCCTTGCAGGAAGGCACGCTGAAGTTACGCTTCGATGCCACGCAAGGCAGCTTCCTGGCCGAGCATTACGAGCATCACTTCCCTATTTGCCCCATGCAGTACGGCGAATTACTCAAACCTGCCGAAACGCTGCCATCCGAACAGGCCGAATCCCTCAAGGCGTTGGCCGAGCGTTTTACCACGCTGAACTACCAGACCGACGCCCATACCCTGGCCCGACCGCTGCAGCAGCAATTGCAAGAGCTGGCCAGCCAGCCAGGTATCCAGGCCACCATCGAAGAGAACTTGCGCGCCTACGACTCCCGGCAACCCGAGGGGTTCGAGCGTCTGCATCAATTGCTGGAGCGCCAGAGTTACCGGCTCGCCAGTTGGCGTACGGCGGCGGACGACATCAACTGGCGGCGCTTTTTCGACGTTAATGAGCTGGGTGGCCTGCGGGTCGAGCGCCCCGCGGTGTTCGAAGCCACCCACGCCAAAATTTTCGAATTGATATCCGAAGGATTGGTGGACGGCTTGCGGATCGACCACATCGACGGTCTTGCCGATCCTCGCGGCTACTGCCGCAAATTGCGCAGGCGTCTTGATTCGCTTTCGCCCTCGCGGCACCTGCCCATTTTCATTGAGAAAATCCTCGGCGATGGCGAGAGCCTGCGTCGGGACTGGAACATCGACGGCAGTACCGGTTACGAGTTCATGAACCAGATCTCGTTGCTGCAGCATGACCCGGCCGGTGCCGAACCCCTTGCCGAGTTCTGGAGTCGCCACAGCGAGCGACCGGCGCACTTCATCGAAGAAGCGCGTCTGGCCCGTCAACAGATTCTCAATGGTTCCCTGGCCGGAGACTTCGAAAGCGTCGCCCAGGCCCTGTTGCAAGTCGCGCGGGACGACGTGATGACCCGTGACCTGACCCTCGGCGCCATTCGCCGCGCGTTGCAGGAACTGATCGTGCACTTCCCGGTGTACCGCACCTACATCAACCCGCTCGGCCGCTCCAACGAAGACGATGTGTTTTTCCGTCAGGCCCTGGAAGGCGCCCGACAGACCCTCAGCGAAGCCGACTGGCCGGTGCTCGACTACCTGGCCGACTGGCTCGGCGGCATGCCCTGGCGGGATCGCCCTCGGGGCGGTCAGCGCAAACGGCTGCGCCATGCTTGCGTGCGCTTCCAGCAACTGACCTCGCCAGCCGCCGCCAAGGCCGTGGAAGACACGGCGCTTTATCGTTCGGCAGTGCTGTTGTCGCGCAATGACGTGGGCTACAACACCGAACGGTTCAGCGCCCCGCCGCAAGCGTTTCATGACGCCTGCCTCGAACGGCTGGAGCATTTCCCTGACAACCTGATGACCACCGCCACCCATGACCATAAGCGCGGCGAAGACACCAGGGCGCGGCTGGCGGTCATCAGCGAACGAGCTGATTGGTACATGGCGTGCGTGGACCAGTGGCGCATTCTTGCGCCATCGCTGCACAGCGACCCCGCCGCTCCTTCAGCCGGTGATGAATTGATTCTGTACCAGGCGCTACTGGGAAGTTGGCCGCTAGACCTGGATGTGCACGACCACACGGCACTGGCCGACTACAACGAGCGCATGTGGCAATGGCAACGCAAGGCTTTGCGCGAAGCCAAGTTGCAAAGCAGTTGGTCGGCCGTCAACGACGCTTATGAGCAGGCGACCCAACTGTTCCTGGAGCGGCTGTTGCTCGGTGATGAGGGGCTGCCTCTGCGCAACGCCATCGCCGAGGCGGTCCAGGTCATCGCCCCGGCGGGCGCCCTCAACAGTTTGGCGCAAACCTTGCTGCGCATGACTGTGCCTGGTGTGCCGGACCTGTACCAGGGTAATGAGTTCTGGGATTTCAGCCTGGTGGATCCGGACAACCGCCGCCCGGTGGATTTCCTGGCGCGCCGCGAGGCGATGCAAGCACCAGGCACCCCAGCGCAACTGGTAAGCACCTGGCGCGATGGCAGGGTCAAGCAAGCGTTGATCACCAGGACACTGGCCGTACGCACCGAACACTTGCAACTGTTCCAGCAAGGCCGCTATCAGCCATTGCAAGTGGTTGGCGCGCAGGCCGAACGGGTCCTGGCCTTTATGCGTGAGCATGAGCAACAACGGGCAATCATAGTGGTACCGATCCATGCAGCTCGCCTGCTGGAAAACGGTGCCGTGCCGCTGGTGGCTGCATCGGACTGGGGCGACACCCGCGTATCACTACCGTTTGCCCGTGGGGATGAAAAACTGAAGGGACTTTTTTCCAGCGCGGCAGTCACACCCCAAAGGGAGCTGATGGTCAGCGACGCGCTGGGGGATTTCCCGGTCAATGTCTTTATCCAATCTTGAGTTCAGTCAGGAGCACTGCGATGAGTACCGACGATAAACGCATTCGTGAATTCGCCTATCAGATCTGGGAATCCGAGGGTAAGCCTGCCGGGCAGGAAAAACGCCACTGGGAGATGGCTCGCAAACTTGCCGAGGCCGAAGCCCTGGCACCGAGCAAACCCGCCAAGGCCGCCGGTAAACCAGCGGCGAGCAAGCCTGCCGCGACCAAGAGCACCGCAGCCAAGCCTGCCACGAAAAGCACTACGCCCAAGGCCAAGCCTGCAGCTAAACCTGCCGCTGTCAGCACCGCGGTGGAAAAACCTGTGGAGAAAAAGCCACGAGCGCCGCGCAAGCCGCCGGCTAACTGATCCATACCTGACATCCGCCTCAAGGGCATGCGCCCCCGTGCTGACAAGGGCGCGTGCTGACGCCACACCAGGCCGACGCCTGGATGCGCGGTGTCGATCAATGGTGCCGCTAGGCGGCACAGCGGGAGCAAGCTGCCTCGCCACAGTGAAAAGAATAGATTTTAAGTGAACAGCATTGCCGTATCTGTCTGTCTTTTGCAGGAGCAACTATGACCCATCCAAAAAACACTACGCCGCCGCCCGTTATCGAGGCTTCGCGGATTCGTGAAGGGCTACCTTTCCCGCTGGGTGCGACGTGGGATGGCCTGGGGGTCAATTTCGCGCTGTTCTCAGCGAACGCCACCAAGGTTGAACTGTGCATTTTCGATGATACCGGCGAAGTCGAGCTCGAGCGTATCGAGCTGCCGGAGTACACCGACGAGATTTACCACGGCTATCTGCCTGACGCCCATCCGGGGATGATCTATGGCTACCGGGTCTATGGCGCTTACGACCCGGAGAATGGCCACCGCTTCAACCCCAACAAACTGCTGATCGACCCCTACGCCAAGCAATTGGTCGGCGAGCTGAAGTGGTCCGAGGCACTGTTTGGCTACACCATCGGCCACCCGGACGGCGACCTGAGTTTCGATGAACGCGACAGCGCGCCCTTCGTACCCAAATGCAAAGTCATCGACCCGGCCCACACCTGGGGCAACGACCAGCGTGTCAGTGTGCCGTGGGACAAGACCATCCTGTATGAAACCCATGTTCGCGGTATCAGCATGCGTCACCCCTCGGTACCGGAAAACCTGCGAGGCACCTTCGCCGGATTGATGGTGGACGATGTGCTCGAGCACATCCGCAAGCTGGGTGTTTCATCGGTGGAGCTGCTGCCCGTCCACGCGTTCGTCAATGACCAGCACCTGCTGCACAAGGGCATGACCAACTACTGGGGCTACAACAGCATTGCCTTCTTCGCCCCGGACCCGCGTTACCTGGCCAGCGGCAAAATCGCCGAATTCAAGGAGATGGTTGCGCACCTGCACGAGGCCAACCTGGAAGTCATCCTCGACGTGGTCTACAACCACACCGCTGAAGGCAACGAGCAAGGCCCTACCCTGTCCATGCGCGGCATCGACAATGCCTCGTACTACCGGCTGATGCCGGATGACAAACGCTACTACATCAACGATTCCGGCACCGGCAACACCCTGGACCTGAGTCACCCGTGCGTGCTGCAGATGGTCACCGACTCCCTGCGCTACTGGGCCACGGAAATGCACGTCGATGGCTTCCGTTTCGACCTGGCGACTATTCTGGGTCGATACCACGATGGCTTCGACGAGCGCCACAGTTTCCTCGTCGCCTGTCGCCAGGACCCGGTGTTGCGCCAGGTGAAAATGATCGCCGAGCCGTGGGATTGCGGCCCTGGTGGTTATCAGGTGGGTGGGTTCCCGCCAGGCTGGGTGGAGTGGAACGACAAATTCCGCGACACGGTCCGCGCATTCTGGAAAGGCGACGACGGCCAACTCGCCGACTTTGCCAGCCGCATGACCGCCTCAGGCGAGATGTTCAACCAGCGCGGTCGTCGCCCATACGCCTCGGTGAACTTCGTAACCGCCCACGACGGTTTTACCCTGCACGACCTGGTGTCGTACAACGACAAACACAATGAAGCCAACGACGAAAACAATCAGGACGGCAGCAACAACAACCTGTCCTGGAACCATGGCGTCGAAGGCCCGACAGACGATCCTGAGATCAATGAACTGCGTCAGCGGCAGATGCGCAACTTCTTTGCGACCTTGCTGCTGGCCCAGGGCACGCCGATGATCGTCGCTGGCGATGAGTTCGCTCGGACCCAGCACGGCAACAACAACGCCTATTGCCAGGACAGCGAGATCGGCTGGGTCAATTGGGACCTCAGTGAGGATGGCGAGGCGCTGCTCAAGTTCGTCAAGCGCCTGATCAAACTGCGCCTGACCTACCCGATCCTGCGGCGCGGGCGGTTCCTGGTGGGCAATTACAACGAAGACCTGGGCGTCAAGGATGTCACCTGGCTGGCCCCCGATGGCAGCGAGATGACCACCGAGCAATGGCATGACGGCCACGGTCGGTGCCTGGGCATGCTGATGGACGGGCGCGCCCAGGAAACCGGTATTCGTCGCAAGGGTGGCAACGCGACCCTGCTTCTGGTGGTCAATGCCCATCACGACATCGTCAACTTCCGCCTGCCGGAAGTGCCCGAAGGCAGTTTCTGGACATGCATGGTCGACACTAACCAGCCGAAGGTGCGTGGCCAGGAGCGTTTCGATTTTGACTACGAATACTCCGTCACCGGCCGCTCGCTGTTGTTGTTCGAGTTGCAACGTGAGGAGGAGGAATAAACCTTCGATAAACGGGTGAAAAAACACAACCGCAGGGACGCGGTTTGTTCACCCGCTCAAGTCCCCGCGCAGAAAAACAGCATTCGCAACAACATGGGGCGCGACGAATCGCCCAACATGATCAATACTTGGCGAGCGGTAGATTCCAGGATCGGAACATCGCCGCTCGCAGTCAGGCCCTGGTGGGCACCACCGGGCAATCGGCCCGGTGCATGGCTGAAAGATTGAATACAAACAGGGACGTCTCTCATGAAACTCGCTTCTCGCTTGCCAGGTCGACAGCATCCGCAAATATGGAACAGCGCCCCCCAGCTGGCCGACATTCCCATCATCAGTACCCAGACCCTCATTCCCGCTGGCGCACGCGCCGTGATCCTTGCTCCGCATCCGGGTGATGAGGTCGGCGCCTGTGGCGGTCTGCTCCAGTTGCTGAGCAATCTGGGTCATCCCATCTTGCTGATCTCGGTCACCGACGGCAGCATCAGTCATCCCGGCTCACCGCTGTGGACCGATGAGCGCCAGCATGCCTACCGCCCCCATCCCCAGGAAAGCGTGGACGCCCTGCATCGCCTGGGGGTACCGGCCCGTGGCATGCAGTGGGTGCGCGGTGGTTTCCCGGAAAAAACCCTCGCCGACCATGAGGCCCAACTGAGCGCTTTCATCGCTCGGTACTTGAAGCCGGGCGACGTTGTGTTCAGTACCTGGCGCAAGGATGGTGACAGCGACCATGATGCCGTTGGCCGCGCCGGGGCCCTGGCCGCCGAAAGCATCGAGGCGGTGTTCATTGAGCTGCCGGTGTGGGCCTGGCACTGGCCGGTCCGTGAGCAAAACAAGATCCCTTGGCACCGGGCCCGCAAGCTGCGCCTGGATATCTGGACCACCGCCCGCAAACGGCACGCCATGCACGCCTACGCCAGCCAACTCAACGGCGAGCCCGCCAGCGGCATCGCACCGTTGGTGCCACGGGTCATTCTTGATCGCATGGGTTTGCCCTATGAAATTGTGTTCATCTGACCACCGCCAATCCAGTGTGAGGGATGTCACAAAAGCGATGCTCCCTACCCTGTGGGAGCGAGCCTGCTCACGATAACGGTGGCTCAGCGGGTGACCTGATTGACCTGGCAACGGGGAAAAATCCGGAACTGCGGCAGCCACTATAAGTCGCATGAACAGGTACGTCTGATTCAGGAGTGAACGTGACTGGCGATCCCAACCGGCAAGCCGCCGAATCAACGCCTTTGGACACGCCCGCGGCGGTCCATCGGCTACGGGTTCTGACGGTCAATACCCACAAGGGTTTTACCGCCCTCAACCGTCGTTTCATATTGCCCGAGCTGCGTGAAGCGGTACGCAGCACCGGTGCCGACCTGGTGTTCCTGCAGGAAGTGCTGGGGGAACACGACCGCCACGCTTCGCGCTACGAGAACTGGCCGCCAATGTCCCAGTACGAGTTCCTCGCCGACAGCATGTGGAGCGATTTTGCCTACGGTCGTAACGCGGTGTATCCCGATGGCCATCATGGCAATGCATTGCTCTCCAAATACCCGATCCGTGAGTTTCGAAACCTCGACGTTTCCATTACCGGTCCCGAGCGGCGCGGACTGCTGCATTGCGTGCTGGACGTACCCGGTCATGCCGAGGTCCACGGAATCTGCGTGCACCTGAGCCTTCTGGAAAGCCATCGCCAGTTGCAGCTCAAATTGCTCTGCCAATTGCTGGATTCGTTACCCGAAGACGCCCCGGTGATCATCGCCGGTGATTTCAACGACTGGCAGTTGCGCGGCAATACCGCCCTCGCCCGTCGCCAATACCTGCACGAAGCCTTCGAGCACCATCACGGTCGTCCGGCGAGGACCTACCCGGCCCGCTTCCCCCTGCTGCGTCTGGACCGTATTTACCTGCGCAACGCCACCAGCCATGCCCCGCAGATCCTGGGCAGCAAACCCTGGACACACCTGAGCGATCACCTGCCGCTTTGCGTGGAAGTGCATTTGTGAGGCCAAACACTGCTCTTTACCTGCAATACCTGTAAGTTCTGACAGTAGCGACGCTCGTTATTCGTTGTTAGGGTCCTTCCATACAGCGAGCGTTGCCAGGCCCTGCGTGCCTTCTGTAGTGCAACCGATGCTGAAACCGGCATAACACGGGTGCCGATGCAGAGGGATAGCACATGAGCTTGCGCGATCAAGGTTTCAATCGGCTGTTCCACGCGGTATGCGTATCGGCCCCTTTCCTGTTATCCGCTCAATCTGCCATGGCGGCTTGCACATTGACGCCAACGGCGGGCGATGACGTTTATGTCTGTGACAGCGGCACCAGCCCTGGACTGACGGACCTTTCTGGCAATAACAGCCTGACAATGCCGGCCAATGGCAGCGGTATCATTCAGGGCGACGTCATTTTCGACGCCGGGATCGACCGCATCGAGATCAATGCCAACGGCGTGATTGACGGCGACGTCGAGCAAGGTTCGGAGGGCGATGAGTTCGTGATGAATGGCGGCAGGATTCTCTCCATCTCCCAAGGCGATGGCCTCGATCAGTTCACGATGACCGGCGGCACCATCGTCGATGCGTTCGAAGACGGCGACATTGCGCGAATGTCCGGCGGCAGCATCGGCCGGGTCGATATGAAACTCGATGACAATGTGTTCGACATGTCGGGCGGGCAGATCATCGGCAACCTGGTGGCCGGTTTCGGCCACGACACCATCATCCTGTCCGCAGGCCGTATCGGCGGCAACGTCAGCGTCAGCGGTGGCAACGACCGTATCACCGTGAGCGGTGGCGAAATCATCGGCGAAGTCCGGGCCAGTGCCGGCGATGACCGATTGCAGTGGAGCGGTGGCCTCATTCACTCGGCTGTTCTGATGGGTGAAGGCAGCGACACGGCGGTATTGCGCGCCCTCGACGAAACACGGCTCGCCACCACGCCCAGTGTGGATGGCGGGTTGGGCCAGGACCTACTGACCTTTGAGAGCAGCACCTCCGGCACGGGAGCCCGTTATGCCAACTGGGAAACGATCAATCTGATCCGGGACTCACGCCTGGATCTGGATGACGCGCTGGTGCTAGGTGACAGCGCCACTGGCACCGGGACCCTGACGATCGATGACAGCAGCACCCTGACGTCGACCCAGGGCAGCGTCGCGCCGTTTACCGCCGGCCAACTGGCAACCCTTAACAACAACGGGATCATTGACCTCACCCGCGAGAACACCCGCACCGACGACACCCTCACCGTGCAAGGCAACTATGTCGGTACGAACGGCCAGTTGCGCCTGCAGACGGTGGTCGGCGCCGACGACTCTTCCAGCGACAAACTGGTGGTCGATGGCGGAACACTCACAGGCAGCACGTCCATTACGGTCACGAACCTGGGCGGCATGGGCGCACAAACCACCCAGAACGGCATCGAGCTGGTCCAGGCTCAGGGTGGCGCGGTCAGCGACATCGGTGCCTTCTCGCTGGCGCAATCGGTCTCGGCCGGCGCCTTCGATTATCGTTTGTTCAAAGGCGGCGTGGCCGGCAATGAAAACAGCTGGTACCTGCGCTCAGACTTGGTCGCCGGACCGATAGCGGCGCCCAGCTCGACGTTGCCGGCCTTGCCAGCGGCAGTGCCCGGTGCCGCGCCCATCCCGTTGTACCGCCCGGAAGTGCCCAACTGGTCGGTGCTGCCTCCCGCCGCGGCGCAACTGACCCTGATGGCCTTGGGCACGTTCCATGATCGTCAGGGCGACCAGCGCCTGCTTACCGAAACCGGTGCGTTTGGAGCAGGTTGGGGCCGGGTCTATGGCAAGGATCTGGACCAGACCTGGGCCGGCACGGTGACCCCGCGGCTGGACGGGTCCATCAAGGGTTTTCAGGTGGGCAACGATTTGTACAGCGCGCCGATGTCCGGCGGCCAAACCCAGCGCATCGGTTTCTTCGTCGGCCATACCGAACTCAATGGCAAGGTCGACGGTTTCAACCTGGGCTTTGAGGGCCGACACGCCGGCAAGATAGAGCTCGACGGCGACAGCTACGGGTTGTACTGGACACTCACCGACCCCAGCGGCGGCTATGTCGACGCGGTGGTGATGGGCACACGGTTCAACGGCGACAACCGCTCCGAACGCGGTCTCAAAATCGATAATCGCGGGCACGCCCTGACCTTGTCGGCAGAGGCCGGTTATCCATTCGCTGTCACTGCTGACTGGGTCCTGGAACCCCAGGTCCAAGTCATCCATCAGAAGATCTCTCTGGATACGCAGGACGACGGGGTCTCAAGGGTCGAGTTCGATGCCGATAGTGCCTGGACCGGTCGCCTCGGCGCCCGGCTCAAGGGTCGCTACCTGGTCAGCGGCACGCCGGTGGAGCCCTATCTGCGGGCCAATGTCTGGCACACCTTTTCCGGCACCGATACGGTGACATTCGACGATGCCCATCGGATCGAGACCCAGCAGCGCGCCTCCACCGGCGACCTGGGCGTCGGCGTCATCGTGAGCCTGGCATCCACGGTCAGCATCTATGCGGCGACGGACTACAGCCATGACCTCGACAGCACGCAACAACGCAGTGTGTCGGGCAACATCGGCGTTCGAATCAAATGGTGAGTCGGTGAACCAGAGGGGTTGAAACGGTTGATTGACGTCAATTCACTGATCTGGATAACCGAAAAAAATCAGTTATTTATTGGCTCTGATTTCAGTTTGCCATTCATCGTTCATTTTCTTGACGCGACGGCACCGGTCTTCTTGACTACAACGTACTACCCCCGGAAATACAGTCAGGGGCAAGCCTCGGAACCCCGCTACAGCGGACGGCCCGAGGTTTGCCTCAATCCATTCGGTCGCCCCTCGTTCGGGGTAGGAGAGACGCCATAAGCGAGAAACGCATGCGATTGCAAGGCAGGCCCCCATGAAAACTTCCCTCCGTCCACAAGAGATCACTACCACTTTCTACACAATCTCGACTTCGTTGTTACTGTGTTCGTCCATGGAGGTATGGGCCTGGCCCGCCGAGCAGACGTCGCAACTCTGGTATGACCGAACACAGTCCGACAGCCAGGGCACCGCATCCATAAACACTGACCCCACCTCCAGCAAGAGCCCCGCCCTCTTCACCTTGCGAAACGACAGCGGCCATACCCAACGCGTGGGCCTGATCAGTGGACAGAACCAGGTCATCACCCGCGTCAATGGCACGCTAGTGACACCGGCCATGGCCGAGCCCGGCAAAGAAGCACTGAACCTGCAAGGCACCCATCTGGGGGCGTACTGGAGCCTGACCGGGCCGGCAGGCTGGCATGTGGACCTGAGTGCCAGCGGCGGGCGCGTCAACGGTTACAGCCGCACCGAGCAAGGCCAGCGTCAGGCCGCTGAAGGCAATGCCGTCACGTTGTCGGTCGAAGGCGGTTTTCCCATCGGTATCAGCGACCATTGGGTGGTTGAACCCCAGGCGCAACTGATCAACCAGCGCATCACCCTTGACAACCCCAATGCCGAGAACGGCTCCGGCAACGAACTGAGCACCTGGAGCGGGCGCGTCGGAGCACGCCTCAAAGGGACGTATCAGGTCAACGGCCTGGGCGTGGAACCCTACGTGCGCACCAACCTTTGGCACACGGTCCAGAGTGCCGACACCTTGACCCTGGACAAAGTCGACAAGATCAGCAGCAGCCGCAAATCTTCCACCGTCGAGGTAGGGCTGGGGTTGGTGGCGCGGGTTACACCGGTGGTGAGCCTCTACATCAGCGCTGACTACAGCAGCGACGTCGACGACAACGACCTCAACGGGCTGATCGGCAGCCTGGGGGTACGGATGCGTTGGTAAACCAGCGCTTCAGGGCGGGTCGCAGCCATGTGTTGGCGACTCGCCATGCCAACCGACAATGAGTCCAGCCTGCCCGCCTCCACACCTGCCTGACGCCGATAAAATCCTGTCCCTCGCCCCCCGGCACTTAAAACGCACCGCCATTTGGGCGTATAACCCTAAAAGCGATTTACGCCTGAAAGCCGTCAGCCCATGGCTCATTTCATTGATGGAGTAACGACATGACCCAAGCCAACCTCTTCGCCAACCTGTTTCCCAGCGCTGCCGATATTCCGCAGGCCTACCGCCTCGAGGGACAGATCGAGCAGCGCGAATACCTGATCGATGGCGTGCTGCAAACCTGGCAAGGGCCACTGGCAGTTGTTCGCAGCCCGGTGTACCTGGCAGGCCCGCAGGGGGACGAACAAGTGATACTGGGCAGCACGCCGCTGCTGGATGCACAGACCGCGCTCACCGCCCTGGACGCAGCCGTCCGCGCGTATGACCGCGGCCAGGGCCAGTGGCCAACGATGCGTGTTGCAGAACGCATCCGCCATGTGGAGGCGTTCCTGGCGCGCATGCGCGAACAACGCGAGGCGGTGGTCAAGTTGCTGATGTGGGAAATCGGCAAGAATCTCAAGGACTCCCAAAAAGAATTCGACCGCACCTGCGATTACATCGTTGACACCATCAACGCCCTCAAGGAACTGGACCGCCGCTCCAGCCGTTTCGAGCTGGAACAAGATACGCTCGGGCAGATCCGCCGCGTGCCGCTGGGCGTGGCCTTGTGCATGGGCCCCTACAACTATCCGCTGAACGAAACCTTCACCACGTTGATTCCGGCATTGATCATGGGCAATACCGTGGTGTTCAAGCCGGCCAAACTCGGCGTACTGCTGGTGCGGCCGCTGCTGGAAGCATTTCGCGACAGCTTCCCGGCCGGTGTGATCAATGTGATCTACGGCAGCGGCCGGGAAACCGTCAGCGCGCTGATGGCCAGCGGCAAGATCGACATCTTTGCCTTCATCGGCACCAACAAAGCTGCAAGCGATCTGAAAAAACTCCATCCGCGCCCGCACCGTTTGCGTGCCGCCCTGGGCCTGGACGCAAAGAACCCGGGCCTGGTGCTGCCGGATGTGGATCTGGACAACGCCGTCAGCGAGGCGCTGACCGGCTCGCTGTCTTTCAATGGCCAGCGCTGCACGGCATTGAAGATCCTGTTTGTCCACGAAGACCTGGCACCGGCATTCATCGAGAAATTCAACGCCGGGCTGGCCGCCCTGAAACCTGGCATGCCGTGGGAAGATGGCGTGGCACTGACACCGTTGCCCGAAGCGGGCAAGGTCGATTATCTGCAGGCGCTGGTGGCCGATGCCGCCGCCAAAGGTGCGCAGGTGACGAATGAACACGGTGGCGAATCCCGCGGTTCGTTCTTCTATCCGGCCGTGCTCTATCCGGTGAACACTGCAATGCGGGTCTACCACGAAGAACAGTTTGGCCCGGTCGTCCCCATCGTGCCGTACCGCGACCTCAATACCGTGGTCGATTACGTTCTCGAGTCCGATTTCGGCCAACAGTTGAGCATCTTCGGCAACAACCCGGCCGAAGTCGGCAAACTGGTGGACATCTTCGCCAACCAGGTCGGACGCATCAACATCAACGCCCAATGTCAGCGTGGCCCGGACACGTTCCCGTTCAACGGCCGGAAAAACTCGGCCGAGGGCACGTTGTCGGTCCACGATGCGCTGCGCACCTTTTCGATCCGCACGTTGGTGGCGACCAAGTTCCAGGACAACAACAAGGCGCTGATCAGCGACATCATCCGCGGGCGGGACTCTAACTTCCTGACCACCGACTACATCTTCTGACCCGCGCCGAACGATGGGTTATGGCAGGGCTGGACGGCGCACCTTGATGCCCCAGCCCTGCTGCATTCCGGCGGCCGCCAGCAGGATCGCTGCCACACCCAGCCACTGCAGCAACTCGAGGCGATGACCGAAGGCGAACCAGTCGACGAAAATCGCCGCGATCGGATAGATGAACGACAACGCGCCGGTCACTGCGGTGGGTAGCCGTTGAATCGCGCTGTATAACAACACGTACATCACGCCGGTATGAACCATGCCCAGGGTTACCAGGCTAGCCCAGGCCTCGGGCTGCTGCGGCAACGCTGAAAAGTTCGCCCAGGGTGCCAACAGCAACACACCGGTGCTGACCTGAATCAGCGCGATCAAGTGCGGCGGTGTCCCGGTCAGATGCTTGATGATCAACGCCGCAATGGCGTACAGCAAGGCAGCGCCCAACGCCAGGGCGATACCCGTCAGATAGTCGCCGCCACCCTGCCCTTGCTCACCGTGGGCGCTGACGATGGCCAACATGCCGAGAAACGACACCGCCAGCCAGAACAGCTTTTGGGCGGTGATTTTTTCCCCCAGCAACAACGCCGCCAATCCCACCAGCATGAACGGCTGAACGTTGTACACCGCGGTACCGATGGCAATCGACGCGCGGGAGTACGAAGCAAACAGCAGCACCCAGTTGCCCACGATCGCCACGCCACTGAGCACCGCCAGCAAGAAGGTGGTACGCGTCAGGAGACCCGGACGCAAGAATCCGAAACCGGCGCAAATCAGCAGCAAGGTCGCAGCACCGAACACGCAGCGCCAGAACACCACGTCCAGCACCGGCACACCGGAAACCAGCACGAACCAGCCGATGGTTCCGGAAATCAACATAGCGGCGGTCATTTCCAGCGAACCGCGACGTAAGGTCTTGTCCATCTTCAGGCTCCTTCAGCAAGTGGGCACAGTATGCCGAGCCAAAGGGGCGCTCCTCCATGGCACGAGAAAGGCTAAACTGGCTTTCGACCTTTTTTATCAAGGCAACTTCGAGCATTGGCCTAACGGAGTGAAAAATGACTGACGACATCGACCAGATCCTCATCAGCGCGCTGATGGAAGACTCCCGACGCTCCCTCAAGGCCTTGGCAAACTTGAGCGGCCTGTCTTCCCCCAGCGTCGCCGAGCGCCTTCGAAGGCTCGAAGAGCGTGGCGTGCTCAGGGCGTACACCGTTGAAGTGGACCCCAAGTGCTTCGGCTACCAGCTCCAGGCGATTGTGCGTATTCGCCCGTTACCGGGGCAGTTGCAAGAAGTGGAACGGCAGATCCAGGCCATCGCTGAATTTACCGAATGTGACAAGGTCACCGGCGATGACTGCTTCATCGCTCGGCTGCATGTGCGTTCGATGGAGCAACTGGACACCTTGCTGGACAAGCTCAATGTTCTGGCAGAAACCAACACCGCCATCGTCAAGAAGACTCCGGTCAAGCGGCGACTGCCACCCATGGCATGAACCTGACCCGGCCTCGGTGTCATCCGAGGCCGGGATTTATGTTACTCGAGGTCTTCCAGCTCAGGACTGCGCTGCACTTTTTGCACCTCATCCTGAGGCGCATTGCTTGCTTTCATCAATTTTAGCGGCACGATTTTTTCGCAAGCATTCTTGCCATCGGCATAGACGCCACTGTGATTACATTTCCAGTCATAGAAGTTGGCCAAGGCCGCGGACAATTGCAGGCTGTAGTCCGTGCTTTGGGTGCCCGGCGTAAAGGGTTGGCCGGCGGGGATGTTCTGGAACCATTTCATCCACTCTTCAGTACCCGGCGCTGGTGGGTTGGCCTGGAAAGTCGGGTTCATGATCGCCAGTTGCTGGTATTCAGCGGTCATGTGACAGCTCAGGCATGAAGCCTGCGGGTTGTCCACCGGCCCATTGAGGCGTCCGTTCCAACCCAGGTGGGTCGGCGGCAGTTCTTTGGTATTGGCATTGATTGCGGTCTGCTTCAACGCAGGGTTGATTTTGGTTTCTGTCGGGGTCGGATTGGTGAACTCGCTGCTGGTCACTTCAGGGTCGTTACCCCACATGATTCCGACCGGCACCAGGTTTTCCCAGTCGCCTTTGCTTTTATCGATGCCGTTGTACTGAAAGGTCCCGAAGAGCCATCCGGTCTCGCTGACACGCGAGTCACGCACGGCAATGTCCATCTGGATCAATGCGACTTTTTTCACGACGCGATCAGTGGATGTAAACGTGACGGCGGTGTAGGCATCCAGCAGCAAGGGATTGGCCAATGACGGCACCGAATTGACATCGATGTCGGCATACAACGCCTTACACACCACGGTGCCGTTGGGGAAGCTCTTGGGCTTTGAAGTGAAGCTCGGGTCAGGGTTCTGCGGATCTTTCCAGACCTGGCCGATGGTAAAGGCACCGATATCGTTATAGATCCCCACCGCATAAGTCTGACCGGACTCCAACTGTGTGTGAGCGAGCTGTTTAGGCTGAATAGGCGCCTCTCGAGTCAGCCCGTGGATGCCTTCACGCCCGCTCGGCCCGTAATGCTGCCAGGGCATGTGATACCACTGGCGGACGGCGTTTTTCTGCACATTCCAGTTGGTCTCGGCGTTGCCCTCCAGACAGTATTGCTTGACGCCCTCCATATAGGCTCGCCAGGTTTCAAAATCATTGCTGCGTGTTGTTGGCAGAATCTTGAAGAACGCTGGCATCGACGCGGCGCCAGGGGCAGTGGTGGGATAGTTCTGGCTGAGCTGGAACGCAGGGCCGGAATATTCACTCTTGGGAGGGGCGAAGCCGAAATCAGGGAAGGTGCCGGCATTGGCCATGGACGACCCGCCGGCCAAGGTCATGAGTACAAGGATCTTTGCGTGGGACTTAATCATCGGTATCTCCTTATAGGGGCAACGCCTGCCAAATCATCGATCTCCTGATTGATGCGCAGGGCTTCCTTTGTTATTGGGCCAGGGCGCGTTGCCCCCGCCGGCTCACGGTTAACGCTCAGTGACGTGCGTACACCTCCTTGGCGCCTGAAAAACGGGCGCAATCAGACCTGGCTCGGATAGCCGAATGCGAACGATATCGGGGGGGAACATGGCGAAGATTTCGCGCGGTGGTTGACCGGTTTACCTCATGCCGCCCCTGGCAATGCAATCCCTTGTCATAGTTGTAGATCAATTATTCAAAGGCGCCATCACGATTCGGCTTTTTTGCGGGCAATTGGCCATAACGAAAAATCGGGGACGAAAAAAAGCCCGCCGAAGCGGGCTTTTCATATCACGCATGCAATCAGTCGTCGCGACCCATCAGGCCGAACAGCTGCAACAGGCTGACGAACAGGTTGTAGATCGATACATACAGGCTGATGGTCGCCATGATGTAGTTGCGCTCGCCGCCGTGGATGATGGCGCTGGTCTGATACAGGATGCAGACCGACGAGAACAGCACGAAGCCGGCGCTGATTGCCAGTTGCAGGCCGCTGATCTGGAAGAAGAAGCTGGCAACTACCGCACCGAGCAACACGAAGAAGCCTGCGGTGATGAAACCGCTCAGGAAGCTCATGTCCTTGCGGGAGATCAGCACGTAGGCCGACAGACCACCGAACACCAGCGCGGTCATGGCGAATGCCGAGCTGACCACTTCGGCGCCACCCTGCATTCCCAGGTAACGGTTGAGGATCGGGCCGAGCAGAAAGCCCATGAAGCCGGTCAGGGCGAAGGCCGAAACCAGGCCCCAGGCCGAATCGCGGAGCTTGTTGGTGAGGAAGAAAAGGCCGTAGAAACCGATCAGCACCACGAAGATGTTCGGGTAGCCGACGCGCATCTGTTGTGCAACGAAGGCCATCACACCGCTGAAAGCGAGCGTGAGTGCCAGCAGGCCATAAGTGTTGCGCAGGACGCGGCTAACCTCTAGCTGCTCAGCCTGCACGCTGTTGTTCACTGCGTAATCCTGTTCGCGCATGGCGACACTCCTCCGGTTTTGAAACATTCAGTGGCAAGGATGATAACAGACGCTCTGTAACAAGCTACGTAGAGAGTTTGACAGTGTGTTTCATTCGGGTATTATGGCGCCCGCAACGCAATACGGAGGTGTGGCCGAGTGGTTTAAGGCAACGGTCTTGAAAACCGTCGACTGTAACAGGTCCATGAGTTCGAATCCCATCGCCTCCGCCATCTTTATACGACAAAGCCCTGATTAATCAGGGCTTTGTCGTTTCTGGCGCATGCGTTTTCTGTTGTGCCACCCCGGTTCTCCCGACAGAAAACTACGCACCTGAGTTGGCGCTAGCGGTTATCCAATCGATCAGGCGCGAGGATCTCCTCAAGAAAATCAATGAACACATTGATCCGGCTGGAGCCCCGGTGATTGGGTAAATACAGGGCATTGATACAACTGCTCGCGCTGCCGGGATTGACTTCATAATGCTCCAGCAACCGTGCCAGCCGGCCGGCGGCGACGTCGTCACGTACCAGCCAGTCGGCCAGCAAGGCCACCCCGCCGCTGGCGATCGCCGCTTCACGCAGGATATCGGCGTTGTTGCTTTGCAGGCGACCGTGGACGTTGAGCTGGATGCTTTCGTCCTCGCCCTGGAACGTCCAGTGGTGGTGCGAACCACCGTAATCGAAGCGCAGGCATTGTAGCTCCAGCAAGTCACGGGGATGAGACGGCACCGCGTGACGACTCAGATAGTCCGGGCTGGCCACCACCCAGCGCTGGAAGGCCCCTACCCGTTTGCTGACGATATCCTCACTGACCACCGACGATCCGAGACGCACCGACACATCGATCTGTTCGCTCAGCAGGTCGCTGACCTGATCGCTCAACGACACGCTGATTTCGAGTCCTGGATGACGAGCAAGCAATCGACCCAGATGCGGCGCGATGATTCGTCGACCAAACTCCACCGGGACGCTGATCCGTAGGCGTCCCTGGGCCTCGATGCCACGGTCGGCGACTACGGCATCGGCTTGATCAATGGCATCGAGAATGGCGACGGCCTTCTCGAAATAGGTTTGCCCAGCGACGGTAACGCTGGTGTTGCGAGTCGTACGGTTAAGAAGACTGGCGCCCAACTCATTTTCGAGTCCTGCCACCTGGCGTGTCACCGAAGATGTCGAGATGCCGAGTTTGCGTGCCGCGGCGGAATAACCACCACAACGCACGGTTTCAACAAACATCTTCAATGCCAGCAGCTTGTCCATAGGTGCAATCCGGTCGAAAAGGAACGCAGACGATTGTGCATCACTCGTCTCGCGCCGTCTTGTACGAACGCACCTCACACCTTTCACCGACGCCTGGCGCTCAGGCCTCTGCCTTACGTCCCAGAAACATTAGCAAAGCCAGAGCAGGCAACAATGCCACCGTCACGGCAGACAGGTTCCAGCCGAAATGTTCATACAGTGGGCTCGCCACCAACGAGCCCAAGGCACCCCCCACGAAGATGCTGGTCATGTAAACCGCATTCAGGCGCGCGCGACTGTGCGGGTCGATGGCATACACCTCTCGTTGGCCCAGCACCATGTTCAGTTGCACGGCGAAATCCAGCAGCGCTGCACACACCACCAGCCAGAGGTAACTGCTGCCAGGCAGCGCCGCGATCAATAGCGAGACGGGTGCCAACAGCAGTGCAGCCAGCGTCCCGCGGCGGCCATGCCCAGCATCGGCCAAGCGCCCGGCAATCGGTGCTGCCACTGCACCGACGGCTCCGACCAGCGCAAAAATCGCAACCTGCGCCTGACTGAACGCGTGGTTACGTATCAGCTCGATGGGCGCGAGGGTCCAGAAGAGGCTGAAGCTGGCGAACAATAAGCCCTGATACAACGAACGTTGCCGCAGAACCGGGTGGCGACGGGCAAGCGCAAACACCGAACCGATCAACGCCGGGTACGTGGCCTGATGAGTCGGCACACGCCGCGGCAGCGCAGTCGCCATAATCACGGCGATGACGGCCATCAGTGCCGCGGCGCTGAAAAACACCCCGCGCCAGCCGAACACTTCCACCAGCAGGCTCGACAGCGGACGTGACAGCAGAATGCCCAGCAACAGCCCGCTCATGATGTTGCCAACAACGCGCCCACGCGTTGCTTCCGGCGCCAGATGCGCCGCCAGCGGCACAAGAATCTGCACCGCCACTGAGGTAAGACCGATCAGCAAGGACAATATGAGGAACATCGACGGCGAATGCGTCAGACCGGCACACAACAGGGTCACGCTCGCAGCGAGGGTAAAACCCACGACAAGGCGTCGGTTTTCCATCAGGTCGGCCAGTGGCACCAGCAACAGCAGGCCCAACGCATAACCAAACTGTGTGAGCGAAACAATCAGACTGGCATTGGCGCTGGACAGGCCGATCTGCGGCGCGATCAGTTCGACAATTGGCTGAGCGTAATAAAGGTTGGCAACGACCGCGCCGCAGCAAAACGCCAGGAACGCGACCATCAGGCCAGAGAGTGAAGCAGATTGTTCGGCCTTGGCCGTTGCCGCCGGGTTACCCGTGAGCATGATGACACCTCGTTGAGTTCGAGAAAGTGGCGTCAAGGCTAAAGGCAGCGGTCGATCCGCAGAATCCACCCCATGAGCAATTGAGTGATGCGCCATATGCAACGCGCACTCGCCTTGCGCTTGGCGCAACAGGCTATTGCGCGATCCGCGGATACTCCAACAGCCACACCTTCCTTACCTTCGGCACTTGGCGCAGAGGTCTCTCCTCCGGCGCCCTTCCCAGGCTGACCGAGGAGCTGTTCATGACCCCCAACTCATCATCACTTGCGACCGCGCGTCTGCGGCACCGGGCATTTTCATGAAGGGCAGTTTCATCAGAGCCAAGCCGTTATGGATCAGCGCCGTGGTCCTGGCTTCGGTAGGCGCGATCGGGGCCGTGATGCTGATGTGGCGTCCGGCGATAGCTCCCATCGAGCGTCCGCGAACCTTCGATTCCGCACAATTGCAACGCGGTGCTCGCGTTGTCGAGGCGGGCGATTGTGCGGTGTGCCATACACGACCCGGGGGCCAATACATGGCGGGGGGCCTGCCGCTAAGAACGCCGTTTGGCACGCTCTACAGCACCAATATCACTGCGGATCCGCAGACCGGAATTGGCCAATGGTCGCTGCCGGCATTCGAGCGGGCGATGCGCGAAGGGATCTCACGCGATGGTCACTTCCTTTACCCGGCCTTTCCATACGTACATTACCGGCGCATGACCACAGACGACATCGCTGACGCCTATGCGTACTTGATGAGCGGCCCTGCCGTGGACTCACCGGCCATGCAAAACGACATGAACTTCCCGATGAACATCCGCCCGCTAGTCTCATTCTGGAATCTGCTGTTCCTGCACGCCAAGCCACTCACGCCAGTAGCACGACAATCTGAAGCCTGGAATCGCGGGCGTTATCTGGTCCAAGGGCCCGGCCACTGCGCAG
Source organism: Pseudomonas sp. FG-3G (assembly GCF_901007645.1). Taxonomy (NCBI): domain Bacteria; kingdom Pseudomonadati; phylum Pseudomonadota; class Gammaproteobacteria; order Pseudomonadales; family Pseudomonadaceae; genus Pseudomonas; species Pseudomonas sp. FG-3G. The sequence goes on from NZ_CAAKGZ010000021.1 coordinate 475,003, forward strand.
GGTGTCATTCACCTCTGAACTTACTCGGTGCCCAGAAGAGCGGCGAAAGCCTGGCGGGCGGTTCCGTGGAGGGTTGGCAAGCGCCTTCGCTACTCGGCATGGCCCGTGGTGCAAACGCATGGAGCACTGAGCAATTGGTGCGCTACCTTCGCGCGGAAATCGTGGAGGGGCATGGCACCGCGGCTGGACCGATGCGTGCGGTCAGTCTTGGCCTGGCACGCATGCCGGTGGCCGATGCAGAGGCGATTGCCGAGTACTTGCTGAGTCTGCCCGGCAGGGCTGTGATCAGGGAAATCCATCCCGATGCTGCCAGCGCCGAGCCCGCCGCCCAAGCCAGTGGCGCCATGCTCTTCGCCAGCGCCTGTGCCGGTTGCCATGGCGCGGCGGCACCGATGCGCGAAATCGACGGGCGTCCGGCGTTGAATCGTACGTCAGCATTACAAGCCTCAAGCGCGCGCAACTTCCTGAAAACCGTACTCGATGGCATCCCGGCCATCCCGGGCGTGCCGGGTCCGGTGATGCCGCCGTTTGCCGCCAGCCTCGACAACGCCCAACTCTCAGCCCTGGCGTCATACCTGCGCCACCAGGCCAGTCCCGACCAACCCTGGACTGACCTTTCTGCCACCCTTGAAGCGATACGCCAGGAGACGAAATGACCCAAGTCACTCTCAATGTCAACGGCTCGCCCCAGACACTGGAGCTGGAACCTGACATGCCGCTGCTCTACGCGCTGCGCAATCACCTGGGGCTCAATGGCGCCAAATACGGGTGCGGCTTGGGCCAATGCGGTGCCTGTACCGTCATTGTCGATGACAAGCCTGTGTTTTCCTGCGTGACACCCTGCGCGGGCCTTGACGGCAAACAGGTTAGAACGGTTGAAAGCCTCGGCACCGTCGAGCGCCCCGGCCCTTTACAGAAGGCCTTCATCGATAAACAGGCGGCCCAGTGCGGCTACTGCATCGCCGGTATGTTGATGCGCGCCCAGGCATTGCTGGAAAGCAATCCGTCCCCGGACGAACAGACCATACGCCAGTACATGGCAGGCAACCTGTGTCGGTGCGGAACCCACCTGCGAATTATCGACGCGATCAGCCTTGTAGCCAGGCAAAACCGGAGTTCGCTATGACGCAGGTTAAAGAGATGACTCACAGTCGCCGCGCCTTCTTGAAGGGCGGCGCCTTGTTGATGGCATTCACCCTCGCGCCGATGACCCGACGCGCATGGGCAGACACCGAAGTTGATACGCTTGGCACGGTAGTGCGGGCGCCGGACCTGCCCGGCAGCCTGCGCACCAACCCCTATCTCGATGCCTGGATCCGGGTCGGCGCAGATGGCATCACCGTCTACACCGGCAAGGTTGAGTTGGGCACCGGCGTCAAGACAGCCCTATTGCAAATAGCCGCGGAACGCCTGGAAGTCTCCCCGGCGGCGATCAATTTGCTTACCGCCGATACGGCTCTGACACCTAACGAAGGCTACACCGCCGGTAGCCACAGTATTTTCGACAGTGGGACCGCGCTGTACAACGCGGCGGCGCAGGTACGTGAGTTACTGCTGGAGTCGGCCGGGCGTAGCTGGGAGGTATTGCCGGCACTGCTGAGCACCGAGCAAGGCATCATTCTCGGCCCCACCGGGCAGCGAATGAGCTATGCCGACGCCGTCAAGAATGTCGATCTGCACCTCTACGCCAAGGCCGAATCGCCGGTCATGCCGGCGACGCAATTCAAGCTGATCGGCCATTCGCTGCAAAGGCTGGATATTGCGGCCAAAGTCAGCGGCGGTGCCGCGTTCGTTCAAGACATTCGTCTGCCAGGCATGGTGCATGCGCGAGTCATCCGCCCGCCGCGTCCCGGCAGCAGGCTGGAGGTCTTCGATGCGAAATCGATCAAGATGCTGCCCGGGGTCGTGCAAGTGATTCGTGATGGTAATTATCTGGCCGTGGTGGCGCTTGATGAATGGCAAGCGATCAAGGCCATGCGCAGCGGATACGAGTCGGCCTATTGGAGTGGTGGTCAGGCAATCCCCGAGTCTGGATCGATCCATACCTTGCTCGAACGGCTCCCCTCACGCCGTTATCCAATCAGTCATGAAGGTACCCCGCAAGACGTGCCCCACCATAGCTACCGCGCGCGCGTAACCAAACAGTATTTGATGCACGGCTCCATCGGCCCGTCATGCGCCGTGGCCTGGCTCAAGGACGGCACCCTCACGGTCTGGACCCACACACAGGGTGTGTACCCCCTGCGCGCCGGGATTGCCGAAATGACAGGACTGCCACCCGAGCGCGTTCGTTGTATCCACACCGAAGGCTCGGGTTGCTATGGTCACAACGGCGCGGACGATGCAGCGGCCGACGCGGCGCTGATTGCCATGCGACTACCGGGCACCCCGGTTCGGGTGCAGTGGATGCGCGAACAGGAAAATCTCTGGGAGCCCTACAGCTCGGCGATGATTACCGAGGTCCAGGCCAACCTTGATGCGCAGGGTCGACTGCAGGACTGGAACTGCGAGCTATGGACCACGCCTCATAACGAACGCATCGTCAATGCCGGACGCTTGCTGCCGGCGCGGCTGCTGGCCCGCCCTTTCATCTCTGCGCCTTCGGTGCCTATCGCACAACCCGAAGGCGACGGCGATCGCAACGCGGTGCCCCTGTACACATTGGGCTCGACGCGCATCGACATGAACTTCGTTACCGAGATGCCATTTCGCACATCGGCCATGCGTTCACTCGGCGCGCACATCAACATTTTCGCAATCGAGGCCTGCATGGATGAGCTGGCCATCAAGGCCGAAGTCGATCCAGTTGCCTTGCGCCTTGCCCATCTGACCGATCCCAGGGCGCGAGCCGTGGTGGAGCGAGTTCGCGACGCCATTGCCTGGCCGCAAAGAAGCAGCGCTCCTGGCGCGGGCATAGGTTTCGCGTTCGCCCGCTACAAAAACATCATGGGGTATTGCGCCATCGCGGTGCGCCTTCAGGTGCACCCTCAGACTGGCGAAGTGCAGATCGATCACGTCGTCACAGCCGTGGACGTTGGGCAGATCGTCAATCCCGACGGCTTGCGCAACCAAGTGCAAGGGGGGGTCGTCCAGTCAACCAGTTGGACGCTGTATGAAAAAGTCGCCTATGACCCCGGAGGCATTCGCAGCTACGACTGGAGTGGTTACCCGATCCTGCGCTTTTCGCAAGTGCCCAAAAAGGTCGACGTCCATCTGCTCGATCAACCGGGACAACCGTTTCTCGGCGCCGCCGAGATCGTCCAGGGACCAATGGCTGCGGCCATTGGCAATGCCATCGCGAATGCCACAGGGCGGCGCTGGTTGAACCTTCCCCTGACTCGCTCGCAGCAGCCGTCATGAACCCACGCTGCATTGCAAATCACGCAATGCAGCGTGGCGAAGTGTGTGGATTATCAGGCGTCATCGCGCCGTTTAACTTAAGTACAGCCAGTGCCTGGCCCAGGTCAGACGCCACCCTGCCTGCACTTTTCGATTATTGGAGAACACCATGACGCCACATCTGTTTCGTCCCATCGCATTAGGTCCGTACACACTTGCCCACCGTGTGGCGATGGCACCGCTGACACGCTCTCGCGCCGGGCAACCGGGCGACACTCCGACAGCGATGAATGCCGAGTACTACCGCCAACGTGCAAGCGCCGCCTTGATCATCACCGAAGCGACGCAAATATCCCGACAGGGCCAGGGTTATGCCTGGACGCCGGGCATCTACAGCGATGAACAGGTGCAGGCCTGGGGCGAAGTCAGCGACGCCGTGCATGAGGCGGGTGGTTTGATCTTCATGCAGCTTTGGCATGTGGGCCGCGTATCGCACCCCAGTTTTCAGCCCGACAACGCGCTGCCGGTTGCCCCGAGTGCATTACCCGTACCTGGCAAGACGTTCATTGTCGATACCGATGGTCACGGCGTCTGGGGTGATGTGCCGGTGCCACGAGCGCTGCAAACCTCGGAGCTCGCCGGCATTATCAGCGACTACCGCAAGGCTGCACGCAATGCGATGAACGCCGGAATGGATGGTGTGGAAATTCACGCGGGCAATGGTTATCTGCTGGATCAATTTATCAACAGTAACAGTAACCAGCGCACTGACCGTTACGGCGGCAGCCTGGAAAATCGTGCTCGCCTGTTACTGGAAGTGGTGGCTGCCGTAGTCGATGAGGTCGGTCCAGAACGCGTGGGCGTGCGTCTGACACCCATGGGGCGCTTCATGGGCATGGGTGATGAAACCCCTGAGGCTACATTCGGCCATATCGTGCGTTCGTTGAACCACTGGAACTTGGCCTACCTGCACCTCGTCGAGCCCGCCGTCGTCGGCACTGTAAAAGATGAGAACTTCGATCCGCGCTGGGATGCCATTATCGGTCAGTTGCGTGCAGCCTGGGACGGCGTACTGATGATCGCCGGCGGCTACGATCCAAAGACGGCAGAACAGGCGCTGATCGACGGCCGCGCGGACATCATCGCGTTCGGCAGGCCGTTTCTGGCCAATCCTGATCTGCCACGGCGAATTCGCGAAGGGTTGTCACTCAATGCGCCGGATCCGAGCACATTCTTTGGTGGCGACCAGCGTGGATATGTGGATTATCCGGTTCATTCCTGAGCTGTGACCGTTGTAATAGACCAAGCCAAAAGTCGGCCGCCATTGTGGCGGCCGACTTAATCTGCGCCCGCCGCCAGCCTCCCCCATCGCCCCGCCTCCTTAGCGCTACACTCACGTCATTGACGTACCACGCCACCGTTAGCAGGGAGCTCAACGTGCACCCAGGCAAAAGCAGACCCACGCCACCTATACAACACCAAACAAACACTCCACCCATCGTCCCAAGCGCCGCAATCCTGCCTTGTCTTGGCAACTCACCGATCTGCCCGATCAAGAGCCTTGACGGGAGGACCGTGTGACCACTCTCATCAAAAAATATAAATGGCCCGCCTTGTTGGCTGTCGCGCTTGCTGTGTTTTCGGCCTTGATATTCTTTTTAGTCAAATCCTACACCTACGACGCCTCCACCTATTTCGAATCCCGGGACTTCATCCGCCAACTCAAACAATCCGACGCCAACTGGAACGTCAAAATCCTGCGAAAGAAGATCGGCATCAATAACAACCTGTCGCTGACCCCGCCACCTGAAGCGGCCAGTCGATGGGAGCAATTGGAGCAGCTCAACAATTCTGGCCCTTTGGCGGCCCTTTGGGCGTCCAGGCGCCAGGGTTATGTGGAGGCGGTGAAGAACAAAAGCCTGCTGGTGGAGCAGTTCCAGCAACACAACACCCGCTTACGCACCGCTCTGGATGCGCTGCCACTTGCCGAGGACGACATCCAGACACGGCTCAGGGAGATGGATGCCGACACTCCGATAAACCGCCTAGAGATTGCCTCCAGTGTCCTTGACCTGACTCTGACAACGCTTGAGTACGCCCTGTATGTCACCTCGGACAAGGCCGAAGAAGTAAGGAGCCAGCTCAATGCGCTGGAGCAATACATCGCCCAACTGCCCCCGTCCTACCAGCCGTCCTTTAGCACGCTGACACAACATGTCGAATCCATTATCCAGGAACAACCGATCGTCAATGACCTCATTGACCGCATCAGTGTTATCCCGGTCGCCCAAGAGCTCGACAGTATTAACGAGCTGTTGAACGAAACCCAACGCAGGACCGCCGAGACCGAACGCCAATATCACATCTATCTGGCTGTATGCGCCGGCCTCATGGCCATTTTGATGATCTACCTTGCTGCGCGGTTGGTTCGCAGTTCCGCGCTCATCACTCAGATCAACCAGGAACTGCAATTCTCCAACGAACGGCTGGAAGAACGGGTGGAAGATCGCACTCGCGAGCTGATACAGGCCGAACGTGAGCTGGTGGAGGCGGCGCGAATGGCGGGAATGGCCGAGATCGCGACCAACGTGTTGCATAACGTGGGGAACGTTCTCAACAGCGTGAATATTTCGGCGGACCTGGTGACCCGCAAGTTGAAAAACAGCAAGACGCTCGGTCTGGGCAAAGCGGTAAAAATGATGAATGAGCATGCCGAGGATTTGGGCCGTTTCATTACCCTGGATGAAAAAGGCAAATTGTTGCCTCGTTATTTCAATGAGCTGGTCGAGTCCATCAATGCCGAACAGGGACTGCTCATTGACGAGCTGGCACAACTGACCAAGAGCATTGACCACATCAAGGAAATCGTCGCCACCCAACAAACCTACGCTGGCGCCGCGAGATTGATCGAGCCGCTCAATGTCAGGGATCTGTTTGAAGATGCGTTACGCATGAACGCAGGCGCGCTGAGCCGCCACCATGTCACGGTCATCAAGGATTTTCAGGACATCCCCACCATCCTGGGAGACAAGCACAGGTTGCTGTTGATCCTGATCAACCTGATCAGCAACGCCAAATTCGCAATGTCGAATGTTTCCGGGCATCCGCGGGAAATAACGCTAGGGATCCAGATCGTCGCTGAGAGTACATTACGCCTCAGCGTCAAGGATCGAGGTGAGGGTATTGCGCCGCAGAACCAGGCTCGAATCTTTAACCACGGGTTCACGACCCGCAAGGACGGCCATGGATTTGGCTTGCACAGCTGTGCTCTGGCCGCGGTTGAAATGAATGGTCGTCTCTACGCCCAGAGCGATGGGCCTGGTCAAGGGGCCTTGTTCACTCTGGAGATCCCGCTGGAACTGGCCAATACCTGAACCACTGGGGCGAGTTGGCTGCGTGCGCAGCATCCTTCGGGGTTGCGCGCGTGCAGCCAACTCTGACCTGCGAACACGACCTTCTAGCGCTGCTATTTAGTGTTAGCCGATCGCTCGCTTCGGTTTCTGCGTACCGGCAACGCCGCCGCGTAAGCCAGCGCTTCCTCACGGGAAGCAAAGGAGCCAAGCCGGTCCACTTGGGTGCAGACCCGCCATGGGCCGCTGTTCACACTGAGTACGTCATAACCGTTGATGTGCAGTTTCGTTAGCATCGCAGCACTCATAGTTACCTCCTGCTAGATAAACCTAAGGTACGCCCCTTACCTTACACTCAGTTGGCATCAGGGCATCAACCGGGCGTCGCAATTTCCCGGGTGCGACATGCCCGTCAGGGTGAGCCAGAACCCCACAACCTGTTCCACAACCCAGGCAATTGCACCGGCTCGGTGCCGTCTTTGACGGTGCGAGCCAGCGCTGCTCGCTCGAGCGCCTGACGGTCGTCATAAAATGGCTTGGTGTCGGTCTTCACCCCAGTCGCCTGGGCAGCGTCGATCAGAATCTGCAGGTACTCCCGGGCGTGTCGTGCGGTGTAGCGATTGAGATCATGAAAGGTCACTACCACCGGAATGACCCCGTCAACGGCAGGTATCTGCCCGCCGGCGATACGTTCACGCACTTCGCTGAGCTGACGTATTAGGTTGATTCGCCGTCTCGGACTCGCCGTGATGCCCCAGACTTTGCCGTCGTTGGCACTCAGATCAGTGAGCAACATGTGCAGGCCATGGCGCCGGTAGGCCGCGAAGGTGCGGGTGTCGAAGCTCCAGAACGGCGGCCTCACCAGGCTGGGAGCTGCCCCCGTGATGGCGGCAATGTCGGCGCTCCCATTGAGCAGCGACTGTTCCAGTTCATCTGGGCTGAGGAACCGGTGGTTGCTGTGCCCGGAGGTCGCGGTATGAAAGCCCAGCACATGCCCTTCCTGCTGTTCACGACGCATCACCGAACGCCCGATATCACTGCCACCGGCCCGCGACGCTCGAGTCTGCACAAAAAATACCGCCTTGATCCCCGGCTGCACCGGGTTTTGCGCCAGGGCATCGAGCACGCCCATGCTCGGGTTCCAGAAAGATGATGCGCTGGGCCCGTCATCGAACGTCAGCAGAAAGCGGATCGGCGGTTGCGTGCGAAGGCGTTGTTCGGTCTGCGCAGTCAGCTCGATGGGAGCGCCAATGCACCCCAGCAAAGCGCTGGCAAGGGCTACGAGAGACAACACCCTGGCGAAGATTTTCATTGTGTGCCTTTTATGGTGATCGCACTGACTCGCCTTCGATCCATGGCCCTTGGTGCCCAAGCCCAGCTTGGAGAAGGTTAACCGGGTTTGGTTCCCGGCCGCGAGCCTCGCCGCGCCCCCGATTTTGACCGTCTGGAGATCCGATGGAATTTTCCGCCCGCCTCTGCATCCATCCGTATAGAACTAATTAGGGAGGATTTATGGGCGGGCCATCGCTTTACATCATCGACTACATGCTCCATGGCGAGCCCAAGTCATTCATCATTCGTGCAGAAGTGATGAACAATTCCGAAGCCTGGCATTGGGCCAGTTGCGACGCGGGTGTCGGGCGCATCCCCAAATTCGGGAGGGAAAAGGTCAAGCGGGTGTCAAAACCACTGGCAGAAAAATACGGTATTACCGACGTGCGCTGGCGAGCCAGTGTCGCGCCGGCCTGGGTAAAAGAGTCAGGCTGAGTCCGCAACCCCTCTTTGGCGCACCGGCCGTCCGGCCGTGCGCCGTTTTCTTCGCCAGACCCGAAATAACTCAACTACGCTTAATTATCGGTACAACCCGCTGCTGGCGGGTTTTGTGCTGCCCTATACACACTCAATGGAGGTGCGACATGTCTGAAAAAGAGTCCATCACCACCGTGCTCACCTTGCTGGAATCGCGTCAGGCGCGATTGGCGGCAGCCTGCAAAGAAATCGCTGACTGGGTCGACCATCAGGGCGGGCACCCTACCGCCGTGCGCATCCGGGATCGTCTCAATGACATCGAAAAAGACGCCCCCTCTATCCAGAGCGCGCTGACGTCCCTCAAGCCCGCCGAGCGACCATTGCCCAAGTTCCGCTAACGCATTGCGCTGCACAGGCTCTTCCCCAAGCTCTACCGGTTGGAAAACCGATGGAACGCTGGCGTTCTTTGCGCCTCGATATGGATATGTATCGGAGCAAAGCCGCTAGAGGGAGAACACCATGTACGCCAGAATCCTGCTGTTGATCGCCTGTGCCTGCCCTGCCGTCGCCATGGCGCAAGGCTGCGATGTAATCACTCGGTCCCAGAGCCAAGCGATACCGAAGATCGAAACCCATAGTTGTTACGAATACAAAGGCGTGCCAGCCGAGGCGATTGGCTGGTCGTGCAGCAACGAAAGCAAAGGTGCACTGAGCACTGAAAAGAACCAGGTCGAACGTTGCGCCCAAGGCTATGTAGCGACGTGCCAGGCCCGGCTGACTCAGGAATCCCTGGCCAATCCGCACTCAACCAGCAAGGACCGTGGCGGCGAGTCAGCCAACATCCCTGACGATGCGCAAGTCACCCGGTACTACTACAACACCGAGCAACTGGCGCAAGCACAGAAAGATTGCGAAACCACCGGTGGGCGCTGGAAAAACCAATGAAGGGTCCCTAACCTTTGCTGTGCTCTGGCGACGACGGGCCTTCCTTCACACCGCGAGGGCCGGCAACGCCCCAGATGACCAGGCCCACCACAGGCAAGATGATCAACAACAGCGCCCATCCCGCCTTGGTCCCGACAGTCTTGTCACTGCGAAAGACACTGATGATCGCCCACAGATCCACAAGCAGCAAAAGCACCACAACGCCGATCCAGAAATAGCTGGCTAGTTCAGACATGGTCCAATCCTCTTAAGGTCTATGGTTTAGGCACACCCCCTGACGGTCCGTTCAAAGAATCTGCCATCGCGTCCCCCCGCCCGAACTTGCGTCTATCCACGCTCATTCAGATAGGCGACCCACCGTTCATAAGCGTCATGCTGGCGCTGGACGGCCTGCTCCCAAATCACCCCGCTCGTTTGATGTGCGTCGACGAGCGCCATCATTTCTGAAGTGGCCGCGTCCAGTTCCACGAGAAGCTCGTGGGATTTGATTTTGAAGTCTTCAACCGTGGTCATGTCTGCTCACTTCCCCTCTACCCGAGGTTGGCTATCCACCCAACATGGATACGTTTTTTCCAAGCTGATTCAGTCGAGGCGATGATCGGTCCAATGCCCAGTCCAGACACATAGCGAGTGCGGGGATGAAATGAAGTTCAGTCTTTCGACGATTGGCGCGGTCGTACAGAGAGGCCCCGGTAAAAACTGTAGTGGACAGTCCGTATGACATCGGGCTCAAATATTGCATTTATATTTCAATTTAATGACAGTCACGGATTGAGCAAGGCCATGAAAATTCGAGCGACCGTCATCTGCGAGGAAGATCGCCACATCTTGCTCGTGCGCAAGGCAAACAGCCGCTGGACATTGCCTGGTGGAACCGTTGAGCGCGGCGAAACCCATGCTGGGGCGGCACTACGCGAGTTGGCAGAAGAGACCGGGCTGGACGCGCACAACCTGCTTTATCTGATGCGCATCAGCGACGGTGAAACCGAACACCACGTGTTCGAAGCCGCGGTCACCGATTCAAAGACCGCCCGGCCACAGAATGAAATCAGCGACTGCCTCTGGCATCCGCTGGACGCTATCGCGCAACTGCAAATGAAAAAGGGCACGCGGGAGATTCTCGAGGCATTTCGGCGCAGGTTGTGAGCGCAGCTTGGATAAGATGGTTTCACGGAGCAGAAACAAACAAGGGTTTGCATTAGCTTTCGCTCGCAAACCCTTGGTTTTAGATGGTCGGTCAGGTCTTCGTTCGATTCAGCCAACTCTTCGGCGCCTCGGACCACTTGATCGGCAATCCGTTGCTGTCGACCAGTCGTTTCGACTCGCGTCAACCCCAGCGCTTGACGACCCGCCGATGACAATCGGCCGGGGTCAACACTTTGCCCGCCTTGGAACGTACGGCGATGGTTTCTACCGGCTCTGACAATTCATTGTCGAGCAGCACCGAATAGCTCTCCCCTGTGTTGAACAAGTAGCGCTCCCCCCACTGGCGCATGCTGACGACGATGGGAAACACCGCGCGCCCCATTTCAGTCAGTACATATTCTTTGTAGGCACTGCCGTCGGATGCCGGCTGGATGTTGAATACGCCCAACTCGACGAGCATTTTGAGCTTGACCGTGAGGATGTTCTTGGCGAGACCAAGACGTTTCTGAAACTCACTGAAGCGGCGAACGTCGTCGAACGCGTCGCGAATAATCATTAATACCCAGCGATCTCCGATCGCTTCAAGCGTGCGAGCGACCGGGCATTCGCTCTGCGCCAGTAATTCCTGTCTGGCCATGGGTCTCCTGGAGGCGAGTCAGTAGGAAGGGGGGAAAGTTTCTAACGTCAGACGAAAATGTTTTATACATTTGGTTGCATTTAACAACTTCATTTGATAAAAATCAACGAATCGGTTTCCTTTCGAAACCACATATTCCAAGGAAGGAGTGATGCCGCTCAAGTCTCATGCCCCGGTAAAGATGGACATCGAAGCCGAAAAATACAGCGGTGGGCACACGCGAGCACCCCAAACCCGGGACACCTCCAAGCTCAGTCGCTATCAGACTTTTCTTTTTGCAATTACCTGCGCCATGGCGGTCGCAAACGTCTACTTCGCCCAGCCTTTGCTGGAGTCGATGGCTGCCAGCCTGTCGGTTTCGTCGGGCACGATTGGTGTCGTAGTGACCGCGACACAAGCCGGTTATGCTGTCGGATTGTTGTTCATCGTTCCGCTGGGTGATTTGCTCAATCGCAAGAAACTTATCCTTACACAAATGCTGCTGTCGGCTCTGGCCCTATGCGCAGTTGGCGTGTCGCAGGATTGGGGCATGTTGCTCGGCGCGATGGTGCTGGTGGGCATGATGGCGGTCGTGGTGCAAGTGGTGGTTGCCTACGCCGCTTCGCTGGCGAGTCCCGAGCAGCGTGGCGAAGCCGTCGGCACCGTGACCAGTGGCGTGGTGCTGGGAATTCTGCTGGCCCGTTTCGTCTCCGGTGCAGTGGCTGATCTGGCCGGCTGGCGCGGTGTTTATTTTGTCTCAGCCGCCCTGATGATCGGCATGGCACTGGTGCTGATGCGCACCATGCCTGCCTCCACCACGCCACCGGCGAAAGGCGGCTACTGGCAATTACTGCGATCGGTGTTCCAGTTGTACCTGACCGAACGCACATTGCGTGTCCGGGGCACCTTCGCCCTGCTGATCTTCGCCGCGTTCAGTGTGTTGTGGACGTCGATGGTACTGCCACTCAGCGCGCCGCCGTTGTCGCTGACACACACGCAGATTGGTTTGTTCGGACTCGCCGGTGTGGCCGGTGCGCTGGCAGCGGCACGGGCCGGACGGCTCGCCGACCAAGGGCTCGGCAATCGCACCACGGGCGTCGCGTTGGCACTGTTGACCTTGTCCTGGCTGCCTACGGCGTTCGTTGAACACTCATTGTTCGCCATGGCGGTAGGTGTGGTGCTATTGGATTTCGCCGTGCAAGCCGTCCATGTCACCAATCAGAGCCTGATCTTTGCCGCACGACCCGATGCACAAAGCCGACTGGTGGCCGCTTACATGTGCTTCTATTCGGTGGGCAGTGGTCTGGGTGCAATAGCCGCTACTTATACTTATGCACACTTTGGCTGGGTCGCCGTTTGTATATTGGGTGCCGCTATCAGCGCAGTCGCCCTGCTGTACTGGTTCTACCTGGGACTGACTTCCAAGTAACTTTCCAACGATTCGGCGTTCCGCGCGTCGGTGCCACAGGAGCTGTCACCGGCAACCTGCAGCGCCGCCACGGTGATGTTCGGCGTACCCGAGGACATGACGCTCGACGTGATCGAACAGGGCGAAATCCGCACCATGGTTAATGACAGGCTGACGTTGGCGACGTACGAATTGAACCTCCGCGGCGTGACACCGACCTCCTTCATCAAGGCAAATAATCCATGAAACCACTGCACGTAGTGTTGGCTGTATTGATAACGGCAATCTGGGGTGTGAATTTCTCGGTGATCAAACTGGGACTGGCCACCGTCGACCCGTTCATCCTGGCGGGCATCCGCTTCAGTCTCTGTGCGTTACCGGCGATTTTCTTCATCCGTAAACCCGAAGTGCCGTGGCGCTACATCATCGGCTATGGCCTGGTGTTCGGCATTGGTCTGTGGGGCGTGGTCAATCTGGGTATCAAGGCCGGGCTGTCGGCGGGCATCGCGTCGCTGGTGCTGCAATTCAGCGCGTTCTTCACCATCCTGCTCGGCGGTTGGGTGTTCAAGGAAGCGCTGACCCGCTTCCAGGTGCTGGGCATGTTGATCGCCCTCGCAGGGCTGTTGTGCATTATCAAGATCAGTGACGGTTCGGTGAGCCTGACCGGCGTATTGCTGGTGCTGGTGGGCGCGGCGTCTTGGAGCGTTGCCAACATCATCAACAAGAAGGCCAGCACCAAGGATGTCTTCGGCTTTCTGGTCTGGTCCAGTGCGTTTGCACCGATTCCGCTGTTCGCCCTCGATTACGCGGTGAACGGCAGCGCCGGCTACACCGCGCTTGTCAGTCAGGTGAACACGACTGCCGTGTTGTCGATCCTGTTCCAGGTCTATCCCAATACGCTGTTCGCTTACTGGATCTGGAACTCGCTGCTCAAAACCTATCCGGTCTCCACAGTGGCGCCGCTCTCTCTGCTGGTGCCGATCTTCGGCATGCTCGGCTCGGTAGTGGTGTTCAACGAAAGTGTGCCGGTGAGCAAAGTACTGGCGGTGGTCCTGATCGTACTCGGCCTGGCCGTCGGCCTCTATGGTCAGCGTATTTTCAATGCTATGTTCGCGCGCCCTGTGCGCACTTCAATGTGAATCGATAGGGAACCGGCATGAGCCTGGGAAGAAGCGATTTTATGGGCGCCATTGTAGGAGCGGCCCTGATTGGAGGCAGTATGTTCGGAAAAAAAAGGGCTTGCATGAGGTATGTCATGCAAGCCCTTGATATTCATGGTGCCCGAAGCCGGAATCGAACCGGCACGCCCTTACGAGCGGGGGATTTTAAGTCCCATGCGTCTACCAGTTTCGCCATTCGGGCGGTAGCGCGGTCAACCTTATGGACATCAGCGTGGAGCAGATATGCCAGTCGAGGCTGGTGCAGCAAGAGGGGGGAATATATACATCCCTTCCCGGCGAAGCAAGGTAGCTTCTGTCCTTTTCAAGACAAAACCTGTCGCTGCTCCGAAAATAAAAAAGCTCCGTAAATCATGGATCTACGGAGCTGTTTTAAAGTGGAGGCCGAAGTCGGAATCGAACCGGCGTAGGTGGATTTGCAATCCACTGCATAACCATTTTGCTATTCGGCCTCAAGACGTTTGATGCAAGAAAGCTACATCAACCGCGTACAAACCTGATCAGGAAACAAGACGCTTACGAAGCTCTATCTCCTTGAAAACATTGAGATTTTTTACGTCCCAGTGCGTTCGATGGGCGCAATTATGTACTCATTTGCCTAGGCTGACAACCCCTTGATTTCAAAAAAAATTCGTCCAAAGGCCAGCTTCCGCCCGACAACCACATAGGTGTGCGAAGGCTTCTGGGCCTGCGTCGCAACCCAGCGGAGCCAGCTCCCTCGCCACGGAGACTTCAGGGACCCATGGAGGCAGTCGCAGCCCTGCCCCATTTATGGGTAACATACCGGCCTTCCCCGCAGTCACCTGCGCCCTGCCAAATAAGCCCATTTCATGCCTTTCGAACTCAGCGTTGACCTTACCACCCTCGCTATCCTGATCGTCGTCGCATTCATTGCCGGTTTCATCGATGCCATTGCCGGCGGAGGTGGCCTGTTGACCACCCCGGCCCTGCTGACCGCCGGCTTGCCTCCCCATCTGGTCCTGGGCACCAACAAACTCAGCTCGACCTTTGGTTCGGCCACGGCCAGTTTCACGTTCTACAAGCGCAAGCTGTTCCATCCAAGGCAGTGGACCCATGCCCTCGTCGGCACGCTGGTCGGTGCCTTGGCCGGCGCCATCGTCGCCCATTACCTGCCCGCCGAGTGGCTGAACAAGATGCTGCCGGTGATCGTCTTCGCCTGTGGCCTGTACCTGTTGTTCGGTGGCACGCCCAAGGCGCCGCTGGACAGCGATGCGCCGATCAAGAAGACCTGGCAAGCGCCCCAGGGGTTCAGCCTGGGCTTCTACGACGGCGTGGCCGGTCCTGGGACGGGTGCATTCTGGACTGTCAGCAGCCTGCTGCTCTATCCCATCGATCTGGTCAAGGCCAGTGGTGTGGCCCGCAGCATGAATTTCGTCAGCAACATCGCGGCGCTGTCGGTGTTCATTTTTTCGGGGCAAGTGGAGTGGATCATCGGCCTGAGCATGGGGCTGTCGGTGATGGTAGGGGCATTCTTCGGCGCGCGCACCGCCATCACCGGCGGCGCGAAATTCATCCGACCTGTATTTATCACCGTGGTACTGGGCTTGACCGTGCGTCTAGCCTGGCAGCACTGGTTCAGCGTGGCCTAAGCGCCGCGCCACATAGAGGTCGATCAGGTAGCGGGCGATGGAACGCGAGGCCGGCAGCGGCGGCAGGTTGTGCACGTTGAACCACTGGGCATCTTCGATTTCATCTTCCTGCCTGACGATGTCGCCACCGGCATATTCGGCGTGGAAGCCGAGCATCATCGAATGGGGAAACGGCCAGCATTGACTGCCGACATACTGAATGTTCTTCACCTCGATGCTGACTTCTTCGCGCACCTCACGAACCAGGCAATCCTCGGCGGACTCACCTGGCTCGGCGAACCCGGCCAGCGTGCTGTAGACACCCGTGACGAAGCGAGGCGAACGGGCCAGCAGGACTTCATCGCCACGGGTGATCAGCACGATCATGCTTGGTGAGATTCGCGGGTAATGCCGCAAGTCGCAGGCATCGCAATACATCGCCCGTTCCCGGGCAATCTGGCCCATGCGCTTGCCGCAGCTGCCACAGAAACGGCACTCCCGAGCCCAGGTGCCGATCTGCGCGGCATAGCCCAGGACCTTGTACAGGGTGTGGTCATCCTCGAGCATGAACGCCCGCAGCCCCTTCCAGTTACAGCCGGGGATGTCCTGTGAGCTGTGCAGTTCCAGCAGATAGACCGGCTCGCCATCCAGGTGGCCAATGCCATGCTCGGCGAGGATCGACAGGTCCTGGCGCTTGAGCCAGTCGCGGGGAAACAGCGCGCCGTTGTCATCGAACAGAAAGCCTTCCGGGCTGCGGGCCACGGCCCAGCCCCCCGGGAGATCGGTATCGAGTACTGCGGTGGTCCAGCGTGAAATCATGATCAATCAATCCTGAAATTCAGGTTTCTGTTTGCTCATATGGGCGGCCATGGCCACGCGCAGGTCGGTCGATTGCAGCATGGCGGCGTTCCAGGTGGCGACGTATTCCAGCCCGTCGTCGATGCGGTGGTCGCGCATGTAGCTGATCATTTCCTTGGTACCGGTCACGGCGATCGGCGACTTGGCGGCGATTTCTCGAGCGATGCCCATGACACCGTCAAGCAGGCTGGCGGTATCACTGTAGACACGATTGACCAGGCCGATGCTGCGCGCTTCGTCGGCACCAAAGGTACGCCCCGTATAAGCGAGTTCACGCAGCATGCCGTCCCCGATGATCCGGGGCAAGCGTTGCAATGTGCCAACATCGGCCGCCATGCCGATATCGATTTCCTTGATGGAGAACTGCGCATCCTCGGCGGCATATCGCATGTCGCAGGCTGAAATCAGGTCGATGGCGCCGCCCAGGCAATAACCCTGGATCGCTGCAAGCACCGGTTTGCGACAGTTGTCCACGGCGTTGAACGAGGCTTGCAGTTGCAGGATCTTGCGGCGCAACAGGCGTGCGTTGCGGCCCACGTCCTTGCCCAGCTCATTGGCCACGGCGGCCAGCATCATCAGGTCGATGCCCGAGGAGAAGTGTTTGCCGGCCCCGCTCAATACCACCACGCGCGCTTCGTCGGTGTCGTCGATCCATTGGAAGATTTCGACGATCTCGCTCCAGAACGCGGCGTTCATTGCATTGATCTTGTCCGGTCGATTGATCTGCACATGGGCGATATTGTCTGCAAGTTCGACGGTGAACGCTTGGTATTGCGACATGGCAGTGATCCTTTACCGGCTGAAAAAGAGGCCTGAACTATAACAAGTCAACGCACCGGGTCGTAGACAGTGCATCGGCCAAAAGCGGGACCTGGCTGCCTGCAATGAAAATCCACCCTGTGGCGAGGGAGCTTGCTCCCGCTGGGCTGCGTAGCGGCCCCATTTTTATGAGTGCTTCGCACTCAAGCGGGAGCAAGCTCCCTCGCCACACATTCATCTTTGTCCCTTAAAAAGACAGCGTTGCCGACTCAATCGGGGTTCTCACTCACCTGCATCTGCCCATCCCACCCACCACCCAATGCGGCGATCAGTTGCACACTCGCGATCAACCGGCTCTGCTGCAAGGTCAGCACACTGCGTTCATTACTCAGCGCGGTGGCCTGGACCGTGACGACATCCAGGTAGGCGATCAGCCCTGCCCTGTACTGGTTCTGGGTCAGGCGCAAGGATTCGCGGGCGGCATCCAGGGCCTCCTGGCGCACGCGGGCTTCGTCTTCCAGGACTTTGAGCTGGATCATGTAGTTTTCCACTTCGCGAAAACCGTCGAGCACCGTCTGGCGATAGGTGGCGACCGTCTGGTCGTAGGCCGCAACGGTGCGGTCGACTTCCGCCGAACGCTGGCCGCCATCGAACAGCGTCATCGCCAGCTGCGGTCCCACCGACCAGAAGCGATTCGGCACACTCACCCAGTTATCGTAGGTACTGCTGCTGTAACCGCCGCTCAAGCTCAGGGTCAGGTCCGGGTAATAGGCGGCCTTGGCCACGCCGATGTTGGCGTTGGCGGCCATCACCGAACGCTCCGCCGAGGCAATGTCCGGCCGGCGCTCAAGCAACTGCGAGGGCAGCGCCACGGGGATTTGCGGAAGGGTCGGGATGTCCTGGGTTTCTGCCAGGCTGAATTCGGCCGGCGGCAAGCCGATCAGCACGGCGATGGCGTTTTCAAATTGAGCGCGTTGCCAGATCAGGTCGATCAACTCGGCCTGGGTGGTCTTGAGCTGAGTTTGCGCCTGAGCCACCGCATCCCTGCCGGATACGCCCGCGCGGTATTGGTTTTCGGTCATCTTCAACGAACGCTGATAGTTGTCCACGGTGGTCTGCAACAAGCGTTTCTGCTCGTCGATCACCCGCAATTGCAGGTAGTTTTGCACCAGTTCCGATTGCTGGCTCAGGCGCATGGCGGCCAGATCGGCGAAGCTGGCTTCGGCGCTGGCTTCATTGGCTTGCAGAGTGCGACGCAACTTGCCCCAGACGTCCGCCTCCCAACTGACACCGGCCTGGGCGCTGTAGGTGTCGCGGATGCCACTGGCCGAACTGCTCAGGCTCGAATTACTGCTGCCGGTGCCCTGGCTGGAGCGGTTCTTGCCGACGGTCAGGTCAACGGAGGGGAAGAACGCGCCCCGGGCACTGCGAACCAAGGCCTGGGCCTGACGGTACTGGGCTTCGGCCTGGGCCACGGTCTGGTTGGAGGTGTTGAGTTTCTCCACCAGGCCATTGAGCCGGGCATCGCCGTACAACTCCCACCAGGCACCCCGAGCCAGGGCGTCGCTAGGATTGGCCTGGCGCCAACCCTCAGCCTCCTTGTACTGCACGGGCGCCGCGGCCACCGGGCGCTGGTAATCCGGGCCGATGGCGCAGGCGCTGAGCATCGCCACGCACAGCGTCAGGCTCAGCAGCCGCGAGCCACGGGCGGTCGCCAGCGGTGCGACAAGATTGAAAAGCGAACGGTCGGTCATAGCGGAGTTTCCAGGGCAGCATCAGTGCGCACGCCGCGCCAGCGGTTGAAGCGATGGCGCAGCTTGTCGAGATAAAGGTAAACCACAGGCGTGGTGTAGAGGGTCAGGATCTGGCTGAACACCAGTCCGCCGATGATGGTCAGGCCCAGCGGCTGGCGCATCTCCGAGCCTTCGGCACCGCCAAGCAATAGCGGCAAGGCACCGAGGATCGCCGCCAGCGTAGTCATCAGAATCGGCCGCAAGCGCAGCAGGCAGGCGTTGCGGATCGAGTCCTGCGGCGACTGCCCGCCGCGCTCCAGTTGCAACGCCAGGTCGATCATCAGGATCGCGTTTTTCTTCACCACGCCAATCAGCAGGAACAACCCCAACAACGAAATCAGGCTGAACTCGCCGCCCAACAAATAAATCGACAGCAGTGCGCCGACACCGGCCGACGGCAAGGTGGACAGGATGGTCAGCGGATGAATGTAGCTCTCGTACAACACACCCAGCACCAGGTACACCGCCAGCAATGCACCCAGGATCATGAACGGCTGGCTCTTCTGGGTTGCCGCGAACGCATCGGCGGTGCCGGCCATTTTTGCGATGATGTCTTCGGGCATCCCGAGCCTGGCAATTGCCCGCTCGATGGCGGCCGTGCCCTGCTCCACCGTCACACCCTCGGCCAAATCGAACGATATGTCCTCGGAGGCGAACTGACCCTCATGGCTGACCCGATCATCCTCCAGGCTGCTCTCATAATGCGCGATGGTCGACAGGGGCACCCGCGCGCCGTCAGCGGTAATGACCTGGACCTGCTCGAGGGTGCTCGGGTCCTGGGCGTACTTGGGGTTGACCTCCATCACCACCTGATACTGGTTGAGGCTGTCATAGATGGTGGATATCTGCCGCTGGCTGTAGGCGTTGTTCAACACCGAGGTGACCATATCCATGTCGATGCCCAGGCGCTTGGCCTGGTCACGGTCCACCACCAGCGTGATCTGCTGGGCGCCGCCGCCGTCGCGAGCGTCGATAGCGGTCAGCTCCGGCAAGGCCCTGAAGGCCGCCGCGACTTTGGGGTACCACTGGCGTAGCGACGCCAGGTCACCGCTCTGCAGGATGTAGGAATACTGCGAGGTGGTCTGCTCACGTCCACCACCAAACTGCAGATCCTGGTCGGCCATCAGCATCAAGCGGCCACCCGGCACCAGGGGCATCTCCTTGCGCAAGCGCTCGATGACTTTCTGCGCGGAGATACCACGCTCGTTGATCGGTTTGAGGCGTACCAGCATGAAGGCATTGTTGGTGCCGTTGTTGCCGCCGATGAACCCCGCCACGCTTTCTACGGCTTCATCCTTCAGCACGGCGCGACGAAAGATTTCCATCTTCGGCTGCATGACGTTGAACGAGAGTCCGTCGTCGCCGCGCACGAAACCGATCAACTGGCCGGTGTCCTGCTGAGGCATGAAGGTTTTCGGCACCACCACGTAGAGTGCGATGTTCACCCCTATGGTCACCAGCAGGCTCAGCAAGGTCAGGCGCCGATGGCGCAGCACCCAGTCCAGGCTGCGCGCGTAACCACGGACCATCCGCTCGTTGAGGCGCCGGCTCCAGCGCTGCAAGCGATTCTCCTGCCCCGGCACGTGGGGCTTGAGCCAGCGAGCGCAGAGCATCGGCGTGAGGGTCAGCGACACCACCAGCGAGACCACGATGGCCGCCGCCAGGGTGATGGAGAACTCGCGAAACAGGCTCTCGATAATCCCGCCCATGAACAGGATCGAGAGAAACACCGCCACCAGTGAGACGTTCATCGACAGCAGCGTAAAGCCCACCTCTTCGGCGCCCAGGTAGGCCGCCTTCATGGGCGGTACGCCTTCGTCGATGTGCCGGGAAATGTTCTCCAGCACCACGATGGCGTCGTCCACCACCAGGCCGGTGGCGAGGATCAACGCCATCAACGACAGGTTGTTCAGGGAGAAGCCATAGAGGTACATCACCGCAAACGTGCCCACCAGGGACACCGGCACCGCCAGGGTCGGGATCAGTGAGGCGCGAAAATTGCCCAGGAACAGGAACACCACCAGCACCACCAGGGCCACGGCAATCAGCAGGGTCATTTCCGCCTCGTGCAGCGTGGCCTTGATCACCGGTGAGCGGTCCATGGCCAGGTTCAGCTTGACGCTGGCCGGCAGCACGGCCTGCAACGCCGGCAGCTGGTTCTTGATCTCATTGACCGTCTCGATGATGTTGGCGCCAGCCTGACGGTTGATCACCAGCAGCACGGCTGCGTCATCGTTGAAGAAACCGCTGTTGTAGCGGTCTTCGACGCCGTCGGTGACTTTTGCTACGTCCTTGAGGCGCAGCACCGAGCCGTCCTGGTAACGGATGATCAGCGTTTCGTAGTCCTTGGCCTTCTCCAACTGATCGTTGGCCTGGATTTGCCACATGCGCTGTGCGTCCTCGACCGAACCCTTGGGCCGGCGCACGTTGCTGTCGGCAATGGCGCTGCGCACATCATCCAGGGCTACGCCGTACTGGTTGAGCAGTTGCGGCTCCAGTTCGATGCGCACCGCCGGCAAGGAACTGCCGCCAATCTGCACCTCGCCCACGCCCGACACTTGGGACAGGCTCTGGGACAGGATGGTTGAAGCCAGGTCGTAGAGCTGGCCCTTCTCCAGCACATCCGAAGTCAGCGACAGCACCATGATCGGCGCCTGGGACGGGTTGACCTTCTTGTACGTGGGCATGCTGCGCATGCCGCTGGGCAACAGGTTGCGCGAGGCATTGATGGCCGCCTGCACTTCCCGCGCCGCGCCGTTGATGTCGCGGTCCAGGTCGAATTGCAGGATCACCCGGGTAGAGCCCTGGCTGGAGCGGCTGCTCATGGTGTTGACCCCGGCGATGGCGCCAAAGGAACGCTCAAGCGGCGTTGCCACCGTCGACGCCATCACCTCGGGGCTGGCCCCCGGCAAGTTGGCCTGGACCACGATCACCGGAAAATCCATCTGCGGCAACGGTGCAACCGGCAGCAAGCCAAAGCTCACGCCACCGAGCAGCATGATTGCAAAGCTCAGCAGCATGGTCGCTACGGGGCGACGGATGAAAGGGCCGGAGAGGTTCATGGGTGACAGCTCCAAGCTTCAAGCTGCAAGCTGCAAGAGAAAAGCAAGTCGTGCACAGGCTTTAGCTTGCCGCTAGATACCGTCATACCCGCACCTCTTCCCCATCAGGCTTGGCAAAGCGGCGCCCCAGGCGGTCGAAATACAGGTAAATCACCGGCGTGGTGAACAACGTCAGCACCTGGCTCACCAACAACCCACCCACCATCACCAGCCCCAAAGGCTGGCGCAGTTCGGCGCCGGAGCCCGTGGCGAGCATCAATGGCACCGCACCGAACAGGGCCGCCAGTGTGGTCATCAGGATCGGCCTGAAACGCAGCAGCGCGGCCTGGTAGATGGCCGTCTGCGGGTCCATGCCCTGGTTGCGTTCGGCGTCGAGGGCGAAGTCGATCATCATGATCGCGTTTTTCTTGACGATGCCGATCAGCAGGATGATGCCGATGATCGCGATCATGCCCAGGTCATTGCCGCTGATGATCAGCGCCAGCAAGGCGCCGATGGCCGCCGAGGGCAATGTGGAGAGAATCGTGATCGGGTGGATGTAGCTCTCGTACAGAACGCCGAGCACTATGTACATGGTCACCACCGCCGCCAGGATCAGCAGCAAGGTACTCGACAGCGAGGCCTGGAACGCCTGGGCCGCGCCCTGGAATTGGGTCTGCACCCCGACCGGCATGCCAATGTCCTGCTGGACCTTCTCGATCACGTCCACCGCGTGCCCGAGGGCTACATCGGGCGCCAGGTTGAACGACATCATCACCGCCGGGAACTGGCCGATGTGAGCAATGGCCAACTGGGCCTGACGCTCCTCGACGCGGGCCAGACTCGACAGCCGCACCTGGCCACCATCGGTGGTCTTGACGTGAATCTGATCCAGCGCCTGCGGCCCGATGCGCTCCCCGGCCTGGGCCTGCAACACCACCCGATACTGGCTGGCCTGGGTGTAGATGGTGGAAATCTGCCGCTGGCCGAAAGCGTCATACAGTGCATCAGTGATGTCCGCCACCGACACGCCCAGGCGAGACGCGGCGTCGCGGTCGATCACCAGGTAGACCTGCAGACCTTTGTCCTGCAAGTCGCTGGCGACGTCGGTCAACTCCGGCTGCCGGGCCAAGGCTTCGACAAGGCGATCGCTCCAGAGGCTAAGCAACTCGGCATCCGGCGAAGACAGGCTGAACTGGTACTGGGTGCGGCTGACCCGGTCTTCGATGGTCAGGTCCTGCACCGGTTGCATGAACAGGCGGATGCCCACCAGCCGATCCAGTTGTGGCTGCAAACGAGCGATGATTTCGGTGGCGCTGTCATCCCGTTCGCTGTGGGGCTTGAGATTGATCAGCAAGCGACCACTGTTGAGCGTGGCGTTGTCACCGTCCACGCCGATGTAGGAAGACAGGCTCTGCACCGCAGGGTCGGCCAGGATCACCTTGGCCAGCTGCTGTTGGCGCTCGCTCATGGCGGCGAAGGAAATCGACTGTGGCGCCTGGGAAATACCCTGGATCACCCCGGTGTCCTGCACCGGGAAAAACCCCTTGGGCACGGCCAGGTACAACACCACCGTCAGTACCAGGCTGCCCACGGCAACCAGCAGGGTCAGCGGCTGATGCTTGAGCACCCACTGCAACTTGCGACCGTAGGCGGCGATCATCCAGTCGATCCAGGCGCCGCTGGCGCGGTAGAAACGCCCCTGCTCCTGCTCTTTGGGTTCGCGCTTGAGCAACCGGGCACACATCATCGGCGTCAGGGTCAGCGACACCACAAGAGAGATCAGGATCGCCACCGCCAGGGTGATGGCGAACTCGCGGAACAAGCGCCCAACCACGTCGGCCATGAACAGCAACGGGATCAGCACCGCGATCAGCGAAAGCGTCAGCGAAATCAAAGTGAAGCCAATCTGCTTCGCGCCCTTGAGCGCGGCCTGCATGGGGCTTTCGCCCTCCTCGATGTAGCGGGCAATGTTTTCCAGCATGACGATGGCATCGTCCACCACAAAACCGGTGGCAATGGTCAGGGCCATCAGCGTCAGGTTGTTGATGGAAAAACCGGCCAGGTACATCACGCCGAACGTGCCGATCAGCGACAACGGTACAGCCACCGACGGAATGATCGTGGCACTGACCCGACGCAGGAACAGGAACGTCACCATGACCACCAGGGCGATGGCGATCAGCAGTTCATGCTGTACGTCGGTGACCGAAGCGCGAATGGTCTGGGTGCGGTCAGTCAGCACCGTAACGTCCAGGCCGGCCGGCAGGTTGTCGGTAATGCTCGGCAGCAAGGCCTTGATCCGGTCTACCACCTCGATGACGTTGGCCCCCGGCTGGCGCTGGATGTTCAATAACACGGCCTGATTTTCGTTGGCCCAGGCGGCAAGGCGTTCATTCTCGGCGCCATCGACGATCTGCGCGACATCCTTGAGGCGCAACGGAGCGCCGTTGGCATAGGCGAGGATCAGCTCGGCGTAGTCCTTGGGTGAGGTCAACTGATCGTTGGCATCGAGCATCGAGACCCGGGTCGGTCCGTCGAAGTTGCCCTTGGGCTGGTTGACGTTGGAGGCGCCGACCAGGGTGCGCACGTCCGCCAGGTTCAGACCTGCGGCTGCCAGGGCCTCGGGATTGACCTTGATCCGCACAGCCTGGCGCTGACCGCCGGCGATCGAAACCATGCCGACCCCGCTGATCTGGGCGATTTTCTGCGCCATGCGGGTGTCCACTAGGTCATTGAGCTTGGGCAGCAACATGGTCTTGGAGGTGATCGCCAGGGTCAGCACCGGGGTGTCGGCCGGGTTGACCTTGTTGTACACCGGCGGGGCCGGCAGATCGTTGGGCAGCAGGTTGGTGGCCGCATTGATCGCCGCCTGCACCTGTTGCTCGGCGACATCCATGTTGATGTCGAGGCTGAAACGCAGGGTAATCACCGACGCGCCGCCGGAGCTGGTGGACGCCATTTGCGTCAGGCCCGGCATCTGCCCGAACTGCCGTTCCAGAGGGGCGGTCACGGCGCTGGTCATCACGTCGGGACTGGCGCCCGGGTACAGGGTCATCACGCGGATGGTCGGATAATCGACCTGGGGCAATGCCGACACCGGCAGCAACCGATAGGCGATCAGACCGGCCAGCACGATGGCCAGCATGCTCAGGGTGGTGGCGACCGGGCGAAGGATGAACAGACGCGAGAGGTTCATGCGCCGCCCTTTTTCGCCTTGTCGGCCACGGCCGGTTCAGCCGGGGCCGCCGCCGTTTTGCCCTGCAGGTGTTCGGTCGGCGTGGTGGGCACGTCCTGGCTGTCGTTGACCACATCCACCTCACTGCCTTCCTTCAGGCGATCGGTGCCTTCTAGCACTACTCGATCACCTGCGGCCAGGCCTTCGGTGACTACGGTGTGTTCGCCGTCGCTGGCGCCGATCTTCAGCTTTCTGATGGTGACTTTTTTATCGCCATCCAGGGCGTAGACGAAGGTGCCGTTGGTGCCGAACTGAATCGCAGCGGTCGGCGCCAGGACTACATTTTTGAGGGTGTCGGCCAACAGATGCACATTGACGAACTGGTTGGGGAACAGCGACTGGTCGCGGTTATCGTAACGAGCCTTGAACTTCAGGGTGCCGGTGGTGATGTCGATCTGGTTGTCCAGGCTTTGCAGTACACCGCTGGCCTGCAGCTTCAGGTCACTACGGTCCCAGGCTTCCACTGGCAGCTTCGCCCCGCTGCGATAGCGGGCAAGCACGGTATCAAGGTTGGTTTCCGGCAGCGTAAACACGACGCTGATGGGTTGCGTCTGGGTGATGACCGCCAGCGCGGTAGTGTCGTTGGCGGCCACCAGATTGCCAACATCCAGTTGCCGCAAACCGACCCGGCCGGAGATCGGCGCCCGGATCCTGGTGAACTCCAGATTGAGCTTGGCGTCGTTGACTGCCGCCTGGTTGGTCTTGACCGTGCCCTGGTACTGGCCCACCAAAGCGGCGGCGGTATCGAGGGTCTGTTTGGCGATGCTGTCCTCGGCATACAGGCCACGATAACGCTCGAGGTCTACCTGGGCATTTTTCAGTTGGGCCTGATTCTGCAGCAGCGTGCCTTCGGCCTGGAGCAAGGCGTTCTGGTATGGACGCGGGTCGATTTCAGCCAGCAGGTCTCCAGCCTTGACCATTTGCCCTTCTTCAAAGGCGATCTTGACCAGCTCGCCACCCACCCGGCTGCGCACGTTGATGGTATTGAGGGCCGTGACGGTGCCCAACGCCTTGTAGTAAAGCGGAAAATCACCGGTGACAGCCGGCGCTACCCGAACCGGTACCGGCCCTGTCGCCCCCCCAAACCCTGGCCGCATCCCGCCCGACCGCCCCGCCTGTTCAGCAGGCGCTTTTTGCCCTGCTCCGGGCTTTTGGTCCGTGCCGACGGGCCAGAACTTCCAGGCCAGCGCCGCGACGATCAATACGACGACCAGGCCAAACAGCCAGCGACGGGATTTGTGGGAAACAGAGGATTGCATGGAATGATCAACCATTGGGCGCGTGGGCTTCTTTTACGGGAGGCTGAACGATAAGCACTGGCGGGTATTTAGCAAAGCGCCTTTACCGGCAATTTACCTTGGGCTTACCTATCGCGTAGTTGGCTAAGGTCTTGAAGCACAAATGAAAACGGCCTGGACAAGGCCAGGCCGTTAACAATTGTAATAAATACTTTATTTCAGTACAGCTAGAGCAGCGTCGTAGTTGGGCTCTTCAGCGATTTCCTTGACCAGCTCGCTGTGCAGCACGTTGTCGTTTTCGTCGAGCACCACCACCGCACGGGCGGTCAAGCCTTTGAGCGGGCCATCAGCAATCGCCACGCCATAATTCTCGATGAACTCACTGCCGCGCAGGGTGGACAGGTTCTGGACATTTTCCAGGCCTTCGGCACCGCAGAAACGCGCCTGGGCGAACGGCAGGTCAGCCGAGATGCACAGCACCACGGTGTTGCTCAGTTCGTTGGCCTGGGCGTTGAACTTGCGCACGGAGGTGGCGCAGGTCGGGGTATCGACGCTTGGGAAAATGTTCAGCACTTTGCGCTTGCCGGCGAAATCCTTCAGGGAAACGTCGGACAGATTGCCGGCTACCAGGGAAAAGGCTGGCGCCTTGGAACCGGCTTGTGGCAACTGGCCGTTGACTTGAACCGGGTTGCCTTTGAGGGTGACTTGAGCCATGAACGGATTCCTTCTGACAGGTTTGAAAATGGTGAGGCCGGAGTTAACCATGAAATGGTTCTGCGACCTATGGTTGGACATAAAAAGTCATGGCTTGGCGGTGTAGGAGCTATCGAGTGCAACGAGTCTGCGATCTTTGCCCTGCTAATTGAGTCTAGAGCGAAAGATCGCAGGCTTCGCCAGCGCCTACAGCGACGCCTGTGGGCTATTTAGCCTTGAGCTTCAGAAACGACTGATGCAAGTCCGCTGCCCAACCATCGATCACACCTTTGACATCATCGGGCTTCATCACCTGGGCTTCGTTGGACAACGGCTTACCCGTGCCCTTGCGCACCACCTGGGCGACCACTGCATTGTTGCCACCGTCGAGGAATACCGCTTCAGTACCCAAGGTGGTTTCCTGGTCGCGAATACCGCTGGCGGTACTGACCGCGGCCGCCACCAGCGCGATCGGAATCACTTCATAAGGCTTCAGGCCCTCGGTCTTGCTGCTTACGGCGGTGATGGCCGCGCGCATCACCAGTACTCCGGGCCCAGGGCCGGTCGCCAGGGGCAGGGATTTGCCCGCTTCCCGCTTGAGCGCCTGATCGTAGTAACCGGTAATGCCGGACAAGGTGGCCTGGGGGATCTTCACGGTCGGCTGCGGCTTGGGGTAAAGCTGTGTCGGCTCGACGTAAAGGCTGGTGTATTTGCTCAGGTCTGCCGTGGGATCAACCCAGCGCATCACTTCGGCCCCCGACGGCGATTTCTCCTCCTTGAGCCGGCTGTAATCACCCAGAAAGCCGGAGTACTCATCCGGTTGGGTGATATTGCTGGAGCAACCCGCCAGGGCAAGCGAGGCCATGCACACGGTGCCAATCATTGACGCAAACTTCATGCTGTCACTCCTGTAAGCCACACGAAACGGGGCCGGGAATTACAGGTATAGCCAATGGGCGCGGTTTTGCCTGCTCCGACAGGAAGAAGTCACTGGGCAAGCCCTTTGCTCGCCACCGCCTTCAGCCGCGCTCGCGGGGTATCAGGCTCTGCAATTGCTGCGCGAGAAAGTCCGCGTCGAAGGTAAAAGTATCCGGATCCTTCAACCCGTTGGTTCGACGCCATTGCCACTGCAACGAAGGCGGCAGGCAAACCAGCGAGATGCTGCCGTAACGCGTTGCAGTCAGCCCCATGATCGCCAGGGAAATCTGCCCGCCGGCCCCCATTACATCGGGTATGAATTCCACCGGCTTGCCAGTGATGGACAGTGTCAGCTTTTCTGTCTTGAAGCCGGAGGTTTCTGCCGGAACACTCGGCCCGTGGGCCACATACGCCTCACGGGTCAGCGTCAGAAGGCCGGGGGCCAGGACCGGCGCCAGCCATTGCTCGATCTGCCCGTACAACGCCTCGATCTGCGCGGCCCACACCGCCGATTGCGCCTCGTGCTGTTGCTTCTTGTGCGCTTCGCTGTCTGCGTAATGACGAAGCATCTCGCCTAGCTGCTGTACATCGTCCATGCGCTGTTCCTCTGTATAAGGGATGCTGCAAAGCACGATGATGACAGGTTAAAGACCCGGGCGTACGCAAATGCCAACATGCCTGAGCAGACGGATCCTTCAGCGCAGCCGCGCCATGGCCTGGGTATCCACCCATCGCCCGTCACGCACGGCGTAGTCGCGCAGCAGGCCTTCGGTTTCGAAACCGAACTTGCGGTACAGGCCGATGGCCGCTTCATTGTCGGCGTACACCGTCAGCTCGACCCGGCGCAGGTTCATCCAGTTGTCGGCGACGTCCAGCGCGGCGGCCAGCAGCATCGACCCCACGCCTTTGCCCTGCCAGGCGACAGCCACGCCCATACCGAGGCTGCCGCAATGGGCCCGACGGATGCGCGAGTACTGCTCCAGCCCCAGATGCCCGATGACTTGGTCTTGATGCAGCGCCACCAGTTTTACCTGGCGCTCGTCATCCCCACCCAGACGCTTGCGCCAGACTTCAGGGGACTGGAAAGGCATCTGCAACATCTGACGGGCGACCGCCGGGTCGTTGTAGAGCGCGGTGACACCGGCGATGTGGGCTTCAGTGAAGCGTGCGAGGGTGATCGAAGACTCGGCCATGGGGGCTCCTTCCTGGAGGCACGACAAGGCCGACTACTATAAGCCGCGTCAGGTTATAGGGGAACCTGTGGGAGCGAGCTTGCTCGCGATGGCGGTGGGCCGGTTGGTGGTGACGTCGGCTGGGCGACCGTCTTCGCGAGCAAGCCCGCTCCCACAGGGGCTCTCGGGTGGATACAAGGTTTGTGTCCACCACCCATTCCAGTGTGGGATCGGGTGTTGGCGATGAGGCCTGTGCCTTTATTGGTGTTGTACCTGAACCATTGAGTTCACCTGCACCCGCGCGTGCATCTGCTCTGCCCCGCCACCGCGGCGCATGCCGCGTACCGGACAGGCGTCGAGGTAGTCCAGGCCGACCGCCAGTTTCAAATGCCGATCCGGACAGGTCAGGCGATTGGTCACGTCGAAGCTGTACCAGCCGTCCTCCAGCCAGGCTTCAGCCCAGGCGTGGCTCGCCAGATGACTTTCATCTTCGGTGCACAGGTAACCGGAGACATAGCGCGCCGGAACCCCCAGGCTACGCGCGCAGGCCAGAAATGCGTGGGTATGATCCTGACAAACCCCCACGCCCCCGGCGAAGGCTTCGGCGGCGGTACTGCTGACCTCGGTCGTGCCCGGGCTGTAGGGCATGCGGGCAGCCAGGCCGTTCATCAAATCGGTCAGCGCCGAGCGATCACGTCGGGCTGCGCATTGCTCCACAGCAAAGGCCGCGAGAGCATCATCGGCCTGGGTGAGGCGGCTGGGGCGCAGAAATGGCAGCGGTGACTGGCTGTCCGGCTCCATCTGCACCGCCTGATGGATTTCCACCTCGCCATAAGCCGTGAGCACCAGAGCGCCATGGGGCTCGTCCATGGTCATCACATGCAGGATGTTGCCGTAGGGGTCGAGCTGGCTGCGCACCAGACGTGGCAATTCCAGATGCCATTGCAGGATGCGTTGGCGCTGAGTGTCCTTGGGAGTCAAGCGCAGGAACTGGATGCTGGTGCACACTTCATCGGCATAGCTATAGGTCGTGTCGTGGCGTATGGAAAGTTTCATACCACCTCCAGATAAGACTCGTGAACGGTCTGGCCCAGGTGGCGAATCTGGCCAATGAGGTCGGTCAGCCATTGATGCAGGCCCGATGCCAGGATCTCGTCGATGCCGGAGTAACGCAGCCGCGCGTTCAGTTCAGCGGCCAGGCGTTGGGCCGGGCGGCCATTGTTGCCCGGCAGGCTGGAGAGGATCTGGTCCAGCTCCTCGATACAGGCATGCAACGAGCGCGGAACGTCGGCGCGCAGCAGCAACATTTCCGAGACCTGCTCGGCGTTGGGCGCATTGCGGTAGATCTCGTTGAACGCTTCAAACGAAGACAACGCCCGCAGCAAGGCGCTCCACTGGTAATAACCGCGTGCCGAGTTGTCGCTGACCTCTTCCGACTCCTCACCAAACATTTCGTAGCGGGCGTCCAGCAGACGCAGGGTGTTGTCCGCCCGCTCGATAAAGGTTCCCAGACGAATGAATCTATAGGCATCGTTGCGCATGATGGTGCCCGACGTCGCGCCACGGAACAGGTGCGAGCGCTCCTTGACCCATTCACAGAAGTGGCTGATGCCGTAGCGGCCCAGACCATTGCTGGCAATGTTGCGCATCTCCAGCCAGGTGGCGTTGATGTTCTCCCACATATCGGCGGTGATGCGTCCACGCACCGCATGGGCATTGGTCCGCGCCGCCCGCAGACAGCTGTAGATGCTTCCGGGGTTGGTTTCGTCCAGTGCGAAAAAATGCAACATGCGTTCGGTGTTCAGCGCGTCATAACGGGCGTTGTAATCCTCCAGCGTGCCGGCCGCCAGCAACGACATCGCCAGCTCGGCATGCCCGTCGCTGCGCCCGGCCTGGGGCATGAGCGACAGCGAGTAACTGACTTCGAGCATGCGCGCCAGGTTCTCGGCGCGCTCCAGGTAGCGGGACATCCAGTAGAGGTCCGAAGCGGTTCTTGAAAGCATGTCTTAGTCCTCCACTACCCAAGTGTCTTTGGTGCCGCCACCCTGGGACGAATTGACCACCAGCGAGCCGTCGCGAAGTGCCACGCGGGTCAGCCCGCCGGGCACCAGACGGGTTTCCTTGCCCGACAACACGAACGGACGCAGATCGATGTGGCGCGGGGCGATACCGCTCTCGACGAAGGTCGGGCAGGTGGAAAGGCTCAACGTCGGTTGGGCGATGTAGGCTTCGGGGCGGGCCTTGAGGCGTGCGCGGAAGTCTTCGATCTGCGCCGCTGTAGCTGCCGGCCCTACCAGCATGCCGTAACCGCCGGAACCCTGGGTTTCCTTGACCACCAGGTCAGGCAGGTTGGCCAGCACGTGGGACAGATCCTGGGGCTTGCGGCACTGCCAGGTCGGCACGTTCTTCAGAATCGGCTCTTCGGTGAGGTAAAAGCGGATCATCTCGTCGACGTAAGGGTAGATCGATTTGTCATCGGCCACGCCCGTGCCCACCGCATTCGCCAGCACCACGTTGCCTGACCGGTAAACGGCGATCAGTCCGGGGACGCCCAACATGGAGTCGGGGTTGAACGACAGCGGATCGAGGTAATCATCGTCAAGGCGGCGATAGATCACATCCACCTGCTGGGGGCCTGCGGTGGTGCGCATGTAGACATGGTCGTCGCGCACGAACAGATCGGCGCCCTCCACCAGCTCCACCCCCATTTCACGGGCCAGGAACGCATGTTCGAAATAGGCACTGTTGAAACGACCGGGGGTCAGCACCACGGCGGTCGGGTTGTCCAGGGGGCTTGAACTCTTGAGGGTGTCGAGCAACAGATTCGGGTAGTGATCAATGGGCGCCACGCGCTGGGCGGCGAAGAGCTCGGGGAACAGGCGCATCATCATCTTGCGGTCTTCGAGCATGTAGCTCACGCCGCTGGGCGTACGCAGGTTGTCCTCCAGCACGTAATAACTGCCATCACCGTCGCGAACCAGGTCGACACCGGCGATGTGGGCATAAATGCCTCGGTGCAAGTCCAGGCCTTGCATCGCGATTTGATAACCCTCATTGGCGAGCACCTGCTCGGCCGGAATGATTTTTTCCTTGAGGATCCGCTGCTCATGGTAAATGTCGGCCAGAAACATGTTCAGGGCCTGGACCCGCTGAATGCAGCCACGCTCGACCATCCTCCATTCGCTGGCCTTGATGCTGCGAGGAATGATGTCGAACGGAATCAATCGTTCGGTACCCTGCTCGTCACCGTAAAGGGTGAAGGTGATACCGGCTCGATGAAACAGCAGATCGGCTTCGCGACGACGCTGTTCCAGCAGCTCCAGCGGCGTATCCGCCAGCCAGCGTGAGAAGGCTTGATAGTGCGGGCGGCAGTCACCCTTTGCATCATACATTTCATTAAAAAAAGCTTGGGGCATAGCCAACTCCCAGCCGCGTTCTACACGGCATTTTTTATCACTTCGTCATTCCAATGGTCCGGCCTTGCTTTGTTTTAATGAGCCCTGTTTTTCTGAGTACCTCGATTGCACCGGTCTCTGATCTGGCCTTTGCGTCTGGATGACGTGCGCCCCCTGATTAAATCTGCGCCGTGAATGCTCCTCTGATAACCCCGCGCTGTAGTGGCCTACTTTCTTGAGCTCTAGCAAAGGCTGTGCCTAAGCCCGGTGCACCAGGACATTGCTGGAGAAACCGTCGTAGATGTACGCCCCCGCGATATTTAGTTTCATTTTTGCGACATACGCTCCTTTATACGCTGAAACGTTTATTTCAGCTTTTTCCTACATGCGCCCGAACGAGTCGAATCGGTGCAATAAGTCAGGTAACAGGTCGGTAATGCCCCGAAAGAGGGAAATTTATACTCACCGCCCTTCAGAGCGCTCAAAAGCGACTCTCCTTTTTAAGCAAGAGACTTATCCCGCACTCAGGATTAAAGCACTCATCAGGCAGAGCGCTCAGCGATCACAGCCCCCCCCACGCCCCTCACTATCCGGCTCGGCCATTTGTCGCCTCCCTGCGAACAAACTCAAAGCAGACACTTGCGCCAGTAGTATTATGGTATACCATCATACGCACAGACCAATTCCACCCTCCTACGGAGCAGCTCATGAGTTTCGAAATTCGCAAGATCGTCAGCTATGTCGAAGAAACCTTTATCGAAGGCGGCAAGGCCACCGACAAGCCGGTGACCATGGTCGGGTTGGCGGTGGTGATGAAAAACCCTTGGCTGGGCCGTGGCTTCGTTGAAGACCTGAAACCGGAAATCCGCGCCAACTGCTCCGACCTCGGTGCGCTGATGGTCGAGCGTCTGGTGGGCATCATCGGTGGCGCGGAAAAAATCGAAGCCTATGGCAAGGCCGCGGTGGTGGGTGCCGACGGTGAAATCGAGCACGCCTCCGCCGTGATCCACACCCTGCGCTTTGGCAACCATTACCGTGAAGCGGTGAAAGCCAAGAGCTACCTGAGCTTCACCAATAAACGTGGCGGCCCCGGCACCTCGATCCAGATCCCGATGATGCACAAGGACGACGAAGGTCTGCGCTCGCACTACATCACCCTGGAAATGCAGATCGAGGATGCACCACGCGCCGACGAAATTGTTGTGGTGCTGGGTTGCGCCGATGGCGGTCGCCTGCACCCGCGCATCGGCAATCGCTACATCGATCTGGAAGAACTGGCCGCCGAGAAGGCGCAGTGATCCAGCCTGGGCAACCACTATAAAAAAGGCATGCAGGAGCGCTCCATGATTCGGCTCACCGCTGAACTCACCCCGGCCGGCACCAGTTATCTGGCGACCGGCCAAGGCCAGCCCGTGGTCTTGATCCACGGCGTGGGCCTGAACAAAGAAATGTGGGGCGGCCAGATCGTTGGCCTGGCCACAAAATACCGCGTGATTGCCTATGACATGCTTGGTCACGGGGCCAGTCCGCGTCCCGAAAGCGGCACCGGCCTGCTGGGTTACGCCGACCAGTTAGTGGAGCTGCTCGACCACCTGCAAGTGCCCCAGTCGACAGTGATCGGTTTCTCCATGGGCGGCCTGGTGGCCCGTGCGTTTGCCTTGCATTATCCGCAACGCCTGCAAGGCCTGGTGGTCCTTAACAGCGTATTCAACCGCAGCGCCGAGCAGCGTGCCGGGGTCATCGCCCGCACCGCCCAGGCCGCCGAACATGGCCCGGACGCTAACGCCGAGGCCGCGCTGTCACGCTGGTTCAGCCGCGAGTATCAGGCCGCCAACCCGGCGCAGATTGCCGCCCTGCGCCAGACCCTGGCAGGAAATGATCCTCAGGGTTACCTGACCACCTATGAACTGTTTGCCACCCAGGATATGTACCGCGCCGACGACCTGGGCAGCATCACGGTGCCAACGTTGATTGCCACCGGCGAACTGGACCCGGGCTCGACGCCGGAAATGGCCCGTGAACTGGCCGAGCGAATTCCCGGTGCAACGGTTGCCGTGCTTGACGAGCAGCGGCATATGATGCCGGTAGAATCGCCGCGCCTGGTCAACCAGTTGCTGCTGGAATTTCTCGACAGCGCAAATACCCGACAAAATCCAATAAAGGGGATCGTTGCATGACACTCGCACGCTTTTCGATGTGCATCGGCGGTGAATGGGTCGATGCCCTGTCCGGCAAGACTTTCGAAAGCCTGAACCCGGCCCTGGCCAAGCCCTGGGCCGAGTTGCCCGATGCCGACGAAGCCGATGTCGAGCGCGCCGTGCAGGCTGCACAGACGGCGTTCGAAAGTCCTGCCTGGCGTGGCTTGACCGCCACCGCTCGCGGCAAACTGCTGCGGCGTCTGGGCGACCTGATCGCTGAAAACAAAGAACAACTGGCCCAACTGGAAAGCCGCGACAACGGCAAGCTGATCCGTGAAACCCGCGGGCAGGTCGGTTACCTGCCGGAGTTTTTCCATTACACCGCGGGTCTGGCCGACAAACTTGAGGGCGGCACCCTGCCCCTCGACAAACCGGACCTGTTTGCCTACACCGTGCACGAAGCGATGGGCGTCGTTGCAGCGATCATTCCCTGGAACAGTCCGCTGTACCTGACCGCGATCAAGCTAGCCCCGGCGCTGGCGGCCGGCAACACCATTGTGATCAAACCCTCCGAACACGCTTCGGCCACCGTTCTGGAACTGGCTCGCCTGGCCCTGGAAGCCGGGATTCCACCGGGGGTGGTCAATGTCGTCACCGGCTACGGCCCGAGCACCGGCGCCGCCCTCACCCGTCATCCGCTGGTGCGCAAGATCGCCTTCACCGGCGGCGCCGCCACGGCCCGGCATGTGGTGCGCAGCAGTGCTGAAAACTTCGCCAAGCTGTCGCTGGAGCTGGGCGGAAAATCACCCAATATCATCTTCGCCGACGCCGACCTGGACAGCGCCATCAATGGCGCGATAGCCGGGATCTACGCCGCATCGGGACAGAGTTGCGTCTCTGGTTCGCGACTGCTGGTGCAGGATGAAATCTACGATGAGTTCGTCTCGCGCCTGGTAGAGCGGGCCCAGCGCATCCGCATCGGCAACCCTCAGGAAGATGCCAGTGAGATGGGCCCGATGGCCACCGCGCAGCAACTGGCAGTGGTCGAAGGTCTGGTGGCCGACGCTATCGCTGAGGGCGCTCGTCTTCGCTTGGGCGGCAAGCGCCCAGCGAACCTGGGCGAAGGCTGGTTCTACGAGCCGACCCTGTTCGAATGCGACCGCAACTCCATGAAGATCATGCAGGAAGAAGTGTTCGGCCCGGTGGCGTCGGTCATTCGTTTCAAGGATGAAGCCGAGGCATTGGCGATTGCCAACGACTCGCAGTTCGGCCTCGCCGCCGGTATCTGGACCCGCGACCTGGGCCGCGCCCATCGCCTGGCCCGGGACGTGCGTTCGGGGATCATTTGGGTCAACACTTACCGCGCGGTCTCGGCCATGGCGCCCATTGGCGGCTTCAAGAACAGCGGCTACGGACGCGAGAGCGGCATCGATTCGGTGCTCGCTTATACCGAACTCAAAACGGTGTGGATCAATCTCTCTCAGGCGCCCATGCCTGACCCGTTCGTGATGCGCTAGGAGTCCTGAGAAATGATCGAGCCCGGCATTTACAAAGAAGTCATGAGTTCGTTCCCATCCGGCGTCACGGTGGTGACCACCCTGGACCCAGACGGCAACATCGTCGGCATCACCGCCAGCGCCTTCAGCGCGCTGTCGATCGACCCGGCGCTGGTGCTGTTTTGCCCCAACTACGCCTCCGACACCTACCCGATCCTGCGTGACAGCAAACAGTTCGCGATCCACCTGCTGTCCGCCGACCAGACCGCCGAAGCCTATGCCTTCGCCGGAAAAGGCAAGGACAAGGCCAAGGGTATCGACTGGCACCTGAGCGAGCGCGGTAACCCGCTGCTGAGCAACGCCACCGCCATCATCGAATGTGAACTGTGGCGCGAATACGATGGTGGTGACCACGCGATCATCGTCGGCGCGGTGAAAAACCTGATCCTGCCCGAGCAGCCGGTGACGCCGATGATCTACCACAAAGGCAAGCTCGGCCCACTGCCGGTGCTGGCCTGAGTCTTCCGGGCGCAGATCCAATGTGGGAGCGCCCCATTTTCTCAGGAGCCGGCATGAGCCAAGCAGACGTGCAACTGCACAACCAACCTCTATCGACGATGTTGAGAGCACACCACGATGAGCAACGACAAATATGAACAAGGCCTGAAGATCCGCACCCAAGTGCTGGGCGAGGACTACGTCAACCGCTCCATCGAGAACGCCGACGATTTCACTCGCCCCTTGCAGGAAATGGTCACCGAATACTGCTGGGGCCATGTCTGGGGCCGTGAGGGTTTATCGCTCAAGGAACGCAGCATGATTAATCTGGCCATGATCTCGGCGCTCAATCGTCCGCACGAACTCAAGCTGCATGTGCGTGGCGCCTTGCGTAACGGCCTGAGTCGTGAGCAAATACGCGAAATTCTGCTTCAGGTCGGCATCTATTGCGGCGTCCCTGCTGCCGTAGACAGTTTCCGGCTCGCCCGTGAAGCCTTCGCCGAAGCCGATGCCGAGGCCTCCAGTTAACCCTCGGCTGTTTGATCTGAGCGGGCAAGCCTCTTGCCCCTTCTGCATGGACAGCCACATTACAGAGCGGACCCGATGAAACGCCTGCCACTCGACGACAGCTTCAAGGTCAATCGCAACCCCGTTACCCTGCGCGAAATCGTGCTGGATAAACTGCGAAGCGCCATCATGAATTTCCAGCTTCTGCCGGGAGATCGTCTGGTCGAACGCGATCTGTGCGATCGCCTGGGCGTGAGCCGCACGTCGGTGCGCGAAGCCTTGCGTCACCTCGAATCCGAAGGGCTGGTGGAATTCGCCGATGCCAAGGGCCCACGAGTCGCGATCATCACGTTGGCCGATGCCGGCGACATCTATGAACTGCGCTGTGTACTCGAGGGTTTGATCGTTCAGCTGTTCACCCTGCGGGCCAAGGCCAAGGACATCAAAGCGCTGGAAAAAGCCCTGGAGGAGAACCGCAAGGCCCTCAAGGACGGCGAACTGCAACAGGTCATCGATTCAGTACAGGGTTTCTACGATGTGCTGCTGGAAGGCTCCGGCAACCATGTTGCCGCCACTCAGTTGCGCCAGTTGCAGGCCCGGATCAGCTATCTGCGGGCGACCTCGGTGTCCCAGCAGAACCGTCGCGGTAGCAGCAACCAGGAAATGGAACGCATGGTCGAGGCAATCAAGAGTGGCGATCCGCTGGCCGCCCACCAGGCTTGTGTCGACCATGTGCGCGCCGCCGCCAAGGTCGCCCTGGAGTACCTCAAGCGCCAGCAGGAAGAAACCGGCGACATCCCTGAAATCACGGCGCCCATCGCCCTGAAAGAACCTCGCATAGGTCGCTGATCATGTTCAGCCCCAGCTTTTGTCCAAGGTGCGGCGGCAGCGACTTGAGTCACCGCCTGCCAGCGGGCGATACCCACGAACGCCTGATGTGCGGTGGCTGTGGCTATATCCATTATGTGAATCCGAAGATCATTGCCGGCTGCATCATCGAGCAGGACGGCAAGTACCTGCTGTGCCAGCGCGCAATTCCTCCGCGCCCCGGCACCTGGACGCTGCCGGCGGGCTTCATGGAGGGCGGTGAGACCACCGAGCAGGCGGCACTGCGCGAAGTCTGGGAAGAGACCGGCGTTCGCGCGGACATTCTCTCGCCCTACTCGATCTTCAGCGTGCCGAAAATCAGCGAGGTGTACATCATCTTTCGCGCCATCGCGCTGGAGATCACTGGCCAGTTCGGCCCGGAAACCCTCGCTTGCCAGTTCTTCGCCCCTGAAGATATTCCGTGGGACAGTATTTACTACCCGGCCATCCGCCAGATCCTCGAACGCTACATCGAGGAACGCCAGGCCGGGGTCTACGGCATCTACATTGGCAACGACGACAGCGGCAAGATTCATTTCATCCGCTGACAGGCCTCAGGGCGCAATACCCTCGACGATGATCACCTCAGCCTTGGCTACGTCCAGGCGATAGCGCTTGGCCGCCTGATACTGCTGCGAGTGATAACAGGCCAGCGCCTGCTCGTAAGAATCGAACTCGATCACCACGCTGCGTTGCGGCGTGGCCCTGCCCTCCAGCGCCTCGCTGCGCCCGCCCCGGGCCAGCATCCGTCCGCCATACAGAGCAAACGCCGCTGGCGCCCGCTGGGTGTATTGGCTGTATTGATCGGGGTCGGTGACATCTACATGAGCAATCCAGTACGCCTTCATAGTGACCTCTCGGTTTATTTTGTATTATGGTATACCAGGTATTTTAACCTGACACCGAGAATTCCAGCATGGCCTTCAACAGCATCGAAGAAATCATCGAAGACTACCGACAAGGCAAGATGGTGCTCCTGGTTGACGACGAGGATCGGGAGAACGAAGGCGACCTGTTGCTGGCCGCCGACCGCTGCAGCGCCGAAGCCATCAGCTTCATGGCTCGCGAAGCGCGCGGATTGATCTGCCTGACCTTGACCGACGAACACTGTCAGCGCTTGGGCCTGGAGCAAATGGTGCCCAGCAATGGCAGTGTCTTCAGCACCGCCTTCACCATATCCATCGAGGCGGCCGTTGGCGTGACTACCGGCATATCTGCTGCCGACCGCGCGCGCACCGTTGCCGCGGCGGTCGCTGTCGGCGCCGGTCCCACAGACCTGGTGCAGCCGGGCCATATCTTTCCGTTGCGCGCCAAGGAAGGTGGCGTGCTGACCCGCGCCGGTCACAC
The DNA here is from genome assembly GCF_901007645.1 of Pseudomonas sp. FG-3G. NCBI lineage: Bacteria > Pseudomonadati > Pseudomonadota > Gammaproteobacteria > Pseudomonadales > Pseudomonadaceae > Pseudomonas > Pseudomonas sp. FG-3G. Next base: position 514,281 of record NZ_CAAKGZ010000021.1, read on the forward strand.
CGAAGCCGGTTGCGACCTGGCGCGCCTGGCAGGCTTCACACCGGCGTCGGTGATCGTCGAAGTGATGAACGACGACGGCACCATGGCCCGCCGTCCTGACCTTGAGATTTTTGCCCACAGGCACGGGATCAAGATCGGCACCATCGCCGACCTGATCCACTACCGCTTGAGCACCGAGCACACCGTGGTGCGCATCGGTGAACGCGAATTGCCCACGGTGCACGGTACCTTTCGCTTATTCACCTTCGAAGACCGCATCGAAGGCGGCGTGCACATGGCGATGGTGATGGGCGATATTCGCCGGGAAGAACCGACCTTGGTGCGAGTGCACGTGATCGACCCGCTGCGGGACCTGGTGGGTGCCGAATACAACGGGCCTTCCAATTGGACGCTGTGGGCGGCCCTGCAACGGGTCGCCGAAGAAGGCTGCGGCGTGGTGGTCGTACTGGCCAATCACGAATCGTCCCAGGCGTTGCTCGAGCGCGTACCGCAGCTGACCCAGCCGCCACGCCAGTTCAGCCGGTCGCAATCACGCATCTATTCTGAAGTAGGCACCGGTGCGCAGATTCTCCAGGACCTGGGCGTCGGCAAGTTGCGGCACCTGGGGCCGCCGCTCAAATACGCGGGGTTGACGGGGTATGACCTGGAGGTGGTGGAGAGTATTCCCTTTACCGGATAAGCATGAGGCACCACCGTCCTCTGTGGGAGCGAGCCTGCTCGCGATAGCGGTAGACCTATCGGTCTCAAATGTTGACTGACACACCGCTATCGCGAGCAGGCTCGCTCCCACAGAGAGTGCAAAAAATCCCGGCAAGACAGATAGCCGGTACGGCAAAATGCTTGCAGAAAGTTTGGAATACCATAATATGATATTCCATAGACCGGCCACTCCAGCTAAGTGCACCCAACCGGGCAAGCACGCGAAACCAGCCCTTGGCCCGGTCGCCTGCAAGGCCAGATGGACCTGAAGCTCCCGATAAGCGGGTAAACACAAGCCCGCTCAATAAACACAACAATGAGGGCGTGAAAATGGTGTTGAAGAAAAGTGCAGCCGCAATTTTTTTTGCAGGTCTGCTGAGCGTTACCAGCCAGGCATCGATGGCGGCCGAAAGCATCAACTTCGTCAGTTGGGGCGGCAGCACCCAGGACGCCCAGAAGCAGGCGTGGGCCGCCCCGTTCAGCAAGGCCAGCGGCATCACCGTGGTCCAGGATGGTCCGACCGACTACGGCAAACTCAAGGCCATGGTCGAAAGCGGTAACGTGCAGTGGGACGTGGTAGATGTCGAAGCTGACTTCGCCTTGCGCGCCGCCGCTGAGGGTTTGCTCGAACCCCTGGACTTCTCGGTCATCGAACGCGACAAGATCGATCCACGCTTCGTGTCCGATCACGGCGTCGGCTCGTTCTACTTCTCGTTCGTCCTCGGCTACAACGAAGACAAGCTCGGTTCCGGTAAACCTGAGGACTGGTCCGCGCTGTTCGACACCAAGACCTACCCTGGCAAACGCGCCCTGTACAAGTGGCCAAGCCCTGGCGTGCTTGAACTGGCTCTGCTGGCCGACGGCGTTGCAGCGGACAAGCTTTACCCGCTGGACTTGCACCGCGCCTTCAAAAAACTCGACACCATCAAAAAAGACATCGTCTGGTGGGGCGGCGGTGCCCAGTCCCAGCAACTGCTTGCCTCCGGCGAAGCCAGCATCGGGCAGTTCTGGAACGGCCGTATCTATGCGCTGCAGCAGGACGACGCCCCCGTCGGCGTAAGCTGGAAACAAAACCTGGTCATGGCCGACATCCTGGTCATTCCAAAAGGCTCGAAAAACAAGGCCGCAGCCATGAAGTTCCTGGCCAACGCCAGCAGCGCCAAGGGCCAGGCGGATTTTTCCAACCTGACTGCTTATGCGCCGGTCAACGTCGACAGCATCGCACGCCTGGATTCGGTGCTCGCTCCCAACTTGCCGACCGCCCACGCCAAGGATCAGATCACACTTGATTACGCGTACTGGGCCAAGAACGGTCAGGACATCGCGACACGGTGGAACGAATGGCTGGTGAAATGAAAATTTCGGCAACGGCAACCCCTCGCACCGGGAGCGCTCCTGGCGCTGCCGGTGCGGCAACTGCCAAGGCAGCGATGGTCGCGCAAACGCCGTCGCTGGCACAGCGCTGGCGCGGGGCCGGCAATCTGCTCCCCGCCCTGCTGTTCCTGGGCCTGTTCTTCCTGGCGCCGTTGATTGGGTTGCTGCTGCGTGGCGTGCTGGAACCGGTACCCGGGCTGGGCAACTACGAGCAATTGTTCGCCAATTCGGCCTATGCAAGGGTGTTGTTCAACACCTTTTCGGTAGCCGGGCTGGTGACGCTGTTCAGCCTGTTGCTGGGCTTCCCCCTGGCCTGGGCCATCACCCTGGTGCCTCGAGGCTGGGGCCGCTGGATGCTGAACATTGTCTTGCTGTCGATGTGGACCAGCCTGCTGGCCCGTACTTATTCCTGGCTGGTGCTGCTGCAAGCCTCCGGGGTGATCAACAAGACGCTGATGGCGCTGGGCATCATCGACCAACCGCTGGAGATGGTGCACAACCTCACCGGCGTGGTCATCGGCATGAGCTACATCATGATCCCATTCATTGTCCTGCCGTTGCAGGCGACCATGCAGGCCATCGACCCGATGATCCTGCAAGCCGGCTCCATCTGCGGCGCTAGCCCGTGGACCAACTTCTTCCGGGTGTTCCTGCCGCTGTGCCGGCCGGGTCTGTTCTCCGGCGGGTTGATGGTGTTCGTGATGTCGCTCGGTTACTACGTGACCCCGGCGTTGCTGGGCGGTGCGCAGAACATGATGCTGCCCGAATTCATCATCCAGCAGGTGCAGTCGTTCCTCAACTGGGGCCTGGCCAGTGCCGGCGCTGCCTTGTTGGTGGTGATCACCCTGGTGTTGTTCTACTTCTACCTGAAGCTCCAGCCGGAATCCCCGGTGGGTGCCAGCAACGCGAGGTAAGCCGTCATGCTCCTGACCCCCAATGCCATGAGCCGGCGCATGCGGTTCGGTCTGTACTTCACCACTGGCCTGATTGCGCTGTTCCTGCTGTTGCCGATCGTGTTCATCGTGCTGCTGTCGTTCGGTTCGTCCCAGTGGCTGGTCTTCCCGCCACCGGGCTGGACATTGAAATGGTACGGCCAGTTTTTCTCCAATCCCGACTGGATGAGCGCGGCATTGACCAGCCTCAAGGTCGCGGTACTGACCACCGTCTGCGCTGTCGCCCTGGGCCTGCCGACCGCATTTGCCCTTGTACGTGGACGCTTCCCCGGCCGGGAAATGCTCTACGGCCTGTTCACCCTGCCGATGATCGTGCCACTGGTGATCATCGCAGTGGCGGTGTACGCGCTGTTTCTCAAACTCGGCTACACCGGCACGATGTTCGCGTTCGTGGTCAGCCACGTCATCGTCGCGCTGCCGTTCACCATCATTTCGATCATCAATTCGTTGAAGCTGTTCGACCAGTCCATTGAGGACGCTGCGGTGATCTGCGGCGCCTCACGCCTGCAAGCGGTGTTCAAGGTGACCTTCCCGGCGATCCGCCCAGGCATGGTCGCCGGTGCCCTGTTCGCGTTCCTGGTGTCGTGGGACGAGGTGGTGCTGAGCGTCATGATGGCCAGCCCGACCTTGCAAACCCTGCCAGTAAAGATGTGGACCACCCTGCGCCAGGACCTGACGCCTGTGATCGCCGTCGCTTCGACGCTGCTGATCGGCCTCTCGGTTTTGGTGATGGTGATCGCCGCCGCCCTGCGCCGGCGCAATGAAATCAGCGCCTGAGCGCCTAGGAGAACACGATGAGTGCCGTCAAAGACCCCGCACAACAGAACAACAAGACTCTGGTCAGCCTGCGCAACCTGAACAAGCACTACGGCGACTTTGCTGCCGTGGACGACATCTCCCTGGACATCCAGGAGGGTGAATTCCTGACTTTTCTGGGCTCCAGCGGCTCGGGCAAAAGTACCACGCTGTCGATGCTGGCCGGGTTCGAGACCCCCAGCAGTGGCGAGATCCTGGTGGACGGCAAATCCCTGGTAAACGTTCCACCCCACAAACGCGACATCGGCATGGTGTTCCAACGGTATTCGCTGTTCCCGCATTTGTCGGTGCGTGACAACATTGCCTTCCCGCTGGCGATCCGCAAACTGGCCGCTGCTGAACGTGATCGTCGCGTCGACGCCATGCTCAAGCTGGTGCAGCTTGAGCAATTTGCCCACCGCCGCCCTTCGCAACTGTCCGGCGGCCAGCAGCAGCGCGTGGCGATTGCCCGGGCGCTGGTCTACGAACCACGCATTTTGTTGATGGACGAGCCTCTCGGCGCCTTGGACAAAAAGCTTCGCGAAGACCTGCAGGATGAACTGCGTCAGTTGCATCGTCGCCTGGGCATCACCATCGTCTACGTCACGCACGACCAGGAAGAAGCCATGCGCCTGTCCCAACGCATTGCCATCTTCAGCCACGGCAAGATCGTCGGCCTGGGCAGCGGCTACGACCTCTATCAGAACCCGCCGAATGCCTTTGTCGCCTCGTTTCTAGGCAATTCCAACTTTCTCAAGCTCAAGGCCCAGGGCAACGCGGTGGCGACGTTTGAAGACCAGTCCTTGTCCATTCGACTGACCGCCGGTCTGCAAAGCGATCAGGCTGTATTGCTGATGGTGCGCCCGGAAAAAGCCTTGGCCCTGAGCGTCGAACAAGCCACCCAGGAGCCTTTGGCGGCCGGCTGGAATGAGGTCTCGGCCAAGGTCGTCGAGGTGCTGTTTCTCGGTGAGAGCCAGACCTGCAGCGTGGTGACTTCGGGCGGCACTACCATGACGGTCAAAGCGCTTTCCGCCGCCGGCATGCCCCTCAAGGCCGGGGACCCGGTGCGCGTGCGCTGGGCCACGGCCGATGCATGCGTCTACACCCAATGGGCCGAAAGCGACCTCAACAAGGCCGCCGGGGCTCATTGAGGAACCGCGTCATAACCGAATTGCGTACGAGGACTGCTAAATGATCGATGCCAGCGTTTACAAACAAGTCATGGGCTCGTTTCCGTCCGGTGTGACGGTGATCACCACACTCGATGACGACGGGCACATCGTGGGCCTCACCGCCAGCGCCTTCAGCTCATTGTCGATGGAGCCGGCCCTGGTGCTGTTTTGCCCCAACTACAGCTCCGATTCCTATCCGGTGCTGATCAAGAACAAGCGCTTCGCCATTCACCTGCTCTCCGGCGGACAACAGAACGAAGCCTACGCATTCGCCCGCAAAGGCAAGGACAAAGCCGAAGGCATCGAATGGACCCTGAGCGAGTTGGGTAACCCGCTGCTGAGCAACGCCACCGCCATCATTGAATGTGAACTGTGGCGCGAATACGAAGGCGGCGACCACGCCATTATGGTCGGGGCCGTGAAGAACCTGATCGTGCCGCAACACACACCGGGGCCGCTGGTTTACTGCCACGGCAAGATGGGCGCCCTGCCCGTCCTCGCCTGAACCGATCGCCAACCATAAGAGAAAGCGCCATGAAATTTTCCCTGTTCGTACACATGGAGCGCTGGGACGAAAGCGTCAGCCATCGCCAGTTGTTCGAAAACCTGAGCGAGCTGACCCTGATGGCCGAGGCCGGCGGTTTCAGCACCGTGTGGATCGGCGAGCACCACGCCATGGAGTACACCATCTCGCCAAGCCCGATGCCATTGCTGGCATACCTGGCCGGCAAGACCACCACGATTCACCTGGGCGCAGGCACCATCATCGCGCCGTTCTGGCACCCGCTGCGGGTGGCCGGCGAATGTGCGCTGCTGGATGTGATCAGCAATGGCCGCATGGAAGTCGGTCTGGCCCGGGGCGCCTATCAAGTGGAATTCGACCGCATGGCGGGCGGCATGCCCGCCTCCTCCGGCGGTCAGGCTCTGCGGGAAATGGTCCCGGTGGTGCGTGCCCTGTGGCAAGGCGACTACGCCCATGACGGCGAAATCTGGAAATTCCCCACCTCCACCAGCGTGCCCAAGCCGATTCGCAAACCCCACCCACCGATGTGGATCGCCGCCCGCGACCCGGATTCCCACAACTTTGCCGTCGCCAATGGCTGCAACGTCATGGTTACGCCGCTGATGAAGGGTGATGAAGAAGTCCTGGACCTGAAGAACAAGTTCCAGGCTGCCCTGGACAACAACCCTGACGTGCCGCGTCCACAACTGATGGTGCTGCGTCACACCCACGTGCATGCCGCCGACGATCCCGAAGGCTGGAAAATCGGCGCCCAGGCAATCTCCAAGTTCTACCGCACCTTCGATGCCTGGTTCGGCAACAAGCAAGTTCCGGTCAACGGCTTTCTGGCACCAAGCCCGGAAGAAAAATTCGCCGAGCGTCCGGAGTTCCAGTTGGAGAACATTCGCAAGAACACCATGATCGGCACCCCGCAGCAGATCATCGAACGGATCAAGTATTACCAGGATCTGGGCGTGGATGAGTTCAGCTTCTGGTGCGACAACAGCCTGTCCCATGCCGAGAAGAAGAAGTCCCTGGAGCTGTTTATCCAGCAGGTGGTGCCGGCCTTCAATTGATATCCAACCCTGGAACCCACGGGGTCAGTTCCACCGCCATCGCGAGCAGGCTCGCTCCCACAGGGGCGCTATGGCGTTCACATAATGAGTGAACACCCGCGGCCAATGTGGGAGCGAGCCTGCTCGCGATGGGGTCTGACTGAGACAACGATGTCATATCTGCCAAATTTCCCCACTTCCCCGCCGCCGCCCCGCAAACCTCTGTTCAGCGCCGATAAACCCCAATAACTTAATCGTTCAACGGATCAACTCTGATTAAGGATGATGGGCGTGGGGAGTTATCGGTTGCTGCTGGCCATGCTCGTGGCGATTTCCCACATGGGCGTGATGTTCGTAGGCTTCAACCCCGGCGTTGTTGCCGTGGTGTCGTTTCTGATTATCAGCGGTTTTGTGATGACGCCCTTGATCGACAGGAGCTACAACGTCCCAGGGAAAATCGGCCTGTTCTACCTTGACCGATTGTTGAGACTTTACCCGCAGTTCCTTCTGTATTTCGTCCTCTCCTGCGCGGTGATTCATTTCCTGCTGCCGGGCACGCCACAGGCGGCGGCGCTGACAATCGAAAACATCGCCACCAGCCTGCCCATCGTGCCGCTGGGTTTCTATATGTTCGGCATCACTGTGCCGGAGATCCTGCCACCTGGCTGGTCTCTGGGGCTGGAGATGTGCTTTTACCTGCTGATCCCGTTTCTGATCCTTTATAAGGCCCGAGGCATTGCGTTCGCGGTGTCCGTAACGGTTTTCCTGGTCGCCTCGCTGGGCTACGTCAACACCGACATCTACGGCTACCGTCTACTGCCGGGCGTGTTGTTCATCTTCCTGTGCGGCAGCTACCTGTACCACGCCCAGCCCAAAGGACTATGGGTCGCCTCCATCACCACGGTCGTGGCAGCGATAATGTTCCTGGCCATTGTTGTCGGGTTCATTCCCCGCCGCCCCTTCAACGCAGAAGTAACCTTGGGCATAGTCTTGGGTGTGCCGGCGGTGCATGTGCTCAGCAGGCTCAAGCATCACTGGATGGATGAGTTTCTGGGGAATATCAGCTATGGCGTGTTCCTCAACCATTTTGTGGTGATGTACGTGTTGCGGGCGTTCTGGCCGGTTGAGTACAGCGCCCTGATGATTACACTGGTGCTGGTGTTGTCGCTGGCATTGAGTGGCTTGTCGTATTACTGCGTTGAGCGACCGGCGCTGAAGCTGCGCCACGCGTTGAGGGCGGGCGCTAAACGTGAGATCGCACAGATACCCGTGGGCCGCACACCGGCGTAGCCGCTGACCCCGAATAAAAAAATGCCCGGATTAGTTTCCGGGCATTTTTTGTTTTCAGAACAGCGCACTCAGAACGTCACGCTGGCACTCAGGCGGGCGGTACGCGGTTCGCCGACATTGACCTGCACTTCGCTGCCGGTGGAAGACGGGTAGTAGTGTTTATCGAACAGGTTGTCCACGTTCACCTGCAACGAGGTCTTGTGCCCCAATACCGGTGACTCCCAGCGCAGGAAGGCGTCGGCCACGGTGTAGCTGCTGAGCCAGAAACCGTTGGCGGCATTCGCGGCGCGCTCTCCAACATAACGCGCACCGGCGCCGGCGTGCCACGCGCCGAATTCAGCGGGCACGTTCAGATGGTGGGTCAGGTACAGGCTGGCGGTGTGCTTGGGTGCGTCGGGCAGGCGATGACCTTCGTTTTTCGGGTCATCCAATATCTCGGTATGGGTGTAGGCGTAAGTGCCTATCAAGTCCCAACGGTCGGCCAGGCGACCGGTGATGTCCAACTCCAGGCCTTGGGAGCCAACTTTGCCGGCGGCTTCGGAGACGTCGTCAACAGTGGTCACCACGTTCTTTTTAACGATGTCGAACAGGGCGAGGTTGATGTTCAAGCCTGGCAATGGATCGTACTTGGCGCCGATTTCATAGCTGCGGCCCTCTTCCGGTTTGAAGGTGGCAAGGTTTTTATCGACGGTATCGTTAGGCTTGAACGACCGGCTGTAGTTGCCATAAAGCGACAGTTCCTCGGTGGCTTTATAGACGAGGCCCAGGAATGGGACAAAGGCATCGCCGTTATCGTCACGAACGTGGACGCGCGTGAGCATGCCTTGGTCGGCGTATTGATCGTAATGCTGGTAACGGCCCCCAAAGACCAGGATCCAGCGGTCATCCAGATGCCAGTTGTCCTTGAGATACACCGAACTGGAAGTCAGCTTGTTGCTCAAGTTGCTTTGCGGCGCATTTACCGTGCTTGGCTCCCCCAGACCACCGTACACCGGTGCCGCAGGGTCAAAGCCTGATTGATAAGCTCCGCGATAGGTTTTGCCACGGAATTGATCGGACACCTGATTGTCGACACCGATCAACAGGTCATGACGCTGGCCGAACAGTTCCTGCTTGCCCATGAAATCCCAACTGGCGTAGCGGGTTTCATCGTCATAGTGCGCGCCGTTGGCGGCACGCTGGAAAACTCCGTTCGGCAGCCGCGGCTGCGCAATCGAAAGACTATACCGATCATTGTTCCAGCCATAGGTCACGCGGGTCTTCCACGCTTCACTCAGCTCATACTCAAACCGCGCTGTCGCCGTTTCGCGAATCCCCACGCTTTTGGCCCAAGGCTCATCAAGGCGCTTGTTGTAGTCAATGTCGGCCGGATGCCCGTCGGTGAATACAGTGCCGCGGTCGAAGGGATTGGAATATTCGTTGTACTCATAACTGAGGTTCAACGAGGCCCGCTCACCCGTCCAGGCCAGGGACGGCGCCACCAGCGTGCTCTCGTTGACGCCATAGTTGCGCCAATAATCCTCATGCCCACGCTCGGCAATCAACCGATACGCCAGGCCGGTATCGCCCAACGGCCCGGTGGTATCCAGGGCCATGGTGCCGCCACCTTCGCTGTAGGCCGAGCCGCTCAGTGTGGTGCTCTGGGTGTATTCGGGTTTCTTGCTGATGATGTTGACCAGGCCGCCGGGCTCCAGCGCGCCGTATAACATCGAGGCCGGGCCCTTGAGCACTTCGACCCGCTCGGTGGTGGCGCTGAAGTTACGTCCCAGGTTCGAACGCACACCATCGCGCAGGATCGAGCCGTCATCGTTGGTGCCGAAACCGCGCTTGACCAGCGAATCCCGCGAACCGCCCAGGGTATTGCCCTGGCTGACGCCGCTGACAAATTTCATCGCATCGCCCAGCGAGCGCACCTGATAGTCCGCCAGGGTCTGCCGGGTCACCACGTTGATCGACTGCGCCTCTTCCTTGATCGGTACATCGCTTTTGCTCGCGGTGCTGGCTTGCGACGCCGTGTACCCTTCGTCCTGAGTGATGCGACTGCCCTGGATGTCCGTGGTTGGCAGTTCGAGAATGTCCTGCGCCCACAAAGGGCTTGCGATGAAACAGCAGGACAGCGTTGGCAACACGCCTTTGAAAAAGGCGTTGCGGGTAGCGAGAGGGGTGGAACGATTCAAGACGCAGCACTCACAGAGGGATGTTAATGAGAGAGAATATACTTTGAGAATGATTCCCAGTAAATATTTCTAACGCTTTCCCGCTTGACCCGCGCAAAAAAAAGACGCCGGATCACTCCGGCGCCTTTGTTCGTTTCCCACCCCTGTTATCAGGGCTTACCGCACATCAATGATCGATGGCCGCACCCGCCCCCCTTGGAACCCGGATATCTTCCACCAGGTGCTGAATGTGCTCCGGCGGCGGCGCGGTAAAGCGTGACACCACTACCGCGGCCGCAAAGTTGAAGAGCATCCCCAGGGTGCCGATGCCTTCCGGCGATACGCCCAGCCACCAGTGCTCGGCAGTGTTCATCGCCGGATTGATGAATTTGAAGTAGACGATGTAGGTGAATGTAAACGTCAGCCCCACAATCATCCCGGCGATCGCGCCTTCGCGGTTCATGCGTTTGGAGAAGATCCCCATGACAATCACCGGGAAGAACGAGGACGCCGCCAGTCCAAAGGCGAACGCCACCACCTGGGCCACGAATGCCGGCGGGTAGATGCCGAACAACCCGGCGATCAGTACCGCCACGCCAGCGGCGATCCGGGCGGCCAGCAACTCTTGCTTTTCAGTAATCCTGGGCATGATGTTGCTTTTGAGCAGGTCATGGGAGACCGATGTGGAAATCACCAGCAGCAACCCCGCTGCCGTCGACAGCGCCGCCGCCAGGCCACCGGCGGCAATCAGGGCGATGACCCAGCCTGGCAACCCGGCAATCTCCGGGTTGGCCAGAACCATGATGTCGTTGTCGACATACAGTTCGTTGGCCACTGGTGAAACCTGGTTGCTCAGCAGCCGCTGCTCGTTCGCTCCGCGTTCACCCGTGAAGCTCGGCGCGCCGACCAGGGCTGCCCCCGGGCCATACTGGATGATGCCGTCATTGTTTTTGTCCGCCCAGGCGATCAGCCCCGAATTTTCCCAGGTCTTGAACCAGGCTGGCGCGGTGGCGTAGCTGACGTTGGGGATCGAGGTCAGCAGGTTGGTGCGCGCGAAAGCCGCCACGGCCGGTGCGGTGGTGTAGAGGATGGCGATGAACAGCAGTGCGTAACCTGCTGACTTGCGCGCATCACGCACTGTCGGGGTGGTGAAGAAACGCACGATCACATGAGGCAGGCCCGCAGTACCGACCATCAGCGCCATGGTGATGAAAAACACGTCGGTGGTCGATTTGGTGCCGTCGGTATAGGCCGTGAAACCGAGTTCCGCACCCAGCCCGTTGAGCCGCTCGATCACACTCTGGCCGGAGCCGGTGACCTCGCTGATGAAGCCCAGTTGCGGGATCGGATTACCGGTGATCATGATCGAGATGTAGATCGCCGGCACCATGTAGGCAAAAATCATCACGCAGTACTGCGCCACCTGCGTGTAGGTGATGCCCTTCATGCCGCCCAGTACGGAATAGAAGAACACGATGGCCATACCGATCATCACGCCGGTATTGATATCCACTTCCAGGTAACGGGAGAACACGATGCCCACACCGCGCATCTGCCCTGCCACATACGTGAAGGAAATGAAGATCACGCAGATCACCGCCACCACCCGCGCCGTCTGCGAGTAGTAACGCGCGCCGACGAACTCTGGGACGGTGAACTTGCCGAACTTGCGCAGATACGGCGCCAGACACATCGCCAGCAGCACATAGCCGCCGGTCCAGCCCATCAGGTAGACCGAGCCGTCATAGCCGGCGAAGGCGATGATCCCGGCCATGGAGATGAACGAGGCGGCCGACATCCAGTCGGCCCCGGTGGCCATGCCGTTGAGTACCGGGTGCACGCCTTTGCTGGCGACGTAGTACTCGCTGGTGGAGCCGGCGCGCGTCCAGATGGCAATGGCGATATAGAGCGCAAAGGACGCACCGACGAACAGGTAGATCAGGGTTTGGGTATCCATGCTCGTCGGCCTCAGTCTTCGTGGACGTCATATTTGCGATCGAGCTGATTCATCTTCCAGACATAGAAGAAGATCTCGAGCACAAAGACATAGATGGACCCCTGCTGGGCAAACCAGAATCCCAGGGGCGTACCGAAGAAGCTGATGGTGTTGAGCTGGTCAACCAGCAAAATGCCAAAGCCGAACGACACCAAGAACCAGATTGCCAGCAATACCAGCATCCAGCGCAGGTTCTCCGTCCAGTAGGCACGCGCAGCCTGTTGCTTTTGAGTGGACATGGAAATCAACTCCCGTTGTTTTTATTGTTTTCCACTCAAACCGTAGCAGTCGCTGGGCAGAGCGCTAGTACGACTTTCGTCTACCTTCGCCACTCTGGATATTGACATCCGCGTTCCCTCACCTACTGGGACGGGTTAAAGATCGCGGAAACCGCCGCAGTGATATCAAATCGCCCATTTCCCTAAAGCTTTGCCGTGCGCGGTCGAATGTATGCAATCAAAGTGATTTTTTACCCGGGAGCAACGGATGCAGACGCTAAAGGCCTTGTACGAGTCTATCGAGATGCAGTTTTTCGATACGCTCACCAAAAAGCTGTCGAGCCTTTTCCTGCTGGTCGTGGTCAGTGGCTTGCTTTACTGGGTGGCAGTCAGTGCCCGCGCCGACATTGTGCTGCAGTTGCACACTGCGCAACTGGACCCCGCGCTGCTGGGGCAAGTCGAAGGCCGGCTCGACAGCCTCACCCATGCCCTGCTCTTCGGCGCGCTGCTGACGCTGTGCATGATCAGCTTCATGGTCTGGTACTTTCGCCACCTCATCGTGCGCCCCGTCACGGCCATGACCAAGGCGCTCGAGGAGATCGCCAGCGGCGAAGGCGACCTGTCCAAAGACCTGCCTCTGGTGACCCACGACGAAATCCGCGTGCTGGCCGACACTTGCAACCGCTTCCTGGCCAAGCAGCGGGAGATCATCAGTAATGTCCAGGCGCTGACCGTGCACATTGCGGTCGAATCGGCGCGTTCGTTGAAAAACATCAGCGACTCCAGCGACAGCGCTACTCACCAGGCACGCTTCGCCAAGGAAGTGATGGACCAGAGCAACACCGCCGTAGGTCGCATCGAAGAAGTCTCGCGCCAGACTCAGGGCATTTCCAGCACCACTGCGCAGAACCTGAGCATGGCCCGCGACTCCTATGCAGAACTGCTGGAAGTGACGGGCAACATCAGTGAAATCTCCAGCAGCCTCAATGAATTCGCCACGCTGGTAGGCGCCCTGAACCAACGTTCTTCGAGCATCAAGTCCATCGTTGGGCTGATCCAGCAGATCTCTGCCCAAACCAACCTGCTGGCCCTCAACGCGGCCATCGAAGCCGCCCGGGCCGGTGAAAGCGGTCGGGGGTTTGCCGTGGTGGCCGATGAGGTGCGCACCTTGGCGCAGAATGTCAGCCGGGCTACCGACGACATCTCACGAAACATCGACGCCATGCTCGAAGAAGTCAGTTCCACACATGAACAGACCAACCAGATCAGCCACAGCGCCCGGGAAACCCAGAAAGTCGTGGAGCGTGCCTCGGGCCATTTCGAAAGCATGATCGGCGACTTCGAATCCACCAATGGCAAGTTGGCCGATATCGCGTCCCATATCCAGCTTTTCGCCGAATCCAACACGGGTATCAACGAACGGGTTACGCAGATCCATGCCGACAGCCAGTCGATTGATCAGCGCATGCAGCATTCGGCAACGGCTACCCGTGACTTGTCCGGTGTCGCTGAAAAGGTCCAGGCATTGTTGGGCCGGTTCGTGCTCGGCCATGGCAAGCTGGATGCCGCCATCACCCGGGCCAGCCAGTGCCGCGACAACCTCCAGGTCCAATTGGAGGCGCTGCAGCAGGATGGCCTCAACCTGTTCGATCAGAACTACCAACTGATCCCCGGCACCGATCCCAAGCAATACATGACCAGCTACACCGAGCGTTTTGCCCAAGTCTGCCAGGAAGAATGCGACAAACTCACCCGCAGCACCCCGGGCGGCAAAGTCTCATTCATCGTCGACACCAAGGGTTATTGCCCAGTGAACAACAGCTGGGTTTCGAAACAACCGACCGGTGACCGCACCGTCGACCTGCCGGTGTGCCGCAACAAGCGCATCTTCAACGACCCGATCGGCCTGCGTGCGGCGGGCAACACCCAACGCTTCCTGCTCCAGACCTACCTGCGCGATACCGGGGAAATCATGACCGAGATCGACGTACCGTTCTTCTTCGGCGGCCGCCATTGGGGCAATTTGCGGGTCGGGTTCGATGCAGCGGTGCTGTTGGCAGAGTGATGCATTGCACCTGGCTCGGTGCTGATGCACATCCCGAGACCACCCCAAAACAACGGTGGGAGCAAGCCTGCTCGCGAAAGCGGTGGGTCAGCAAACATACATGCTGCTGACCTGACGCCATCGCGAGCAGGCTCGCTCCCACAAGGGTTCTGTGGTGATGCAAATCCCGAGGCCGCCCCAAAACAACTGTGGGAGCGGTGGTGTATGCAAATCCCGAGGCTGCCCCAAAATAACTGTGGGAGCGGGCTTGCTCGCGAAAGCGGTGGATCAGCAAACATCAATGCTGCTGACCTGATGCCATCGCGAGCAGGCTCGCTCCCACAAGGGGATCGGTGGTGTATGCAAATCCCGAGGCCGCCCCAAAACAACTGTGGGAGCGAGCCTGCTCGCGAAAGCGGTGGATCAGCAAACATCAATGCTGCTGACCTGATGCCATCGCGAGCAGGCTCGCTCCCACAAGGGGTCTGTGGTGTATGCGAACCCAAGGCCACCCCAAAACAACTGTGCGAGCGAGCTTGCTCGCGATGGCGGTGGGTCAGTCAACATCATCGTAACTGACCCTACGCCTTCGCGAACAAGCCCGCTCCCACAGGGTTACCTCATCAACCTGAAATCAGTTGATCAACAGCACTTGGGTCCCGCCTTGCCACCGTATCGGGCTTCCTGGCGTTCGCGGAAGAACGCCTCGTAGTCCATCAACGGTTTGTCCGGGTGTTTGCTTTGCATGTGCTCGACGTAGTTGTCGTAGTCGGGCATGCCGACCATCAGGCGGGCGGCCTGACCGAGGTATTTACCGAGGCGACTCAAGTCATTGAACATCGTTGCAATCCTCGATTCAGGCGTCCGGCACGGCCTGGAAGGGGGCTTCTTTATCCGTGCGTTCCTTGTGACCCCAGGCAGCGATGCCGACCTTGAGCGCGTAGAACAGGATGCTGAAGACCACCAGCAGGAACAACACCGTCAGCGTTGCGTTGGTGTAAGCGTTGTACACCACGTGCTGCATCTGCTCGATGCTCTTGGCCGGGGCCAGGATCTGGCCGGCGGCCAGGGCATCGTTGTATTTGCGCGCCAGGGCCAGGAAGCCGATCGCCGGGTTGGCGTCGAACAGCTTGATCAGGCCCGCCGTGGTGGTGCAGATCAGCAGCCAGACCGCCGGCAGCATGGTCACCCAGACGTAGCGCTGGCGCTTCATCTTGATCAGTACCACGGTGCCGAGCATCAGGGCGATACCGGCCAGCATCTGGTTGGAGATGCCGAACAGCGGCCACAAGGTGTTGATGCCGCCCAGCGGATCGATCACGCCCTGGTACAACAGGTAGCCCCACAGCGCCACACAGCCGGCGGTGGCGATCAGGTTGGCGACCCAGGATTCGGTCCGCTTGAGGGCCGGGACGAACGAGCCCAGCAGGTCCTGCAGCATGAAGCGCCCGGCACGGGTGCCGGCGTCTACCGCCGTGAGGATGAACAGCGCCTCGAACAGGATTGCGAAGTGGTACCAGAACGCCATGGTGTTCTCACCCGGCAACACCGAGTGCAGGATCTGCGCGATCCCCACCGCCAGCGTCGGCGCACCGCCGGCACGGGCCAGGATGGTGGTCTCGCCGATGTCATTGGCCACCGCCTGCAGCGCTTCGGGGGTGATTGCAAAGCCCCAACTGCTGACAGTCTGCGCCACGCTCACCACATCACCGCCGACGATCGCCGCCGGGCTGTTCATGGCGAAGTACACACCCGGCTCGATCACCGAAGCGGCGACCATTGCCATGATGGCCACGAACGACTCCATCAGCATGCCGCCGTAACCGATGTAGCGGGCGTTGACTTCGTTATCGAGCATCTTCGGCGTGGTGCCCGAAGAGATCAGCGCGTGGAAACCCGAGACCGCGCCACAGGCGATGGTGATGAACAGGAACGGGAACAATCCGCCCTTCCACACCGGGCCCGTGCCGTCGGTGAACTGGGTCAGTGCCGGCATTTTCAGCTCGGGCATGGTGACCAGGATGCCGATCGCCAGGGCGACGATGGTGCCAATCTTCAAGAAGGTGGACAGGTAGTCGCGCGGCGCCAGGATCAGCCAGATCGGCAACACCGCGGCAACAAAACCGTAGCCGATCAGCATCCAGGTGATTTGCACGCCGGTGAAGGTGAAGGCCTCGGCCCAGACCGGGTCTGCGGCCACTTGCCCGCCGAGCCAGATCGAACCCAGCAGCAACAGCACGCCGATGAGGGAGATTTCACCAATGCGGCCCGGGCGGATGTAGCGCATGTAGATGCCCATGAACATCGCGATCGGGATGGTCGCCATCACCGTGAAGATCCCCCACGGGCTCTCGGCCAGGGCCTTGACCACGATCAGCGCCAGCACCGCGAGGATGATGATCATGATCAGGAAGCAGCCGAACAGCGCGATGGTGCCGGGAACGCGGCCCATCTCTTCGCGGACCATGTCGCCCAGGGAGCGACCGTTGCGACGAGTGGACAGGAACAGGACCATGAAGTCCTGCACGGCACCGGCCAGCACCACCCCGGCGATCAGCCAGAGCGTACCGGGCAGGTAGCCCATCTGCGCCGCCAGTACCGGCCCGACCAGCGGCCCCGCACCGGCAATGGCCGCGAAGTGGTGGCCGAACAGGATGTGTTTGTTGGTCGGGACATAGTCCAGGCCATCGTTGTTGAGCACGGCGGGGGTAGCCCGGCGCGCATCGAGTTGCATCACGTTATTGGCGATGAACAGGCTGTAGTAGCGGTAGGCGACCAGGTAGATGGCCACGGCTGCGACGACGATCCAGAGGGCGTTGATCGGTTCGCCGCGGCGCAAGGCCACGACACTCAACGCACAAGCTCCCAGAACAGCCACGGCAAACCAGGCAAGGTGTTTAACCAGACGGGTTGTCATTGCGTGTCTCCTGCCGATATCCAGTGGATTGCGGCGATTGTTTTTATAGTGTGCCCCGACTATTCGGAGCCGGCCCAATATCCGTGGAAGCCGTCAATAAATAAATCCGCAGTACTACGTACGGGCCATCTACGTAGTTCTACGTAGATTCTCGTGGAATCCCTCTGTGTGAGCCCATGCAAAGCCAATGCAGGCTAACGACTGTGGGAGCAAAGCTTGCTCGCGATAACGCTGGGTCTGTTGGCAACAGTCCTGGCTGATCCGTCGCGATCGCGAGCAAGCTTTGCTCCCACAGCGTTATGATGCTGACCATTCGCCTCCCCCCGTTGAGTCCGGACAGGAGTACACATGCTGCTCAAACACAAAATCGTCGCCTTGGGAATTCTGCCCCTGGTCCTGGCGATTGCCGTCATCTGCGCCTTGGTGATCTCGCTTAATCGCCAGTTGGGTGATCAACAGGCGCAACTGATCGAAGACAGCATCCTGGCCAGCAAGCGCGCGGAGCTGAAAAACTACGTCGAAATGGCGCAAAGCCTGATCGCCCCGCTGTATAACAACGGCCAGGGCGACGCACGCGCGCAGCAGCAGGTGCTGGAGGAGCTGCGCAAGCTCAGTTTCGGCATCAATGGCTATTTCTTCGTCTACGACCGCCAGGGCCGCAGCCTGATGCATGCCCGACAGTCCGAACTGGTGGGCCAATACCTCTGGGACATGAAAGATCCCCAGGGGCTGCCGGTGATCCAGGCACTGCTCAAGAGCGCCGAATCCGGCGAAGGTTTCCAGCGCTACGCCTGGAACAAGCCCTCCTCCGGCCAGGTGACCGACAAGCTGGCCTATGTGGTGATGCTGGATCGCTGGGGTTGGATGCTCGGGACCGGGATTTACCTGGAGGATGTCGAGCGCGCCACCCAGCAAGCCCGCGCTGAAGTGGCCCAGGGCATCCACACCACCATGCAGGCCATCGCCGCCATTGCGCTGGTGGCGGTCCTGCTGGTGTTTGCCGGCGGCATGACCCTCAACGTCAGCGAACATCGCTTGGCCGACAAAAAGCTGCAACGACTGAACCAGCGCATCGTCAGCTTGCAGGAAGAGGAACGCGCGCGAGTTTCACGCGAGCTGCACGACGGCATCAGCCAATTACTGGTGTCGATAAAATTCCAGTTTGAACTGGCCAGTCATGTCCTCGAAAAGGGGCAGGAAAACGGCCTGGGCATCCTGAAGAACGCGACAGACCGGCTGGGGGAAGCCATTGGCGAGATCCGCAACATCTCCCACGACTTGCGCTCCTCCCTGCTCGACACCCTGGGCCTGTCCGCCGCCATCGGCCAGCTCGCGGCCGAATTCCAGCAACGCAGCGGGCTTGAAGTGTCGTACAAAAGCAACGAATTCGATTGCCGCCTGGAAAATGGAGCACCGGTTTCGCTGTTTCGCATTGCTCAGGAAGCCTTGACCAATATCGAGCGTCACGCCGGGGCGAAAAGTGTCGGCATCACCCTGTTCGGGTCCGGCCAGTCCTTGCGCCTGACGGTGGTGGACGACGGGATGGGTTTCAACGTACCGCAGGTCGAACGTGGCCACGCCGGCATCGGCCTGCGCAATATCCGCGAGCGGGTCGAGCATTTCGGCGGACGGCTGGAAATGACCTCGGTGCCGGGACGAAGCGAGCTGGATATCCTGCTGCCCATGAACATGCTGGCGACACAAAGCTGATGCGCGCCCAACCTGAAAAGAGCACCTGCCGATGAACCTGCCCTCTGTGATCCGCGTCGCGCTGGTCGATGATCATTCCCTGGTCCGCGACGGCATCAGGGCCCTGTTGTCCGTCATGCCCCAACTGGACGTGGTGGGCGAAGCCGAGAATGGTGCACAGGCCATCGAGATGGTCGGGCGCTGCCAACCGGACCTGTTGCTGATGGACATCAGCCTCAAGGACATGAACGGGCTTGAACTGACCCGCCTGCTGGGCAAGCAATACCCCAACCTCAAGATCCTCATCCTGAGCATGTACGACAATTATGAGTATGTGAGTGAGTCCGTGCGCTGCGGCGCCAGTGGCTACGTGCTCAAGAATGCCCCTTCGCGGGAAATCATTGCGGCCATTGAAGCCATCATCAGCGGTGGCACCTTCTACAGTGCCGAGATCGCCCAACGGCTGGCCACCGACCCAACCACCGACAACGAGCTGACGCCGCGCGAGAGTCAGGTGTTGTACAAAATGGTCCAGGGGCTGAACAACAAGGAAATGGCCCGGGAACTGGACATCAGCGTGCGCACCGTCGAAACCCATCGCCTGAGCATCCGCCGCAAGCTCAACATCGACAAACCCGCGGCCCTGGTGAAATACGCCATCGATCACGGGATCATTTCACGCTAGCAACCCCGGCTCGCGCTCGCCGCCTATGACTGGACCTCGGCGGGCCTATCGATCCGACCCGGAACTTCATCGGCCACCGTGCGATTGCGCCCGGTTCGCTTCGCCTGGTAAAGCAAGATATCTACACGCTTGTAGAGATCCTGCCAGGTCTCCCTGGCGTCTAGACTGCCGACACCGAAGCTCGCCGTGACCGGCCCGACCGTATCGCGCGTGACAGGCGTACCGTTCTCGATAGCCGCCCGCAAGCGCTCGGCACATTCGTAAGCTTCCCGGGCATCGGTATCCGGCAGGAGCACAGCGAACTCTTCACCACCGAGGCGCCCGACGATATCCCGTTTGCGCGCCGAAGTACGCAGCAGTTGGCCAACTTCGCGCAAGACGTTATCGCCCACGTCATGGCCATGGCTATCGTTGATGTTCTTGAAGTTGTCGATATCGCACAGTGCCAGCGCTGTCGTGCCGCCCTGGCTCTTCATCAGCAGCATCGACACCCGTTCTTCGAAGCCGCGCCGGTTCAAGACACCGGTCAACGGGTCAAAATCGCGTTCGCGACGCAGGTCATCGATCACGTCAGCAATGGCCGCGGCGAGAATCACAAAGGCAAGTCCGATACCGAGCACCGCCAGGGACAATTGGAGCGCCTGCCAGAACACCGAGTTGGCGAAAGCGACCCGGTCCAGCGGCACCGACAGCCCGACAGTCAACAGGGTCCGCGGAAAGAAATGCAACGCGAAGACCAGCAACACCCAGAACAGCGCCTTGTCAACGAGTCGCCCGCGTAACAGCGATCTGAGCTTGACCGCCGCCACAAGCAAAATCGCACCATAGCCGAAGTTCTGGATGTAGATGCGCGCAAGCAGGTTGCGGTCGATATAAAAGAACCAGGCCAGTGCCAGGGAAATGACGCATACCACGGCCACGTCCAGCCGCCAGCCGAGGCGTTTTTGCGAGCGCAGCAAAACGCCTTCGGCCACCGCCAGGACCGCCGAGGTATACAGCGCGCCGGACACAATGGCATTGGGCCCGACCCCGGGAGGCCAGCCGAAAAGCTGCGACGTGGCGCCACACGCGAACAGGCCACAGCCACCAGCCAGGAGCAGCAGATAGTCGCGTTTTTTGTCGATAAACCAGGCGCAGACGAACGCAACCCCAAAGACCGACAGGATCCCTGGGACCATCAACATAAGCGTAATTCTGACGACTGATGCGTCCATCCGAAACGTGTTTCTCCCCTGACCCAAGTCTGCCATCGCCCATGATGACAGAGGCGAAGGCAGCACACCTGCGAAGTTTGAGGCGCCAATGACAGCCCGCCAACCTTTTCACTACACTGCCCGTCTTGTCCCCTCCCTTGCGAGACGTGCAATCCCTATGAAAAACATAACAAACACAATGACGTTCTGTGGCCTGCTGGCGTTCTGCGGCAGCGCCCTTGCCGAGCCAGCCCCTTCGCACCTTGATCAGGTCCTGCAACGCGGCGAGCTGAAAGTGTGTACGACGGGCGACTACAAGCCTTACACCTACAAAGCCGAAACAGGTGAATACGAGGGGATCGACATTGACATGGCCCGTTCGCTGGCCGCCAGCCTAGGGGTCAAGGTTCAATGGGTGCAGACCAGCTGGAAAACCCTGATGCCGGACATGGTCGCCGGTAAATGCGATATCGGCATGGGTGGGATTTCCGTGACCCTGGAGCGTCAGAAAAAAGCCAACTTCAGCACCACCCTGGATGTGGATGGCAAAATCCCGCTGGTGCGTTGCGAGGACCAGGCGCGCTACCAGACCATCGAGCAGCTCAACCAGCCTTCGGTGCGCCTGGTGGAACCGGCCGGCGGCACCAACGAAGCTTTCGTCCGGGCGTTCCTGCCCAAAGGGCAACTCAAGTTCCACGACAACGTGACCATCTTCCAGGAACTGCTGGACAAGCGGGCAGACGTGATGATCACCGATGCCTCGGAAGCGCTCTACCAGCAGAAACTCAAGCCCGGTCTTTGCGCCGTCAACCCCAGCCGCTACTTGCAGTATGGCGAGAAGGCCTACCTGCTGCCACGGGACGACATCACCTGGAAAATGTACGTCGATCAGTGGCTGCACCTGAGCAAGGCAAATGGCAGCTACCAGAAGGTCATCGGCCAGTGGCTGGCGGTGCCCCAGCAACAGTGACAACGCCTGCGCCGCACACGACTCACTCACCCAGGGTTTGTGTGCGGCCCCTGGAACTGGCATGTTGGTCTCTCAATTGATCAGCCACGAGGTTCCATGCAGATCGAGTTACTGGAAATCAGCGAGCACCTGCATCGTTTTCCCCCTTTCGATGCCCTGCCCCAGCAAACCCTGGAGGCCATAGCCCAGCGCGTCGAAGTCAGCTACTTCAAGGCCGGCAGCGATATTCTCGAGGCAGGCTCCATCGTCCACGACCTGCATTATGTGCGCAGTGGCGCAGTCGAGATCTACCGGCGCAACGGCCAGTTGTACAACCGGCTGGTGGAAGGCGACATCTTTGGTCAGGCCAGCCTGCTGCGCAGCAACAAAGTGCGTTTTCCGGCGCGGGCCCTTGAAGACAGCCTGATCTACTTCATCCCGGCGGATGTGTTTGCCCAGCTGTGCGAGCAACATGACAGCTTCGCCGACTTTGTCGAGGCCGAAGGACACTCCAGGCTCAAATCCGCCGTCGAGGCCCAGGGCCGCGCCAGCGAACTGATCCAATTGAAATCCCGCGCGCTGATTTCCCGGGACCTGGTCTGGGTCACCCCGCACACCAGCGTTCACGAAGCGGCACGGTTGATGTCCCAGGAAAGCGTTTCCTGCGTCGTCGTCCTGGAACCTGCCGGGCATCACCCGGAAAAAATGCTCGGCATCGTCACCGACCGCGACCTGCGCACTCGGGTAGTGGCCGCCAACCGCAGCGGCGATACCTGCATCGGTGAAGTGATGTCGACCGATCCGGTGGTCATCCAGGCCGATGACTCGTTGTTCGAAGCCATGTTGTGCATGCTTCGCAGCAACATCCACCACCTACCGGTGGTGCACAAGGGACGCACGCTGGGGTTGATCAACCTGTCGGACATCATCCGGCACGAGTCCCAGAGCAGCCTGTACCTGGTCAACAGCATCTCCAACCAGACCTCTGTCGAGGGCTTGCGCTCATTGTTGCGAGATCTGCGCGGCACCTACATTCGCATGGTGCGCGACGGTGCGACGGCTCACATGATCGGCAGCGCAATCTCGGGCATTGGCCGCGCCTTCACCCAGCGGTTGCTCGAATTGGCCGAGCGGGAACTGGGGCCGCCGCCGGTTCCGTACTGCTTCATGGTGCTGGGATCGATGGCGCGGGACGAACAACTGCTGGTAACCGACCAGGACAACGCCCTGGTGCTGGATGATCGTTTCGACCCGGCCCTGCACGACGAATACTTCAAAAGCCTGGCCACCTTCGTCAGCGACGGCCTGGCAGAGTGCGGCTACAGCTACTGCAAGGGCGGCATCATGGCCACCAACGCGCAATGGCGGCAGCCGTTGCGAGTATGGCGCGAGTATTTCAGCCAGTGGATCGAGAAGCCCAATGCCGCCACCCTGCTCAACAGTTGCATCTTCTTTGACCTGGACGGGGTCTATGGGCAACTGGAAATGGTCAACGAACTCAAGGTGCTCTGCGCTGAAAAATCCAGGGTGACCCCCGCCTTCCTGGCGGCGATGGCCCGGAATGCCTTGAACCGCACGCCCCCCTTGGGTTTCTTTCGCACCTTCGTAATGGAAACCGACGGCAAGCAAAAACAGATCATCAACCTCAAGGGCCGTGGCACGGCGCCATTGACCGATCTGATCCGTATCCACGCCCTGGCCTGCGGGACCACGGCGCAGAATTCCTTTGATCGTCTCGAAGCCATCAGCACCACACAGCTCGTGCAACCGCAGGCCATTGAGCATCTACGCTACGCCTTGGAGTTCCTGTCGATGGTGCGCATCCGACACCAGGTCGATGCCATCGAACAGGGCCAGAAACCGGATAACTACATCGAACCGGAGCGCTTTTCCACCACTGAGCGGCACAACCTCAAGGAAGCGTTTCAGGTATTGAGCAATGCGCAGAAATTCCTGCGATTCCGCTACCCCGGTCACGCTCGGCCATCCCGATGAACAATCCGAAGGGGCAAGAAACGCTGGATTGGGCGGCACGTTTCAAACGTCTGGAACAGCAAGCCCGGCACCCGCTGCTGCAACGCTTCTACCAACAGGGTGTCATCGACGCCGGGACTGCGCTGGAGCAGGTGGAACTGCTGGCCATGGACCTTGAAACCACCGGTCTGAACGCGCGCACCGACAGTATCGTCAGCATCGGCCTGCTGCCGTTCACCCTCAGGCGCATACGCTGCGGTGAAGCCCTGTACTGGGTGATCAAGCCCTCGCAACTCAGTCATGAGTCGGTGACGTTTCACCACATCACGCACTCCGACATCCGTCATGCTCCCCGATTGCCGGACGTCATGGAGAAAGTGCTGGAAGCCATGGCGGGGAAGATCATGGTGGTGCATTACCGGGCCATCGAACGCAACTTCCTGGATCAGGCGTTACGCAATCACCTTGGGGAGGGCCTGCAATTTCCGGTGATTGACACGATGCAGCTGGAAGCGCGGCAGGTGCGCGGTCAGCGGCGTTGGCTGGACCGGCTGTTACGCCGTCCACCCGAGTCCATCCGGTTAGCGGACAGTCGCTTGCGCTACCACCTGCCGCCCTATCACGCCCATCATGCCTTGACCGATGCCCTGGCGACGGCCGAGCTGTTGCAAGCGCAAATAGCCACTCACTACAGCCCGTCCGTCCCTATCGGCCAGCTGTGGGATTAAAAGGTCAGGTGCGCGGTTCCGACATCAATCCCTTGACCAGGGAAATACAGCCCAGCAGCAGGACAATGGCAAACGGTAAGCCGGTGGAAACCGCCATGGCTTGCAACGCGATCAAACCGCCGCCCAACAACAGCGCAATAGCGATCACACCTTCGATGATGGCCCAGAACACCCGCTGTGGAACGGGCGCATCGACCTTGCCGCCAGCGGTGATGGTGTCGATGACCAGCGAACCGGAATCCGAAGAGGTGATGAAAAACACGATCACCAGCACGATACCGAGCAGTGACGTGATCTCCTTGAGCGGAAGCCCTTCGAGCATGGCAAACAGCTTGAGCTCCAACACCGCATCCTTGACCCCACTCAGCCCCTGGAGGGTGGCCTGGTCGATGGCTGTCCCGCCAAAGGTGGTCATCCACAATACCGACACCAGCGAAGGCACCAACAGCACCGAGATCAGGAACTCGCGAACGGTACGGCCGCGACTGACGCGGGCAATGAACATCCCCACAAACGGCGACCAGCTGATCCACCAGGCCCAGTAGAACGCCGTCCAGCCTTGGGTGAATTCAGTGTCTGTGCGACCGAAGGGGTTGGACAACGCCGGCAGGTACTCGGCGTAGGTCACCAGGTTCTTGAAGAAGCCGGTAAGGATCGCCAGGGTTGGCCCCACCACGATAATGAACACAAGCAACAACAGGGCCAGGCCCATGTTGATTTCGGAGAGCAGCTTGACGCCCTTCTCCAACCCGGCGAGCACCGACCACAGGGCAATCAGGGTGATGCCGATGATCAGCACGACTTTGCTCACGCTGGTCGATTGAATGCCAAACAGGTGTTCAATCCCCGCAGCGGCCTGCTCGGCACCGATGCCCAGCGACGTCGCCAGCCCGAACAGCGTGGCGAATACCGCCAGGATGTCGATGATATGGCCCGGCCATCCCCAAACGCGCTCACCCAGCAGCGGGTAGAAGATCGAGCGTATCGACAGCGGCAAGCCTTTGTTGAAGGAGAACAGGGCCAGGGACAACGCGACGATGGCGTAGATGGCCCAAGGGTGCAGACCCCAGTGGAAAATGGTCGCGGCCATGGCCAGGTCGGCGGAGGCTTTCACATCGCCCGCCGCACCACCCAAAGGCGCCCAGTCGGTACGTGCCCCGCTGGCGTCGAGTGTGACACCCCCCATAGAGGCAGCGTAATGGGACATGGGTTCTGCCACACCGTAGAACATCAGGCCGATGCCCATCCCGGCGGCGAACAACATGGAGAACCAGCCCACATAGGTGTGGTCCGGCGTGGCATCCTGGCCGCCCAACCGAACCTTGCCCAAGGGCGAGACGATCAGCGCCAGACACAGCACTACGAAGATGTTGGCCACGCTCATGAAGAACCAGGCCAGATGCTTGGTCAACCAACTGCGCATGGCGCTGAAAAGCGGTTCGACTTCATTCTGCAGTGCAAGTGTCACGATGACGAACAGCAGAATGGTCGCCGCGGAGATGATGAAAACTTTGCCGTGGATATCCAGAGAGAAAGAGAACTGACCTCGGATATTGTCTTGCCCGATCACGTAGTCGGTGTCGATGAGATTGGCTTTGCCGCTGGGGGCTGGTATCCCCTCTGTGCCGGTTGACTGGGGTTGTCCTGATAGATCGTCTACAGGGTTTTTTCCCACGAGAACCTCCTTTTGTTATCCGCGCGCTTGGGCGCGCATGGTCTGATAAGCCCCGCTGTTCCTATGGTAAAAACGAGATGTGTGCGCATGTATCTTAACAAGCTTATGAGCCAGTCTGGGACATTGCAGCCGTTCAAGCGTTCCCCGGCTGGGAAAATGGCCCGTGCGCGAGCCCTCAGGGGACCGGCATCACGGCTGGGAAAAGCCTGAATCGCAAAGAAAAAAAAGGCGCCGGGATTGCCCCGGCGCCCTTTGATCAGCCTGTGTGTCGCTCAGCTCACTGCGCGGCGCGTACCTTGGCAATTTCGTCGTACATCATCTTCACCAGATTGGCATCCAGGGACTTGGCGAACTTGTCGATCACCGGTTGCACACGCTCGCGAAAGCGATCTTTCTCGGCCGGGGTGATCTCGTTCACGGTCATCGCACCGGCCAGTGTTGCTTTGGCCTTGTCCATGCTCGCAGCGGTGACTTCCCGCTGGTACTTCTGCGCCTCGGCGGCGGCCTGGCGGATCAGGTTTTTTTCATCCTCATTCAGACGGCTCCAGGTTTTCTGACTGATGATCAGCGACTGGGGATTGAAGATGTGGCCGGTCACCGACAGGTACTTCTGCACCTCGAAGAACTTGTTGCCCTCAATCACCGTGAAGGGGTTCTCCTGGCCGTCGATGGTGTGCTGCTCAAGGCCAGTGTAGACCTCGGGAAACGCCATCGGCACCGGGTTAGCGCCCAGGGCGGTAAAGGTTTCCAGGTAGATCGGTGACTGGATCACGCGAATCTTCAAGCCCTGCATGTCTTCAAGCTTGGCCACTGGATGCTTGCTGTTGGTCAGGTTGCGGAAACCCAGGTCCCAGTAGCCCAGGCCAACCAGCCCTTTGCTGTCCAATTGCGCCGCCAGCTTCTGGCCGACCGGCCCGTCGATCACCGCGTGGGCTTCTTCGGCGTTGTTGAACAGGAAGGGGAAATCGAGCATCGCGAAATCCGCTGCCTGGGCGGCCAGGATGCCGGAGTTGAGCACGGTGATGTCCAGCGTACCGCCCTGCAGGGCCGAGACCGTCTGCACGTCACCACCCAGGGTTCCGCCGGGGAACAGACGGACCTTGAGCTTGCCGCCGCTCTTCTCGCTCAGCAGGTCGGCGAACTTCTGTGCGCCTTGCCCTTGGGGGTGCTCCTTGACGTTCTGGAACGCAAATCGCAGGGTACGCTCGCGGATCTCGTCCGCGTGGCTGACCACGCTGCCCAGCAGCAGCCCCGTTGCACATGCCCCGGCCAACAAGGTTTTCATCAGTTGTCCCATGTCACTCTCCGATCATTATTGTTTTAGAAGTCGAGCTACTACCGCTTGCACCGGCGTCAACCGGTGAAGAATTTCAAAGGTCCCAGAACCAGTTGCGGAAACAGGACCAGAAGGAACAGCACCGCCAGTTGCGCGAGCAGGAACGGCCACACGCCACGAACGATCTCTTCGATATTGAGTTTCGAAACCCCGCTCACCACATTGAGCACGGTACCCACCGGTGGCGTAATCAGGCCGATGGCAGTGTTGATGAGAAACAGCACGCCGAAATAAACCGGATCGATACCCGCCTGGGTCACCGCTGGCATCAGCACCGGGGTGAGGATGAGGATGGTGGGCGTCATGTCCATGACCGTACCGACCATGATGATCAACAGCATGATCACCACCAGGAGCAAGGTCGGACTGTCCATGAACGGTTCGAGCACTGCCGCCAACTGGCCCGGCAAGTCGGCAATGGTCACCAGCCACGAGGACACCATGGCCGCCGCCACCAGGAGCATCACCACCGAGGTGGTCTTGGCCGAGGACAGGATCACTTCGTACAGCTGGCTGACTTTCATTTCCCGGTAGATGACCAAGGACACAAACAACGAATAGACCGCTGCCACCACCGCTGCTTCCGTCGGGGTGAAAATGCCGAACTTGAGACCCAGGATGATGATCAGCGGCAGGCCCATGGCCCAACTGCCCTCGACCAGGGCCCGCATCACTTCGGCCCGCGAGCGCTTGGGTGGTGTCTGCACATGCTCGCTGCGGGAGATGAACCACCAGGCGATGGCCAGGGCGACACCGAGCATCAGACCCGGCACGATCCCGGCCAAAAACAGCTTGGAAATCGATACCCCGGACGCCACGCCAAACACAATGAAGCCAATGCTCGGCGGAATGACCGGGGCAATGATGCCTCCGGCGGCAATCAAGCCGGCCGAACGCGCCCGGTTGTGTCCCGCCAGCACCATCATCGGCACCAGCAAGGCCGCCAGCGCCGCCGCGTCGGCCACCGCCGACCCCGAAAGCGATGCCAACAGGCAGGACGCGATGATCGCCACGTAACCCAGGCCGCCACGCTTGTGTCCAACCAGCGCCATGGCGATGTTGACGATGCGTTTGGACAGGCCGCCGGAGTTCATCACTTCGCCGGCCAGCATGAAGAACGGCACAGCCATCAACGGAAAACTGTCGGCACCGTTAAGCAGGTTCTGGGCGATGATTTGTGCGTCAAACAGATCCAGATAAAACATCAACGCCACACTGACCACCAGCAAGGCAAAGGCAATGGGAATGCCCAGCGCCATGCTGCCTATCAATGACCCGAGGAAAATAACCAGTGTCATGGGCGGGTACTCTTGATGGGGTTATGGGCGATCACTTCGGCGGCGTCGTTGTCCTTGACCATGACCATTTCGTCATCCCTGAGCTTGCCGAACAGCGCCAGGTAGAGCTCATAGACCAGGATGGCGGCGGCGCTGGCGCCGAACACCAGGCCGGCAGCGTAGAACACTGCCATCGACATACCCGAGGCTGGCGCGACCACATCCAGGTTGATGACCGCCTGCTGCCAGCTGCCGCTGAAGATCAGCCAGCAGATGTACAACATCATCAGGTGCCCGATGACCAGGCAGAGGCGCTTGCCGGCCGGAGGCAGGCGTTTGACCAGACTGTCGAGCCCCAGATGGGCACGGTCCTTGAGCGCCACCAAGGCGCCGAGAAAAATCATCCAGACGAAGAACCAGCGCGACAGTTCCTCCGAGACGCTGATGCCTGAGTTGAAGGCATAACGCAGCACCACATTGCCGAACACCAGCACGATCATTGCGACCATGCACAGCACAATCAGCAGTTTGAGCAGTTTGAAATACAGATCGACGACCTTTGTCATCTTGAAGACCTCCCGGACTTGTCGAGCACCGGCATCTCGCAACCGGCGCGATAGGACCGCAACGATGGGCGGGGAGCTATCGGGTCAGGACACAGCGACTGAGCGTTGTTCCGGGTCCGGAGCAACGAAGCGAGGGATAGGGGCTGAGCGCTTGCAGACGGGTACGCATGGGGGTTCCTCAATTTTTTATTATGGTCTTGGTCAAGCTGAGCAAGAGGTGTTGCGCCTAAAATGTACCAACCGGTTAGTTCGGTCAATCACCTTGGCGGGAGGCCCACACAAAGCGTGCGATTATCGGATAAGCGTGTGGGCCGGCTTATCCGGTCTTTTTCCTGTTCGACCCCGTGCCCGAGTGCGTTTTTTTATTTATCAACAGACAACTTTATTTATGAACTAGCGCCACACAAAACTGTTCAACTCCGCCGATCTGAAAATCCAATAATAAAATTGAACCTTATTTAACTTCCGCACTTCACCGGCAACCCGCCAACTCGATAATACTTCCAAGCTCGACAACAAACAGGCGTCATTTCAATGACAAACATCCAGGCACCTTTATATAAAGCGGCGCCAGAAATAAGACCTCGATGGACTTGGCGTGATCAAGACGCCTTTTCCAGCACTCAATAAATCACGAAAAAACCTTATGATTCAAAATCTTACACGATTTTTATTTGAGAATAAGAGCGCAACTTTCCAACCTCCCCTCAACCCTTCTTAATCAAAACAACAAAATACCTTTCAAATAAAACTTTGCGCCCGTGTTCTTTGGTGTTATTACTTCGCCGCTCCAAACTGCAATAGGCCATTACGCAACTTTCCGCGTGCGTAACGCGCCTGCCTGATATTGGATCCCACTTAATTCAACTTGCTTGTTTACTCAAACGCATGATCGCGCTTGGGCGAACGGCTGTGCAGCGCAGCAAACTGCGCGAGGAAGGGCGTCATCGCTACTCATCAGTCACGGATCAGGATTCTTTCGATCTTCGGTACCCGTCCGGAAGCCATCAAGATGGCACCTTTGGTCAAGGCCCTCGCCGCCGAACCGGGCATTGAGTCGCTGATCTGTGTCACCGGCCAGCATCAGAGCATGCTTGAGCAGGTGCTGGACCTGTTCGATCTCAAGGCGCATTTCACCCTCAACGTGATGACGCCGCACCAGACGCTCAACTCGCTGACGGCTGCGTTGTACGGCGCGATCGACCCGGTGCTGGAACAGACCCGGCCGGATCGGGTGCTGGTCCATGGCGACACCACCTCTGCCATGGTGGCTTCGATGGCCTCCTTTCATCGACGCATTCCCGTGGGCCATGTGGAAGCCGGGCTGCGCACCGGCGATATCTACAGCCCATGGCCGGAAGAAATGAACCGTCGTTGCATCGACCTCAGTGCCGACCTGCTGTTTGCCCCCACCGCACAATCTCGCGATAACCTGCTGGACGAACGTCTGCAGGGCCGCTGCCTGGTGACCGGCAATACCGTCATCGATGCGTTGCAGATGACCGCCCGGCGCATCGAGCAGGATGCACAACTGCGACAAACACTGGACCAACAGTTCCCGTTCCTGCAAACCGGACGCAAGCTGCTGCTGGTCACCGGCCACCGCCGGGAGAACTTTGGCGAAGGCTTCCTGGACATCTGCAAGGCCTTGCGTCACTTGGCCCAGCGTCCCGACATCCAGATCGTATACCCGGTGCATCTCAATCCCAGCGTACTGGGCCCGGTGACGGAACAACTGGGTGACCTGCTCAACGTTCACCTGATCAAGCCCCTGGATTACCTGGCGTTCGTGCGCCTGATGCAACACGCCCACGTCATCCTCACGGACTCCGGTGGTGTGCAGGAAGAAGCGCCGTCCCTGGGCAAACCGGTGCTGGTGATGCGCGACGTCACCGAACGCCCCGAAGCCGTAGCGGCGGGCACGGTGCGTCTGGTCGGCACCTCCCCGGCCTCGATCATTGCCGGCGTGGACGCACTGTTCGACGACAAGGCCTTGTGGCGCCGCGCGTCTCAGGCAGCCAACCCCTATGGTGATGGCAAGGCCAGCCAGCGCATCGTCGATACCCTGATGGGGCGCCCGATGGACGAATTTCTCGTGGGCCAGTCGCAATTGCCCCAAGGCTGGGCTCACCCACCGATGTACGCGCCACGCCAGTTGCTCGCCTCCTAATCGCTGCTCCCCCTTATCAGAATCGAGATTTACCTGAATGAAGCCTTCCGTTGCCATCTCTACGGGTGCGCTCAGCGCCCTTGCCTGTGGCCTGAGCCTGCTTGCGCTCATGCCAACCTTTGCCTTGGCTGCCGATAGCCCGCTTACCCAGGCAATCCATCGGCTCAACGCCGATACCCGCCAGGAGCGCGAAGTCCGCTTGAGCGACCTGGGCATCAGTGCGCCGATCCTGCTGGGCGCCAGCGATTCCCGACGGGAACTGTACCTACCCGTGCCGGCCGGGGTTGCCCTCAATGAGGCGACCCTGCAACTGGACGCCAGCTATCTCAATGGCGAAGGGGGCCGCAACACCCTGCTGCTGTCGCTCGATGGCTACCCAGTGCGCGCCGAAGGACTCAGCGAGCCGCAAGGCAGTGCCAGCGCCACACTGGGCGTCGACAAGGCTGCGCGCGACAACGGTCTGGTGCGGCTGGGCATTGCCTGGTCTTCGGTGGTCTCCCGGCCGTTGTGCGAAGACGACCGGGTCATCGGCAACGTGCTGCGCATCCAGCCCGACACACGCCTGAACTACAGCTACGACGCCAGCCAACTGCAGGATGTCGGTGCCGCCTGGACGGCATTGCCTGCTCAACCCGGGATCCTGGTTGCACCGGGTTCGTTGTCCGCCGACAGCTATGACGCGGCCTGGCGATTGGGCGTGGCCCTGGAGCGAATGGGCAAGCACAGCCGCATCCTGCCGTTCCCTGCCGTACAAGACAGTGTGGATTTGAGCGCTCTGCGCATCCCGGCCGAACTGTTGAGCCTCCCCGCCTTCGCCAGCCTCAACGCGAAGGGTCAGCACAGCCTGGCCAACCCGGCTGAGATCGGCGCGCTGCTGATGCTGGGGCAAACCCCGAATGTACAGGCCGATCTGGCCATCAACGACCCGCAATTGCTCCAGGCCATCAATCAGTCCCTGGATGCGTTGCAGAGTCAGGTCCAAAGCGTCGACCCAACGGCGGCCAGTGCATTGACCCAATGGCGCGCACAACACGTCAACGCAGCCACGGCAGGCGCCGGTCCGGACGATGTGCGCCTGGCGCTGCTGGGTACTCGCCCGGTCCTGATGATCGCCCCGCACGCCACCGGCAAAGCCCTGTCGCTGCTTGGTTCAGCGTGGAACAAACTGGCGCGCAGCCGTCAGTTGACCATCAGCCAAGCGCAAACGCCTTTGAGCAACGATGGCCGCGTGGCCCTGTCGCGACTGGGCGGCGCACCTGGCACCTATGACGTGGCCTCCCGATTCGACTGGAGCACTTCGTTCCCCTTGGGCAGCGTGGCGTATGACGGTCGCTTGCCGGTGACAGCCGTGGTGGACCTGTCCGCAGCACCGGGGGCTTCACACACCCCGCCCGTGGCCTCGCTGTTTTTTAACGATTTCCTGATCGGGGCCCAGCAGTTGACCACCGATGGTCAGTCACAACGCATCCAGGCCCATATCCCCAGCTATGCCCTGGGTTCAAAAAACGTATTGCGCGTCTCGTTCCAGCGCCAGCCTGTCAGCGATCGCTGCCTGGAAACACCCCAGGCCTTCCCGGTAGCGGTGCTGCCGAGCAGCCATATCGTGCTGGACAAAATTGCCTTGGGCGACGGTTTCTCCGGCATGGCCGCGCGCTTCGCCGTGGCGACCCAGATCCTCGTTCCCCAGGCATACCTCGACCGACCGGCCGCCAGTCTGGCCCGGGTGATCTCGGTGGCCGATGCCGCCGGTGTTTCACCGTTGCGCGCGCAGTTGAACGTCAGCTCCGATCCCAAAGCCGTGGTCAGCCCGGACAAAGCCTTCCTGGCGTTCGAGTTGCCGCTTGAGGACAGCAAGGAATCGGTCCTGGTCGATGAACAGGGACGTCTGCGCATCAACCATGAAG
This sequence comes from Pseudomonas sp. FG-3G, assembly GCF_901007645.1. Lineage (NCBI taxonomy): Bacteria > Pseudomonadati > Pseudomonadota > Gammaproteobacteria > Pseudomonadales > Pseudomonadaceae > Pseudomonas > Pseudomonas sp. FG-3G. The sequence goes on from NZ_CAAKGZ010000021.1 coordinate 547,598, forward strand.
ATCACTTGCTGCTGGATGTGCAGCCCCTCAACCAACTGGCTTCGCTACAAGTGGTGCAAGCCTCGGGACAGCATGGCCTGGTGTATCGGACCCTGGGCAGCCAAGCGCCCGACTTCGCCCAGCCGATTGTGCTGACCCGTGGCGATGTGGCGATTCTCGGCGACAGCGGCGCGGTGACGATCATCGACAGCAAGGACCCCAGCGGCAGTCGGTTGCTCGGCCGTGAAGAACCCAAAGGGCTGGATGCCTGGCGTAAACCCTCGCTGCTCTGGCTGATCCCTGGCGCCATTGTGTTGTTCCTTCTCCTGTTGCTGGCTGGCCGTAGCGCCCGTCGCAATCGCCAGTAACGGTACCCTTCGATGACGTCGCTTTATTGGCCCTATTGGCTGGCCCACTACTACAACTACCTGGAAGCGGCGACCATCGTCGTCGCGGTGGTGATCCTGATCTCCAGCCTGGACGACCTGATCATTGACCTGTGGTACTGGTCTCGCCGCCTGTACCGCAAGCTCACCGCGGACCGCAAATACCGGTCGCTGACCGTCGACCAACTGCTGGCCCGGGACGAACAGCCCCTGGCGATCATGGTGCCGGCCTGGCTGGAATACGACGTCATCGCACCGATGATCGAGAACATGGTCTCGACGCTCGATTACCAGAACTACGTGGTCTTCGTCGGCACCTATGTCAACGACCAGCGCACCATCGACGAAGTCGAGCGGATGCGTCGGCGCTACAAGCAACTGCACCGCGTGGAAGTGCCCCATGCCGGACCGACCTGCAAGGCCGACTGCCTGAACTGGGTGATCCAGGCGATCTTCCTGCACGAGAAAACCCATGGCATGACCTTCGCCGGGGTGGTGCTGCACGACAGCGAAGACGTGCTGCATCCATTGGAATTGCGGCTGTTCAACTACCTGCTGCCGCGCAAGGACATGATCCAGTTGCCGGTGGTGTCGCTGGAGCGCAACTGGTACGAATGGGTGGCCGGGGTCTACATGGACGAGTTCGCCGAATGGCACGGCAAGGACCTGGTGGTGCGTGAAAGCATGACCGACACCGTGCCCTCGGCCGGCGTCGGCACCTGTTTCTCCCATCGCGCGTTGCGGGTACTGGCCGGCGAAACCGAAAACCAGCCGTTCAACACCGACAGCCTCACCGAGGACTACGACGTCGGCGCGCGACTGGCCAAGGTCGGCATGAACGCCATCTTCGTGCGTTTCCCGGTGCAGTTTCGGGTGCTGCGCAAATCCTGGTTCCGCAAGCCCTACGAATCGACCCTGACAATGCCACTGTGCGTGCGCGAGTTCTTTCCGGACACCTTCCGCACGGCGTTCCGACAAAAAGCCCGCTGGACCCTGGGCATCGGCCTGCAAGGCTGGGAACAGATGGGCTGGAGCGGCTCGTTGGCCAACCGCTACCTGCTGTTTCGCGACCGCAAGGGTGTGGTGACGGCGTTCGTCAGCATCATCGCCTACGTGATTCTGGTGCAGCTGCTGGGCTTGATCATTCTGCGCAACAGCGGCTGGTGGGACGTCACCTTCCCGACGCCCTTTGAAACCAACGACCTGATCAAATACCTGCTGGTGGCCAATGGCATTGCCCTGCTCTGGCGGATCCTGCACCGTTGTTATTTCACCACCGTGCTGTACGGCTGGCAGCATGGCTTGCTGTCGATCCCGCGCATGCTGGTGGGTAACTTCGTCAACTTCATGGCCGCGTCCAGAGCCTGGCGGATGTTCCTGGTGGGCAAGGTGATGAATCGCAAACTGGTCTGGGACAAGACCATGCACGACTTCCCTTCCACCGACCTGGTGGCCATCGCGCCCCGCCGCCTGGGCAGCGTGTTGCTGTCCTGGCAGGCCATTACCGACACCCACCTGCAGAGTGCCCTGGACCAGCAACAATCACGCAACATGCCCCTGGGGCGCATTTTGCTCAACAACGGCTGGCTGGATGACGAAACCCTGGCCGAAGCCATCGCGTTCCAGAATGACCTGCCCCGGGTCTTCGACGTGGCGCAAAAAGCCGCCGCCTCCACCTCGTCATTGACCGGCGAGTTTGCCCTGCGCTGGCGGGTCATTCCCCTGGGCCGTAACGCTGACGGCTGCGAACAGATCGCTGTTGCCAACCCCCTGTCCGACGAAGGCCTGCAACAGATCGCCGCCGAACTGGGCAGCGAGCCGGTGCAACTGATTGCCAGGGAAAGTGAGATTCTCGCGCTGTTGCGCCAATTGCCGGAACGCAACGGCCACGCCGTACCGAATGCCAGTGCACCGCTACTGGGTGACTTGCTGATCGAAATGGGCCTGCTCGATCGCGATCAGTTCAGCCGCGCCATGTTGCAGTATCGACCGCAGCACCACGGTCGGATCGGCGATTACCTGGTCGACAGCGGTGTGCTGCCCCGGGCCACTATCGAACAGGTGGTGGCGCGTCAGCACAGCGTCTACCCCATGGAGCTTCCGGCATGAACCGCGCCCTTCTGACCCTCTTGGCCACGGGGCTGAGCCTGATACCGGCCGTGGCTGCTGCCGAAACCTTGCCATTGCCGTTGTCCGGCCCGGCCTACACCGCCGCCAACCAAGCCTACAGCGCCTACGAGCGCAAGGACTACGACCTGGCCATCGCCAAGGCGCGCGAGGCCCTGCGACTGCGCGCCGACGTGACGCGTCTGCACACCCTGATCGCCATGGCCGAACGTGACAAGAAACGGCGCGACCAGCCCCGGACCGCCGCTTCGTCCGCCGTGGCCGCGGCACCGGGCTTCATGGCCGCCACCCAAGGGTACAGGGCCTATGATCGCGAACGGTTCGGTCTGGCTGCGCAATCGGCTCGCGAGGCGATTGCCCAGGCTCCCCGTCGCCGGGAGTACCGGCTATTGCTGATCGACGCCTTGCAGCGCCAGCATCTTCTGGTCGAAGCCGACCAGGCTGTGGGCGAAGCGCTCAGGGTCTTCGCCAACGATGACGCGCTCCTGATGCGTCGAACGGCGATTCGTCGCCAACTGGCGGCGCCGCTGGCGGTCCAGGGCTACCGTGCCTTGCAGCAAGGCGATGCGGTGCTGGCCGTGGACAAGGCTCGCCAAGCCGTGGCTTGGGCTCCGGAAATCGCCGCCAACCAACAATTGCTCAACAGCGCGCTGCTGACGGCCGAGGATCGCGACGCACCGATTCTCGAGTGCCAGGAAAGTACCTTCGGCCTGACGTGCGCCACCCGGCCGGAGAATACCGAAGGACAGGCACCGGTCAGTGATTTGCAGCTGGCCTATGATTCAGTCCGGGCCGGTGACGACGAGGCGGCCCACGCCGCGTTCCGCAGGGCCGATGCCAGCACCCGGCTCGCCCCGGCAGCGGCTCAGGATGCAGCTTACAACGCCATGCGCGTTCATGAAGACGACGAAGCGGTGGCGTATTTCAAGCGCGTCATCGATGCCCAGGCAACCGCTGAGTCGCCCATGTCTGCACAACAGCTGTTCGATACCCGTCGTGCCGTGGGCGACATTTCACGCACCATGGGCTTGACCAGCACCACCAGCTATCGCGGCAACAGTTCCAGTGGCCTGAGCGCTGCTCCGGGCACCAGCAACAGCGGCAGCCAAAGCAATGATCAACTGCAGAACAGCACTGAGCTGTCCTGGCGGCCGCTCGGGTATCGCAATGCACGTTTCGTCGAACTCTACGGGCGCGTCACCGACACCCTGTGGAGCAAGAACAGCGACTCGGACACCGGTGCGGATGCCTTGCAAGGGGCGCTGGGGGTACGGATCAAACCCTTCAGCTCCATCAACATCATGGCCGCCTTTGAACGCACCTTTCCCCTGGGCTCCTCGAACGTCGAGGGCGACTGGCTCGCGCGCCTGGGCTACGGTTCGAGTATCGGCACCGACCTGCGGGTCGATGCGCCCAGTTGGTGGACTTCGCAGCTGTACGCCGAAGTCGGTCGATACATCAACGACGAACGCAATTATTTCAACAGCGAATGGCAAGTGGGACGCAGCTATGCCATCGGCGGTACCGGCTCGCGCTGGGTGACCTTCCCCCATGTCGTGGCGGCGGTCGACTACGATTCCAAGATGAACAGCGGCGCCGACGGTGACTTCTCGTCAGGCAACGCCGGCGGGATCGGCGTGGGCAACAACGTACGCTACTGGTTCCGCGAAGACGCCTACAACGCCCCGCGCTCCTATGTGGATTTTTCCCTGCAGTACAGGGCCAGGGTATTTGGCGAGGAACGCGCCAAAGGCGTGTTCGCTCGCTTGACCTACTCCTATTGAGGCCGTTGATGTGATGTGCAATTGCAGGACGACGCTCGCTTGAAAATCTTCGGCCATATCATCAGTCGCACGGCTGTGGCGGCGCTCTCGCTGGCCACGGCCCTCGGCGCAGGCACAGGGACGTATTACATGATGAACCAGGAGGTTGCACCGGACATCGTTGGCATCGTCTGGCAGCCAGACAACCAGACCGTGGGCATCAAAGGCGACTGGGAAAAGCTGGGGGTGCGCGAGCTGCTGGTGCAATGGACGGTGGTGGATGACCAGGCCTTCGTGCCCGGCACCGGCCTGCCCAGCGTGCCGCTACTGCCTGACTGGGCGCGCATCGCCAAGGCGCCCTGGGCCCAGGATGTCATCCTCGGGCTGGCCGGCCATTTCAGTGAAAACCGCTCCAGGGACAACATCGAGCAACTGGCCACGGTGTCGGAGCGCATTGCGCAACTGCCGACGCCACTGCACGTGACCGGGTGGTACTTTCCGGCCGAGGTCGATCCCAGTTGGTCTCGCGCCAAGGAACTGCCCGCTTTGCTGGCCAAGCTGCCGCGCCCGTTGTGGATCAGCGTCTACGACGGCGCCAACATCGGCCCCGCCGCCACTGCCGACTGGCTCAAGCAATGGTTGCCGGACGATATTGGCGTGTTCTTCCAGGATGGCGTCGGCGTCTACGCCCGCACCGCCCCGGTGGCCCGGGACTACGCCGACACCCTGCGTGACCGGCTCGGGAAGGATCGCGTGCGGATCATCGTCGAAGCCTTCCGCCCCAAGTTCGGCGGCGGCTTTCGCTCGGCCACGGTTGCCGAACTCACACCCCAACTGGCCGCCTATGCCGGCTATCCGCTGTACCTGTTCGACGGCCCCCATTATCTGACGCCTGAGTTGGTGGAGCAGCTGGAGCAATCCTTGGCCAAGCCGTGATCATGGCTCGAGGCCTTCATCCTGGCCTGGCCCCATAGATTTGTATCGCTGTGTATATGAACGGCGAGTTGATACGAAATCGCTGACTTCGAGCCTTGCCGACACACAACGTCGATACACCTTCGCGTTTAACTGTGATCACCGGACAGCAGCACACCCGCTGCCACCGGCCCACTCAATCAAGCGCAAGGAGAATCACCATGTTCACTTTCTCGAAAGTTTCGTCCCTGGCAATCGCCCTGACAATGATGGGCGGGCTTGGCCTGTCGAACGTCGCTTCGGCCACGGCCATGAGTGCAGCGACGAAGGGTCAGGCTGCACAGTTGTTGGTTGAAGGCGGCTCCGATCGTCTGAGCCAGAACCGCGTAGCCGAAGGAGGCTCCGATCGCCTGCTTCAGAACCGCGTGGCTGAAGGTGGCTCCGATCGTCTGCTTCAAAACCGCGTGGCTGAAGGTGGCGCTGATCGTCTTCAGGAACTGCGCGAACGCAACGCTTAAGAGTTGCCGATAGCCGTGCCGAGTTTGGATCGAAGTCTCAGCGCAATGGATTATTCGGGGTGAGGGAGCTTGCCCTCTCACCCCGAATGTTTGCCTGACTCACGGCTTGATGTTCTTCAGCTCGTTGAGCAGCGCCAACAGTTGCTGCATCTTTTCTTCACCAAACTGTTCTTCGATGCGGCGATAGTTGCTTTCCATCCCCTCACTCATCGACACGAAGCACTGCTGCCCACGCTCGGTCAGCCCTACGAAAACCCGACGCTGATCCTGGCTCGACTTCTGCCGACGCACCAGCCCATCACGCTCCAGACGGCTGAGCACACCGGTCATGCTCGGTTTGAGGATGCAGGCCTGATGAGCGAGCTGGTGGCTCTCCAGCTCTCCTTGCTGATGCAGGATACGGATCACCCGCCATTGTTGTTCCGTAAGGTCATGCTGGTTCAGCGCCGGGCGGAAAAAAGCCATGGCCGCTTCGCGCGCTTGCAACAGGGTCAGTGTCAATGAAGGTCTGGGGTTGGCCATGTTCGGACTGTTTGGATGGACGAGCTGGCAGCTTAGTGTTGCGGACAAGCGGCTGCAAGAAACAACGCCGCGCACTGGACGGCTGCATGACGCCGGTGGCGAGTGCTCCACCAGCAACAACGCTCAACGCAACCCCGATTGCCGCTGGCGATACTCCCCTGGTGTGAGCCGGGCGTAGCGCTGGAAGAAGCGACTGAAATACGCCGGGTCCTTGAACCCGAGCTGGTAGCAGATTTCATTGGCTGAACTGCCGGTAAACAACAGCAACCGCTTGGCCTCCTGCATCAGCCGTTCCATGATCAGTTGCTTGGAAGGCAGGTCGGCGATCCGTCGGCACACATCGTTGAGCCGCGCCTCGGTGACGCCGATGCCCTCGGCGTAGCGCGACAACGGCCAATGTTGCAGATAGTGAGCTTCGATCAGCTCATTGAAGCGGTGAAAAATCTTCAGGTCCTCATGCCGGGCCGGTCGTGCCTGCAGAGAATTGGAACACAGACGCAGCAGACTGATCATGATCAGCCGCGTCAAACCGTCCAGCGCCGCGCTGCGCCCCGGCCGCTCGGCACAGACCTCCTCGCTCAGCTCCTCGAACAGGTACTCCAGTCGCCGCACCTCCCCCGCCTGTTCCGGCCCCAACTGCGCCAACGCAACGCAGGCCGCAGGCATTTGCACACCCGCCGGCGCCAGGCTCGGATCAGCGTCGATCAACTGCCACACCAATTGCTGACGAACGGTCAACACATGCCCGTCACTGTCGGCTTCGGTCACAAAAGAATGGGGAATGGTGGGTGGCGTAAGGAAAAACATAGGCCCGGATTCGACGTATTGCTGGTCGTCCAGATACACCCGCACGGCGCCGCTTTTCACGTAGTGAACCTGAAAGAAACGGTCATGCCGATGCACCGGCATATTGCGACCGAAGAAACCCGCCAGGTTGGCAAGCCGATCGTAGTGAACCTCGGCATCGCTGTAACGCTGGTCGTACACCTGGCCAATGTTGATGTTGGGGATTGGCTGACGGTCAGTCATCACGCATTTCTCGTTTTTTATTCTGATTCAGGCAGCGGCTTGGATTCATCCTGCGCCGATTTCCCGAGGGCAACCAGTGTCCGGTGATTCTGCCACGCTTGACGATAGTTAACATCTTAATTATAACTGTTAATACATTAACAATATCTGCAGAGCCCTCATCTCTGCCGCTGCCAGGAGACAAGCATGAGCCGTGCCCTGCATGACGTCGCGACCGGCACCCTGTTTGGGGTTGCACTGAACTATCAGGGGCTGCTGAAACAGCGCCTCGCCGAGTTCGAGCAACCGCCTTACCAGAAGCCGCCGGTCAAACCGGTGTTGTTCATCAAGACACCCAACACCCGCAACCGGCACGACGCCGACGTGGTTCATCCAGGTCACGGCCAGCGGCTGCAACCGGGGCCCGCGCTTGGCGTGGTGATGGGCAAGTCGGCCAGCCGTGTCAGCGCCGCCGAAGCACTGGACTATGTGGCCGGCTATACCGTGGTCAATGAATTCAGCCTGCCGGAAGACAGCTATTACCGCCCCGCCGTCAAGGCCAAGTGCCGGGACGGCTTCTGTGCCATCGGGCCTGAACTGGTGCCCACGGCCAACGTTGCCGACCCCCATAGCCTGACAATCAGGCTGTACGTCAACGGCGAGGTGCGCCAGCACAACAACACGGCCAATTTCGTTCGCAACATTCCCCAATTGATCGCCGAGATCAGCGAGTTCATGACGTTGCATGCCGGCGACGTTCTGATCACTGGCACGCCCGAGGGCCGGGTTGATGTCGTGCCTGGCGATCGCGTCGAAGTGGAGATCAGCGGCCTGGGCCGCCTCGTCAATAGCGTTGTGGCCGAGCACACAGGAGCACGTTCATGAAACACGCGCGCATTGGTTTTGAAGGCCAGGTCCACACGGTCACCGTTGAAGCTCACAACGCCGTTCGCCTGGCCGACGGTAGGCTGCTGGCCGAGGATCAGGTCCAGTGGTTGCCGCCGGCCACCGGCAGCATGTTCGCCCTGGGCCTGAACTACGCCGATCACGCCGCCGAACTGGCGTTCAAGCCGCCAACCGAACCGTTGGCGTTCATCAAATCCCCGGGCACCTACACCGGCCACAACCAGATGACCTGGCGCCCCGACAACGTCGCCTACATGCACTACGAGTGCGAGCTGGTGGCGGTCATCGGCAAAGCCGCGCGCAACGTCAAGCGCGAGGACGCGCTGGGTTACCTGGCCGGTTACACCGTGTGCAACGACTATGCGATCCGCGACTACCTGGAAAACTACTACCGCCCCAACCTGTGGGTGAAAAACCGTGATGCCACCACACCTGTCGGCCCGTGGATGGTCGATGTGGCCGATGTACCGGACCCCGGCAACCTGAAATTGCGTACCTGGATCAACGGCGAACTGCGCCAGGAAGGCTCGACCCGCGACATGATTTTCGACATCCCCTACCTGATCGAATACCTGTCCAGCTTCATGACCCTGCAACCCGGCGACATGATCGCCACCGGCACGCCCGAAGGCCTGGCGGACGTAGTGCCCGGTGATGAAGTAGTGGTGGAAGTGGAAGGCGTCGGCCGTCTGGTCAATCGAATTGTCAGCGAAGCCGAGTTCTTCGCATCCCGTAAAGAGGCGTGAGCAGCATGATCAAGCACTGGATCAACGGCCGTGAGGTCGAAAGCAAAGATGTGTTCGTCAACTACAACCCGGCCACCGGTGAAGCCATTGGCGAAGTTGCCAGCGGCGGCGCCGAAGAAGTTGCCCAGGCCGTGGCTGCGGCCAAGGACGCTTTCCCGAAGTGGGCCAACACGCCGGCCAAGGAGCGCGCCCGACTGATGCGCAAGCTCGGTGAACTGATCGAGCAGAACGTGCCGAAACTGGCCGAACTGGAAACCCTCGACACTGGCTTGCCGATTCATCAGACCAAGAACGTGCTGATCCCGCGCGCCTCCCACAACTTCGACTTTTTCGCCGAAGTCTGCACGCGGATGGACGGCCACACCTATCCGGTCGACGACCAGATGCTTAACTACACCCTGTACCAACCGGTGGGTGTCTGTGCATTGGTCTCGCCCTGGAACGTGCCGTTCATGACCGCAACCTGGAAGACCGCGCCGTGCCTGGCGCTGGGCAACACCGCCGTGCTGAAAATGTCCGAGCTGTCGCCGCTGACCGCGAACGAGCTGGGGCGCCTGGCGGTGGAAGCCGGCATTCCCAACGGCGTGTTGAACGTGATCCAGGGTTACGGTGCCACGGCCGGCGACGCATTGGTGCGGCATCCGGATGTGCGGGCGATTTCCTTCACAGGCGGCACCGCCACCGGCAAGAAGATCATGCAGACCGCCGGGCTGAAAAAGTATTCGATGGAACTGGGCGGCAAGTCGCCGGTACTGATTTTCGAAGACGCCGACCTTGAACGGGCCCTCGACGCAGCGCTGTTCACCATCTTCTCGCTCAATGGCGAACGTTGCACCGCCGGCAGCCGGATCTTCATCCAGGAAAGCGTCTACCCACAGTTCGTGGCCGAGTTCGCCGCCCGGGCCAAACGCCTGATTGTCGGTGATCCGCAAGACCCGAAAACCCAGGTCGGCTCGATGATCACCCAGGCCCACTACGACAAGGTCACCGGCTACATCAAGATCGGCCTCGAAGAAGGCGCCACGCTCCTGGCCGGCGGTCTGGAGCGCCCGGCCAACCTGCCGGCGCACTTGAGTCGCGGCCAGTTCATCCAGCCGACAGTGTTCGCCGACGTGGACAACAACATGCGCATCGCCCAGGAAGAAATCTTCGGCCCAGTGGTGTGCCTGATCCCGTTCAAGGACGAAGCACAAGCCTTGCAACTGGCCAACGAGACTGACTATGGGCTGGCCTCGTACATCTGGACCCAGGACATCGGCAAGGCCCATCGCCTGGCCCATGGCATCGAGGCCGGCATGGTGTTCATCAACAGCCAGAACGTGCGCGACCTGCGCCAGCCTTTCGGCGGCGTGAAGGGTTCCGGAACCGGCCGCGAAGGTGGACAGTACAGCTTTGAAGTCTTCGCCGAGATCAAGAACGTCTGCATCTCCATGGGCGGGCATCACATTCCGCGCTGGGGGGCATGATCACAGACAAATCGGGTAATTAACCTTGTGGCGAGGGGTTTTATCCCCGCTGGGCTGCGCAGCAGCCCTACACCCGACGACTCGGTGTGTCAGGCCTATTGAGGGGCCGCTCCGCGCCCCAGCGGGGATAAATCCCCTCGCCACAAGTGCAGTGATCCACCCAGAGCATCAAGACCCGATTCACCCGTTATCCGAGATTCAACAAGAACAATTTTTCAGGAGAATCATCATGGGCGAAGTCGTCCTGGCTGCGAAAATCTGCCACGTTCCCTCGATGTACCTGTCGGAGCTGCCGGGCAAACACCACGGCTGCCGCGCAGCGGCCATTGCCGGCCATAAGGAAATCGGTCGCCGCGCCCGTGAACTGGGCGCCGACACCGCCGTGGTGTTTGACGTGCACTGGCTGGTCAACAGCGCCTACCACGTCAACAGTGGCGCGCACTTCAAAGGCATCTACACCAGCAACGAGTTGCCGCACTTCATCAAGAACATGGAGTACGAATACTCCGGCGCTCCGGAACTGGGCGAATTGATCGCCGCCGAGGCCAATGCCGCCGACGTGCGCACCCTGGCCCACAACATCCCGAGCCTGGAGCTGGAATACGGCACGCTGGTGCCCATGCGCTACATGCACATGGATGTTCCGCAAGACCAGAAATTCAACGTGGTGTCGGTTGCCGCCTGGTGCGCCTGGCACCGTCTGCAAGACAGCTTCACCTTCGGTGCCGCCGTGCGCCGGGCCATCGAAAAAAGTGATCGCAAGGTGCTGGTGCTGGCTTCCGGCTCGCTGTCGCACCGCTTTTCCGATGATCGCAATGCCGAAGCCAACATCCACAACTGGACGCGCGAGTTCGACAAACAGGTCGACCTGCATGTCGTGGAGCTGTGGCGCCAGGGTCGCTGGAAAGAGTTCTGCGCCATGCTGCCCGATTACGCCGAGCACTGTTTCGGTGAGGGCAAGATGCATGACACCGCCATGCTTCTGGGGCTGCTCGGTGGGCCGGACTATGCCAAACCCGCCGAAATCATCACCGAACCTTTCGGCAGTTCCGGTACGGGCCAGATCAACGCCATTTTTCCAGTTTGAGCCACAGCGGCAGCCGACCACCCTCGACTTGCCGCTTGAAGCTTGCCACTCACAGCTGCCGACGCAGGAGGCCTCCATGCCCCACTTCATTGCCGAATACACCGACAACATCGAACAACAGGCCGATCTGCCCGGCCTGTTTGAAAAGGTTCACACCCTGCTGGGTGACAGCGGTGTGTTTCCCCTGGGTGGTATCCGCAGCCGTGGTGTGCGCCTGGATACCTGGCGCATGGCCGACGGCAAGCACGACTATGCCTTCGTCCACATGACCTTGAAGGTCGGCCATGGCCGTGACCTGGTTACCCGCCAGAAAGTGGCGCAAAAGCTCTTTGAAGTGATCACCGCGCACTTCGCCGAACTCCAGGCCCAACGCTTGCTGGCGCTGTCGTTCGAGATGATCGAGCTGCACGAACAGCTCAACTTCAAGGCCAACAACGTTCACGCCTTCCTCAACACCCAGGCCCATTAAACCCGCCTGCCCGTTCGCCCTTCGGCCTCTCTGACAAAAAGTACAAAATCATGAGCACAGCCAATACCGCCGACACTGCCGGCACAATCGCCCACGACCGCACCCATGCCACCGTCACCTGGCGACTGATGCCATTGCTGTTGGTCTGCTACCTTTTCGCCCACCTGGACCGCATCAACATTGGCTTTGCCAAGATGCAGATGAGCGCCGACCTGCAGTTCAGCGACACGGTCTATGGCTTCGGCGCGGGCCTGTTCTTCATCGCCTACGCGCTGTTCGGCGTACCGAGCAACATCGCCCTGGACCGGGTCGGCCCGCGCCGCTGGATCGCCACGCTGATGGTGGTCTGGGGGGCTTTGTCCACCGGCATGTTCCTGATCGAAAGCGCCGCCGGGTTCTACGTGTTGCGCTTTCTGCTGGGGGTGGCCGAAGCCGGGTTCTTCCCGGGCATTCTGGTCTTTCTCAACCGTTGGTACCCGGCACGACGCCGCGCCCAGGTGACCGCGCTGTTTGCCATTGCCGTGCCGATGGCCGGCGTGATTGGCGGGCCCTTGTCGGGCGGCATCCTTGAACACTTCCATGACTTCGGTGGCCTGCGCGGCTGGCAGTGGATGTTCGTCATCGAAGGGCTGCCGGTGATTCTGCTCGGCCTGGTGGTGCTCAAGTGCCTGCCGGACAGTTTCGAGACGGTCAACTGGCTGACACCGCAAGCCAAACAGCAATTGCGCGCGCAACTGAGCGTCGAAGAACAACGCAAATCCATCACCTCGTTCTCGGCGATTCTCAACAACCCGCAGGTCTGGTTGCTGGTGGCGGTGTATTTCGCCGTGATGCTGGCGGTGAACACCCTGGCTTTCTGGATGCCCACGTTGATTCACGGCGCCGGAATCGGCAGCGACGGTCAGGTTGGATTGCTCAGCGCCGTGCCGTATCTGGCCGGCTGCTTTTTCATGATCGGCTGCGGCCGTTCGTCAGACCGCCATCGCGAACGGCGCTGGCACCTCTGCGTACCGCTGCTGATGGCGGCGGCAGGCATTGCCATCGCCGGTCTCTCACCCACCAGCCCAACCCTGGTACTGGGTGGCCTGATCATCGCGGGTATGGGTGCCAGTGCAGCGTTGCCGATGTTCTGGCAACTGCCGCCGGCCTTCCTGTCCAACAGCACCCAGGCCGCCGGCATCGCACTGATCAGCTCCTTCGGCAGCATTGCCTCATTCCTGGCGCCCTATCTGATCGGCTGGATGCGCGACACCACCCAGAGCGCCAGCCTGGCCCTTTATGTGCTGGCGCTGCTCATCGCCGTGGGGGGCCTGCTGGTGCTTCGCACCCAGGCCGCCATCGTCAACCCTCAATAAGAGATGCTCTTCATGCTCGATCAAAACCTCATCCAGCAGGCCGCCGCCCGCCTCGACCACGCAGAACGTTCGCGCGAACAGGTTCGGCAGTTTTCCCTCGACCATCCGCATATCACCCTGGACGACGCTTACGCCATCCAGCGCGCCTGGGTTGCGCAAAAGATCAAGGACGGTCGCAAGCTGGTCGGCCACAAGATCGGCCTGACCTCCCGGGCCATGCAGGTCTCGTCGAACATCACTGAGCCGGACTATGGTGCCCTGCTCGATGACATGTTCTTCGACGAGGGCACCGACATCCCGTTCGAGCGCTTCATCGTGCCCCGGGTAGAAGTGGAACTGGCGTTCATCCTCGGCAAGCCGTTGAAAGGTCCGAACGTGACGGTATTCGACGTGCTGGACGCCACCGAATGGGTGATCCCGGCACTGGAAATCATTGATGCCCGCATCCAGCAGATCGATCCACAAAGCAAGGCCACCCGCAAAGTCTTCGACACCATCTCCGACAATGCCGCCAACGCCGGCGTGGTCATGGGCGGGCGCGCGGTGCGCCCCACTGAAATCGACCTGCGCAAGGTGCCTGCGGTGCTCTACCGCAACGGCGTGATCGAGGAATCCGGCGTCTCGGCAGCGGTGCTCAATCACCCGGCCAAAGGCGTGGCCTGGCTGGCGAACAAACTGGCGGCCTACGACGTCACCCTGCAGCCGGGGCAAATCATTCTAGGTGGCTCCTTCACCCGTCCCGTGGCGGCCAACCCGGGGGATACCTTCCATGTCGACTACGACATGCTCGGTTCCATCGCTTGCCGTTTCGTCTGATCGGAGACTGACTCATGGACATGCCCATCAATACCTTCAAGCAACGGCTGCGCAGCGGTGAGGCGCAGATTGGCCTGTGGCTGGGCCTGGCCGACGCCTACTGTGCGGAACTGGCGGCCAACGCCGGCTTCGACTGGTTGCTGATCGACGGCGAACACGCGCCCAATGATGTGCGCGGGATGCTCGGCCAGCTCCAGGCCGTGGCCCCCTACCCCAGCCAACCGGTGATCCGCCCGGTGGTCGGCGACACCGCATTGATCAAGCAGGTGCTCGACATCGGTGTGCAAACCTTGCTGGTGCCGATGGTCGAAAGCGCCGGCCAGGCTCGCGAACTGGTGCGCGCCATTCATTACCCGCCCCAAGGCGTCCGAGGCGTCGGCAGTGCGCTGGCCCGTGCATCACGCTGGAACAGTATTGCCGGTTACCTCGATAAGGCCGACGAACAGATGTGCCTGCTGGTGCAGATCGAAAGCCGCGAGGGCCTGGCCAACCTGGATGCCATCGCCGCAGTGGAAGGTGTTGACGGGGTCTTCATTGGTCCGGCGGACCTGAGCGCGTCCATGGGTTTTCGTGGCAATCCCGGGCATCCGACCGTGCAAGCCGCCATCGAGGACGCCATCGCCCGCATCCGCCAGGCCGGCAAAGCGGCCGGGATTCTCAGCGCCGATGAAAAGCTCGCCCGGCGTTATATCGAGCTGGGCGCTGGGTTTGTCGCGGTGGGGGTGGATACAACCGTGTTGATGCGCGGTTTGCAAAGCCTTGCGGCGACGTTCAAAGACACACCAAAACCTGCGGCTAGCGGTGTGTACTGATAGCAACACAAACCTCTGTGGCGAGGGGGCCTGTGGGAGCAAAGCTTGCTCGCGAAACCGGCACCTCGGTTTCTGAGAGACCGCAGTGCCTTCATCGCGGGCAAGCCTTGCTCCCACAGAAGTTAACCAACCCGGGATCTCAACGCCTGATCGCTTTCAGGTCATTGAGCAACTCCAGTAACGTCTGCAACTTCTGCTCCCCCAACTTGCCCTGCAAACGCTGGTAATTCTCTTCCATGCTCTGGCTCATCGAATCGAAGCTCGCCTGCCCCTGCGGCGCCAGGCGCACCAGCACCCGCCGCTGATCCTGTTCGGCCTTGCGCCGTTCCACCATGCCCGCCGCTTCCATGCGCGTCAGCACGCCGGTCATGCTCGGTTTGAGAATGCAGGCCAGTTCAGCGAGGCGATTGATCTCCAGCTCGTCGTGCTGGCTGAGGATACGGATGACTCGCCATTGCTGTTCGGTCAAACCGTGCTGGTTGAGGGAGGGACGGAAAAAACCCATGGCCGCTTCACGGGCCTGTAGAAGGGTGAGGGTCAAGGATTGGCGCGGTTTGGGCATAGGTGTGTTCGCGAGGAAATTTAGTTAATGAGTTAACTAAATCTTAACAGCTTCGGCGCCAAGTTACCTTGGGGCGAAGGGATTTCTCTCCTCGCCACAAGGCTGAGTGTCGCGCTTGAACCCCTGTAACAACTCAAGCGCCTTTGATGACGCCTTTGAGCACGGCCTTGAAATGCTCCACCTGTTGCTCGCTGAACTGGCCGAATACCTTGTCCTGCTGCTCCTTGGCAATTGCCCAGAGTCCTTCGGTTTCGTCCACGCCCTTGACGGTCAGACGCACTCGCTCGCCCTCATCGGTGACCAGGCCCTTGCGCTTGAGGTTAGCCACGGCCTCTTCGATCTCACGCGCCGGCATCGCCACTTCCCGTTGCAGGTCGCACAGGTTCAGCCCTGCATCGTTTTCCAGCACCATCAACATCCGTGCTTCGCTGGTGCGCAGCCCGGTGGACAGCTGGCGCGGCTGGTAACTGGCCTGATAGGCCCGCAGCGCCTGGGTCATCAGGTAATACAGATTGTGGCTCAAACGGCCCTGGAAGTGACTGCTGGGGGACTGTCCCTCCTCCCGTTTGGTCATGCGGGTGTGGGGCAAGATCATCGAGTAGGCGCCCTGGTGATAGAGCAACGGTGAGCGGCCGTAATCATCAAACGCCACGACTTTACCGATCATGATCCAGTGATCACCGCCATCGACCTGTTGGAATTTTTCACAGTGAAAACGCGCCGAGCAATCGACAAACACCGGAGCGCCTCCCTCCCCGGCCTCGAACTGGATCTCGGCGAACCGATCCTCCTTGGGCCGAGCGAAGTTGTTCGACAGGTCGATCTGATCGGCGGCCAGCACGTTCACCGCAAAATGGCTGGCGGCCTCGAACACACCGTGACTGCTGGAGCGCTTGTCGATGCTCCAGAGAATCAGCGGCGGATCCAGGGACACCGAGTTGAAACTGTTGGCCGTCACACCGACCTTGCGACCATCTTCGGCGGCCGCGGTGACCACGGTCACGCCAGTGGCAAAGTTACCCAGGGCCCGGCGAAACGCACGGGTGTCGAAAGCGCTATCGCACACATCAGACATACAAGACTCCCGGCCGCCTCAGTCGACGGCCTCAATTGTTTTTATATGAGCCAGGCTCAGCGAGCAGGCGGTCAAACCATGGTGGGGTCGGGCTCCAGGCCCATCAGTTCACGGCCCAGAATCTGCGCGCAGACGTCGTAGTCGGTGTAGGCGTGAGCACCGGTCAAATGGGCATCGCGGAACAGTCGTTGCAGTTCATTGGTCTCGAACCAGGCGCCACCCCCGGCTGCTTCCATCAGGCGATCCACTGCCTGAATGCACATTTTGGTGGCGTACCCCTGGTTGGTCCGCCAGAACGCCAGGGTTTCGCGGCTGGGGTATTGGTGGCGCTCACTGTGCTCGGCATGCTCTTGCCAGGTTTTCTCCAGAAACGCCCGGGCCGCCGCCACCTGATGAGTGGACTCGGCCAGGCGCATCAGCGCTGGAGTGGCGGCGCCGACCGCCGCGCCGGTGTAGGCGCGCACGCGGGTTCGGGTTTTCTCGCGAAAAACCTCCAGCATGCGTTCCGCCACACCCAGGCTCACGGTGGAGAAACCGCTGGCGAAATACGGGCGATACGGCGAGTAGAAAATCTTGCTGTCGGGGTACAGGCCAAACCCGGCGGATTTGCCTTCCATCATGTCCTTGGCTTTCTGAATCCGGTGTTCCGGCACAAACGCGTTGTCGATGATCAAGGTCTTGCTGCCACTGCCGCGCATGCCTACCGCGTACCAGTCATCGCGGATTTCATAATCGCTGCGAGGCAGCACCGCGAAGCAATAGTCCTGGGTTCCTTCGGCATTTTTGCGGCGAAATCCCACGATCGCCCACTCGGCATGGTCACAGCCGCTGCTCCAGCCCATTTCGCCGCTGAACATCACACCGCCCTCGACCTCCTCGGTGCGACCGAAAGGTGCAATGCTGCTACTGGCAGTCGCATCGGGATCGTCACCCCAGACTTCTTCCTGGGTTTTGGCCGGGAACATTGCCAATTGATGGCTGTGGGTGCACAACAGGCTCATGGCCCAGGCGGTGCTGGCGCAGGAGCCGGCCAGCAACGCGATGCAGTCGGCGAACTGCGGTAGCGATATTTCCATGCCGCCGTACTTTTTCGGCTGGAAAGCCCGGTGCATGCCGATACCTTTGAGCAAGGCTATATTTTCGACAGGAACGCTACGGTCCTTCTCTGCCTGGAAGGCATTGGCGGCAATGACCGGCAGGATAGGCTTGAGATCTTCGAGCAACGGATTTGGCTTTTTCATGGACGGGCTCTTTTATTATTGGCATCTGCCGATCCCGCCTTTGCCCGGCAACCCGGTGGTGCAGAAATGGCGGAATCAGTGATTAAGGCCCGTTCAGTATGGGTAATCCGGGGCAACTGAAAAATGCACCTTCCAGACCCAAGATTGTACTTTCCACGGTGCGACCTTCACTGCCTTGGCGCGCTCGATCAAATCCGCCGGCACGGATGATCAAGACAGGCGCCAGCACCAGGGCTCTTAATAGGGCCATCGCGTGCAGTGTCTTGCGAAGGCGCTTGTCACGGCGTTTCTTTTCACTTTGTCAGGTTGCGTCATGATCAATATCGAAACGCCCACCTATTACACCGCTACCAAGAAATACAACCTCAGTTTCCCAACCCTGGAACAGGACGTGGAAGCCGACGTCGTGGTGATTGGCGGCGGTTTCTCCGGCATCAATACCGCGCTGGAACTCGCTGAAAAAGGCATTACCAATATCGTGGTGCTGGAGGCGCGTTACCTGGGGTTCGGCGGCACCGGGCGCAATGGCGGGCAGATCATGGCCGGCATCGGCCATGACCTGGAAAAAATCAAGAAGGATGTGGGAGAAGACGGGCTGCGGCAGGTCTTCGAGATCAGCGATCTGGGCGCGGACATCATCAAGGACCGCATCGCCAAGTACGACATCGATGCCGACTTCTGCCATGGCTACGGCTACATGGGCTTCAACGCTCGCCAGGAAAAAACCCTGCGGGCCTGGGAAAAAGACTTCAAGTCGATCAACAGCAAGCATGAGATCCGCTTTCTCGGCGGTTCCGACGTGCAGCAAATCATCGGGTCCAAGGCCTACAGCAGTGCACTGCTGCACATGGGCGGCGGGCACGTGCATTCGCTGAACCTGTTGCTGGGTGAAGCCAAGGCACTGGTCAGCCACGGCGTGCGGATTTTCGAGAACAGTCCGGCCCTGGAAGTCAGCTACGGCGAGCGCATCACCGTGCGCACCGGGCGTGGCTCGGTCAAGGCCAGCAAGCTGTTGTGGGCCTGCGACAGCTTCCTCAACAAACTGGAGCCGGAGCTGCATCGCTCGACCATCAATACCTATGCCTTCCAGATGATGACCGAGCCATTGTCGGAGGAGCTGATCCAGCGCATCAGCCCGATTCGCGGCGCCTACAGCGATATTCGCCCGGTGATCGACTACTACCGCGTCACCAATGAAAACCGCCTGCTGTTCGGTGCGGCGACGCCGTTGATAGAACACATCCCCCAGGACCTCAAGGCCTGGAATCGGCGCCTGATGCTGAAGATTTTCCCGTACCTCAAGGACGTGAAGATCGACCTGGCCTGGGGCGGCCCGATGGCGTGCAGCCCAAACCTGTTTCCGCAGATCGGCACCCTGCCCGGCCGCAGCAATGCGTTTTTCGTCCAGGGCTATTCAGGCTTTGGCGTTACCCCCAGCCACATCATCTGCAAGGTGCTGGCCGAAGGCATGAGCGAAGGCTCAGCGCGCTACGACCTGGTCAGCTCCGTCAGGCGCCCGACCATCATCGGCAAGGACGCCATCCGTCCACTGCTGCTGACCGCCGGCAAGTCCTGGCACCAGCTCTCGGGTTACTGGAATGGCCGTCGCTGATGGCCATGATGCCCGTCAGTTAAGCGAAACCCCTGTGGGAGCAAGCCCGCTCCCACAGATTCAGCGCCTTCACTGACCGGTACTAGACATACATATCCGCTGTTTTTTTCACTCATCAGGAGTCACTGCCATGCCCCTTATCAACCTCAAGAAAGACATCCAGCTGTCCGACCTGGACGCCTGGGGCACCGTCGCCGATCTCGGTTCGCAGATTCTCGAAGGCGAAGTCAAAGCCTTCGGCAAAATGACCTTCGGCGCCCCCACCGATGCGGTCAGCAGCGCCTACTTCGGCACGACCAAGGGCAAGTTCCGAATGGTTTATCCGTTCGCCGAACAGGCCACCGTGGTCACTGGCGAAGTGGTGCTGACCGATGAAACCAGCGGCCAGAGCACCCGCTACAAGGCCGGCGACAGCTGGTTCGTGACCAAAGGTACGCCGATATTGTGGGAAGTGGTCAGCGAAAGTTTTGTCAAACACTACTTCGCGGTAGTCTGACCGGACGCGGCTGCCGGATTCACCGGCAGCCCTCTTGGCGAAGGTTGCGAGCATGTACGTCATCCCCTCCCAGGACATCGCCGGCCATTGCCTGCACGCGTTCACCCAGCTCGTTCCCGCCAGTCGAGCGGCCTTCTATTGCGTCGACCGACAGTTGCAAGCCCATGACTTCAGCCTGCATGGCATGAGCGGCGAGATGCATCGCGACTATCTGGACAACTATCGCCAGTTCGACCCGTTGCAGCCGCGCAACTACGTTTCCAGCGACCTGGCCGTGGTGCCTCTTGGCCTGGCCATGGCCCGCCAGCCAATCCGTGACAGCCATCGCTACCGCCATTTTTTACAGCGCTACGACGTGGTGGATGTGGTGGAAGTCTTCGCCCATCGGGGCAGTCGGCCTCAAGCGGCTATTTCCTTGTTGCGCACCGCCGAGCAAGGCGCCTTCACCAGCGAGCAACTGACGCAGCTCGCAGCGCTGCAAGCGTTACTGCAACTGGCCGTCGCCAACCTGCCGCCGCAGGACGACTCGTTCAGTAGCCTGACCCCCAAGGAACGCCAGATAGCGTTGCTGCTGCGCCAGGGCGTCAGTAACAAAGAGTTGGCCCGAGAGCTGGACGTCGGCCTGCCCACGGTCAAGACGCATCTGATCAACCTGTTTCGCAAGACCGGCGTGAGCAATCGAACCGAGCTGGTCAGCAGCCTGTTCCTCTAAGCCATTGCCTGTGCCGGTTCAACCATTCGGTTGATGGGCCAGCCCCGCGCAAGGCGCCATGATCCGGGTGGCTATCTCATCCAACCGGAGTCTTGCAATGACCACACCTACAGACTGGATCACCGTCGGCGCCCTGGCCGACGGCTTTGCCCCTGAAGCGTTCATCCTGCCGAACCTGGCCGACCTGAACGGTAAGACCTTCACGCTGAATTTCGCCAATGGCTGGCAGATCGAACACCGCTTCGAACAGCAAACCCTGTCATGGAACGCAGCCGATGGTCATTCCAGCGGCACCGCGCCTTATCGGGCCACGTCGGTGCGGCCAGGCCTCTACCTGGTGGATTTCGTCAAGCACGAAGGCGCACAAGCCTGGTCGGTCAGCCTGGTACTTGATACCGCTCACGCGGCGTTCACCGCAGTGATCGGCAGCATGCCCGGGCAAGAACAAACTCGCGAAGGTCTGTACAGCCGCGCGCTGGCCGGCCAGCCACTGACGGGCGTGAATGTGGAGTTCCTTCACGGCAGTCTCGACCGCCCCTGGCAGCAGGGCCTGTGCCCACATGCACCGACCACCGAACTGGTGGGCCTGCGCAACCTGTATCGCTACAGCCCCAGCGAAGTCTACGAACACATCTATCTCAACGACCAGTTCTATTCCTGGCAGTGCCTCAAGGGTGTCGAACAGGGCCTGTGCGATACCGACCGGTGTGACACCTACAAGATCGCCGATCAGTTGTACCTGTTCGTCTGGCGGGAAAAGATCATCCCGACCCTGGGCCTGGTGCTGATCGACATGCAGCAGCACCGCAGCGACGGCAAGATTTTCGGTTATGCCGGCGCGTCTTTCGATGAGTTTTCCAATTTCCCCGTCAGTTCCTACTGCCAGGTTCTCAACCGGACGGAATATCCCGATGCCTGAATTGCGCACCATCGTGATCACGGGCGCGGGCACTGGCATCGGTGCCGCCTGCGCCCGGTTGTATGCCGCTGAGGGCGCCAACCTGGTGCTGATCGGCCGACGCCGCGAACCTCTGGCGCAACTGGCCGAGGAAATAGGCGGCCTGGTGCTGCTGGGCGATGCCGCATGCCCGACGACCTGGGACGGCTTCGTCGCACAGATCCGCGAGCGTTATGGCCGGCTCGATGTGCTGCTGGCCTGCGCTGGCGGCATGGGCCTGGGCAGCGCCACCCAGACCAGCCCGCAGACCTGGGAAGCGGCCATGCGCAGCAATCTCGACAGCGCCTTCTACAGCGCCCGGGCGTGCCTGCCGCTGCTGCAGGAAAGCGCTGGCAACATTGTGCTGATCGCATCCATCGCGTCGTTGGCGGCAGGTCCGCAAGTCTGCGGCTATACCACCGCCAAGCACGCGCTGCTGGGGCTGAACCGCTCCCTGGCGCGCGATTACGGCCCGCGCGGGGTGCGGGTCAACGCCGTCTGCCCGGGCTGGGTGCGCACGCCGATGGCTGATGAGGAAATGCAGGTCTTGATGCAGTTTCACGGCGAAACGCTGCAGCAGGCCTACGACAGGGTCTGCGCGGACGTGCCATTGCGCAGGCCCGCCAGCGCGCTGGAGATTGCCCATGTGTGTCGCTTCCTGGCCTCGAATCAAGCCTCGATCATCACTGGCGCGGCACTGGTGGCCGACGGTGGCTCCAGCATCGTAGACGTACCAACCCTGGCCTTCAGCCGGATGGAGGTCACGGATGCCTGATGATCTGGATTTCAGCGCAAAAACGGTGCTGGTCACAGGCGGTGCCCAGGGTATAGGCCGGGCCATCGTCGAAGCCTTCGCCTGGCGTGGGGGCCGTGTGGTGATCGCTGACCTGGACCTGGCACAGGCCGAGGTGGTGGCGAGCGAGTTGACCGCTGCAGGTTGTCAGGTACAGGCCGTGGGCGTGGACCTGGCCGATGCAACGGCGATCAGTACGCTGATGGCTGATCTGGAGCAGCGTCTGGGGAGGCTGGATGTTCTGGTGCACAACGCCGGGTACTTTCCCCTGACACCCTTTGCCGGGATCACACCAGCGATGCTTGAGCGCACGCTGGCAGTCAACCTTTCGGCGCTGTTCTGGCTGACTCAGGGAGCATTGCCGATGTTCCGTCGGCAGGGCCAGGGCTGCGTGCTGGTGACCTCCTCGGTCACCGGCCCGCGGGTGGCTTATCCAGGGCTCAGTCACTATGCGGCGTCCAAAGCCGGAGTCAACGGGTTCATCCGCAATGCGGCACTGGAACTGGCGAGTGAGCATATCCGGGTCAACGGCGTCGAACCCGGGATGATCGCGACACCGGCCATGGCGAACCTGGGGGATGATGCGGTCAATCAAGACATCGCCCGTCGGGTACCGCTGGGACACCTGGGCACCCCGTCCGACATTGCCGGCGCCATGCTCTTTCTGGCATCGGACCTGGCCGCGTATGTGACCGGACAAACCCTGGTGGTGGACGGCGGCTCGACCTTGCCCGAGGTTTGAGCGTGTGGGAGCGGTGCGTCGGCTGGCGATGATGTCGACGCAGCCGTCATCACCGGCAGCCCTGCTCCCACAGCCCCCATCCACCACCCATCCACTGTGGGAGCGAGCCTGCTCGCGATAGCCGTGGGTCAGCTTGAGCCGACCCTGAATGCGCCCACCACTCAAACCACCCCCTGTACCTGTTGCAGATGGCTGGCACGAAATTCCTTGGGCGATAGCTCGAACTGTTTCTTGAACGAACGGCTGAAATGGGCCGAATCGGTGAAGCCCCATTTGTAGGCGATCGAAGTGATGGATTCGTCCCGCAGGAACGGATTGGTCAGGTCATCGGCGCTGCGCTTGAGCCGGGCCCGCTGGATGTAGCGGCAGACGCTGTCATCCTGTTCTTCGAATAAACGGTACAGATGTCGCACCGAAATGTTCAGACGGTTGGCCAGGCCCACCGGGCTCAAGCCGGGCTGGGCCAGGGACTCGTCGATGACTTTCTGCACATAACTGCGCAAGTGACTGCCTTGCAACGCAACGCCGTCATCCTCCGATCCGGTGCCCTGCTCCAGGGCCGAACCGAGCAGCGAAACAAACGCATTCTGCAAGGCTTCGCCTTCTCCTGTGGCGCCCTCACCGTCGGGAGTATCCTTGCACAGCTGATCCATCAAGACGTGCAACATGCGCCCACAAGCCTTGCGCGAGGATATCTTGCCGAAAGTCCGGGTTTCCCCGCCCAGTTTCCTGGACACATCCTGGCGGGACAGAGACAACACCGCGTGTTCAATCAGGCCGAACGGGCTGATCTCGAGCGAGCCCACCGAATCCATCAATAGCAGTTCGCCGGGCGCCAGCTGGATGCTCAGGCCGTTCTGAGTAATGCGCGAATATCCACTGCGCT
The DNA here is from genome assembly GCF_901007645.1 of Pseudomonas sp. FG-3G. Classification (NCBI taxonomy): domain Bacteria; kingdom Pseudomonadati; phylum Pseudomonadota; class Gammaproteobacteria; order Pseudomonadales; family Pseudomonadaceae; genus Pseudomonas; species Pseudomonas sp. FG-3G. The sequence goes on from NZ_CAAKGZ010000021.1 coordinate 571,529, forward strand.
GACTGACCAGGAAGCAATCCTGGTCGTCATCGTGGTCGGGATTTGGCGAGTGACGCTTGATACAGCCAGCGTTGGTACGCAAGTTGGCGAGGGAAAGACCGCCACGGAAGAAATTCGACACCTCACCGATAAACAGCGCGCGATTAAAGGCCAGTTCCGTCTCGAAATGGCCGCAAGTCGCGCGCAGATCCCGGTTCCAGGTCTCCAGCCCGTCTTGCCCAACCTGATGCATGCTCATGGCGCTCTCCGCAGTGGCTTATTGTTTTTGTACGGCAATAGTTAACATGTTATCTATATGCACGCAACAAGTACCTGATCGCCAGAGCAGTAGCACAATTGATGCCAGGGCAAAGCCCACAAATCAGAGTGTTCCCAGCACCCTTTGCAAGCCGCTCAAGACCGCCCACAAGGCAATCCGTTGCTCGCGGCTCAAAGCAATGTAGCGCCGAAAGGCCGGCATCCGATTCACCACCTCACTGCCGCCCATGTGCTCCAGCCGCACGCACCACTGGTGGTCTTGCAGATCGATGCGCAGGCGTTTGAAGTCCAGCGGCATGAGGGCTTGGTACAGCGCCGGATCGCCCTCTATCGCCGTCTTCAAACGAGCCGACAGCTGATTGTCCCCTTCCCTGAGCCGACAACGAATACCCTGGCGACGCACGGCCCCGCCATGGTGCAGTTCCACGCGTGCCGTGCCCTCTCTCGACGCAGGCACGCGCAGCACGAACTCGGTCATCACCAGGTGCATCAACAACTGCGACTCGGTGCGCTCGACGATCTCCACCTGCAAGCAACCATCATCGGTGACGGCCATCGCCGTCACCGGGCCGGACATCTCGAATCGCGCCAGCCCGAGGTTGCGCCGCAAGTGTTCCAGCGTCACCCCGGGACGATAACCGACCGGGGCACGGTGGGCACTGAACAGCTCAGACAGTCTTCGCAGCACGTTCGTCAAACTCGCTGACAGGTTGCCCTGGCTCATGGGAAAACTCCTTGGCCAGCACGTCTTCCACCGACGCGGGCTTGAATGGATTGACCTTCTGCACCACCAGGGTCCAGAACAAGGCGTAGGCCGCAGTGCCACCGAGCATCACCGCGAATGGAACGTAAATGTCTGCCGGATTCATGCCTGGTGGAGTGATGAACCACATGCCGATGACGATGCCGACACTGGACAGGATCTGAGGCAGCGGGAAAAACGGTGAGCGATAGGCCCGTGGCAGATCCGGACGACGGATCCGCAGGCTGATCACCGACACGGTCACCAACAGGTAGGCAAAACTCCAGGCACACACTGCAGCCAGCACCAGGTGCATGATGTTGTCGGTATTGCCGCCGAGCCACAACGCGTGCAGACAGGGAATCAGCATCGCCACAAGGATGCACAGCACGGGGGTCTTGAAACGCGGGTGCAGATAGGTGAAAAACCGCGGCAGCGCACCATCCACCGCCATGCCATACAGAATCCGCGGCACACCGGCCATCAGGGTGTTGATGGTCGCTGCTCCGGCAAACAGGAAGCCGATCCCCAGCCACATCGGACCGATATCGCCCATGACCTGCTCGGCGAATCGCGGAATCGCCATGGGCGTGTCCAGCAAGTGCACGCCGCTGGTGGCATCGAGCAGCACGTTTTCGACCTGGCGCTTCATCGCCGCGCCATAAATGAACATGCACGTGGCAACGCCGAACAACCCCAGCATCATGGCCCGCGGCATGGTCGTGGCCGAGCGCCGCAGGTCTGGCGCCAGTGGCGTGACGAACTCGCAACCGACAAACATGAACATGGCCATGCCCACCAGCGACAGCACCGTCACCAGATCGGTGCCCACCACGGATGCGCCAAACCACCCCTCCAGCTCCACCGCCGGAGCGGCGATCAAGCCCAATACGCCGAACACCATCAGGGTCGTCCACATGCCGAACGTGAGGATGATCTCGGCCCGGCCGAAGGCGCTGACACCAAACGCGTTCAGCACGCCGAAGACCACGACGAACCCTACGCCCAACAGCCAGGAGCCACCCGCCGATTCGGCCAGGGTGTTGAGGTGCTCGAAATTCACCAGGGCCATGACCCCGGCCAGGATCGTTTCCGCAGTCCCGGCGAACACATGGACAATCAGGTAGGCCGACAGCGTACCGGTGATTGCAAAAAAGCGTCCCATGCCACAGTTGATGTAGTCGTAGACCGAGCCGGTGGTGGGCAGGATCGAGGCGGCTTCGGCGAAGGTGGTCGCCTGGGCCAGCATCATGACCACGGCGATCAACATCGCCACGGCAAAGGCGCTGCCGCCAATACCGAAGCCCATGGTGGCGGTGAGAATCACCGGGCTTGCCATGATCAGGCCAATGGTGCTGGCCAACGCGGTGGGAAAGCCCACCGTACCCCGGTTCAAGTGCTCGGTGAGCCTGTCATTGATCGACATCGTGAAGATCCTCGAAAGCGGATTTTTAGTATGGATGCCACTGCCGTCCAGGAGCCGGCGCTCAAGCCTTCCCCAGCCAGTCCCTGATCGAAACGGCGTCGCGTGCAGGATCACTGTGCGCCGCCCTCGGCCCGAGCGTCTTGCCCGTGTCTGCCGCCGGTTTTGTTGCTGCCTGCCAGCGCTCGCGCCTTGGCGGGCTGGATCAATTATCTGGCAGGCAGGTAAAAGACTTCCCTGCCCCGGTCTCCCCTTAATGGGCGCTCTGATGTCCTATCACACTGGGGAAAACACCATGGAGCACACCCGCAATACACCTTTGCTGCGCAACGCCATCGGCCTTGGAATCGCCCTGCTGGTGGCTGACTCGTCGGCCCAGGCCTATGAGCTTTACACCGACGACGACACCACGGTTACCGGCAACTTCCTGGCGGTCTACGGGATGTTCAATAGTCGCAAGAACTATGACGGCACCCGCGGCGGCTCAAGTTGGCGTGAGGGTTTTATCAAGTATGGCCTGAGTATCGACCAGACACTCGGCGCCATGGGCAGCGTCTACGGGACGGCCAATCTGGTCAGCTCCGGCACCTGGGGCGACGGCGATGCCGCGGGCCTGAGCGACGGATCCGAACGCACCACCAAGTTCGATGAAGCGTTTGCCGGCTGGCGTTCAGGGGATCTGTTCCCGGCGCTGGGCAAGGACGGCGTCGACCTGTCCTACGGTCGCCAGGTCATTACCCTCGGCGATGGTTTCATCATCAATGACGACGGTCTGAACCTGGGCAAAGGCGTGGCCGACGGTGAGTTCAACCGCGGCGGCGCCTATTACCTGGCGGCCCGTCATGCCTTCGACAAGACCGCCGTGCTGCGCCTGGGCGGCCAGGAAGGCGTACACGGCAGCCTGATGTGGATCAAGTCCGACAACCGCGCCCAGGCCAATACCGAAATGGCCGCCGGTACCCTGCAATACAGCGCAGCACCAGGCACACTGGGGCTGACCTACATCCATGGCATCGACGTCGATGATCGCTACGCCAGCGAGTTCCAGAAGCAGCGCGAAGGCATGGACATCTACAGCCTGCGGGGCGCGGGGAATGCCGGCATCGACAATGCCCACTTTGCCTTCGAATATGCCTGGCAGGACAAGGACGCCGGCCCGGAGAAAGCCTGGTACACCGAAGCCGGCTACACCTTCGCTGAGCTGCCCTGGTCCCCGGACCTGACCTATCGCTACAGCCGCTACTCCAAGGACTGGGACTCGATGTTCAACGGCACGAGTCGCGGCTATGGCACCTGGTTCCAGGGCGAAGTCACCGGCAACTATTCCGGGCCGTTCAACAGCAACACCGCTGTCCAGCACCTGGGGCTCAAGCTCAAGCCAACAGAGGCAGTGACTATCGGCGCGCTATTCTTCGACTACAAGACCCTGCACACCCGCGACGCGCTGAATCTCGATGGACGGGAGCTGGACCTGTATGTGGAATGGGCCGTGAACGAACACCTGATCGTCACGCCACTGGTGGGTCTGTACAAGCCGGAAAAGGACGCGAGCAACGGCGGCAATCAAGTGAGTGGCAACGGCACCAATGTCTACAGCCAACTGGTGGTAGCGGTTCCATTCTGAAGCAACCGGGAGCTGCCCCGAAGGCAGCTCCCGGGCGGATTATTGTTTGTGCTGATGCAACATGGTCTGGATCTGATGGGTCGCCTGGCGAGTGCTTTCTGCCAGTTTGCGCACCTCATCGGCCACCACGGAAAAACCGCGCCCGACCTCGCCCGCCCTGGCCGCTTCAATGGCGGCGTTCAAGGCCAGCAGATTGGTCTGCTCGGCGATGCCCTTGATCACCCCCACCACGGTGGCAATCTGGGCGTAGGTCACTTGGTTCTGCTCCAGCATGCGCTGGTGGGTGGATTGGGCCGAGCGTTCATCGCTGATATCGCGCACCGCACCGATGACCCGAACCAGGCGTGCGTGCGAATCCCGTAACGCCCGACCACGCTCGCGACACCAGATGTAATCCCGGCTCTTATGGCGCATCCGGTATTCGAATACGTACTCGCCGCTGCCCTGGGAGCCAAGGATTTCCCGCTCGAAAATCGCCATGATCTTTGGCAGGTCGTCAGGGTGGGTGATGCTGACCTGGGCATCCCAGCCATCGGGTAACTCATCGGCGGTGTAGCCCAGCAGCGAGCGAAACTGACTGGAAAAACGCATGGCGCTGGCGGGGTGTTGCAGATCGCCATTGACCACCGTGATGTCCCAGCAGCCTTCGGTCAGGGTCGATTGCAGCAGCTCCCAGATGTGCGCTTGCTGCTGGAGTTGCTGCAACTGCTGGCGGTGTTCATCCAGGCGTGCTTCAAGCCGATGCTCGCGTTCCAGGGCCTGTTCCAACTGCTGGCGAGCCACCTCAAGTTCATGCTCACGTTGCCGGCCTCGCGCGCTCTGCTCGCTCACCTGTGCCTGGGCATTGTGCAGGTCTTCGCTTGCCTGCGTCATCTGCCGTGCGTGTTGCTCAAGACAGTCCCGCAGTGACGGATACACCTCCAGCATCGGGGCGTCGCCGCCCTCTCCGGCCAATGCGCGTTGTATTTGCGCAATCAACGCCAGCTTCTGTTTGTTGGTCTGGAGAAACATCGCCCGCCCCTTTGCCCGTCAGTCGAAACACTGATCTGAACGCAAACCGGTCGCGCTGGCTTGTACATGGCTGCAATGGCTTTTGCTCCTGGCTGCCAGCCCCTCCCGGAAACTGGCAGCCACAGACATACCCCGCGGCAGGCACAGTCAAGCCGCATCGGCCCCCAGGGATTAACCTCCAGACTTTCCCTTGCCCGCGATCAGGAAACCCTCATGAGCGATATTGCCCTGCTGCCTCAGGTCGAAGCTTTTCTCGCCCGACACCACGCGCTGTTCATCGACGGTCGTTATGTCCAAAGCCAAAGCGCGCAGACGCTGGACGTCGTCAACCCCGCCACCGGCCAGGTCATCGCACAGGTCAGCGAAGCCTCGCCAGGCGATATCGATGCGGCGGTGGAGTCGGCGCGGCGCGGATTCAAACAGTGGTCTGCGGCGGCACCGGCCGTGCGCGGTCACGTGCTGCTCAAGCTGGCGGACCTACTGGAGCGCCATCGCGAAGAACTGGCGCAGATCGAAACCTGCCAGTCGGGCAAGATCATCCAGATATCCCGCGCTTTCGAGGTCGACCAGGCCGCGCATTTTTTGCGTTATTACGCCGGCTGGGCCACCAAGATCAGCGGCCAGACCATCACCCCGTCGCTGCCCTCCTTCGCCGGTGAACGCTACACCGCGTTCACGCTACGCGAACCGGTGGGCGTGGTGGTCGGCATCGTGCCGTGGAACTTCTCCACCATGATTGCCATCTGGAAACTCGCCTCGGCACTGGTGACCGGCTGCAGCATCATCATCAAACCCAGCGAGTTCACGCCGCTGACCATCCTGCGCATCGCCGAACTGGCCATGGACGCGGGCCTGCCACCGGGTGCCCTCAACGTGGTGACCGGCGGTGGTCAAGTAGGCAAAGGGTTGATCGAGCACCCTGGCACAAACAAGGTTTCGTTCACCGGTTCCGTGCCAACCGGCCTCGCCGTCGGCCAGAGCGCCATGGGCGCCGGGCTGACCCGTGCCACACTGGAACTGGGCGGCAAGAATGCGGCGGGTTTTCTGCCGGACGTGACGGCGGACGTGGCGGTCAACGGCATCATCGAAGCGGGTTTTCTGCACTCAGGGCAAATCTGCGCGGCGGCCGAGCGGTTCTTTGTCCATCGTTCGCAGCTTGAACCGATCATGGACAAACTGGCCCAGCGCCTGAGCAAACTCAATATCGGCTCGCCCCTGGACGAAGCCACCGAGTTCGGCCCGGTCACCAACCGCCAGCATCAGCGCAAACTCGGTGAGTTCTTTGCCAAGGCCCGGGCGCAAGACAACACCATCATTCACGGCGGCAAGTTGATCGACGGACCGGGCTGTTATGTCGAGCCGACCATCATCCTTGCCAACAGTCGCAGCGATACCTTGCTTCACGAAGAGACCTTCGGCCCGATCGCCACGTTCTTGCCTTACGACAGTGAAGAAGAGCTGCTGGAGTTGATGAACGACACGCCGTTCGGCCTGAGTGCCAGCCTCTGGACCAATGACCTGGGCAAGGCCCTGCGCATGGTGCCCGCCATCGAAGCTGGCACCGTATGGGTGAACATGCACACCCTGCTCGACCCGGCCGTGCCCTTTGGCGGCAGCAAGTCTTCGGGGATGGGCCGGGAGTTCGGCAGCGCCTTCATCGACGACTACACGGAACTCAAGTCCGTGATGATTCGCTACTGAGCCGCGACGTGGCGCTCACCCCAGGTAACGCTTGAACCACTCAAGGGTGCGCCCCCACGCCAGTTCGGCAGCCGCTTCGTCATAGCGCGGGGTCGAGTCGTTGTGGAAGCCATGGTTGACGCCCGGATAGATATAGGCCTGATAGGTCTTCTTCCCGGCCTTGAGCGCTGCTTCATAGGCCGGCCAGCCTTCGTTGATGCGGGTGTCGAGTTCGGCGTAGTGGATCAGCAACGGTGCTTTGATTCGCGGCACGTCCTCAGGTTTGGGCCCGCGCCCGTAGAATGGCACCGCCGCGCCAAGCTCGGGATACGCCACGGCGGCGGCATTGGCCACCCCGCCGCCGTAGCAGAAACCGGTGATGCCGACTTTCTTGCCGCCAATGGCGTCGTGTTTCATCAGAAACTCAACAGCAGCGAAAAAATCGTTCATCAGCTTCTCGGGATCAACCTGCTGCTGAAGCTCGCGCCCCTTGTCATCGTTACCCGGATACCCGCCCACCGAGGTCAGGCCGTCCGGCGCCAGCGCCACGAAACCGGCCTTGGCCACACGCCGGGCGACGTCTTCGATGTAGGGGTTCAAGCCACGGTTCTCATGGGCGACCACCACACCGGGCACCGGGCCGCTGGCCTTGGCTGGCCGGACCAGATAGCCGCGCACCTGACCGTGACCGTTGGGAGAGGGATAAGTGATGTACTGCGCCACGATATCCGGGTCGGTGAAGTTCACCTGCATCGCCTGGGCATAGTTGGGGCTCAACGACGCCAGCAGTGCGCCGGCCGTCAGCCCGCCCACCGCGAATTGACTGGCCCGCTCCAGGAAGATCCGTCGGGATATCTGGCCGTGGGCGTAAAAATCGTAAAGCTCGAGCAGTTCGGGGGCAAAGTCCTTGGCGGTCAGGCGAGTCATGGTTTGATCCTCTTCGGGGATCGAAAAATCATAGACGAAAAAAAACGCCGCTCGATGAGCGGCGTTTTTTATTCACCAGACAGCGTCCGGTTTACAGCGCCATGTCGGCCGCCGGGTTGCTTTGCGGGGCAGCGGCCGGCGCAGTCGGTGCAGGCGCGGTGCCCTGCTGGCCGATCGTCGGTGGCGTGTCCAGCTGCAGGACTTCGCTGGTGTAAGCCCACTCCTGAGCCACACGCTCAGGGCTCTCGTTGAGCTTGGTACCGTAGCTTGGCACGATCTGATGCAGTTTTTCCTGCCAGGCCGGGGTGGCGACCTTGTCCTTGAAGACCTTCTCAAGCACCGTCAGCATGATCGGCGCAGCGGTCGAGGCACCTGGCGAAGCACCCAGCAGAGCGGCGATGCTGCCGTCCTGGGAGGCGACCACTTCAGTACCCAGTTTCAGGACGCCGCCCTTCTCTTCATCACGCTTGATGATCTGCACGCGCTGGCCGGCCTGCCACAGGCGCCAGTCTTCTTGCTTGGCGTCCGGGAAGTATTCCTTCAGGGCGTTGAAGCGATCTTCGTCCGACTGCATCAACTGGCCGGCCAGGTATTCGACCAGCGGGTACTGTTCGATACCCACCTTGGTCATCGGCCACACGTTGTGGGTGGTGGTGCTGGTCAGCAGGTCAAAGTACGAACCGTTCTTCAGGAACTTGGTGGAAAAAGTGGCGAACGGGCCAAACAGAATCACACGCTTGCCGTCGAGCACGCGGGTGTCCAGGTGCGGAACCGACATCGGCGGTGCGCCAACCGAAGCCTTACCGTAGGCCTTGGCCAGGTGCATCTGGGCGACAGTCGGGTTCTCGGTCACCAGGAACGAGCCGCCTACCGGGAAGCCGGCGTATTCACGGGCTTCGGGGATGTCGGCTTCCTGCAGCAGGTGCAAGGCACCGCCGCCAGCGCCGATGAACACGAACTTGGCGTCGGTCTCGGTTTCGCTACCGTCCTTCAGGTTCTTGTACGCAACGCGCCAGGTGCCATCTTCGTTGCGGGTGATGTCCTGCACTTCGCTGGACAGCTTGAGGGAGAAGTTCGGTTTGGTTTGCAGGTGAGCAGCAAACTGACGGGTGATTTCGCCGAAATTCACGTCGGTGCCCAAGGGACTCCAGGTGGCCGCGACTTTCTGGCTCGGATCACGCCCTTGCATCATCAGCGGTACCCACTTGTTGATCTGCTCGCGATCTTCGGAGTACTGCATGCCGGCGAACAACGGGCTGGCCTGAAGGGCTTCGTAGCGCTTCTTCAGGAACGCGATGTTGTCCTCGCCCCAGACAAAGCTCATGTGCGGGGTGGAGTTGATGAACGAGCGCGGGTTCTTCAGCACGCCGTTCTTGACCTGCCAGGCCCAGAACTGACGGGAAACCTGGAACGCTTCGTTGATCTCGATGGCCTTAGCGATTTCGACCTTGCCATTCTTGTCTTCGGGCGTGTAGTTCAGCTCGGCCAGCGCGGAGTGACCGGTACCGGCGTTGTTCCAGCCGTTGGAGCTCTCTTGGGCAACACCGTCCAGGCGCTCGACCATTTCCATGGTCCAGTCCGGTTCCAGCTCATTGAGCCAAACGCCGAGTGTCGAGCTCATGATGCCGCCACCAATGAGCAGGACATCCACTTTTTTTGCCTCGGCGGCGTGCGTGGTCGCAAGACCCATCGCCATCGCCAGGCCCAGCAGCGCCGTGTGTGTTTTCTTCAACATGTGTGTATCCCTAGGGTAGAACGCCATTCCGCCCACCAGTCCGGCAATGATAGACCACGCCATGGCCGGCATACGGCATGACTGGGGTCGAGACGAGACTGGAGGATGGACCTACAGGGGCCGAGAATCGTCGGCCTCGCTTTTATGTCTCTCCGGCGCTGACTTCTTGTAGGTCTTGGCTTCAGCTGGGTGAGGGACACTGCAAAACGCTTGTAATCGGGCCAGACATGGCCGCGCCCGATTGTCGCAGCGGGGGGAGTTTACAGAATGAACTAAACAGACCGAAGCCTCTTTTTTCATTCAAGGCATAAACACCGACCAAATGACGGCGTTTTGATGGCGCACTGGCTGAAAAATGTGGGAACGAGCCTGCTCGCGATGGCGGTGGCGCATTAGACAGTGATGCAAGCTGACCCAGTGCTATCGCGAGCAGGCTCGCTCCCACAAGGGATTGTTGGTGAAATCTGGCGTCACCTCTCCACCCGCTACCCGAGCAACTGACTCAACACCGCCCGCAATTTGCCGGGCTTGACCGGTTTGTTGAGCAGTGGCGCATTGAGTTTGCGCAAGGCGCGGCGGCACTGGTCGCTGCGATCGGCGGTGATGATCACCGCCGGGATCGTCTGTTGGAAATGCTCGCGCAAGTGCTTGACCACTTCGCACCCGACGACGCCATGATCCAGGTGGAAATCCGCCAGGATCAGTTCCGGCGCGCGGCCTTGCAGCACGTCAAAGGCACCCGCCTCGTCCGTGGCGGTCAACACGTCACACCCCCACTGCCCCAGCAGCGCGGCCATGCTTTGCAAAATGCTCAGCTCATTGTCGATGACCAGCAGACGGCGGCCAGGCAGCGGGTTACCGGCGACGGCCTGGGCGGGCATCTGGGCCATGGGCAGCAGTCTTTCAGCAGACAACGGCACCTCGATGCTGAATACCGAACCGCGCCCCGGGCGGGAACGTACCTGGACCCGATAACCGAGAATGTGGGCGATACGCTCGACAATCGCCAAACCCAGGCCGACACCCTTGCGATCAGCAGCGCGACCTACGTCCAGCTGGTTGAACTCCAGGAAGATCGACTCCAGGCAGTCGGCAGCAATACCGCGCCCCGTGTCCCAGACCTCCAGGCTCAACCGCTCGCCCCGACGCCGCGCGGCCAACAGGATGCCGCCCTGAGCGGTGTAGCGACAGGCATTGCTGAGCAGGTTGCGCAAGATCCGGGTCATCAGCCGCAGGTCGGTCATCACTGTTTCGTCGCCGAAACGTACCCGTAGCTCCAAGCCGGCAGCGCCAGCCACCGATTGAAACTCCGAAGCCAGCGGCGCGAGCAACTCATCCAGCCGATACGGCGCCAGGTCCGGCCTGACTGCAGCCTGGTCCAGCCGGGAGATGTCCAGCAGGTCGGTGAGCAGGTCTTCCGCCCCTTCGAGCGCCTGGTGGGTACGCTCCACCAGCACGTGTTCGGAGGTGGGCAGCGAGCGTTCGCGTAATGTGGCGATCAGTAGGCGTGCGGCGTTGAGCGGTTGCAGCAGGTCATGGCTGGCGGCGGCCAGGTATTTGTCCTTGCTGCGGTTGGCCGCCTGCGCAGCGTCCCGAGCGTCGCGCAGTTGTTGTTCGATCAGCTCGCGTTGGATGATCTGTTGTTGCAGGTTGCGGTTGGCCTCCAGCAGTGCGTCGGTACGTTCGGCCACCCGCTGTTCCAACTGATCGTTGAGCTGTTGCAGGTGTTGCCGAGCCTGTTCCAGCTCATCGAGGCGCGCGGCCAGTTCCGGATAGTGGCTCTTGCGCGTGGAGTGATTGCCCAGTCCCAGCAGCCCGGCCAGGGCTTTTTGCTGTTCGTCAGAGGGCTTCGCCATAGACGACCTCGACATCCCGCTGGCTCGACTCCCGAGGGTTGGTGAGAATGCACGGATCATGCATCGCATGTTGCGACAGGAACGGAATATCCGAAGTGCTCACCCCGTGCAGCCCCAGGGTTTCGTGAAAGCCGATGGTGCGTTTGAGGGCAATCAGGTGTTCCACCAGCCGGGTGCGGATCTGCCGGTGATTGAGGCCCCGGCAATCGATACCCAGCGTCTGGGCAATCACCTTGAAACGTTCGGGCGCCGAGTTGTAGTTGAACGCCACCACATGCTCCACCAGCACCGCGTTGCACAAGCCATGGGGCAAATCCAGGAACCCGCCCAGGCTGTGGGACATCGCGTGCACCGCACCGAGAATCGCGTTGGAGAACGCCAGGCCGGCCTGCATGCTGCCCAGCATGATCTTTTCCCGCAGGGCGACATCCGCCGGGTTGGCGATCATCTGCACCAGGTTGCTGTTGATCAGGCGCATGGCCTCCAGCGCATGGGGGTCGGTGAGCGGGCCGTGGCCGGTGGATACAAACGCCTCGATGGCATGCACCAGCGCATCGATGCCGGTGCAGGCGGACAAAAACGGGTCCATGCTCAGGGTCGTTTCCGGGTCGATCAGCGACACGTCCGGCACCGCGGCCTTGCTGACAATGGAAAACTTCATGCGCTCTTGCTGGTTGGAAATGATCACGAACTGCGACACGTCCGCCGAGGTGCCGGCGGTGGTGGGAATCAGGATCAACGGTGGGCTGGGCACGTGCAAGGTGTCCACGCCTTCGAATTCCAGGATATTGCGACCATGGGCAACGACGATGCCGATGCCTTTACCGCAATCCATGGGGCTGCCGCCACCGACCGCGACGATGACATCGCAGTGGTTTTCCCGGTACAGCTCGGCCCCGAGCATGACTTCTTCGACCCGGGGATTGGGCGAGACGGCACTGTAGATGCAGTAATCGATGGCCTGGGCCTGGAGACTGGCCTCGACATCGGCGACCCATCCTGCGGCGATCACGCCGGGATCGGTGACGATCAGCACCTTGCGTGCGCCGAACGTCTTGGCGTAATTGCCGACATTGTGCCGGCAACCGGCGCCAAACATGATTTCAGGTGAAACGAACTTGCGCAGCGGGCTGAGACTCTGGCTCATCGGTAAGCCTGTTCTTATTGTTCCGGGAATACCCTGAGCCTAAAGCATCCCACCGTGATTGCAATCAGACCAAATGGGTAGCCCGGCCTGAACATCTCAGGCCGGGCCAACGCTCATCGGTTGGCGAAGTACATCGTCACTTCAAAGCCTATACGCAGGTCGGTGTACGCGGGTTTAGTCCACATGGGTCTTTCCTCTTCTTGTACCGGGCCATTCCGGCAACGTCATTAATGCACGCTGTACCCGGCGTTCGAATGCTACTTTCGAAGCGGTGGGTGGGGTGCGTTGGTAGCAATGCTGCAATCACACAAATCCAAATGTGGGAGCGAGCCTGCTCGCGATGACGTCGGAACATTCAACATAGAGGTTGAATGATCTACCGCTATCGCGAGCAAGCTCGCTCCCACAGGGGGGTGTTTCTGGGTTAGAAGAAGCCCAACGGATTAACGTCGTAGCTCACCAGCAGGTTCTTGGTCTGCTGGTAATGGTCGAGCATCATCTTGTGGGTTTCACGACCCACGCCGGACTTCTTGTAGCCACCGAACGCGGCGTGGGCCGGGTACAGGTGGTAGCAGTTGGTCCAGACACGCCCGGCCTTGATTGCCCGGCCCATGCGGTAGGCGCGGTTGATGTCGCGGGTCCAGAGACCGGCGCCGAGACCGAACTCGGTGTCGTTGGCGATCGCCAGGGCTTCGGCTTCATCCTTGAACGTGGTCACGCCCACCACCGGGCCGAAGATCTCTTCCTGGAACACGCGCATCTTGTTGTGGCCCTTGAGCAGGGTCGGCTGGATGTAATAGCCGCTCGACAAATCCCCTTCAAGATGTTCCGCCGCGCCGCCCGTGAGCAGCTCGGCGCCCTCCTCCCGGGCGATGTCCAGGTACGAAAGAATCTTGTCGTACTGCTGCTGGGACGCCTGGGCGCCGACCATGGTTTCGGTATCCAGCGGATTGCCGCGCTTGATCTTGGCGATCTTCTTCATGACCTCGGCCATGAACGGCGCGTAGATCGACTCCTGCACCAGCGCCCGTGATGGGCAGGTGCAGACTTCGCCCTGGTTGAAGAACGCCAGCACCAGGCCTTCGGCGGCCTTTTCGATGAACGCCGGCTCGGCCTGCATGATGTCTTCGAAGAAGATGTTCGGCGACTTGCCGCCCAGCTCCACGGTGGACGGGATGATGTTCTCGGCGGCGCATTTCATGATGTGCGAGCCCACCGGGGTCGAGCCGGTGAAGGCGATCTTGGCGATGCGCTTGCTGGTGGCCAGGGCTTCACCGGCTTCGCGGCCAAAGCCATGGACGATGTTCAACACACCGGGCGGCAGCAGGTCGGCGATCAGCTCGACGAACACGGTGATCGACAACGGCGTCTGCTCCGCTGGCTTGAGCACGATGCAGTTACCCGCGGCCAGGGCCGGGGCGAGTTTCCAGGCGGCCATCAGCAGCGGGAAGTTCCACGGGATGATCTGTCCGACCACGCCCAGCGGTTCGTGGAAATGATAGGCGGTGGTCAGTTCATTGATCTCGGCGGCCCCACCCTCTTGGGCGCGGATGCAGCCGGCAAAATAACGGAAATGGTCGGCCGACAGCGGTACGTCGGCATTGAGGGTTTCGCGCACGGCTTTGCCGTTGTCCCAAGTCTCGCTGACAGCCAGGCGTTCCAGGTTCTGTTCGATGCGGTCGGCGATTTTCAACAGCACCAGGGAGCGATCCTGCACCGAAGTCTTGCCCCAGGCATCGGCAGCGGCGTGGGCTGCGTCCAGGGCCTTGTCAATGTCAGCGGCGTTGGAGCGTGGGAACTCGGCAATGACCTCGCCGTTGACCGGGGACGTGTTGGTGAAATACTCGCCGTTAACCGGCGCGACGAATTCGCCGCCGATGAAATTGCCATAGCGCGGCTTGAAGGTAACGACGGCGCCTGGGGTTCCGGGTTGTGCATAGATCATAATGGGCCTCTGCCTGGTCGATGCCTGTCGCGGGACAGGCGATAGGCCGATGGTAGAGAGACCCGCATGCTGGACGAATGCGTCATTGGCAGGGGGGCTCTCGTTATTTGGTCGTAGGTTTTGCCGCGATCCGAGGATGAATCGGAGCTTTTATGTGGGAGCGAGCTTGCTCGCGATGGCGGCGGATCAGTCACCATCGATGCAAGATGTTCTGGCCCCATCGCGAGCAAGCTCGCTCCCACAGGTTCTACATTTGCCAAGGTTGGCTCAGCGCTTGGCCACCAACTCTTTCGGCAACTTGAAGGTCCAGAGCATGCCGCCCTGGTTGAAGTCCTTCACGCGCTTGGCCACTTCGCCGCCCCACAACGGCACCGCGCCACCCCAGCCCGAGAGCACGGAGACGTATTGCTCGCCATCCATTTCCCAAGTGATGGGCGAACCGAGCACACCGGAGCCGGTCTGGAATTCCCAGACCTTTTCCCCGGTCTTGGCATTGAAGGCCTGCAGGAATCCTTCAGGCGTGCCGGTGAACACCAGGTTGCCCTTGGTGGTAAGCACTCCGCCCCACAGCGGCGCGAAGTTCTTGTGACGCCAGACCTCCTTGCCAGTCTTGGGGTCGATGGCCCGCAGCACACCGATGTAGTCCTCGTTCAGCGGCTTGATGGTGAAACCGGCCCCCAGGAACGCCGCGCCCTTCTTGTAGGCGATGCCTTCGTTCCAGATGTCCATGCCCCATTCGTTGGACGGCACGTAGAACAACCCGGTGTCCTGGTTGTAGGCCATCGGCATCCAGTTCTTCGCCCCGAGGAACGCCGGCGCGACAAACACCGAGCTGCCCTTGGCTTCGCTGCCCGGCGCGCCCGGACGGCCGGCCTCGTTGTAGATCGGCCGCCCTTCCTTGTCCAGGCCGCTGGCCCAGGTGATCTTGTCGACAAACGGGAAGCCGCGGATGAACTTGCCGTTGGTGCGATCGAGCACGTAGAAGAAGCCGTTGCGGTCGGCGGTGGCCGCAGCCTTGATGTCCTTGCCCCCTTCCTTGTAGTTGAAGGAGATCAGTTCGTTGACGCCGTCATAGTCCCAGCCGTCGTGAGGGGTGCTCTGGAAGTGCCATTTGATGCTGCCGTCGTCCGGGTTAAGGGCCAGGCGCGACGAGGAATAGAGGTTGTCGCCGGGGCGCAGATGGGAGTTCCACGGTGCCGGGTTACCGGTGCCAAACAGCAGCAGATTGGTTTCCGGATCGTAGTAGCCGCCCAGCCAGGGCGCCGCACCACCGGTCTTCCAGAGATCCCCCGGCCAGGTCTTGCCGGCTTCGCCACCGGAAATACCATTCTCGATAGCCTTGCCGTCCTTGTAGACATAACCCATGTGCCCTTCCACGGTCGGACGGGTCCACAGCAGCTCGCCGTTTTTCGGGTCGTAGGCGCTGATCTTGCCCACCACGCCAAACTCGCCGCCCGCCACGCCGGTGATCAACTTGCCGTTGATGACCATGGGCGCGGCACTGATGGAATAACCTTCCTTGTGGTCAGCGACTTTCTTGCTCCACACCACTTTGCCGGTGTCTTTGTTCAACGCCACCAGCTTGGCGTCCAGGGTGCCGAAATACACCAGGTCGCCATACAGCGCCACGCCACGGTTGATCACGTCGCAGCAAGGGCGGATGTCATCGGGCAGGCGCGCGTCGTACTGCCAGAGTTTCTTGCCGGTGCGTGCATCCACCGCGAACACCCGCGAGTAGGAACCGGTGAGGTACATCACCCCATCCTTGATCATCGGCTGGGCCTGCTGGCCGCGCTGCTTTTCGCCACCGAAGGAGAACGCCCAGACCGGACGCAGATCCTTGACGTTATTCACGTTCAGCGTGTCGAGCGGGCTATAGCGCTGGCCTTGCACGCCGAGGCCGTTGGTCACGACCTGCTGCGGGTTTTTCGGGTCCTGGAGAATTTCCTGATCGGTCACGGCGGCCAAGGCCGAACCGGACAGCAGCATGGCACTGAGCAGCAGGCTCACGGCGAAGGGCTGGCGACGTGCGGGATGAGTCATGACGGCTACCTCTGCGGTTATTGTTATACCCGGGAAATTTTCCCGGTCTGCCGCAGATTCTTGGCCTTGGGGCCGTCGTCAACAATTGCCCGCTGTGTTGAGTTTTCTAGTTCCTTGGTACATGTGAAGACCGGATTGGACCGTTACAACGCTGTGCACTCAGGACGCCGATAAGGTGGCGCCAGCCTTACGTGAACGGCATGCCGGCTTCAGGGCGAGTCGGCTTGGAAAAAATCGCGCAAGATTCGGGCAAACTCGTCGGGACGTTCGTCGGCCGGCCAGTGTCCGGCACCTTCAATGACGGTCCCACTCAGGTGCTGCGCCACCGGTTCGAGGAGCAGGCTGGTCTTCTCGGCGAACCCCCATCGACCACCAATGCCGAGCACGGGCATCTGCAGCTTACCCCGCCGAGCGGTTTCGGAATGATCGTCCATGTCCTGCCAGACCGCAGCGTAGTAATTGAGGCCCGCTCGCAGCGCGCCTGGTTTGATGATCTGCCGGACATATTCCTCGAAGTCCTCGCCGCTCACGCCCTCAGGGTTGGCGGACATCTTCCAGAAGAACCAGGAGAGCAGCTCGCGCTCCTTTCCGCGAATGAACAGTTCCGCAACATCGGGTTGGGTGAAGAAGCTGAGTTGCCAGCTGCTGGCGACGTCCCAGTCTCGAGATGGCGTCAGCTTGGCCTCGTAGCCGAAACCCGGCAGCGCATATTCGGCGAGGGCCAGCCGTCGAACGTCGTTGGGGTGCGCGCCGGCATATTGGTAAGCAACGCCAACACCGTGATCGTAGCCCACAAGGAAGACCGGCCCCAGGTTGAGCTTCTCGATGAGGGCTCGTAGATCGCGCGCCATGGTCCGCTTGTCGTAGCCCCCGGGCGTAATCGACGATCCTCCGGCTCCGCGCAGATCCGGGGCAATGATTAGATACTGGTCGGCGAGTTCCGCCATGACCCGATTCCACATCAGAGAGTGTTGTGGCCAGCCGTGGAGAAGGACGATCGGTGCCCCTTGCCCGGTAAACCGATAGTGCATTTCGATGCCATTGGCGTGGATTTTGTCGTGGAGGATTTTTGTGATGGTCATTTCATCGCTGCTCCAGAGTTCTGCCTTGCGTAGAAAGCACTCTGCGGCCATGACATCTTCGGTTCCGCGACTTCGGCTATTTTTTCAGGCACCACACCCCTGCTGTGTCCTTAACAATGACCTTAGACCAAGGCCCGCCTTTTTTCATTTTTGGCGCTAGCCGGGGGATTTGCCGGGACTACTCAATCTTGGCATCTACTCGCTTCATCCCTACCCGCTCATAACGCGGATAAAGATGACTGACACTGCGAATCAGCTCATACCGACTCAAGCTGATCCCGGCAAAACGCTCGGGGATGGGGCTGCGGATCATCTCGGCCATGTCATCGCCCCGGGCCGCGCCGGCGCGCATCAGTTGGTCGAGCCAGCTGAGGTAGTCGCGCATTTGCAAGAAAGGCCGGGCATCGCTCGCCACTGGACCATGGCCGGGTACGATCTGCTTCCACGGCAGGCTTTGCAGGGTGTCCAGGTCCTTGAGCCAGACCTCCAAACCGGGGCTGTTCGGGGTGGTCAGGGCTCGTTCGTAGAACACCAGATCGCCGGCAAACAACACGCCGGTGGTTTCATCGAGGATCGCCAGGTCCGCCCCGGTGTGCCCGGCCAATGCCAGCAGACGCAACGAATGGTTGCCGACCTTCAGCGGACCGGGAACCAGCACTTGGTTTGGCAACACCACTTCGGTGCCACGCATCCAGTCACCGACCAGCCGGTACATGTTCTCGGCCATGGCATCGCCCTGCTGGCGCAACAGATCCGTGGTCCCCGCCAGCGCGCCGATGGAGACGTCGCTGAAGGCCTGGTTGCCCAAGACATGGTCGGGGTGATGATGGGTCAGCAACACCTGGACTACCGGCTTATCGGTGATCGCGGCAATCGCCTGCCGCAAGGCCTGCCCGTAGCGCCGGGACGGGCCGCTGTCGATGACCACCACGCCGGCCTCGGTGACAATAAAAGCGGTGTTGACGATGTTGCCGCCGTTGGCCTTGGCAAAATTGTCCGTGCTGCCTTCCAGCAGCCAGGTGCCTTCGGCGATCTGCCAGGGCTTGAGTGAATAGTCCGCTGCGGCCCATGTCGGCAGGCACAGGCCCAGCCAGATCAGCAACAACCAACGCATGGCGCGCTCCTTGTGGTCAGGGGACCGTAGCCTCGAATTCATTGCCGCTGTTGTCACGCAACAACAGGCGGGTCTGCCCGGGGCCTTGAATGTCGAAGCTCAGGTTGGGGTTTTCGCTGACGGCCGGGAACAGCTCCAGGCGCGCCAGCACCTGGCCGTCGGCGTCCAGCAACTGCGCCTGGTTGAGGTAAAACTCCGGGATGCCGCTCACCAGCCCATTGTCCATTGGGTGGGCGACTTGCAGGCGCAGGCGGCTGTCTTCACCTCGGGGGTAACGAGCTCCCAGCACTTCGCCCAAGTGTTCTTCCCAGCCCGGCTGGGTCCGCACCACGCTTGGCGCGGTGCAGCCGCCACCGGCCGCGTCGATCAACGTCGAGCCGACGTGCCACAGGCCGTCACGGGTCTGCACGGCAGCGCGCAACGGCGTGGCCTGCTCGATACGAATGCGGATCGACAGCCAGGGCAGCACCCGCTCCCCCGGCTGGAAATCGACGATCTTGGGCAGCGGGTTCAGTTCGGCCCAAACCAGCATGCGCACCACGTCGCCGGTGAATGCGCGGGCATCGATCTGCAATGGCACCTGGCGCGCGTCTTCGGCAAAAGGCGGCGCCAGCAACCGGACCCGGTCGTCGAACACGAACGGCGCCTCACCCAGCAATTGTTTGTGATAGAAGGCCCACATCACCGAGGGCACCGGGTCCTTCCCGGTCTCGAGCGCCGTCGCCGTCAACGGCAGGCAGCACAACAGCAGACCCCACGCTCGCCAGTTCATCCCTGCGCTCCTATTGATACATCTCGGGCACTTCGTAACGCAGGCCGTAATGGGCATAGATGGTTTTGAGACTGCCGTCGCGGATCAACCCTTCCAGCGCTTCTTCTACCGCATAAGCCAGCTGCCGGTTGCTCTCATGCACCGCCATACCGATTTCCCACCGTTGCTTGCCCATGTTCGGGTAAGCATTTTCGGCCAATGCCAGTTGCGGATCGGCCGCCTCATGCAGTTGCCAGTCGATCTCCCCGCGCATGGCCATGACCGCGTCGACCTGCCCGGCCCGCATGGCCTTGAACGCCTGGCCTACGCCGGGGAAGTGATGGGTCCTGGCGCTGAGCATGCCGTTGAACACCGAGGTCAGGTAGAACGACGGCACGCTGTCGACTTCAACGCCAATGGGGTGCTGCTGGAATACCGCGACACTGCCTACACTTTCAAGCCGGCGGAGGTCGTACGCCACTTGCCAGCACTCCTGCTGATAAGGCCCGAACATGGCGACCTGGGCGTTTTCCAGTTCACCGATGTCGTTGCGCTTTTGCACGTAGTCGCGATCGTAAGGCACGCGCATCATCAGGTCGGCCAGTTGCCGACCATGCAGGGCGCTGCTGCGCCAGATGTAATCGCGCAGGTCGTCATCGAGCTTTTCGCCGGGCGGCGCCCAGATCAATCGCAGGCGCACGCCAAGGGCTTTGGCGAGGGCCTGGGCCAGCTCCACATCCACGCCCCGAGGCTGGCCGTGGTCTTCGAAGCTATAGGGGGCAAAATCCTTGTACACCGCCACTTTCAGCTCGCCGGCGGCGATCATTTCGTCGTAGTTGCGCACCTGTGCCTGAACCGTCTGGCCACACAGCAACAGGCTGCAGAATATCCACGCGAACAGGCGCATGGCGATCACTCCTCGACGTGCACGCTGTCGAGATAGGTGCGCACCGCCCACAAGGCTTCCTGGCTCAAATAGTCCGCCATTTTCGGCATGTAGACCCGGCCGTCGCGCACCGCGCCGTGACGCACGCGCTCGACAAACCACTCATCTCCGGCTTCGGCGGCATCCAGCATGCGCAGATCCGGCGCGATCCCGCCGGACTTGGCTTCCAGGCCGTGGCACGCGGCGCAGTTCTGGTTGTAGGCCGAGGCGCCGATTTCCACCGCCTTATCCCGCTCGGGAGAGCTGCGGTAAGGGTTTTGCGCGAGCCAACCATCGCCATCTGTTGGCAGGCCAGTGTCCTTGATCGGGGTCAGCCCTTTGGTTTCCACTGCCTGGGGCACTACGTTGCCATGGGCCCACACGGAGCCTGCGCCGGTCAGCCCTATCAGCAATGCGGTAGCGATGATGGCGTTGCGTTTTGTTGTCATTGTTATGCCCTCGAATTTGCACGCAAGACCTCTCTACAGAGGCCGTGCCGTCATCTTAGGAACGCCTGCACCCCAGCCGAATGCTGCTTTGGTGGCCGCACTCTAGTTCCTTGGTAGCGGGTCATCCGGCGCGGTTCGCAAAGACAGCCGGTTCGGGAAGTCTTCCCGGCAAGGGCGGGACTTTTTCCGTATCGGTAGAGCCCTGACGCGACCCAACCTAGTCAGGCCAAAACCTCACTGGGAATGCCCACCATGACAATAAAAACGCTCCCCGCCCTCTCTTCCCTGACCGTTGCCTTGCTGCTGGCCGGCAGCCTGTCCCTGACTCCGCAGGCGAACGCCGCAGTCACCTGGGAAGACATCGCCAACGACCACCTGACCACCCGCGACGTATTGCAATACGGCATGGGCACCAACGCCCAGCGCTGGAGCCCGCTGGCCCAGGTCAATGACAAGAACGTGTTCAAGCTCACGCCGGCCTGGTCTTATTCATTCGGCGACGAAAAGCAGCGCGGCCAGGAATCCCAGGCCATCGTCAGCGACGGCGTGGTGTACGTCACCGGCTCTTACTCGCGGGTATTCGCCCTCGACGCCAAGACCGGCAAACGCCTGTGGACCTACAGCCATCGGCTGCCGGACAACATTCGCCCGTGCTGCGACGTGGTCAATCGGGGCGCGGCCATTTACGGCGACAAGATCTACTTCGGCACGCTGGATGCGCGGGTGGTCGCCCTGAATAAGAACACCGGCAAAGTGGTGTGGAACAAGAAGTTCGGCGATCACGCGGCCGGCTACACCATGACCGGAGCCCCGGTACTGATCAAGGACAAGACCAGCGGCAAGGTGCTGTTGATCCATGGCAGTTCCGGGGATGAGTTCGGCGTGGTCGGGCAACTGTTCGCCCGGGACCCGGACACCGGTGAAGAAGTCTGGATGCGGCCTTTCGTCGAAGGCCACATGGGCCGTCTCAACGGCAAGGACAGCACGCCGACCGGCGATGTGAAAGCACCGTCCTGGCCCGACGACAAAACCACCGAAACCGGCAAGGTCGAGGCCTGGAGCCACGGCGGCGGCGCACCTTGGCAGAGCGCCAGTTTCGACCCCGAAACCAACACCATCATCGTCGGCGCCGGCAACCCGGGGCCATGGAACACCTGGGCGCGCACGGCCAAGGATGGCAACCCGCAGGATTACGACAGCCTCTACACCTCCGGCCAGGTGGGCGTCGACCCGAGTACCGGCGAGGTGAAGTGGTTCTACCAACACACACCCAACGATGCCTGGGATTTCTCCGGCAACAACGAGCTGGTGCTGTTCGACTACAAAGACAAGGACGGCAAGCTGGTCAAGGCCACCGCTCACGCCGACCGCAACGGTTTTTTCTACGTCGTGGACCGCAACAACGGCAAGCTGCAGAACGCCTTCCCTTTCGTCGACAACATCACCTGGGCCAGCCACATCGACCTGAAGACCGGCCGCCCGGTGGAAAATCCAGGTCAGCGTCCGGCCAAGCCACTGCCGGGTGAAACCAAGGGCAAACCGGTGGAAGTCTCACCGCCTTTCCTGGGTGGCAAGAACTGGAATCCCATGGCCTACAGCCAGGACACCGGGCTGTTCTACGTGCCGGGCAACCAGTGGAAGGAGGAATACTGGACCGAAGAGGTTAACTACAAGAAAGGCTCGGCCTACCTGGGCATGGGCTTTCGCATCAAGCGCATGTATGACGATCACGTCGGCAGCCTGCGGGCGATGAACCCCACCACCGGCAAGGTGGTCTGGGAACACAAGGAAGCCTTGCCGCTGTGGGCCGGGGTGCTCGCCACCAAGGGCAATCTGGTGTTCACCGGCACCGGCGACGGCTTCTTCAAGGCCTTCGACGCCAAGACCGGCCAGGAATTGTGGAAGTTCCAGACCGGCAGCGGCATCGTCTCCCCGCCCATCACCTGGGAACAGGACGGCGAACAGTACATCGGCGTGACCGTCGGCTACGGCGGCGCCGTGCCGTTGTGGGGCGGCGACATGGCCGAGCTGACCAAGCCGGTGGCCCAGGGCGGGTCGTTCTGGGTGTTCAAGATTCCGAGTTGGGATACCAAGGTGGCCCGCCAATAACCCTTGCGGGAGCGAGCCTGCTCGCGATAGCGGTGGTTCAGTTGGCAGTGATGTTGAATGTACCGACGGCTTCGCGAGCAAGCCCGCTCCCACTCTTGATCTCATTGGACACAGATTCTGTGTCTAGCAAAGATCCCTTGTGGGAGCGAGCCTGCTCGCGATGGCGGTGGTTCAGATGGCAGTGATGTTGAATGTACCGCCGCAATCGCGAGCAGGCTCGCTCCCACAGTTAACTCGAGTTCCTGCCATGAACTATCCACTGGTTTTATTGATCGTGTTCGCCGCAAATGCCAGCGCCGCCGACCCCGACATGCCCCTGACCATCAACGGCTGCATCATCGCCGAGTCCAGCCAATGCCCCGGCGCCGACCTTCGCGGGGCCCGGCTGGCCAACCAGGACCTGCGCAAAATGAACCTCAGCGGTGCCGACCTGCGGGGCGCCGATCTGCGCCATGCGCGGCTGGACCTGGCCAATCTGGAAAAAGCCCGTCTGCAAGGCGCCAACCTGACCCGTGCCAGCTTGCAGCAAAGCAACCTGCGTCTGGCGGATTTCAGTGGGGCCACGCTCAAGGCTATCCAGGGCTGGGGCCTGTTTGCCCAGGGCGCGCAGTTCCAGAAAGCCGACCTGAGCGCCGCGTATCTTCAATTCGCCCGGCTGTCCGGCGCCCGAATGCACGAAACCAACCTGCAAGCCGCCGACCTGGAAATGGCCTGGCTGAGCAAGGCAGACCTCAAGGGCGCCGACCTGCGCGACGCCAACCTGCAGGAAGCCAAGCTTGGCGAAAGCAACCTGGAAGACGCCAACATGAGTGGTTCACGCCAGCATTACGGGAATTTTCAGGATGCGAATATGCAAGGGTGTACGGGTTGCCCGACGACTTGGGATTAGTACCCATTCAAGGACCGACACAGATCCCGTGGCGAGGGAGCTTGCTCCCGCTGGGCTGCGCAGCAGCCCCCATCCAGACAACTCAATCTTCCTGATGCACCGAAGCGATTGGTATTGGGGCTGCTTCGCAGCCCAGCGGGAGCAAGCTCCCTCGCCACAGTTGTGTATTGCTTTCAAGGATGGGATTCACCCCGCCACCCGCACCACGCCCATGTCGATCCCCAGGTGCACCAGTTCGGCATGGGAGCTGACCTGCAGCTTGCTCTTGAGCAGCGTCAAGTGATTGGACACGGTCTTGGCGCTGATGCACAGCTGTTCGGCAATGGTGCGCGCCGGGGTGCCCCTGGCGAGCATGACGAAGATCTCCAGCTCGCGCTGGGTCATGCATTGCAAGCGCGGGTCGGTGTCGTGTCGGGTACTGGCGCAGGCCAACTGGGTGGCCAGGGCTTGTTCGATGTAGGCATGGCCGGCCAGCACCCGGCGCACGGCCTCCACCAGTATCTGAGGTGCCGAATTCTTGGTCAGGTAGCCCGCAGCACCGGCGTCCAGCGCCTGACGGACCAATGGCAGTTCATCGTGCATGCTGAAGAACAGCACCCGCAGTTGCGGCAGGCGCTGGCGCAGGCGCCGGGTGGTTTCCAGCCCGCTGATACCGGGCAGGCCGAAGTCCATGATCACCAGATGAGGCACCTGCTCCAGCACTTGGCTCAACGCCTCTTCACCGGTGGCGGCTTCGCGCACTTGCAGCTCCGGCATCAGCGCCCGCAATAGGCTGGCATAGCCCTGCCGAACCACCGCATGATCGTCGACCAACAAGATGTTCATCACGCCTCCAGGGGAATATTCAAGGCCAGCGCCCAACCGGCACCGGGCTGGCTGATGATGCGCAGTTCGCCACCCAGGCTGCGGGCGCGCTCGGACATCGAGTGCAGGCCAACGCCCGCTCGATGGGGCCCGGTCGCTCCCCGGCCGTTGTCACGCACCAGCACTCGCAAACGCCCGGCCCGATGCTGCAGGCGAATCCGCACCTGCGTGGCGCCGGCATGCCGGACGACATTGGTCAGCGCTTCCTGCAACAGGCGATACAGGTGGGTCTTGTTCGAGCCCGACAACGGCGGCAACGGCGCGTTGATCCGCAGCTGACAGGCGATGCCCTGGTTTTGTTGCCACTGAGCCACCAGCAGCTCGATGGCCTCGGACAGCGGCAGGTGCTGAAGCACCACCGGATACAGGTCTTGCACCAGCGCACGGAATCCCTGTTGCAGATGCTCGCAATGACCCTCGAGCTGGCTGACGGTCTGCTCCAGCATCGGCGGCTGATCGATCACCAGCCGCAGCAAGCATGCCCGGGCGCGGATCCCTGCCACGTATTGGCCCAGGTCATCGTGCAGGGTCCGAGCCAGCTGCGTGCGTTCCTGCTCCTGCACAGCCAGCAGGGCTTGAGTAAGCCGGGTGTTATCGGCCTGCGCCTGAGTCAGGGCAGCGGTCATGCGATTGAAATGCACCGCCAATTGCCGGGCCTCCGGGATAGCATCAGCGGCCAGCCGCACCTGCAGATCGCCGGCGCAGACCTGACGCAAGGCCCGCAGCAATTCATCGAGCAATCCCATACCCCGGCGCACCGCCCAGCGGATCACCAGCAGGCTGACCAACAGCGCCAGCGCACAGACGCCGAGCAGTTGCACCAGGGAATCGAGGACTTCTTCGATTTCGTCCCGAGGATCGACCGCGATCCAGGCCCGGCGACCGTCGCGCAAATCCACCACCGCGGCAGCCGGAGCGTCGCCCAGTAACCAGCGACCAAGCCAGGCGGTTACCCCGCCCTCGCTGTTCCCCGGCTGCACCTGCCCCTCCGCCAACCAGTGCACCCGCACATGACGCAGACTGCCGGTCAGCCGCGACTGGAGACTGGCCGGGTTGCGCTCGGCGGTTTCACTCAGGTAATGCACCACGGACTCGGCCGATTGCAGCTCGCGTTTCACATCGGCCGTGGCTTGATGCAGCAACAGGACCGCACAAGCCAGGGTGACCACGGCGAAAAACGCCGTCACCCAGAGGTTGATTCGCCAGAGGGCCGACATGGTTAGCGGCCCAACCCCTGGCCGGCACAGTACTCCTGTGGGAGCGAGCCTGCTCGCGATGAGATCGGCACATTCAACAGCGCTGTCGACTGAACCACCGCTATCGCGAGCAGGCTCACTCCCACAGGGGGACCTGTGTGCTCGCAGGTTTTGTGTTCGCGGCAGCTCTTTGGTTTGCCAGACAACCGATCCACGCCAATCAGACTCAAGATCAGCAACAACGGCAGCAGCAGGGCTTTGAGAATCCGCACGGTCTGTCCGCTCCTGATGAATGACGATGACTGGCATCCTAAAACCCCGGCGTCGGCAGCGGGTTACTACCTTGGTACTGGCCCGGCGGTACTTTCTGCATATTTCCCCCTGGACACAGGCTTCCTATGCTGGCGCTACCCGCAAATGGAGGTGTTATGCGCCGGCTCGTCAGTTACGCCTTGATCCCTTTGCTCGCAGCGGCCAGCGCCGGGTTGCCGGTCGCCGCCCAGGCTGGCGACGGCGCGCCGCTGCAAGTGCGCATCGGCTACCTGGGTTACCGCCCCGACCCGGGCCCGCTGCTGTCCAACGTCATTGAAGAGCCCGCCGATGCCGGGCTGCGCGGGGCGCAGTTGGCGATTGTCGACAGCAACAGTACCGGGCGTTTTCTCAAGCACGATTACCAGCTGCAAAGCGCCAGCGTCGACAGCCCCGAAGCCTTGCTCCAGGCCGCCCAAGCGCAGCATGACCAGGGTCTGCGGTTGTTTGTGGTCAACGCACCATCCGCCAGCCTGCGCCAACTCAGTGCCGCCCTGCCCGACAGCCTGCTGTTCAATGCCGGCAGCGCCGACGACAGCCTGCGCACCACCGATTGCCTGGGCAACGTGCTCCACAGCCTGCCCGACCGGGCGATGCTCGCCGATGCCTTGGTGCAGTTCAGCGTCGTACGCAAATGGCAGCGGGCATTACTGATCGTCGGCCAGACCGCCGAGGACCAGGCCTATGCTGCCGCGCTACGACGAGCCATGAAGCGTTTCGGCATGAAGGTCGTCGCGCAAAAAGACTGGCAGTTCGACAACGACCAGCGCCGCAGCGCCCAGGCCGACATGCCTTTGTTCACCCAGACCGCCGAATACGACGTGGTGCTGGTGGCCGACGAGCGCGGCGACTTCGGCGAATACGTGCCCTACCAGACCTGGTACCCGCGTCCGGTGGCCGGCACGCAAGGCCTGACCCCCACCGCCTGGCACAAGACCGTGGAAACCTACGGTGCGGCACAGCTGCAAAAACGCTTCGAAGCCCTGGCCGGGCGCTGGATGAATGATCGTGATTTCGCCGCCTGGATCGCCGTGCGCAGCATCGCCAGTGCCGTGAGCAAACTGCGCCAGGACGATCCATTGGCCATCCGCCAACTGGCGCTGAGCGAGCAATTGCCGCTGGACGGTTTCAAGGGGCGCAAGCTCAGTTACCGGCCGTGGAACGGGCAACTGCGCCAGCCGATTCCCCTGGTTCAGCCGCGGGCGCTGGTGAGCACCTCGCCCCAGGACGGTTTTCTGCACCCTACCAACGAAATGGACAGCCTGGGCTACGACCGGCCCGAAGTGAGCTGCCGCTACCCCTGATCCCTTCAAGAACAACAATAAGGAAACCGCCATGCGCCGCCCCCTGCTTGACCCGACCCGGTTCCAACCTGCCCTGCTTTGCCAGACCCTCACCCTGGCGGCGGCGTTGTTGGTCGCCGGCCCCGCCGCCGCCAGCATCGCCTGGGTTTCCAATGAGAAAGACAACAGCCTGAGCCTGATCGACATGCAGAGCCTGGAGGTCATCGAGACCCTGCCGGTGGGCCAACGCCCCCGAGGCCTGTTGCTGTCCCACGACAACCGCCTGCTGTACATCTGCGCCAGCGATTCGGACCGGGTACAGGTGATGGACGTCGCCACCCGCAAGATCATCAAGGAGTTGCCCTCCGGCAAGGACCCGGAACAGTTCGCCTTGCACCCCAATGACCGCTGGCTCTACGTGTCCAACGAAGACGATGCCCTGGTGACCGTGATCGACACCCAGACTTCCGAGGTGCTGGGACAGATCGGCGTCGGCGTCGAGCCCGAAGGCATGGCCGTCAGCCCCGATGGCAAATGGGCGGTCAACACCAGTGAAACCACCAACATGCTGCACTGGATCGACACCAGCACCCAGACCTTGGCCGACAACACACTGGTGGACCAACGGCCGCGTTTCGTCGAGTTCAGTCGTGACGGTTCGCAGCTCTGGGCCTCGGCGGAAATCGGCGGCACGCTGACGATTCTCGATGTCGCCAGTCGCCAGGTGCTCAAGACGCTGACGTTCCAGATCAAGGGCGTTCACCCCGACAAGGTACAACCGGTGGGCATCAAGCTCAGCGCCGACGGCAAACTCGCCTTCGTCGCCCTGGGCCCGGCCAATCACGTCGCCGTCATCGATGCCAAGACCTTCGAAGTGCTGGATTACCTGCTGGTGGGGCGGCGCGTCTGGCAACTGGCATTCACCCCCGATCAACGCCAACTGCTGGCAACCAATGGCGTCAGCGGCGATGTGTCGGTGATCGACGTGCAGAGCCGCAAAGTGCTCAAGTCGGTGAAAGTCGGGCGTTACCCCTGGGGTGTAGTGGTGACGCCATGAACGCCCTGGAAGTCAGCGACCTGAGCTTCGCCTACGGCGCGCGCGAAGCCCTCAGACAGGTGAGTTTCAGCATCGCAGCCGGGCGCTTCGCCGCGTTGCTGGGCCCCAATGGCGCCGGCAAATCGACGCTGATTGCTTTGCTCACGCGCCTGTACGACGTACAGCGCGGTGAGGTCCGGGTCGGCGGCCATTCGTTGCAGACCTCGCCGCGGCCGGCCTTGCGCCAGTTGGGCGTGGTGTTCCAACAGAGCACCCTGGACCTGGACCTGAGTGTCGAGCAGAACCTGCGTTACCACGTCGCGCTGCATGGCCTGTCGCGGCGCCAGGGCAGTGTGCGCATTGACGCCGAACTGGCCCGCCAGCAGTTGACCGAGCGGCGCCACGAACGGGTGCGCGCCCTGAATGGCGGCCATCGTCGCCGGGTGGAAATCGCCCGGGCGCTGCTGCATGAACCGCGCCTGTTACTGCTCGATGAACCCAGCGTTGGCCTTGACCCGGCCAGCCGGCTGGCCCTGAACCAACACGTTCGCCAGTTGTGCCACGAGGGCATCAGCGTGCTGTGGACCACGCACCTGCTGGACGAGGTACAGCCCAGCGACGATCTGCTGATCCTGCATCAAGGCCGCCTCGTCGCCAGCGCACGCGCCGACGCCGTCAGTCAGGCACATGGCGGCACCCTCGGTTCGGCCTTCACCCACCTGACCGCAGCGGGAGTTCACCCATGAACGCGTATTGGCAATGCTTCAGCGGCATCGTGGTGCGTGAATGGCTGCGTTTCGTGCTGCAACGCACGCGCTTTCTCAGTGCCCTGGTGCGGCCGCTGCTGTGGCTGCTGGTGTTCGCCGCCGGCTTTCGTGCGGCACTGGGCATCGCCATCATTGCCCCCTATGACACCTACATCCCTTATGAGGTGTACATCGTGCCTGGGCTTGCCTGCATGATTCTGTTGTTCAATGGCATGCAGGGTTCACTGTCGATGGTCTATGACCGGGAAATGGGCAGCATGCGCGTGCTGCTCACCAGCCCTCTGCCGCGGGCCTTCCTGCTGGCGAGCAAGTTGCTGGCAACCTCGTTGATCTCGTTGTTGCAGGTCTACGCATTTCTCGCCATTGCCTGGCTGTACGGCATCCAGCCACCGGCCATGGGCCTGCTGCTGGCGTTTCCGGCGCTGCTGCTGGTGGCCCTGATGCTCAGCGCCCTGGGCTTGCTGCTGTCCAATGCCATCCGGCAACTGGAGAACTTTGCCGGGGTGATGAATTTCGTGATCTTCCCGATGTTCTTCCTGTCCTCGGCGCTGTATCCGTTGTGGAAAATGCTGGAGGCCAGCCCTTGGCTGTACTGGCTGTGCGCGGTGAGTCCGTTCACCCATGGGGTGGAGCTGGTGCGTTATGCGTTGTATGAACGGTTCAATCTGCTGGCGATGGTGGTGTGCGCGGGCTTGACTCTGGTGTTCGCGCTACTGGCGGTGTGGACCTTCAATCCGCAGCATGCGGCGTTGCGCAAAGCAGGCTGATTGCACGACGAATAACCCTTGTGGGAGCGAGCCTGCTCGCGATAGCGATGGTTCAGTTGGCAGAGACGTGACTGACGCACCGCTATCGCGAGCAGGCTCGCTCCCACAGGGGATAGAGCATGACCTAGGTTTGACACTTGTCTTTGAGCCCGAAATTACTACTTTAGTACCGGTTTTCCTGTCTATGGTCGCATTCACAAGACCTCGACCCTGGCATGTAATGGGCGCATAACAAAAAGGATAAATTCCCATGCCCCGTTTGCTGGTGATCGTCTTGCTGGGCCTGTGGCTGAATGTCGCCCAGGCTGACACTGCGCTGTTCTCCGCGCAGGGCTATCGCATTGCCCAGTACCGCAGCCCGACGCCCACCACCGTCGATGGCGCCAAGACGCTTGATACCCAGGCACTGCAACAGCTGATGATGCAAACGCCATCTGCGATCCTGATCGACGTCTATCGCCGCCCCTGGCTCCAGGGACGCTTCATCGACAACGAGCCCCACGCCAACCTCCCCGGCAGCCTGTGGCTGGCCAATACCGGCGACGGCGAACTCGACCCGACCTGGCAGGATTACTTCAACCATCACCTGGGGAAAGCCACGGGCGGGCGAGCGGATCAACCGCTGGTCTTTTATTGCCGATCTGATTGCTGGTTGAGCTGGAACGCGGTAAAACGCGCCGCCGCCATGGGCTATAAACAGTTGTATTGGTACCGCGACGGCCTCGACGCCTGGGAGGCGGCCCGCCTGCCCTTGCAAGCGGCCCGGCCCGAACCCTTTCCCTGATTTCAATGAGTGCGTGCCCCCGCTCCACCCACACGACAATAACGAGGTGAATGGCCATGTATAAGATCCTGATAGCCGACGATCACCCACTGTTTCGCGAAGCCATCCACAACGTCATCAGCGACGGTTTTCCTGGCAGCGAGGTGATGGAAACCGCCGACCTGGACAGCGCCCTGGCGTTGACCCGCGAGCACGACGACCTTGACCTGATCCTGCTGGATCTGAACATGCCCGGCATGCACGGCCTCAATGGTCTGATCAACCTGCGTAACGAGGCGCCGACCATCCCCGTGGTGATCGTCTCCGCCGAACAGGACAAACAAGTGGTGTTGCAAGCCATTACCTACGGCGCGGTGGGGTTCATCACCAAGTCCTCGCCGCGCTCGCAGATGACCGACGCCATCGAGCAGATTCTCAACGGCAACGTGTACCTGCCACCGGACATCATCCGCACGCAGAAAAGCCCGATGGGCCGCCGCCTGAACGAAACCCCGGCCTTTGCGCCCGAACTGCTGCAGGCACTGACCCGTAAACAATTGCTGGTGCTGGAACGCATGACCAAGGGCGAGTCGAACAAACAGATCGCCTACACGCTGGAGATCGCCGAAACCACGGTCAAGGCTCACGTTTCGGCCATCCTGCGCAAGCTCAATGTGCACAATCGGGTGCAGGCGATTCTCAGTGCCGGGGATATTGATTTCGGGGCTTATCTGCGCCGTTGAACCGCTGACACACATCCCTGTGGCGAGGGAGCTTGCTCCCGCTGGGGCGCGAAGCGCCCCCAAACCCAGGCACCTCGGTGAGTCAGGCTTACTCAGTAAGCTGGATGGGGCTGCTTCGCAGCCCAGCGGGAGCAAGCTCCCTCGCCACAGAGGCGGTTCGACTCAATGACTCTTGGGCCCACTCAACAAATGACTCATCGCAATCTTCAGTTTCATTGGCCGCACCGGCTTGTGCATCAGGGTGTGGCCGCGTTCGCGGATCTGCTGCTTGAGTTCGTTGCTGTAGTTGGCGGTGATCATCATGGCCGGGATCGCCGAGGCCCGGCGGGCGTTGATCCGGGCCACGGCGTCGACGCCGTTCTGCTCGTTGTCCAGGTGATAGTCGGCAATCAGCAGGTCGGCCTCGGCATGGTAATTGTCCACCTGACGCGCCAGGTCCTGCTCCGACAGCGCAGTCACCACCCGACACCCCCAACCTTCGAGCAACGTACGCATGCCGGCGCAGATGGCTGCGTCGTTATCCAGCACCCAGACCCGGGCCCCGCGCAAGCGCTCAAGCATCGGCTCGCTCATCTCCAGGCTCGGCAACGGCTTGGGCGCGGTGGCGCTCAGGGGCACGTCGATGGAGAACACCGAGCCCTTGCCCGGCCATGAACGCACCTGGATCCGGTGCCCGAGGATCCCGGCGATTTTCTCGACGATCGCCAGCCCCAGGCCCAACCCTCGATCCTGATCCGGGCGCTGCACATCGCCGCGCTTGAACTCCTGGAAGATCTCTTCAAGGCGGTTTTCGGCAATGCCGATGCCGCTGTCCCAGACCTGGATGGACAAGCGCTGACGGTGCCGGCGACAGCCCAGCACCACCCGCCCGCTGGGGGTATAGCGAATGGCATTGCTCAGCAGATTGCGCAGGATCCGCGCCAGCAACTGCATGTCGCTGCGCACCAGGGCCGAACACGGCACAAAGTGCAATTCCAGCCCCTCACTGCGCGCCACCTGGACGTATTCGGCGGCCAGGTTGTCGAGCAACTCGCTGAGGGCGAACGGCGCGATATCGGCCTTGATCACCCCGGCATCGAGCTTGGAAATGTCCACCAGCGTGCCCAACAGGTTTTCCACGTCCTGCAGCGAGTGGCTGACGTTGCGCACCAGTTGCGCATTCGCTACCGGCTCACGGCGCTCGAGCAAAGCGCTGGTGAACAGCCGCGCGGCGTTGAGCGGTTGCAGCAGGTCATGGCTGACCGCCGCGAGGAATTTGGTTTTCGACAGGTTGGCCTGCTCGGCCTCGCGCTTGGCCTCGCGCAAGCGCAACTCCACCCGGCTGCGCTCGTCGATTTCGCGCAATAGCTGGTCATTGAGGGTGGTCAGTTCGGCGGTGCGTTCCTGGACGCGCTGTTCCAGGTTCTGGTAGGCCTGGTGCAGCGCCTCGGCGGTGCGACGCCGCTCGGTGATGTCGCGGATCAGCACGAAGATTCCCACCACTTCACCATTGGCCAGCCGATTGGGCACGTAGGAACGCAGCATATAGCGTTCCTGGTTGTTGATATTGGTCTCGGCAAACTCGAACGTCACACTCTCACCGGCCAAGGCCCGGGCCACGTAGGCCTCCAGGCGCTGGTAATGCTGTTCGCTGTGGGCCTCGCGCAGGCTCTGGCCGAGCATCACGCCACGGGGCCAGCAATACCATTGCTCGTAGACTTTGTTGGTAAATTCGTAGACCAAGTCGGCATTGAGGTAGGCGATCAGCGCCGGCACATGGTCGGTGATCAGGCGGATCCAGCGTTCGCTTTCACTCAGGGCCTCGGCGTGCTGGTAGCGCTCGGTGATGTCGGTGAAGGTGTTGACGTAGCCGCCGGTGGGTAGCGGATGGGTCCGAATCTCCAGGACCCGGCCATCCGACAGGCGCTGCTCGCATTCGTGGATGAGCCGGCCATTGCTGTCGCGACTGGCCGGGGTCAGCAGTTGCAGTTCACTGTCGGCGATCACCTCGGAAAACGGCCGATGGGCCGCCACTGGCGCCAGACCGCTGAGTTCCAGGAAGCGACGGTTCCACAACTCCAGCACACCCTGGGCATTGACCATGGCCACACCCTGGGAAAGGTTGTCCACGGCCCGTTGCAACAAGTGCGATTTCTGCGCGATGGCCTGTTCGCGACGCACGGTTTCACTGAGTTTGACGTCGGTGATGTCGGTAAACAGAATCACTCGACCGCCTTCCTGGGTTGGTCGTTCGCTGACTTGCAGCCAGCGCCCGTTCTGCAAGCGGTAAAGCACATGCTCGTCGGCCTGGCCACGCGGTTCTTCGCTGAACAACCCGTTGGCGGTCATCAGTCGCTTGACCTCGGAAATGCGCATCCCGGCGATGATACGCACGCGGCTGTGGGCCCAAAACGCCTTGAAGCGGCTGTTGAACAGGACGATGCGCTGTTGTTCGTCGAACAGCACAAATGCATCGGAAATGCTCTCAATGGCATCGATCAGGTGCCGGTGGGCGGTTTCCGCACGCAGCCGCGCTTCGCCCAGCAGGTGATTGCCGGCCTTGAGCTCGGCCATGGCCTGGTTCAGGGCGTCGGTGCGCTCGCGAACCTGCTCGGCCAGCACCACTGAATGCTGGAACGCCGCATACGGGTCGTTGCCCCGGGTCACGCCGGACTCCACCCGTTCGATCAGTGCGTCGTTGATCCGCCGCAGTTTGCGGTTTTCGTGCTGCAGGCTGGCGATCTGCGCCTGCAGGTCAGCGGTGGCCGGGGACGCGATGGCGGGCAATGGCAACTCCGGTGAAGGTCTGGTTGATGTGCATGCCATTGAACTGCTCTCCGTAGGTGTTGAAGCCCATCACGCGATGGTCGCGCAGGAACTGGCCGATCTGCTCCAGGCCACCGCGATCTTCCAGTTCCATGCGCCTGAGAAAACAGTCACAGCCGATGGTCAGCAGCAAGTCACCCAGACGCCCCTGCAAGCCGCTGAACAGTTCTTGCAGGTTGTGCAGCAAAGGGCCCGGGGTCATCGCCGTGAGCACGATGCCGTTCTCCACCGCGCAGTAAAAACTCAGGCTCAGGTCCGGGTGCACCTGCTGGATCGCCCGCACGTAATACTGGTCGTTGATACGCACCGCCAGCGGATGGGCGGCGAAGACCCGGTAGTTCAACGCGTTCACCGGCACACCGATGTGCCGGGCATATTCCTCGGCGGCGGGCTCGGCATTGAGCTCGTAGACACGCCGCGAGGTGCTGTCGGCCCCGGTCACGACCAACTTCTCCTCCCGAGGCAGGATGTGATGGGTGGTGAACACCTCGAAATCCAGCCAAGTGTTGATCAGCACCACCACGGCCGCGCCGCTGTGGAACTGACCTTCGTAGTACACGTGGGTGTGAGTCAGGTAGTTGTCGTCGCCGGCCGAACCGCCGAAATGCGGAATGTCCCCCAGCGCCGCGCTCAACGCCGCCAGCACCATCTCCTCGCGACTGGACAACCCATCGAGCAAGGTCAGGGCAAAGCTGTGGCCCTTGATCGGCGCCAGCGCATTGCTGCGGCAACCGCTGGCCAGTCGTTCGACCATTTGCTGGGCGTCGATCAGGCTGAAGTGCTCCATTTCCCCGATCAGCTCGGCAGCGATGGAAAAATGCCGATGATCGAAACCCACCGCTGTGACGCAGTTGCGGCCATAGCCTTGACTGGTGATTTCTCCGGCGCTGGTGCAGCCCACCAGGCGAATCCCGCCGAAGCTCTGGGAGAGTGCCTGGCCAAGAGCCGGCAAGTCGTATTCGGCGGAGCAGAAAAACAGCACGAAACCCAAGTGCGGGTGCAGCAACTGCCGCGCCAGCTCCTGGGCAACCTGCTGGACGTTCGTTGCCTGGGACATGGCGCTTATCACACCTTCGCTCTGGGCCTTTAGCATCTTCGCCTCCGACGGGTGCGTGACAGGAACCTTGAGTGTACGAAGCGGCGCCCGACTCACGAATGCTACTTGGGTAGCGGGTAGACGCTTCCATGGGAGGAGAACAATGGCGGCCCCTGCCGCGATGCGCACGGCAGGGACCACCACAAAAAACCCCGGGCTTCGGCTGGAATGCTCCTGTGGTGAGGGGATTTATCCCCTCACCACAGGGTTGTGCATTGCTCCCGATGGATCCTCTTTACCAGGTCAACACCGCCCCCACCGCAAAGGTGTCGGTGTCTTCGTTCTGGGCGCTGGTGTCGTGGCCGTTGATTTCGAACTGGTTGTATTCGGCCACGAGCTTGAGGTTGTCGTTGACGTCATGGAACAGTGCGATGCCGCGGGTTTCATAGTCGGCGCCGCTGCCCACCACGCCATTGCCGTCGTCCTCGGTCTTGCCGTAGGACAGCGCCAGACGGTTCTTGCCCAGTTTGTAGGAGCCCTGCAACAGGTAGCCGGTGCTGTCGACATTGCGCAACGTCGCTTCGCCAGCGTTGTTGGTGAAGAACGGGTTGATACCCTTGGCCTGGAACCCGGAACCGGTGAGCGACAGGCCGCCCATCTTCGCCTGTACGCCATAGCCCAGGCCTTTGGAGGTCACTGAATCGACCGTGGTGTCGGTGTTGTCCGAGGTCTGGTAGCTGCCGTTGAGCCAGCTGTAGATCTTCGCCCCACCCAGGTCGAACTGGTAGGTCACCTCACTTTCAGTACGCGGATTTTCCTGGTAGGCCTTGCCGGTGGCGCTGCTGTCGTTGGTGTCCACCGGGTCCATGATGCCCACCGCCACCCGAAGCCCATCCATCACCGGCGTGCGGTAAGTGATCTGCGAAGTCGGGAACGGATATGGGTAGCCGCTGCCGATGTTGCCGAACGACACCCCGCCGCCGTCCACCAACCCAAGGGTGTCGCTGACCTGCCCGTAACCGGCCAGTAACTCGTCCAGCAGAATGTTGGAACGAGCGAACAGACCGAAGTCCTTGCCGACCAGCACTTCACCCCACTGCGGGTTGGCGACGGTGCCGTAGAACTGCCGCACGTCGATGGCGGTGTCGGTGCCGTTGGTTTCGCTGTCGTTGATGGTCACCCAGAACGAGGCACGGGCGCCAAGCTTGAGGTCATCGACCTGCTTGCCCATGTTGAAGCCCAGGTAGTTGGGCAAGAAGCCCATCTTGACCCGCGCCTGCCGACGGTCGAACTGCTCCCCTGCCCGGTCAACATCGCTATTGACGTAAAAGGCATTGATATAGCCGTCGGTGGAAAAGGTGGTCTGGTCCTTGTCGTACAGCATGATTTCAGCCTGGGCCCACGACGTCAGGCCAAGGCTCGAAAGGCCGGCGATGACCGCAGGCAAAAAACGGTGGCGAGTATTTTTATTGTTGTGCATGGCGCGCTCCGCAACATGAGACGGGATGTCGGAGGCGATTATCGAAAGGCGACAGGCCGCGTCATACGCTGCCTTGGAGGCAATTGGCGGATGCTTTGGAGGCGCCGGCCCGGCGCGGCAGTTTGGGTGTAAGACTGCGATGTGACGGAGGGGCAATACTTAGGGCCTAACCCTGAAACTAAGGTGGGAGCGAGCCTGCTCGCGATGGCGGTGTGTCAGCCACCCTAAATGCTGCTGACCCAACGCCATCGCGAGCAGGCTCGCTCCCACAGGATCCTTGGCTCAGAACCTCGGTTTGACGGTTTTCCAGTCCGGCTTGTAGCGCTGCATCTGCCGCACATCGTCGCGCTGGCGGATGCCGCAACTGAGGAACTGCTCATGCAGCTTGCCCAGTTGATCGCGGTCCAGCTCCAGTCCAAGCCCCGGCGCACGGGTGATTTTCACGCAACCATCGACAATCGGCAGCTTGCCGCCCTTGATCACCTCTTCATCCGGTTCCTGCCACGGGTAATGGGTGTCACAGGCGTAATCCAGGTTCGGCACCGAAGCCGCGACGTGGGCCATGGCCATCAGGCTGATGCCCAGGTGGGAGTTCGAATGCATCGACACGCCCAGGCCAAAGGTGTCGCACATTTTCGCCAGCGCCTGGGTGTCTCGCAGCCCGCCCCAGTAATGATGGTCGGCCAAGACGATCTGCACACTGTTGAGCGCCACGCTGCGACGGAACTCGTCGAAATCGGTGACCACCATATTGGTCGCCAGCGGCAGGCCCGTGCGCTTGTGCAGTTCGGCCATGCCTTCGAGCCCTGGTGTAGGGTCTTCGTAATATTGCAGGTCATCGCCCAGCAGCTCGGCCATGCGAATGGAAGTTTCCAGCGACCAGTTGCCATTGGGATCGATGCGCAGCGGGTAGCCGGGAAACGCCTGCTTCAACGCCTTGATGCAGGAAACCTCGTGCTCCGGCTCCAGGGTGCCAGCCTTGAGCTTGATACTCTTGAAGCCGTAGTCCTGGATCATGCGCCGGGCCTGGGCGACGATCTGCTGTTCGTTGAGCGCCTCGCCCCAGCTGTCCGGCGGATACGGCGAATCGACGTGCTCGGCGTACTTGAAAAACAGATAGGCGCTGAACGGGATCTCATCCCGAATCGCCCCGCCCAGCAGATCCACCAGCGGCACGTTCAGGTAATGGGCTTGCAGGTCCAGGCAGGCCACTTCAAACGCTGAGTAAGCATTGCTCACCGCCTTGCTCGCATGGGAACCCGGCGCCAGCTCCGCACCGGCAACGCTGGCGGGCCGGTGGGCGGCCACGGTGGCCTGGACGATGGCCCGCAACTGGTTGAGGTTGAACGGGTCGAGCCCGATCAACTGGCTTTGCAGTTGCTGCTGGATCGCCAGGGCCGGCGCATCGCCGTAACTCTCTCCCAGGCCGATGTAACCGTTGTCGCTCTCGATCTCGATGATCGAACGCAACGCGTAGGGCTCATGAATGCCGCTGGCGTTGAGCAACGGCGGATCGCGAAAGGCGATGGGTGTGACGGTGACGCGGGTGATCTTCATGCAGCGGCTCCGATCATTGTTTTTGTAGAGGACGGGTCGATGATGGACGGAGGGTATTGTTCCCGTCTAATCTAACTTGGCACTTGATTGATACCTGGATTGAATCAATGTTTGAACTGGCCCAGCTACGCTGCTTCACCACGGTGGCGACCGAACTCAACTTCCGTCGCGCCGCCGAACGTCTGAACATGACCCAGCCTCCGCTGAGTCGGCAGATCCAGTTGCTGGAACATCACCTGGGTGTCGAACTGTTCACCCGCAGCACTCGCAGCGTGGCGCTCACCGCCGCCGGACGGGCGTTTTTCATCGAAGCGCAGAACCTGCTGGAGCAGGCGCAACAAGCCGCCGTGGCCGCCAAGCGGTTTGCCCAGGGCGACATCGGTTCAGTCACCATCAGCTTCGTCGGCAGCGCGGTGTATGAGTTTCTACCCAAAGTCATCGCCGAAGCCCGCTTGAAGCAACCCCAGGTAAAAATCGTTCTGTCGGAGATGAACACCTACCAGCAACACGAGGCCCTGCGCGCTCGCCGCATCGACCTGGGGATCGTCCGCTCGCCACTGCTGGAAACCGGCTACGCCACCGAGTGCCTGGTGCGCGAACCGTTCGTCCTGGCCGTGCCCGTCGGGCATCCGCTGGCCAGTGCCGATTCGGTGGGCGTCGAAGATCTCGACGGTGAACCCTTCCTGATGTACTCCCACTCCGCCTACCCACCTTTCAACGAACTGCTCACCGGCATGCTGCGCTCGGCCCGCGTTGCACCGCAGTTCGTGCAATGGCTGGGTTCCTCACTGACGATCCTGGCGCTGGTCAACGCCGGCATGGGTCTGGCACTGGTGCCCCGGTGTGCCACCAGCGTGGTGTTCAGGCAGGTGGTGTTTCGTGAAATCGATCTGGGTGAAGGGGTACAAAGCGAGTTGCACCTGGTATGGCGCCAGGACAATGACAACCCGGCGTTTGCCATGTTGCTGGAGGGCATTCGCGGGGCGGTTCGCGAGGGTCTCTGAATCTGAAGCCCACCGATGTCGCCCTCCGCAGTGACCAAACTTGACGACCTATTCCCGTCACCCCAAACAAGTTGTACGATGACAGACGAGATCAGCCGAAAACGCTAATCCGCTCCGATACCTACAAAAATAAGGAAATACCCATGAAAAAAGCCACATTGGTCATCAGCTTTCTGTGCCTGTTCAGCGGCTACGTCGCGGCTGCCTCTTCATCGGCCGAGCAGGAAGTGGCCCAGGCCGTCGACCATCTGACCCAAGCCATGCTGCACAAAGACATCCCACAACTCCAGGCACTGGCCGCCGAAAACCTGACCTACGGGCACTCCAGCGGGAAGATTCAGGACAAGAAAGCCTTCATTGCCGACATCGAAACCGGCAAGAGCGCGTTCAAGACCCTGGAGATGAAGGATCAGAAAATCACCCTGTCAGGCGATGTGGCCCTGGTGCGTCACCACTTCTCCGCGCAAGCGCTCAAAGGCACCGAAGTGGTTCCGACGGAAATTGAGAACTTTCAGATCTGGCAGAAGCAGAAGAATGGCAAGTGGCTGCTGATTGGGCGGCAGGCGTTTCGGTTCTGAGCTAAAAATCTCCGTGGGCGCCGTTAGTTAACTTGAAGCGGCAGGGATTCAATGTGGCGAGGGGATTTATCCCCTCGCCACAGGTCACCGTTACTTCAATCCGCCGCCCACTGCTCCCGGTACTGCAGCAGGAAATCGACAAAGGCGCGCACCCGCTGCGGCACGTACCGACCGTGGGGATACAGCAAGGTGAACGGACGTGAGCGCCCCGCGAAAGGCGCAAGTACCTCCACCAATTGCCCGTTGGCCAGCTCCTGCTCCACGATGAATTTGTAGGTCTGGAACAAGCCGGCGCCATGTTTGGCCAGCGTCACGCCGCCGAGCACATCGTCCGAACAGCAATAACCCCCTTCGCCGAACACCTCCTTTTCCTTGCCGTCGACATTGAACAACCAGGAAATCCGCCGCCCGCTGCTGGGCAGCTCGAACTGGATGCACTCGTGATCGTCCAAGTCTTCAAGGACCTGCGGCGTGCCGGCCTTGCGCAAGTAATCCGGGGACGCAACCACCACCAGTTTCGCGTCTTCCAGCAGCCGAGCGATCATCGATGAGTCGGGTTGCGCTCGCACCCGGATGGCGAGGTCATAACCTTCGGCAACGAAATCGATGTTTCGATTGCTCAGGTGCAGGTCCACCGTCACTTGCGGGTATAGCGCCCGAAAGGCCGGCAGCAAGGGCAGGATGCGGTGATGACCGTAGGTGGTGGGCAGGCTGATGCGCAGTTGCCCGGACGGCACCGATTGCGCGCCCATCATTTCCTGTTGCGCCTCCACCAGTTGCGTCAGCGCTTGCCGGCATTGCTCGAAATAGGTCCTGCCGGCTTCCGTCAGCCGAATGCTGCGTGTGGTGCGCACGAAAAGACGCGAACCCAGGCGCTCCTCCAGACGGAAAATCGAGCGACTCACCGCCGCCGGAGTCACACCGGCAAGCTGGGCCGCCGCGGTGAAACTCCCTGCCTCCGCCGCCAGGCAGAACAGTTCTATGCTGCCCAACTGCAAGTCTTCGAAATGACGCTTCATGATTCGTTACACCGCGTATCAACTGAAAGTTCCAGCCACCTGTTTATCAGCCGCAGGCGTATAAATATAGTGGCCCCCGTGGCGCGGGAACCTCCTGCGCTCATTTCTCATCAGCAGGAGTGCATCATGCCTTTCGTCAATGTGCGTATAACCCGCGACGGCGTCACTCGCGAACAGAAAGCCCAGGTCATTTCCGAGATCACCGAAACCCTGCAGCGGGTGCTGGGCAAGGACCCGCACTTGACCCACATCGTGATCGAGGAAGTCGACACCGATAACTGGGGTTACGCGGGTATGACGACGACGCAATACCGAAGCTTGCCCAAAGAGTGACGGTTCTACCTTCCCGAGCCCGGTCCAACTGACCGGGCTTTTTTGTGCCTGGTGATTAACCCTGTGGGAGCGAGCCTGCTCGCGATGGCGATGGACCCGTCACATTGATGTTGGCTGGAATACCGTCATCGCGAGCAGGCTCGCTCCCACATTGAATTGGTTACATGACGTATCAACTCAAGTACCAGCCCCCGTATTTAT
Organism: Pseudomonas sp. FG-3G; assembly: GCF_901007645.1. Classification (NCBI taxonomy): domain Bacteria; kingdom Pseudomonadati; phylum Pseudomonadota; class Gammaproteobacteria; order Pseudomonadales; family Pseudomonadaceae; genus Pseudomonas; species Pseudomonas sp. FG-3G. The sequence continues at coordinate 612,980 of NZ_CAAKGZ010000021.1, forward strand.
CAAACCCAAGCGCATCAATACCCTGATCTCAACCACCGCCAACATCGGCGCAACGGTTTCAATTCAATTGATCAGGAGTTCAATCATGAGCCTCAACAAAACCGTCATCATCACCGGCGCCTCCAGTGGCATCGGCCTGGGTCTGGTCCAGGCGTTCCTGGATCGGGGTTATAACGTGGTGGGCAATGCCCGCTCCCAGTCCGGCCTGGACAGCGCGGCGCAACAGCTCGGCCATCCGGCGAACTTCATTGGCGTGGCCGGTGATATCGCTGACCCGGCGACTTCAACCCGTCTCATCAACAAAGCCATCGAAACCTTCGGGGCCGTGGACGGGCTGGTGAACAACGCCGGCTTCTTCCTGCCAAAACCTTTCATCGAATACAGCCCCCAGGACCTGGAAGCGCTGCTGGACACCAACCTCAAGGGTCTGGTCTACGCCAGCCAGGCGGCTGCCGCACACATGATCGGTCGTCAGCAGGGTTTCATCATCAACATCTCCGCCGCCGTGGCCCTGCAACCGAACATCCAGGTGCCGGCGGCGCTGCCGGTGTTGATCAAAGGCGGGGTCAACCAGATGACCCGTGCCCTGGCGCTGGAGCTTTCGCCGCACAACATCAAGGTCAACGCGGTCGCCCCCGGCATCATCGACACGCCCATGCATGACCCGGCGCACCGCGACTTCCTCAACAACCTGGCCCCGTCCGGTCGCGTCGGTACCATCGAGGAAATTGCCGAGGCCGTGTTGTACCTGGCGGGCGCTGATTTCACGACCGGCGCGATACTGCCGGTAGACGGCGGGATGAGCACGGGCAAGTGGTAAAAAGAAAAACCCCGCAGGCACAACCTCCGGGGTTTTCATGACGCCTGGAGTTCAGAGCGTATAGGAGATGCCGGCCTGCACGGTTCGCGGTGCGCCTGGGTAGGCATAGACGTTACCGAAAGCGCCTTCTTCGTAGTCGGCGTCGAACAGGTTCTTCAGGTCCAGGTTGAGGCGGATCCGCTCGTTGACCTTGTAGTAGCCGAGCAGGTCCACCACCGTGTAGCTGTCCATGGAGAACGCAGTCGCCGCCGTCTGGCCGGCCCGTTCATCCACATACTTGGCGCCTAGTCCCAGGCCCAGCCCTTTGAGGCCGCCATCCTGGAACTCATAGACGTTCAACAGGCTGAAGGTGTTTTTGGGCACGTTGAGCAAGCGGGTGCCGGACGGGATATTGATGTCCTTGGTCACTTCGGCATCCACATACGCGTAACCACCAATCACACGCCACTCCGGCGTCAAATTGCCCGCCACGTTCAGGTCAAAACCACGGCTGCGCACTTCGCCAGCGGCCACGCTGAAGGTGGAATCCACTGGGTCAGTGGTGAGCACGTTACGTTTTTCGATCTGGTACACCGCCGCATCGACACTCAACTGACGATCCAAGGCTTCCCACTTGATCCCCATCTCATAAGACTTGCCCTCTTCCGGCTTGAACCCGCCGCCTTCGCGACTGGCACCGTTGTTGGGTTTGAACGAGCGCGCGGTATTGGCATAGACAGCCAAGGTGTCGGTCAAATCGTAGATCACACCCAGGCGCGGGGTGACCGCGCTGTCGGTGACGTCCCAGTTCCGACTACCAGGCGGGGTCTGAGGGACGAAACTCTCGTACTGATGCTCGAACCGCTCAAAACGTGCCCCGGCCAACAGCTTCAAGCGCTCAGTCAGCGCCACCTGATCCTGCACGAATACGCCAAACGTCTTGAGGTTTTCCTGATCATCGGTGGGCGTGCGTGTCAGCGCCGGGCGTGGCTGGCCATACACCGGATCGAAGATATCGATCGGATAAGCACTGCTCCCCGCGGCGGAACGTTTGATGATGGACTGGTAGTCGTAGTCTTCATACTCGATGCCGGTCAACAGCGTGTGCTCGAACCCGCCAGTGGAAAAATGCCCGGTGAGGTTGAGTTGGGTGTCCCGGTCAGTCCACTCCAGCTTGCGATAGTTGAAATTGCGCCCCAGGGTACGCCCGTCGGCGGCGATGCCGTTGCCTTCCACCGCGTTGCCCTGCAGGGTGCCGTCCAGCCATTGGGTGCCGCCGGCCAAAGTCCAGTCGTCGTTGAGCATGTGCTCGAAACGCACCTGCAGCATGTTGTTGTCGTTGTGCAACTTGCCGGCGTCTTTCTCGCCGAAGAACGTATCGCGCGAGGCGGTGCCGCGCTGGCCGGCGTAATGGGTCAAGCCACGGTCCAGCGGCGCATTGTTGCGCATGAAGTCGCCTTCGAAGGTCAGGCGCGTGGTGTCGTTGACCTGCCAGGTCACCACCGGCGCAATGCCGTAGCGTTCGGTCTCGACGTGGTCGCGGAACGTATCGCCGCCCTCGCCGATCACGTTCAGGCGATACGCCAGGCGCCCTTCTTCGTCCAGCGGGCCCGAGGCATCCAGGGTCCCGCGACGCATGCCCTGGTCGCTGACCTGGCTGCCCAGGGTCACCGTGCGTTCGGCCAATGGCTGCTTGGACACCACGTTGAAGGTGCCGCCTGGATCGCCGCGACCGTACAACATCGTCGCCGGGCCGCGCAGCACTTCCAGGCGCTCGATGGTGTTGGCATCTGGCATGTTCGGGTAACCGCGGTTGATCGGGAAACCGTTGCGGTAGAACTCGCCCGTGGTAAAGCCGCGGACCGTGAACGTGGTCAGGCCCTGGCCACCGAAGTTGTTCGCCCTGCCGACCCCGCCGGCGTAATCGAGCGCGTCTTGCAGCCGGGTGGCGCTGAGGTCTTCCACCACGTCGCGCGAAACCACGGAAATCGACTGTGGGGTTTCATGAATCGCGGTGTCGGTACGTGTCGCGCTGGCCGAACGGGTCGCGTGGTATCCCTTGACGGGCCCTTGCGCGGACTCGATCTCCGAAAGACCCACGATGTCCGTGGCTTGCAGTTCCAACGGTGCGGAGGTTGCGGCCATGGGCTCGTCTGCCCACGTGGATACGGAATAAGCCTGGAGCACACACAGTGAAACGAGAATCCGACGCATCGATGCACAATCCTAACGAAAATACGTCAGCCCCCCAGAGGCCGACAAGAATGTGTCGCGAAAGATACAGCAACTCATTATTGTTTGACACAAATTCCCATTCACAACCCAGCAAAATGCCCCTTCCTGGCACGTGCCAACTGCACAACGCGACTGCTGGCAAAGTCGTATACCATATCCCCAACCAAGCCAAACGACCGCCGCCGTGACCTTATCCAAGTTCAATCTGCCTGATCTGGGCAACACCCCTTCCACTTCGGAAATCATCACCCGTCATCTGCGCGAAGCCATCGTGGCCGGGCATTTTGCCGAGGACGAGCCCATTCGCCAGGACGACATCGCCCGGCAGTTCAACGTCAGCAAGATTCCCGTGCGCGAAGCCCTCAAGCGCCTGGAAGCCGAGGGGCTGGTGATGTTCCAGCGCAATCGCGGGGCGATGGTCACGCGCATTTCCGAGGCGGAACTGGCGCAGATGTTCGAGGTGCGGATGCTGCTGGAAGACAAAGTGCTGCGCCTGGCGATTCCCAACATGACTGAAGAGACCTTCGCCCGCGCCGAGAGCATCTGCCGTGAGTTCATCGGTGAAGACGACGTGGGTCGTTGGGCTGAACTGAACTGGCAATTGCATGCCTGTCTCTACGAGCCGGCGCAGCGCCCCTTTCTGGTGGGTTTGATCCGCTCGGTGCACGACAAGCTGGAGCGCTACCTGCGCATGCAGATGAGCCTTTCGGCCGGCAAGGAACGCGCCGACCACGAGCACCGGGAAATTCTTGCGGCCTGCCGCGCCGGTGATGTGGAGCGGGCGGTGAAGTTACTGGACGAACACATCGCCGGCGTTTGCAAGACGCTGTTCGAGTTCCTGCCTTCCAGCCATTGATGCGTCGCTGCTGTGCCGATTTCGTCATGAGTGACAGATAAATCCATCAAGCCGTCACCCCCCAGCGCGGGCCACGCTTGCCGTCACTCATCTGAACGGACGTGGCCCCCCATGAAACGCATCACCGTGATCGATTCCCATACCGGCGGCGAACCGACCCGTCTGGTCACCGACGGTTTTCCCGACCTGGGCCAAGGCAGCATGGCCGAGCGCCGCCAGCGTCTAGCGACACAGCATGACGCCTGGCGCACCGCCTGCGTGCTGGAACCACGGGGCAGCGATGTGCTGGTGGGGGCGCTGCTCTGTGAGCCGCAGGACCCGAGCGCCTGTGCCGGGGTGATCTTCTTCAACAACAGCGGCTACCTGGGCATGTGCGGCCACGGCACCATCGGCCTGGTGACGTCACTGGCACACCTGGGCAAGATCGGCCCTGGCGTGCACACCGTCGAAACCCCGGTGGGCACGGTGCAATCGACCTTGCATGAGGACCGTTCGGTCAGCGTACGCAATGTGCCGGCCTACCGTTACCGCAAGGCCCTGAGCCTGGAGGTGCCCGGTATCGGCCCGGTGGTGGGCGATGTGGCCTGGGGCGGCAACTGGTTTTTCCTGATCGCTGACCATGGCCAGCGCGTGGCGGGCGACAACCTCGACGCGCTGACCGCCTATACCTACGCCGTGCAGCAGGCCTTGGAACGGCAAGGTCTGCGGGGTGAGGACGGTGGCCTGATCGATCACATCGAACTGTTCGCCGATGACCCGCACGCCGACAGCCGCAACTTCGTGCTCTGCCCCGGCAAGGCGTATGACCGCTCCCCATGCGGCACCGGCACCAGCGCCAAACTGGCGTGCCTGGCCGCTGACGGAAAACTGCAACCCGGGCAGATCTGGCGCCAGGCCAGTGTCATTGGCAGTGAATTCGAAGGCTCCTATGAGTTCGACGGCGAGCGCATCGTGCCGACCATTCGCGGCCGCGCCTACATCAGCGCCGAAACCACGCTGGTCATTGAGCCGGATGATCCGTTCGCCTGGGGCATCGTCCCGTGAACGCCGGCCACGTCGCCGATGTGATCATCATCGGTGCCGGCATCATCGGCGCCGCCTGCGCCCGAACGTTGGCCCGGCGAGGCTTGAAGGTCCTGGTACTCGATGCCGGTTGGCACGGCGCCACAGCCGCCGGCATGGGCCACTTGCTGGTGCTGGACGACAACCCGGCGGAACTGGCCCTCAGTCAGTATTCCCTGCAGCGCTGGCGCCAGTTGGCCCCGGCCCTGCCCGACGCCTGCGCGTGGCGCAACAACGGCACCCTGTGGCTGGCGGCCAATGCCGAGGAAATGGCCGTTGCCCATAGCAAGTACCTGAACCTGCTGGCTCATGGCGAAGACTGCGAGCTGATCGGGCGTGCGGCCCTGCAGCAGCGTGAGCCGCAACTGCGCGAAGGCCTGGAGGGCGGCCTGCTGATCAAGGGCGACGGGATCCTGTACGCCCCGGCTGCCGCGCGCTGGATGCTGGACGAGGCCAATATTGCTCAGCAACGCGCCCAGGTCATTGAAGTGGACGGCCATCGAGTGCGTCTTGAGGACGGTCGCTGGTTGAACGCAGAAGCGGTGATTCTCGCCAATGGCATCCAGGCCACCGAGCTGTGCCCGGAGTTGCCGATCGAAGCCAAGAAGGGCCATTTGTTGATCACCGATCGTTACCCCGCCACCGTCTGCCACACCCTGGTGGAGCTGGGGTATGTCACTAGCGCTCACAACGCCAGCGGTCCATCGGTGGCGTGCAATATCCAGCCGCGTCCGACCGGGCAGCTGTTCATCGGTGCCTCGCGACAGTTCGGCACCGTCGACCCGCAGGTGGAAGGCTGGATGCTGGCAAAGATGCTCAAGCGTGCTGTCGACTACATGCCAGGCTTGGCACACCTCAACGGCATCCGCGCCTGGACCGGTTTTCGCGCCGCCAGTCCCGACGGCCTGCCGCTGGTCGGGCAACATCCGCAACGCCCGGGCCTGTGGCTGGCGGTGGGTCACGAAGGCCTGGGCGTGACGACGGCACCCGCAACGGCCGATCTGTTGGCCGCGCAACTGTTCAACGAAACCTCACCGCTGGCGGCACAACCGTACCTGCCACAGCGTTTTCTGGGAGAACCGGCCCATGCCTGATCTGTTTCTCGATGGTCGCCCGCTCACGGTCGTCAGCGGCACCAGCGTCGCCGCCGCCCTTGCCCTGGGAGCCGACGGTTGCAGCCGCACTTCGGTCAGCGGCCAGCGCCGCGCGCCTCTGTGCGGCATGGGCATTTGCCAGGAATGCCGGGTGATGATCGATGGCCATCGACGCCTGGCCTGCCAGACGCTATGCCGCGATGGCATGCAGGTGCAAACACGACCATGAACGAAACCACCGACCTGCTGATCATCGGCGCCGGCCCCGCCGGCATGGCCGCCGCCCTGGCCGCGGCAAGCAGCGGCATGCGCATTGTGCTGCTGGACGATAATCCATTGCCGGGCGGGCAGATCTGGCGCGACGGCCCCCAAGCTCACCTCCCCGCCGAGGCCCGACGTCTGCGCAACTCATTACAGGCCTGCGCCAATGTGCGCTGCCACGCCGGCACCCGCGTCATCGCCTGCGCCGCCGATAAAACCCTGCTGGTGGAAGATGCCGAGCGGGGCTGGCAGATCACCTACCAGCGCTTGATCCTGTGCACCGGCGCGCGCGAACTGCTGCTGCCCTTCCCCGGCTGGACGCTGCCGGGGGTGACCGCCGTCGGTGGTTTACAAGCATTGATCAAGAGTGGCCTGCCAGTGCGCGGCGAACGGCTGGTGATCGCCGGCAGCGGTCCGTTGCTGCTGGCCAGCGCCGCCACCGCCAAACATCAAGGGGCGCAGGTACTGCGGATCGCCGAGCAGGCCAGTCGTGGCGCCGTCGCTGGTTTCGCCGCGCAGTTGCCGCGCTGGCCGGGCAAGTTTTTGCAGTCGTTCAGCCTTTTCGATCCCCACTACCGCACCGGCACGCATGTGCTGGAGGCCCTGGGTCGCGAGCGGCTTGAGGGCGTGCGCTTGCTGCAACAGGGCAAGACACTTGAACTGGCCTGCGACCGTCTTGCCTGTGGGTTCGGGCTCATTCCCAATACTCAGCTCGGCCAGGCCTTGGGCTGTGGTCTTGAAGGCCAGGCGCTAGCTGTTGACGCCTGGCAAGCGACCACCCGCCACGACCATTACGCCGCCGGTGAATGCACCGGTTTCGGTGGCAGCGAACTGGCGCTGGTGGAAGGCGCCATCGCCGGCCACAGCGCCGTCGGCAATAGTGTCGCCGCGCAACGTTTGTGGCCTCGCCGGGCACGCTGGCAAGGTTTCGCCCGGGCGTTGAACAAGGCCTTCGCCTTGGACGCGCGACTCAAGACCCTCGCTCGGGACGACACCCTGGTGTGCCGCTGCGAAGACGTGCCGTATGGCGAGCTGGTCGGCCAGCCGGACTGGCGCGCAGCGAAACTGGCGAGCCGGTGCGGCATGGGGGCCTGCCAGGGGCGGGTCTGCGCTGCCGCGCTGGAACATCTGTTCGGCTGGCCCTCACCCACGCCGCGCCCGCCCTTTAGCCCGGCGCGGATCGAGACTTTGCTGCACCTGGAAGAAACCCCGACAACCTGAGACCACACCAGATCCTTCTGTGGGAGCGAGCTTGCTCGCGAATGCGTCGGCACATCCAGCATCGATGCAAGCTGACCCACCGCTTTCGCGAGCAAGCTCGCTCCCACAGTGGACCGCGTCAGGCCTGGACTTCCTGCCTCGATGACTTTGCACCTATGATCCCTGCGTCCCCTCAGAAACCTGACGCCATGTACCCCTCGCTCACTTCCTTCGCCCCCTGCGATTTGCCGACCCTGCTCAAAAGCCTGCAAGCCATCGCGCCGTTGCTCGACACCCTGTCGGACGTGGTGTTTTTCATCAAGGACAGGCAAGCCCGCTATGCCTTCGTCAACCAGACCCTGGCCCGGCGTTGCGGCTTCAAACAAAGCGCTGACCTGCTGGGCCTCACTGCCGAGCAGGTTTTTCCCGAGCGTTTCGGCCCGCTGTACACCGAGCAGGACCGACGGGTGCTGGCCAGCGGCCGGGAACTGGCCGACCAGCTCGAACTGCACCTGTACTACGGCAACCAGCCGGTGTGGTGCCTGACCCATAAACTCGCCCTGCATGCGCCCAACGGCCAGATCGTCGGCCTGGCCGGGATTTCCCGGGACTTGCAACTGCCGCAGTCGAGTCACCCTGCGTTCCACAAACTGGCGGCGGTGGATGCCCATATCAAGCAGCACTTCGCCCACCCCATCAGCCTTGCCGACCTGACCGCCATCGCCGGGTTGTCGGTGGCGCAGTTGGAGCGCCACTGCAAACGCATCTTCCAGCTCACGCCGCGGCAGATGATTCACAAGGCACGGCTGGAAGAAGCCTCGCGGTTGTTACTGGACCACGACCTGCCCATCACCGAAATCGCCCTGCGCTGCGGCTACACCGATCACAGCGCGTTCAGCCGGCAGTTCCGCGCCTTGACCAGCCTTTCGCCCAGCCAGTATCGCGAAAATCAGCGCTGACCGGTGTTCCCTGGTGGGGCATGGGGACTGCGATTGCTCCTATCTGTAACACCGCAAGCAAGCGTTGTTCGGCGTCTGACGCAGCTCCACGTCTTTTAATGCATGCACATCAAAGCCTTACCAATGACCACTGACTTAACCTCAAACCGGCACGCTGCTTGCTTTATTTAATATCGTATACGAAATCCTCAATACGATATTTCATCCGCATTTATTCGACAGCGAGGCATTTATGAAAAACCCTGCATTGGCTGTAGCCCTGAGCGTTGCCCTCACGCCCCTTTTCATCGCCCCCGCTCACGCCGACAAACTCGACGACATCATCGGCTCCGGCAAACTGCGCTGCGCCGTGACCCTGGACTTCCCGCCCATGGGTTTTCGTGACGCTGGCAATAAACCCGCTGGTTTTGACGTGGACTATTGCCACGACCTGGCGAAAGTCCTCGGCGTGGAACCCGAAGTGGTGGAAACACCGTTCCCGGACCGGATCCCGGCGCTGGTTTCCGGCCGTGCGGACGTGATCGTTGCCTCCACCTCCGACACCCTGGAACGGGCCAAGACCGTGGGCCTGACCGTGCCCTACTTCGCGTTTCAGATGGTGGTGCTGACCCGCGACGATACCGGTATCAACAGCTACGACGACCTCAAGGGCAAACCTCTGGGTAACACCAGCGGCACCTACGAAGCCATCGCCCTGGAAAAAGACCAGAAGAGTTGGGGCAGCGGCAGTTTCCGCGCCTACCAGTCGCAGAACGACACGCTGCTGGCCGTCGCCCAGGGCCACATCGATGCGACCGTGGTGACCAACACCGTGGCGGCCGCGACCATCAAGTCGGGCAAGTACAAGAACCTGAAAATCGCGGGCAACGCGCCCTATGTCATCGACTACGTGTCCCTGGGTGCCAAGCGCAACGAGTACGGGTTGATCAACTACCTCAACCTCTTCGTCAACCAGCAGGTACGCACTGGCCGTTACAAGGAGCTGTTCGTCAAATGGGTGGGCACCGATATCCCGCCGGCCGACCTGGTGGTGCCGCAGGTCTACTACTGAGGATTGGAGCATGCCAAGCACGCCTACCCGTGTGACGGGCCGAAGTCTGGTGGAGGGTGCCGCCCAGGGCGCCCTGCTGTACGCCGATGTGGGCCTGAGTTTCTGGGGCGGGGTCGACCCGGCCAGCGGCGAGGTGATTGACCGCCATCATCCGTTGAGCGGCGAACGCCTGGCCGGGCGCGTGCTGGCGATTCCCAGCGGGCGTGGCTCCTGCACCGGCAGCAGCGTGCTGATGGAGCTGATCAGCAACGGCCACGCCCCTGCGGCCCTGGTGCTGGCCGAGGCCGATGAAATCCTGACCCTGGGCGTGCTGGTGGCGCAGGTGATTTTCCAGCGCTCCCTGCCGGTGGTGTGTGTCGGGCACGAGGCCTTCAAGCGGTTGCGCGGCCAGGGTTTTGTGCGCATTGAAGGCGCTTGCCTGACCTTGTCAGGTCAGCGCCCCAACGATGGCTGGCATGGGCTGGACTTTCCAACCCCCGCGCTCAGCGGTTCAACCATCAGCCTCAGCCAACAGGACCAGGCGCTGCTGGACGGCAGCCACGGCAAGGCGGCCCAGGTCGCAATGCAGATTGTATTGCGCATGGCCCAGATCCAGGGCGCTACACAACTGCTGGATGTGACCCAGGCCCACATCGATGGCTGCATCTATACCGGCCCGGCCAGCCTGCGTTTTGCCGAACAACTGGTGCAGTGGGGCGCGAAGGTGCGCGTGCCCACCACGCTCAATTCGATCTCCGTGGACCAGCGGCGCTGGCGGGAACTGGGCGTCGATCCCGCCCTGGGTGAGCCGGCCAGCGCCTTGGGGGATGCCTACATGGCAATGGGTGCGCAGTTGAGTTTCACTTGTGCCCCCTACCTGCTCGACAGCGCGCCCAAGCCTGGCGAGCAGATCGTCTGGGCCGAATCCAACGCCGTGGTCTACGCCAACAGCGTGCTCGGTGCCCGCACGCAGAAGTACCCGGACTTCCTGGACATCTGCATCGCCCTCTGCGGCCGCGCGCCATTGACCGGCTGCCATCTTGACGCGCAGCGCAAAGCCGCGCTGATTATCGATGTGCCGCCGTTGGGGTCCGTGGACGACAGCTTCTATCCGCTGCTGGGTTATCACATCGGCAGCCTGACGGGCCGTCGCATCCCACTGATCCGCGGCCTGGAGCACGCCGCCCCGACGCGGGATGACTTGAAAGCCTTCGGCGCCGCGTTCGCCACCACCAGCGCCGCGCCGCTGTTCCACATCGCCGGGGTGACGCCCGAGGCCCTCGACCCGGTCGATGTCCTGGAACCGGGAGTCAGTTTGCCGCAGGACACTGTCAGCGCTGCCGGCCTGCTCGCCAGTTGGCGCGAACTCAACAGCGCCCGGCACCGCCAGGTGGACGTGGTCTCCCTGGGCAACCCGCATTTTTCCCTCAGCGAATTCGCTGCCCTGGCGGCCCTGTGCGCCGGCCGCCACAAGCATCCGGAGGTGGTGCTGGCGATCACCTGTGGCCGAGCGGTACTGGAACAGGCTCGCGAAGCGGGCCATCTGCAGGCTATCGAAGCCTTCGGCGCGCTCCTGGTCACCGACACCTGCTGGTGCATGTTGGGCGAGCCGGTCATTCCGCCCGAGGCCACCACCCTGATGACCAACTCCGGCAAATACGCCCATTACGCACCGGGTCTGGTCGGTCGCGGCGTGCACTTCGCCAGCCTTGCGCAGTGCGTTGAAGCCGCGTGCAGCGCAACGGCCAGCGGTCAACCGCCGACGTGGCTGCAACCGACTGTCCATACGGGGGGCCTAACCGATGTTTGACTACAGTTTCCAGTGGCGCCCGGCCTTGCGTGCCCTGCCCGACATGCTCGCCGGGGCCTGGGTCACCTTCGAGACCGCGGCGCTGTCGATGATCTTCGGCGTGCTGATCGCCCTGGTGCTGACGGTGATGCGCCAGGCCCGCCATCCGCTGCTGCGCGGCGTGGGCAATGGCTGGGTGTCGATCGCCCGCAACACGCCCTCGCTGTTCCAGATCTACATCCTTTACTTCGGCCTCGGCTCTCTCGGGCTGCACGTCAGTTCCTGGCTGGCGTTGCTGGCCGGTATCACCTTCAACAACGCCGGTTACCTGGCGGAAAACTTTCGCGGCGGCCTCAAGGCCGTGCCGAGTACCCAGATGCGCGCCGCCCGCTCCCTGGGCATGAGCGCCTGGCAGGCCTACCGGATGATCATCGTGCCGCAACTGCTGCGCATCGTGTTCTACCCGCTGACCAACCAGATGGTCTGGGCGGTGCTGATGACCTCCCTGGGTGTGGTCGTGGGCCTGAACAACGACCTGACCGGCGTCACCCAGGAATACAACGTCAAGACCTTCCGCACCTTCGAATACTTCGCCCTCGCGGCGGTGCTGTATTACCTGATCGCCAAGCTGATCGTCGGGCTGGCCCGGCTGTTGTCCTGGCGCCTATTCCGTTATTGAGTGTTTCGTTATTGAGGGCTCGTCATGTTTGAAACCAGCCTCACCCTTAACGATCTGCTGTTCTTGCTCGACGGGGCCTGGGTCACGCTGCAACTGACCGCGTGGTCGATCCTGCTGGGCTCCCTGGCCGGCTTGCTGTTCGGCCTGCTGCGGGCATTGCTGCCGCGGGCCAGCCTGCCACTGGCGTGGGTACTGGACGTGTTTCGCAGCGTTCCGCTGCTGATCCAGTTCGTGCTGTTCAACGCCCTCAAGAGCATCGTCGGCCTGAACCTGAGCGCCTTCGCGGTCGGTTGCATCGTGCTCGGCGTCTACGCCGCCGCCTACTTCACCGAGATCGTGCGCGGTGGCGTGCTGGCGGTGCCGTTGAGTACCCGGCGCGCCAGTCGCTCCCTGGGCCTGAGTTACCTGCAGGATCTGCGCTACATCGTCCTGCCGATTGCCACGCGGGTCGCATTCCCTGGCTGGCTGAACCTGGTGTTGGGCGTGATGAAAGACACCGCGCTGGTGATGTGGATCGGCATCGTCGAACTGCTGCGCGCCTCGCAAACCATCGTCACCCGCATCCAGGAACCGCTGCTGGTGCTGTGCATTGCGGGCCTCATTTACTACGTCATGAGCCTGGTGGTCGCCCGCCTTGGCGCACGTCTGGAAAGAAGGTGGCAGGAAAATGATTGAGATCGAGAACGTACACAAATCCTTTGGCGAGCTGGAAGTGGTCAAGGGCGTGAGCCTGACGGTGGACAAAGGGGAAGTGGTGTCGATCATCGGCGGCTCCGGCTCCGGCAAATCGACCCTGCTGATGTGCATCAACGGCCTTGAGCCGATCCACAAAGGCAGCATCCGCGTGGACGGCATCGAGGTTCACGACCGCGCCACCGACCTCAACCGCTTGCGGCAAAAGATCGGCATCGTGTTCCAGCAATGGAACGCTTTCCCCCATCTGACCGTGCTGGAAAACGTGATGCTGGCGCCTCGCAAAGTGCTGGGAAAAAGCAAGCAGGAGGCCGAAGCGCTGGCGCTGCGACAGCTGGAACATGTGGGCCTGGGAGACAAGCTCAAGGCCTTCCCCGGCAAGCTTTCCGGTGGTCAACAACAGCGCATGGCGATCGCCCGGGCCCTGGCGATGTCGCCGGACTACATGCTCTTCGACGAAGCCACCTCGGCCCTGGACCCGCAATTGGTGGGCGAAGTGCTGGACACCATGCGCATGCTCGCCGAAGACGGCATGACCATGGTGCTGGTGACCCACGAGATCCGCTTCGCCCGGGACGTGTCCGACCGCGTGGCGTTTTTCTGCGACGGGCGGGTCCATGAGATCGGGCCGCCGGATCAGGTGATTGGCAACCCTGTGCAGCCGGAGACGGCGGCGTTTCTCAAGTCGGTGAAATAGCGGACGGCCCTTTCGCGAGCAGGCTCGCTCCCACAGGTTCTGTGGCGTACGCAAAACAGTGTGGGAGCGAGCCTGCTCGCGATGAGGCCCGACCAGACAACCCAAGGAGCAGCCAATGCGCTCATCAAAAATCATCCATGTCGTCAGCTGCCACGCCGAAGGCGAAGTCGGCGATGTGATCGTCGGCGGCGTCGCACCACCGCCCGGCGCCACCGTATGGGAACAGTCACGCTGGATCGCCCAGGACCAGACCCTGCGCAACTTCGTCCTCAACGAGCCCCGTGGCGGCGTGTTCCGTCACGTCAACCTGCTGGTGCCGGCCAAGGACCCGCGGGCGCAGATGGCCTGGATCATCATGGAACCAGCCGACACACCGCCAATGTCCGGTTCCAACTCGTTGTGCGTCGCCACTGTGTTGCTCGATAGCGGCATCCTGCCCATGACCGAGCCCCAGACGCGCTTGGTCCTCGAAGCGCCCGGCGGGCTGATCGAAGCGGTGGCCGACTGCCGCGACGGCAAAGTCCAACGGGTGGAAATCAAGAACGTGCCCTCCTTCGCCGACCGCCTCGATGCCTGGATCGAAGTCGAGGGGCTGGGGTCGCTGCAGGTGGACACTGCCTACGGCGGCGACAGTTTCGTCATCGTCGACGCCCAGCGCCTGGGTTTTGCTATCCGTCCTGATGAAGCGGCAGAATTGGTGGCCGTGGGGTTGAAAATCACCCGGGCCGCCAACGAGCAACTGGGCTTTGTGCATCCGTTGAACCCGGACTGGTCGCATATCTCGTTTTGCCAGATCGCCGCGCCCATCGTCCTGGAGAACGGCATCGCCAGCGGTGCCAACGCCGTGGTGATCCAGCCCGGCAAGATCGATCGCTCCCCCACCGGCACCGGTTGCTCGGCGCGCATGGCGGTGTTGCACGCCAAGGGGTTGATGCAAGTGGGAGAGCGCTTCATCGGCCGCTCGATCATCGGCTCCGAGTTCCACTGTCGTATCGATTCATTGACCGAAGTGGCCGGACGCCCGGCAATTTATCCGTGCATCGCTGGGCGCGCGTGGATCACCGGCACGCATCAGTTGCTGCTCGACCCGGCAGATCCCTGGCCACAGGGGTATCGGCTTTCGGATACCTGGCCTGGCGCATGACTTTCGAACTTTGCACATCTCCCTGTGGCGAGGGAGCTTGCTCCCGCTGGGCTGCGCAGCAGCCCTCTTGGATTGCCTGACACATCGAGTTGTCAGGTCATTGTTGGGGCCGCTTCGCGCCCCAGCGGGAGCAAGCTCCCTCGCCACAGGGGATTTGTAGTGAATTAAATTTTTGCGCATACGAAACACCATAACCGGAGACAACCATGAGCAAACGCATCAACTGGAGCGGCGTATTCCCCGCCGTCACCACGCAGTTCAACGATGACTTTTCCATCAACCTGGAAAAAACCCATCAAGTGATTTCCAACGTCATCCGCGATGGCGTGTCAGGCCTGGTGGTCTGCGGCTCGGTGGGGGAAAACACCTCCCTGAGCGCCGAGGAGAAAATTGCCGTGACCGAAGTGGCGGTGGATGCTGCCCGGGGCCGGGTGCCGGTGATCTGCGGCGTGGCCGAGTTCACCAGCGTGCAGGCGGCCAAGGTCGCCAACGCAGTGCGCCGGGTCGGCGTCGACGGCGTGATGCTGATGCCAGCGCTGGTCTATGGCTCCAAGCCGTTCGAGACCGCCGAGCATTTCCGCTACGTGGCCCGGCATGCCGACGTGCCGTTGATGGTCTACAACAACCCGCCGATCTACAAGAATGACGTGACCCCGGACATCCTGATTTCCCTGGCCGATTGCGACAACGTGGTGTGCTTCAAGGATTCGTCCGGCGACACCCGGCGCTTCATCGACGTGCGCAATGAAGTGGGCGACCGCTTTGTGTTGTTTGCAGGCCTGGACGACGTGGTGCTGGAAAGCCTGGCCGTGGGTGCCGAAGGCTGGGTCTCGGGGATGTCCAACGTGTTCCCCCAAGAAGGCGAAACCATTTTCCGCCTGGCCCGCGCCGGACGTTTTGCCGAAGCGATGCCGATCTATGAATGGCTGATGCCGATCCTGCACCTGGACGCCCGCGCCGACCTGGTGCAGTGCATCAAACTGTGCGAAGCCATCGCCGGTCGCGGCAGCGCCCTCACCCGCCCACCACGCCTGGCGCTGCCGGAGGAGGATCGCGTGTACGTCGAGCAGATCATGGCCAAGGCCCTGGCCAATCGGCCGGTGTTGCCGGATGTGGGGCTTTGACCGCAGGACATGGCGCTGACCGGCGGTGATAGCGCCGCCGCCATCGCGAGCAGGCTCGCTCCCACATTCACCACAAATCCCTGTGGGAGCGAGCCTGCTCGCGATAGCGGTCTGCCTGAATCGACTATGCTGGATGTGCCGCCCTCATCGTGAGCCAGCTCGCACACAAGGTGCCCCATGAACTATTTCCTGGCCCAGGCCCTGAACAATCAGTGGGCCAATCACCGACTACTCACTGCCTGCGCGCCGTTGAGCGAGGCCCAATACCAGGCACCGCGCACGGGGTTCTTCCCGTCCATCCAGGCCACGCTTTGCCACATCCTGGAAGTGGACCGCTATTACCTCACCGCCCTGGAAGGCGACCGTGACGGCCAGATAAAGGATTTTTCCGAGACCCTGGCCTTTGCCCAATTGCTGCACAACCAGACTCAAACCGACCAGCGACTGGTGGCATTCTGCGAAGCCCTGCGGGAAACCGACCTCGCCCGCTCCGTCGATCTGGTGCGTGTCGACGAGGTGGTGCGCGAACGAATCGACCGACTGCTGTTGCACCTGTTCGAACATCAGATCCATCATCGCGGACAGGTCCACACCATGCTCAGTGCCACCCACGTCAAGCCGCCGCAACTCGATGAGTTCTTCCTCGACTGCGACCGCAGGTTTCGCGAAGAAGACGAGCAGTCACTGCAGCTCGGCGAAGACCGCGTCTGGCGCAACTACCTGCCGGGCTGAACCGATGATCCAACAGGAGACCTGCCATGAAACACATACTCGGTTGCATCGGCTTATCGTTGATGCTGGTGGCAACGACAGCCCTGGCCCATCACGGCTGGAGCGAGTACGACACTGACAACACCCTGCAACTCAACGGAACGATAGAAGAATCCGGCTATTCGCATCCCCATGGCTTCGTGCGCCTGAAAACGGCGGACAAAACCTGGACCGTGGTCCTCGCCCCGCCGTCACGCATGGAGAACCGAGGCCTGAGCAAGGACATGCTCAAGCCTGGCAACCAGGTGGGCGTGGGCGGCTATGCAAACCGCAACAAACCCGATGAGTTGCGCGCAGAACGCATCACCGTCGACAACAAGACCGTCGAGTTGCGCTGATGCAGGCCATCGAGGCAGGCAACGACCCGCAGGGCTGGCTGGACCAACTGGAAGGTTCGTCCCTGGCGCTGGCCATGCGCGGCGAACTGTGGCTCTACCCGTTGGTGGAGGTGGTGCACATCATCGGGTTTTCGCTGTTGGTGGGCGCGGTGGTGATGTTCGATTTGCGGGTGCTTGGGGTGTCCAAGGACATTGCCGTGACGGCGCTGGCCCGCCACCTACTGCCCTGGGCCCTTGCGGCCCTGCTGTTGATCGTACCCGCCGGTTTGATGATGTTCAGCGCCCATCCCCATGACTTCGCCGGCAATGGCGTGTTTATCCTCAAGCTGTGCCTGATTGCGGCGGCGGGCCTCAACGCCCTGGCGTTTCACCTCGGGATTTATCGCACGGTCAGCCAATGGAACACCGCCAGCGCGGCACCAGGACTGGCAAAAGCGCAGGCGGTGCTGTCCGTGGCGATATGGTTCACGGTGGTGTTGTGTGGGCGCTTGCTGGCCTATACCTGAGATAAAAAGTGCGATGGCCTTGCCGGCCATCGCCAATCGCCCACCTCAGGCGCGCTCAGATCCGTGCGGGTGACACGATGATTTTCACGTTGTGCTCCTTGTTGTTGACCAGTTCCTCGAACCCCTGGCCAACGATCTGCTCCAGCTGGATGCGCCCGGTCACCAGCGGCGAGATGTCCAGGCGCCCATCGGCGATGAAGGCAATCACGTCGGCGAATTCACCGTTGTAGGCCAGCGCGCCAAGTACCTGCTTCTCGGTGGAGACCAGTTCAAAGAAGTTGAACTCGCTCGGTTCCTCGAAAATCCCCACCAGCACACATTTGCCCGCCTTGCGGATCAGGTCGATGGCGAGTTTGGCGGTGTGCTTGTTGCCGATGCACTCGAAACTGACGTCGGCCCCCAGACCAGCGGTCAAACGACGGACTTCGGCCAGGGCGTCGCACTCGTTCGGATCGATCACATGACTGGCCCCGACTTCCAGGGCCTTGGCCTTGCGCGCACCGGACATTTCCAGGGCGATCACCTGCGCCGCGCCGGCGGCCTTGGCGCACATGATGGTGCACAGGCCGATCGTACCGGCGCCGACCACCACTACGTTCTGGCCCAGCAGGCTGCCGGCCTTTTTCACCGCATGCATGCCCACCGCCAACGGCTCGATCAGCGCGCCGGCTTCGGCGGGAAAATCGGCAGGCAGTTTGTAAAGCAGATTGGCCGGCACATTGACCAGCTCCGCGAACGCACCGTTGTTCATCAGCCCGGTGAACGCCAGGTTTTCGCAGATGTTGTAGAGCCCGTGGGTGCAGTAATAGCAGGTGCCACAGTGCTGACAGGCATCGGCCGCCACCGGCTCGCCGACGCTGAAGCCCTCGACACCAGCCCCCAATTCGACGATTTCACCGCAGAACTCATGGCCGAGGATGCACTGGCCCTTGATGCCGGTCAGCGGATGCGGCGCGTCCACCGGAATGAACACCGGCCCGGCCACATATTCATGCAGGTCAGAGCCACAGATGCCGCACCACTGCACGCGGATCTGCACCCAGCCGGCGGGCGGCGCTACGGGCAGCGGCACGTCTTCGACGCGGATGTCGTTGCGGCCATGCCAGACAGCGGCGCGCATGCTGCGGGTAGGCTTGATTGAAACGTTCATAGCGTTGCCTCCAGAATTTTGTAGGGGCGACGAATCACCGCGCCGCCCGCTTGATCAGTGCTGCTCAATGAACCCGAGGATCAACCGGTTGACCTGCTCGGCCGCTTCCATTTGCACCATGTGTCCCTGGCCGGGCAGCACCTCGACCTGGGCACTCAGCCCATCGCTGTGGGTGGCCGGGATGATCGCGTCGTCGCTGCCCCAGATCACCAGCGTCGGCACGTGGCCGGCCTGCACCACTTCGCGTAAATCCACCTGCTGGCGGCCGTCGGCGAACAGCGTCGCTGACAGTTGCAACAGCGCAGCGTCCACGCCCTCCAGGCGCTTGTACTTGAGCATGTCATCGAGCATCTGCCGATTGACCAGCTCGGCATTGGAGAACAGTTGCACCAGTTGCGGCTTGAGGGCGTTGCGGTTGGCCGCTTCGACAAAACCTTTGAGGTAGCTGCCATTGATCTGCGCGCCCAGCCCGGCACTGCCGATCAAGGTCAGCGACCGCACTCGCTGGGGCATCAGGCGCGCGGCGTTCAGCGACACCGCCCCACCCATGGAATGCCCCACCAGATGCACAGCGTTGATGTCCAGGTGATCGAGCAAGGCCAGCACCACGCCGCTCAGTTCGTCCAGGTCACCGCGTTGCAGTGTCTTGGCGGATTCGCCATGGCCCGGCAGGTCCAGGGCGATGACCCGACGCCCGGCCGCCAGTGCTTCGTGGTTGAACAGCCAATTGTTCAGGTCGCCGCCGAAACCATGCACCAGCAGCAGCGGCGTGCCGCCTTCGCCACGCTCGAAAAAGCGGATCACCCGGCCATCCAGTTCGACTTTCTGCGGTTTCGGGCCGCTGTCTTCGTCGGCAGCGTCGCCGGGCACAAAGGACGACTGGAACTGCTCGATGACCGCATCGATCTCGGCATCGCTCGCTTCACCGTCGACGACAATCCCGAGCAAGGCGCCGACCGCCAGGGTTTCGTCCTGTCGGGCAACCTGCCGCCGCAAGATCCCGGAGAACGGCGCTTCGACGCTGCTGGAAATCTTGTCGGTTTCCACGTCCATCACTTCATCACCCTTGGTGATGGCCTGGCCCTCCTCCTTGAGCCAGGCATCGACCCGGCCTTCGGTCATCGACAGGCCCCACTTGGGCATGGTCAGGGTATGAATCTGGCTCATCAGCGCTTGCTCCACTCGATCACGTTGAGCACGGCTTGTTCGATCTTCGCCGCGTCAGGGATGTACAGGTCTTCCAGGGCATCGGAGAACGGCACCGGGGTATGGGGCGCGGTGACCATTTCAATCGGCGCCTTGAGCGCGCCAAAGGCTTTTTGCGCCACCAGCGCGGAAATGTCGGTGGCCATTGAGCAGCGTGGGTTGGCCTCATCGATGACCACCAGGCGCCCGGTTTTCTCGACGCTTTCCAGGATGCTGTCCTCGTCCATCGGGCTGGTGGTGCGCAGGTCGATGACCTCGCAGTCGATGCCGCGCCCGGCCAGGCTGCGGGCCGCGTCCATGGCGGTATTGACCATGCGCCCGTACGACACCAGGGTCACGTCTTTGCCGTCGCGTAGGAAATTGGCCTCGCCGAAGGGAATGGTGTAGAGCTCTTCCGGCACCTCGCCCTGCATGCTGTAGAGCAATTTGTGCTCGCAGAAGATCACCGGGTCGTTGTCGCGGATCGCCTGGATCAGCAGGCCCTTGGCGTCGTAAGGCGATGACGGACACACCACTTTCAGCCCCGGAATGTGCGTCCACAAGGAGGTGAGCATTTGGGAATGCTGGGCGGCGGCACGCAAGCCGGCGCCGACCATGGTGCGGATCACCAGCGGCGTGGAGGCCTTGCCGCCGAACATGTAGCGAAACTTCGCCGCCTGGTTGAGGATCTGGTCCAGGCAGCACCCGGCGAAGTCGACGAACATCAGTTCGCACACCGGGCGCACGCCACAGGTCGCCGCCCCGACCGCCGCGCCGACGTAACCGATTTCCGACAGCGGCGTATCCAGCACACGCCCGGGAAACTGGTCGTAAAGCCCCTTGGTGACACCGAGCACACCGCCCCAGGCGTCGTTTTCACCGGGCGCGCCGGCACCGCCGGCGACGTCCTCGCCCATGATGAAGACGCTGGAATCGCGGCGCATTTCCTGGGCCAGGGCTTCGTTGATTGCCTGCTGATAGCTGATTTTTCTCGCCATGATGGGATTCTCTGTTCTTGTTTTATGAAGAGCGTTCAGGGATAGGAGACGTAGACGTCGGTCAGCAGGTCCGCCGCGGTGGGCTTGGGATCGGACTTGGCTTTGTACACGGCGTTTTCGATCAGCAACTCGATCTCCTTGTCGATCTGGTCCAACTGCTCGACGGTGAGCAATCCGGCCCGCGTGGTGCGCTCGCGAAACTGCATCAGGCAATCCTGGTTCTCGCGAAAATGCTTGACCTCGTCGGGTGCCCGATAAGTCTGGGCATCGCCCTCGAAGTGGCCGTAGTAACGGGTCAGCTTGACCTCGATCAGCGAAGGCCCCTCCCCGGCACGGGCGCGTTCGACGGCGGCCCCGGCGGCTTCATGCACGGCAAAGAAGTCAAAGCCATCCACCGTCACCCCGGGCATGCCGAAACCGGCGGCACGGTCGGCAATGTGATCGCAGGCCACCGACCAATTGGACGCGGTGGCTTCGGCGTAGCCATTGTTTTCAGCGATGAACAGGCACGGCAGGTTCCACACCGAGGCCATGTTCATGGCTTCGAATACCGCGCCTTCGTTGGAGCCACCATCACCGAAAAACACCACGGCGACGCTGTCGGTGCCCTTGAGCCGGGCGGCCAGCGCGGCGCCCACCACCAGGGGCGCGCCCGCCCCGACAATGCCATTGGCGCCGAGCATGCCTTTCTCGAAATCGGCAATGTGCATGGAGCCGCCCTTGCCTTGGCAGACGCCGGTCTTCTTGCCGTAGATCTCGGCCATCATCCCGTACACGTCCACGCCCTTGGCGATGCAATGACCGTGGCCACGGTGGTTGGAGGCGATGCAATCGTCATCGCCCAAATGGGCCATGACGCCGGCGGCCGACGCCTCTTCGCCGGCATACAGGTGGACGAAACCGGGAATCTCGCCAGTGGCGAATTCCACGTGCAGGCGCTCTTCAAAGGCGCGGATGGTGCGCATCACCTGATAGGCGTGCAGCAGTTGATCGTGGGTGAGCGGTGTCGACATTTTTATTCTCCTGGGGTGTCTTCTTGAAGATTCAGAGGGTGTTGCGGGTGTTCGCGGCCGATGGCCAGCAAACGCTGTTGCGCGGCGTAGGCCAGCACCGCGTTGACATCGATGCTCAGCGGGCCGCCGGCATCGAGGGTGACCGTGGGCCGGTCCTGCGCGTTGAATTCGATTTCCCGTTCGCCGTCCAGGGCCAGGGTGCCTCTGGAGAGCGACAGGCCATGGGCGATGCCAGGCTCCAGGGGCCCGGCGGCGAGCACGCCACAGCCTTGCAACAGACCAGGGGCCAGCGGCACCAGCAACGCTTCGGGCGATTGCGGGTCCAGGCGCATCCAGGCACCACCCGCTGCCTGGCGTGACACCGGGAACCACAAGCCGCACAGCGCCGACAGGCCGATGGATTGCGGCTCGGCGAAGGTCACGAACACCTCGGCCAGGTCCTGCGCCCGACTGATGGCCCGGGCGCCGACAAAGCGCAGCGGCGACACGGCGACGTCCACCAGGGCGACTTCGCGCAAACCGCGTCCGGCATCGCAGACCAACAGGCGTTTGTTGCGACGCAGGCCGATCTGCGCAGGTATCCGGCCGCTGGCGTACAACCCACCGGCCAATCCGGCACTGGTGGCTTCGCGCAGTTCGGGGAAGGCGTTATTGGTGCCCGTGGAGAGGGTCAGCAGCGGGATATCACCGACTTCGGCGGCCACGGCCTTGTGGGTGCCGTCGCCGCCCAGCACGGCGATCAGGCTCACCTCGCGTTCTGCCATCAGGCGCGCAGCCTGACGCGTATCTTCGACGGTCTGGCGCAGCGTCAGGTCGAGAAACTCCAAGGCCGGCCAATGGCTGCTGCGCGCCTGGCGGCTGTGGCTGTTCTTCAGCACGGCGGCGGCAATGCCGGTCATGTCGGTCGGCATCAGGACCTGCTCGATACCGGTGGCACCAAAGGCGGCCAGCAGCCGCTGGATCACCGAAACCTTGTCGGTGCTGGAAAACAACCCGGCGTTGGCGGTCAGGCGTCGCACATCGCGCCCCGACGCCGGGTTGGCAATGATGCCCACGGTCAGTGGACGGCGACTCATGGCGCCACCGGCAGTTGAGTAGATGGACGACCTGGGCAGCAAAACCCTCGGTGCAGAGACATGGGACACCTCATTTTTTATTATTGGCAGTCCGAACGGGTCGGCTGCAGACGCTAGAGCAAGGGCGGTGCCAGATACCGATAGAACCGGCGAAAGGCCCGGAACAGAGCCCTCGCAGCGCCTCCTCCGAGGGAATCCACCCACGCGCTGTGAGACGCGACATGTCAGCCTGCACGAGGTTCTGGCGAGACCGTGAGACGTGGCGTCTCACACTTGCCGGTGCGGCTCGCCGAGCTTGTCTGCGCACAACGAACGGCGCTTAATGAGCGCACAACGATAAGAAGCTGAAACGGAGGCCCGTATGCTTTCCGCTCACTCCCGGGCGCATGTGGATTGCGTCAGCCGCGTACTGAAAAACGCGGCGCAACTGCCACAGCTGCCCGTCCCGGACCTGATCCTCGACTCCTGGCGTCGCTCCATGGAGCAACATCATCTGGACCCCGGTTCGCTGCAGGGCCCGCGCATCCTGTCCCAGGACGTGCTCAAGCAATGCCGCGAGCGCTCGGAACTGTTCCTTAATATCGCCAGCGAAGAAGTCGCCCGGCTGCATGGTCGGGTGCGGGATGCCGACTACTGCGTGCTGCTCACCGATGCCCAGGGCCAGACCATCGATTACCGGGTGGAAACCACCATTCGCAATGACTGCCGCAAGGCCGGGCTGTACTTGGGCACCTGCTGGTCGGAGGGGGAAGAAGGCACCTGCGGCGTGGCGGCGGTGCTCACGGCCAAAGCCCCGGTGACGGTGCACAAGCGCGATCATTTCCGGGCGGCGTTCATCGGCCTGACCTGCTCCGCCGCGCCGGTTTTCGACCCGCAAGGGCAGTTGCTCGGGGTTCTGGATGTCTCGGCGGTGCGTTCACCGGATGATCGACGCTCACAGCACCTGATCCGGCAGATGGTGGTCCAGAGCGCTCGGGAAATCGAACAGGCGTTTTTCATGAGCAGCGCCCAGGGCTACTGGGTACTGCGGGCCCATCGCAACGCCGGCTACGTCGACAGCCAGCCGGACTTGCTGTTCGCCTGGGACGACCACGGTTGCCTGCAAGCCCTGAACCCCGCAGCCCGCCAGTACCTGCTGCAACACTACGGCCAACTGCCGCAGCACATCAGCCAGGTGTTCGACCAGCAACTGCTGCACCGTGCCCGCGACGAGCGTCTGTATCCGCTGTCCAGTCCCGGCATCGAGTCGCCTTTGCATGGTCGCTTGAGCGCGCCGCGACAGCGGGCCAATCCGCGCCCCCGGGTTGCCATGGCCCCGGTGGAGCTGGATCCTCGATTGGCCGACAGCCTGCGTCTGGCGGTACGGGTCAAGGATCGCAACTTGCCGGTGCTGATCCAAGGCGAAACCGGCTCTGGCAAGGAGGTATTTGCCCGCCAACTGCATCAGGCCAGCCAGCGCCGTGACCGGCCGTTCGTGGCATTGAACTGCGCGGCGATTCCCGAAAGCCTGATCGAAAGCGAGTTGTTCGGCTACGTTGCCGGGGCCTTCACCGGGGCCTCGGCGAAAGGTATGCAGGGCCTGCTGCAACAAGCCGATGGCGGCACACTGTTTCTGGATGAAATCGGTGACATGCCGCTGGCTTTGCAGACGCGCCTGCTACGGGTATTGGCCGAAGGTGAAGTGGCGCCACTGGGGGCGTCACGGCGCAGGGCCGTGGACATTCAGGTGATCTGCGCCACCCACCGCGACCTGGAGACATTGGTTGCCGCCGGCGGGTTTCGCGAGGATCTGTACTTTCGCCTCGGCGGCGCCCGCTTCCAACTGCCGCCGCTGCGTGAGCGCAGTGATCGGCTGGCGTTGATCAACCGCATTCTGGATGAGGAATCGGCGCAGTGCGGGGGGATGGCGCAATTGAGCGGCGCAGCCCTGGAATGCCTGCTCGGTTATCACTGGCCGGGCAATATCCGTCAGTTGCGTCATGTGCTGCGCTACGCCTGCGCGGTGAGCGAGGCGAGTGTGATCCAGCTCAGTCACCTGCCCGAGTCATTGCACTGCACACAAGCGCCTGTCGACGCACCACAACCCAGCGCCAGCCCGGAGCGTCAGATGCTGCTCGATGCGCTGGTGCGGCATCGCTGGAAGCCCACCGCCGCTGCACGGGCGCTGGGCATTTCCCGAGCGACCCTGTATCGAAGGGTTCACCTGCATGGCATCGAAATGCCCGGCAGAAGCCCGGCGTGAACCAACGCTTATCTTCGCGCCAGCGCATGCCGCACGCACTGTTCATAGTAGGTCTGCTTGATGGCCGCGGGCTTGAGACGTGAAGCGCTGTTATAGGTCTGTTCGGTGATGCCCAGGGCGGTCATGCGCATCCACGGCCGGGGAAACTTGCGCACCTGCAACCTTTTGCGCGCGCCGTACAAGGTGATCCCGGAAAGCTTCGACGCCTGGGCGCCGGCGGCAATGTCCGAACCCCAACGGCACACCGACTGCTGGTTTTTCGTCAGGGCCTTTGCCTGAGCCTCAAGCGAAACGACCAGGAGAAACGTCACCACAACCCACATAGAAATCCGCATAGGTTTGTCGCCCAACTTTCTGAAATAAAAGAAGTTTGACAACCTTGGAAAGAGCAAGGGGCCAGCACGGCTACGCAATTCCTTGTAGAGAGGGATTCATCTGTGGGAACAAGGCTTGCCCGCGATAGCCGCACCGCGGTCGAACAACTGAACCGCGTTATCGTTCATCGCGGGCAAGCCTTGCTCCCACAGATCCCTTCGCCTCAAGCAAGCTCCCTTGCCACGGGTTACTGGCTGGCCTTGGCTTCCTCCAACAATTGCCCAATCACCCGTTCCTGCTCGGCATACCGCCCTTCGCCAAAGTGGCTGTAGCGCACCTGCCCCTTGGCATCGATGAAGTAGTGGGCTGGCCAGTACTGATTGTTGAAGGCGCGCCAGATTGCATATTGGTTATCGATGGCCACCGGGTAGTTGATCCCCAGCTTGCGAACCTGCTCACGCACGTTGTCGATGATTTTCTCGTAGCCGTACTCAGGTGTGTGCACGCCGATGACCACCAACCCCTCCTTCTCGTACTTGCGCGCCCAATCGTTCACATAGGGCAGCGTGCGCTGGCAGTTGATGCAGTCATAAGTCCAGAAATCCACCAGCACCACTTTGCCCCGCAGTGACTCGCTGCTCAAGGCTGGCGAGTTCAACCATTGCACGGCGCCCTCCAGGGACGGCATCTCGCCCTGAGGCTGAAGCGATTCCAGGGAGGCCGCGCTCGCCTTTTCGACCAGGTAATCGATGGCCTTGGGCACATTCTTCAGTACCCCCTGCTCCAGGGTCGCAGCCCCTTGGGAGGAGGTACTGGCCAACAGGCGATCATCGGCACCCGTGCCAATCGCCACGGCTGCCAGCAATACCACGACACCGGTACCCCGGCGCAGCCAGGTGGTGATCGGCAACGACAGCTTGAGGCGGTCGGCCAATCCGCGCCCGGCCAGGATCAGCACACCCAGCGACAAGGCACTGCCCAGCCCGTAAGCGAGCAGCAGCAGACTGGTTTCAGCGCTCGCGCCTTGCAACATGGCCCCGGTCAGAATCACCCCGAGTATCGGCCCGGCACACGGCGCCCAGAGCAGCCCGGTGGCGACCCCGATCAGCACCGAGCCCACAGGCCCGGCCATCCGTCCGGCGCCGTTATCGATACGGTTGCCCAGGCTCACCAGCGGCCGTGCCAGCCATATACCGACGCGGCTGAACATCAGCGACAAGGCGAACAGCACCATCACCCACAGAGCGATTTGCCGGCCAACGCTGCTGGCTCGCACCACCCACTCGCTGCTGACCACCGCCAGACTCGAAACCAGGGCAAACGTCAGCACCATGCCGGCCAGCGTCAGCAGTACCGAGCCCCGCGAGCGATTGGCCCGGGCAAACAGAAACGGCACCACCGGAAGGATGCAGGGACTGAGGATCGTCAGGATCCCGCCCAGAAAAGCGATCAAAAGCATGGCAACACCTCAACGGTAGGTAGATAGACTGAACACACCAAATCGGGCGGCGCCTCTGTGGGAGCAAAGCTTGCTCGCGATAAACGATGACGCGGTATTGCCAGGAATCGAGGCGCCTGCATCGCGAGCAAGCTTTGCTCCCACAGATTTACTGCCACAGGTTGGCTGCCACGGCGAGTCAGTTCTGGTTGCTGCAGTTGTCAGCCAGCTTGCGATAGTCCAGCGCCTGCTTGTGGCCCGCTGAGTCGAGGTAGGTCATGCGGGCATTCACCACGCCGCAGGCCGGGGTCGGATCTTCGCTGAGGGACAGGACCTTCTGGATATCCAGGTGGGTGCCATAGGCGTAGGTCTGAGCCTGGACGTGACTCTCGGCCCGAGCCGACAAGGTGCAGATGTTCAGCGCGGCGAAAAGGCAGGCGGCGTAGACGGCTTTGGTGTTCATGGCGGTATCCTCGATGCATTCAATGGGTGTGTTTTTCGGCCGGGGCGTGTTGTGCCGCCTCGATGGATGCCATTGAATGCCCGTGAGGTATCGCGTCTGTATCGGGCAACGCGGCTTTTTGAATCCCTGTGTATCCGCCGCGCGCCAGATACACTGCAATACAAACCGCCGCGAGCCGGGCTGGTCGGCGCCTGTAGACTGATCACAACGAAACGCCAAGGGGCAGAACACCATGGATCACGTCGATCATGTGTTGATCGTGGATGACGATCGCGAAATCAGAGAACTGGTGGGCAACTACCTGAAAAAGAACGGCCTGCGTACCACCGTGGTTGCCGATGGCCGGCAGATGCGTGCCTTTCTGGAAACGACCCCGGTGGACCTGATCGTGCTGGACATCATGATGCCGGGCGATGATGGCCTGGTGCTGTGCCGGGAACTGCGCGCAGGCAAACACAAGGCCACACCGGTGCTGATGCTCACCGCCCGCAACGATGAAACCGACCGCATCATCGGCCTGGAAATGGGCGCCGACGATTACCTGGTCAAACCCTTCGCCGCCCGGGAGTTACTGGCGCGGATCAACGCGGTGCTACGGCGTACCCGCATGCTGCCGCCCAACCTGGTGGTCACCGAAAGCGGTCGCCTGCTGGCGTTCGGCCGCTGGCGCCTGGACACCACTGCACGGCACCTGCTGGACACTGACGGCACCATGGTCGCCTTGAGCGGCGCCGAATATCGCCTGTTGCGGGTGTTCCTCGACCACCCGCAGCGGGTGCTCAATCGCGATCAGTTGCTGAACCTGACCCAGGGCCGGGACGCCGATCTGTTCGATCGTTCCATCGATCTGCTGGTCAGCCGCCTGCGTCAACGGTTGCTGGATGATGCCCGGGAGCCGGCCTACATCAAGACCGTGCGCAGCGAAGGCTATGTGTTCTCGTTGCCGGTGGAGATCCTTGAGGCGTCGGTATGACCCTGCCGCTGCGCTGGCCGCGCACCCTCGCCTCGCGCCTGTCGCTGATCTTCCTGATCGGCCTGATCCTGGCCCAGGGCCTGTCGTTCGGCGCCCAGTACTACGAGCGCTACCAGAGTGCCAAGACCACCATGCTCGGCAACCTGGAAACCGACGTCTCGACCTCGGTCGCCATTCTCGACCGCCTGCCGGCTGCCGAGCGCCAGGCCTGGCTGCCGAAACTCGCCCGACGCAACTATGGCTACCTGCTCGATGAAGGTCAGCCAGGCCAGCGAATGCTTCCTGACAACGCCCCGGTGTCGGTGACTTCAATCCAGGAGGCGATCGGTCAGGCCTACGCCCTGACGTTCACCGACATTCCCGGACCCAAGCAGCACTACCAGGCGCACCTGCGCCTGGCCGACGGCAGCCCGCTGACCATCGACGTGCGCCCGGCGATGATGCCCCTCTCCCCCTGGCTCCCGGTGGTGTTGCTGGGGCAACTGGCGCTGTTGATCGGCTGCACCTGGCTGGCCGTGCGCATCGCCGTCGGCCCGCTGACCCGACTGGCCCAGGCGGTGGAAACCCTGGACCCGAATGCCCACAGCGTCCGCCTCGACGAAAAAGGCCCGACCGAAGTGGTGCATGCCGCCAAGGCGTTCAATGCCATGCAGGACCGTATCGCCGCCTACCTCAAGGAGCGCATGCAGTTGCTGGCGGCGATTTCCCATGACTTGCAAACCCCCATCACGCGCATGAAGCTGCGCGCCGAACTCATGGACGACGGCATCGAAAAGGACAAGCTGTGGAACGACCTGAGTGAAATGGAGCATCTGGTACGCGAAGGTGTGGCCTATGCCCGCAGCATCCATGGCGCCACCGAAGCCAGCTGTCGCATCAACCTGGATGCGTTTCTCGACAGCCTGGTGTTCGACTATCAGGACATCGGCCAGGACGTGCAACTATCCGGGAAAAACGCCGCGGTCATCGACACCCGGCCCCATGCCCTGCGCCGGGTGCTGGTCAATCTGGTGGACAACGCCTTGAAGTTCGGCGGCGCGGCGCAGATCCAGGTGCAGCGCACTGACAGCGGACAACTGGCGATTCAAGTGCTGGACCGTGGCCCCGGCATCAATGAGCAGGAGCTGGCCGAGGTGCTCAAACCGTTCTACCGGGTGGAAAGCTCGCGCAACCGGGAAACCGGTGGCACCGGGTTAGGGCTGGCCATCGCCCAGCAACTGGCGATCGCCATGGGAGGTTCGCTGACCTTGAGCAATCGTGACGGCGGCGGGTTGTGTGCCGAGTTGCGGCTCAGCCGGGAAATTTAACCCCGATCCACCTGTGGGAGCGAGCCTGCTCGCGATGGCGTCGGTATAGCCAACATCTCTGCAAGCTGCACCACTGCTATCGCGAGCAGGCTCGCTCCCACAAAGGTCAGCCCAGGCTTTAATGTACTCGGGCTTTGTATGCCAATGTGTCCGCCACAGGCACGGTTACACAGGCATGCAAACGCCCGAATTCCAGACACACCCCACTTACACCCGTTTGAAAAACTCCCTCGTGTTCCCGGTCGCTATTCACGACCGGGCCCCACACCCAAGGAGCCTTCTCATGCCTGCTTCCACGTTTCGTTTCCAGGGCTGGTCGCTGTTCAGCCTGCTTGCCGCCCTGGTGCTGTTGATGACCGCACTGACCCTGGCGCTCAACCCGGACCTGACCGAGGGCGTGCGCAGCGCCATCCGCGCCACAGCCCGCTCATCCTTCGCCTTGTTTCTGCTGGCCTTTACCGCCTCGGCGTTTGCCGTACTGGTGCCGTCGCACCTGAGCCGGTCCCTGGTCCGCGAGCGACGTTTCATCGGATTGGCCTTCGCGTTTTCCCATCTGGTGCACGCCGTGCTGATCTACAGCTATGGGCAGCTCAACCCCGAGTTCTGGCCGGGTCGCACCACCGTTGGCAATATCCCCGGCTCCGTCGGATACGTATTCATCCTGCTGCTGGCCCTGACCTCCTTCAAAAGCACCGCGCGCCTGATTGGCGGCAAAGCCTGGAAACGCTTGCACGTCAGCGGCATGTGGGTGCTGGTGGCGATCTTTGCCTACTCCAACTTCAAGCGCATTCCCATGAGTGCCTGGTACGTGCTGCCCTTCGGCCTGACCTGCGCAGCCATCGCGATTCGTCTGGTGGGCAAGCTCGCCCAAGCCAACGCGCGCCGAAGGAGTTCATCGC
This sequence comes from Pseudomonas sp. FG-3G, assembly GCF_901007645.1. Lineage (NCBI taxonomy): Bacteria > Pseudomonadati > Pseudomonadota > Gammaproteobacteria > Pseudomonadales > Pseudomonadaceae > Pseudomonas > Pseudomonas sp. FG-3G. The sequence goes on from NZ_CAAKGZ010000021.1 coordinate 643,276, forward strand.
CGTCGGGCCGCGCAGCCGCCCCTCTGGTTGCCACTGACCACTCGAATTGAGCCCCTGGGAGATCGATCATGTCTGCAGATGTTTTGAAAGGCCTGCGCACAACACTCGATCAGACCGGAACGTGGCTCGGGCCATTGGGCCTGCGCCTGTTCCTGGCCTGGGAGTTTTTCGAATCCGGTTGGGAGAAATGGCAGGGCGACAACTGGTTTGCCCAAATCCAGGCCGCGTTCCCCTTCCCCTTCAACCACTTGCCGGCCAGTTGGAACTGGGAACTGTCGATGTGGGCCGAACTGCTCTGCGCCCTCGCCCTGCTGATGGGCCTGGGCACTCGCCTTTCGGCGCTGGTGTTGATGGTCGTCACGGTCGTCGCCACCGCCGCCGTGCATTGGCCGGCGGATTGGTCAACCTTGAGTGAACTGGCCCAGGGGTACGCCATCACCAACAAAGGCCACGGCAACTTCAAACTGCCGTTGATCTATCTGGTGGCGTTGTTGCCGCTGCTGTTGCAGGGGGCCGGGAAGTTGAGTGTCGATGCGCTGCTCACTCGGGGATACCGCCGATAACATCGCCTGATCCCTACTCCTGTGGGAGCGAGCTTGCTCGCGATAGAGGTGGACCAGTCACATCGAAGTTGGCTGGAATACCGCTATCGCGAGCAGGCTCGCTCCCACAAGGAGGTTCTGCGCTTAACCGCCGGATTGCGCTTGCACGCCGACCACCCCTTCCCTGTGCATCTGGCGCAACAACATCACCGCGTTATCCATGAATTCGTTTGAATCCACCCCCGCCTCCCGCGCCAGCGCAAACAACTGGTCGCGCCCAGCCAACCCGGGAAACTGCTCGATACGCTGCAACAGCCGCCAGGCCAACGGACTGAGCTCGGAAAAGCGCACCGCAAACCCAGGCGTTCGCCGCACCAGCAGCAGCGTCGGTTGCGGCGGTGGCGTCGTGGGTTGGTAGCCCGGCGCCAAGCGATGCACCGGCCAAAGGTACGCCAGCGGCCAGGCCAAAGGTGAAACACGCAAAGGCTGATCGAGCAATGCTGCCTCGTCACTGGCCGGCAGCGACTCGGCTTGCGCTTGCAGCAGTGCCATTTCGACCCACTCGTAGTGAGCCAGCTCGGCCACGAACGCCGGTTCGTCAGGCGACTGCCGGGCCGCGAGATAGCCCACGAACTCTCCGGCAATGTCTGCAAAGCGGGGGGCTACGCAACGATGCTCACGCAAGAAACGGCGTACGCAGGCCCGCCACGCCTCCTGCCCCAGCACGCTCACCAGTACCGGGAATGTGCCGCTGAGCAACGCACGCATGTTTTCGAAAATCAGGTCCCGATACACCTGCGCCCGAGCCACGTCCATGCCCGGCGGAATCGGGCAGTGATCAGGATCGCGCAGGTAGCGGGTCAACGCCTGTTGCTGTTGCTGCAGTGTCTGCATGATTTCAGCCATGGGCCACCGCCTGCCCCGGCTCGGCCTGATCCTGCAATCGGCGAATAGTCTGCAGTTCGGCGGCCAGCACGGCGTAGGGCGGGAAATTGAAGTCCCGCTCGAGCAAGGTCGGCTGGACGCCGAAACGCGCGTAGGCCTGGGCCAGCAAGGCCCAGACCAGCGGTTTGACCGGCGCGCCATGGCTGTCGATTTTCAAGGTGTCGGACTCGTCGTAGTGCCCGGCCACGTGCATGCCCACCACCCGCTCAGGCGCAAGGCCAGTCAGGAATGCCTGGGGATCGAAGCCGTGATTGACCGAGTTGACGTAGACATTGTTGACGTCCAGCAGCAGGTCGCAATCGGCTTCGTGCAATACCGCGCGGGTGAATTCCAGCTCCGTCATGTCTTGTTGCGGGGCGGCGTAATAGGAAACGTTCTCCACGGCCAGGCGGCGCCCCAGTACGTCCTGGGCCTGCCGGATCCGTGCCGCTACGTGATGCACCGCTTCCTCGGTAAAGGGCAACGGCAGCAAGTCATACAAGTGCCCTTCATCGCCGCAGTAACTCAGGTGCTCGCTGTACATCGGTACATTGAAGCGCTCCAGGAAGTCGCGCACCTGCGCCAGAAACGCCAGGTCCAGCGGCGCCGGTCCGCCCAAAGACAGCGACAGGCCATGACACGACAACGGATAGAGTTCGGCCAGCCCATGCAAAGCGGCGCCGTGAGCGCCGCCAATGCCGATCCAGTTCTCCGGGGCCACTTCGAGAAAGTCGAAATCCCCAGCGGGCGCCTCGCGCAGTTCATCGAGCAAGGCGCGGCGCAGACCCAGGCCTACTGAGGGTTTGGTAATTGAGGGGGTGACCTGTACGGCGGGGCCTTTCAGGCCTGAATGTTGAGGCATGGCACATCTCCTTGGGGTAAGAGATGGGAAGCCATGAAGGGCGATTGCCAATCAGTCTGTAAAAACCAAACCCTGTGGCCAGGGAGCGGCTCCCTGGCCACAGTTGTTCGCTCGACAGGGCATCACTGGCGCCTGCCCCGTCAGGCTTCCCACCGGTGAAAGTCAGGACTCGATAGCCGCCCCGCACTTGCCCTCGCCGCATTTGCCTTCGGCGCTCTTGGCCTGGCCCGCCAGGTATTTCTCGGCCTCAGGCAACGAGATGCCGCCATCATGGTTGGCGTCGATCTTGTCGTATTCAGCCGCGCGCTCCGGCGCCGCCGCAATGAACTCCTCGCGTGAAACCTTGCCGTCGTGGTTGGTATCGGTCTTGGCGAATTTATCTTCGCCGCACTTGCCCTCAGCGGGTTTCTTCACCGTATCGGCCGCCGCCAGGGTGTAGCCCTGGGCCAGATCGTTCATGGTCAGGGCCGAGGCTGCGGTGGAAAGGCCAAGGCCGCCGACCAGGGCCAGACCGAGTGCAAGAGACGAACTGCTGGAGAAGTTGAGCATGGGGTGTTCCTCGAAAGATCAAATACGCCAGTCACCAGCACCGGGGATCGGTGTCGGCTGGCAGGCGTAGTTAACCGTCGATGTGTATCCGGGCTGTGTCGCCAGCCGAGGTGAAAACAAGCAAATGTATCCAGGCCGCCCTGCTACACACTGGGATACACGCCCATTCGCGCGCGGCCGGCCGATCCGAACGAGCGCGGCATCGTTGTGCAGATCGCCAAACAGCTGCCGGGGAATCGCCAGGACAAGGAATGAGCCAGGCCTCTGCGACGACCGTTTTGCCTGAAGGCCAATAGCCAAGCGCCTCTGCGCCGTGTCAACTGTCGGAACGGTTAAGTTAATTGAGCCGACAGCCGATACAGGGACGTGCGGGATATTTCGCGTTTAGCTGATGGCTTGTTTATGACTGAAGATGCTGGCAACGACTCCACCGTTTCGCCCCCAGGCCTGCCCAGCCAGAGCTTCACCCGTCGCACCTTCCCGGCCATCATGCTTTTGCTGTTCGTCATGTCAGCACTGGCTATCGCATTGTTGCTCAGCATTACCGGGGCCCAGGATAGGCGCGCCCGTGAACAGAGCCTGTTTTTCGCCCAGCGCGCCATCGACGGTATCCGCGCCGGCATCGGGCGGGACCTGAGTGACTATTCCAAGTGGAGCGACGCCTACCGGCATCTGCATGTCGAAATGGACAAAGACTGGGCCTATGACCAGGAAAACGTCGGCAGCAGCGTTTTCGGGCTCTACGGCTACCAGGCGGTGTTTGTCATTTCCCCGACAGGCAAAACCGTCTATTCGGTGATCAATGGCGATATGAGTGAGGTCGACGCCGACACGTGGCTGGCCGGTGACCTGCAAGGGCTGGCGAAGAAAGCCAGCGACCCGCAGAACCGCGATGAAGTCATCGTCGAGCTGCTGCATCACGACGGCGCACCTGCGTTCGTCGCCGCCTCGGCCCTCACTGTCGGCACCGACGACAGCGTGCCCGAAATCCCGGGGCCGCCCAGTTTGCTGCTGTTCGTGAAAGTCCTTGATGCCGCCTCTTTGCAAAACCTGGCGCGAGACTTTGCCCTGCCGGATGCCCACATCACCCATGCGCCGGAGCAGATGGACACGGCCCGGATATCCCTTGACGGCCAGACCGGCGAGGCTTTGACGTGGCGTCCGGAGACCCCTGGCAACGACCTGCGCAAGGCCCTGCTGCCCTTGCTGGTCCTGGCGCTGCTGGTGTTGGCCATCCTCGCGCTGGCGGTGCTGCGCCATGCCCTGGTCATGCTTCGCGCCCAGGAACGTCAATACGCCAGCCTGTTGGCCCACCGCAAGGCACTGGAACGTAGCGAAGAACGTTTTCGGGATATTGCCGAAGTGTCCTCCGACTGGTTATGGGAAGTGGATTCGACCGGGACGCTGACCTACCTGTCGGAACGTTTTGAACAAGTGACCGGCTTCAACCCCACACAATGGCTGGGCAAGCCCCTGCATCGGTTGCTCCATCCCCACGGTGGCTCGATTTCGATTGCCCAATGGCTGCTCGGCGGGGCCAACAGCGATTCGTCGGCCCCGTTGTTATGCGAGTACACCGCGCGCAATCAGCGTATCCGCACGTGCAAACTTTCGGTCCGCGCCATCGAAGCCGGCACCTTGGGCTTTCGGGGCACCGCCACCGACATTACCGAGGAGCTGCGGGCGCTGGCCCAGATCAAGCACCTCTCGCTGCACGACCCGCTGACCGGGCTGGCCAATCGAAACCGGTTGTTCGATTGCCTCAGCGAACACCTGGACCCGGCCGACGGGGCACCGCTGGCGGTGCTGAACCTGGACATGGACCGGTTCAAGCCGGTCAACGATTCCCTGGGGCATGCCGTAGGCGACAAAGTGCTGCGGGAAGTGGCCCATATCCTTCAGCAGAACGTGCGCAGTTCCGACCTGGTGGCCCGTCTGGGCGGTGATGAGTTTGTCATCGTCATGCCCGATCCCGGCAGTCCCCGGGACCTGGAACAACTCTGTGAGCGCCTGATCGATTGCATGCAGCGCCCCATGCACCTGGACGGCAACACCTTGTACCTGGGCGTGAGCATCGGTGTGGCCTGGTCGCAACCCGGTGACGAGCGCGCCACTGAATTGTTGCGTCACGCGGACATCGCTTTGTATGCGGCCAAGGCGGCGGGCCGCAATACCTGGCGGGTCTATGAGGAGGCCATGGGCAACATGGCCCGCGACCGTCGGCGCTATGAGCAGCAACTGCGCGACGCCATGCAACGCGAACAACTGGAGCTGCGTTACTTGCCTCGCTTCGATGTGTGCGCCGAACAACTGCACGGCTTCGAGGCCCAGACTTTCTGGCACCATCCCGAGAAAGGTGAACTGGGTGGAGCGGACTTCATCCCGATCGCCGAAGCGTCTGGCCAACTGGAAGAGCTGGGAACCTGGATGTTGATCAACGTCTGCGAAGAAGCAGTGACCTGGCCCACCGCTGTCAACGTTTCCGTCGCGGTTTCGCCCAAGTGGTTCAGCAGCAGCTTCTTGCTCAATCAGGTGCGAACGGCCCTTGAGACAAGTGGCCTGGTCCCCCAGCGCCTGACCCTGGAAGTGGCCGAAGGGGTTCTGCTGATCGACCACAAAGCGGTCGCCAGTACCCTTCATGCGCTCAAGGACCTGGGCGTGCGCATCAATATCGACAAGTTCGGCACCAGCATCGCCTCCCTTCGCGAAGTACTGAACCAACCGTTCGATGGCATACGCTTTGATCGCAACATCCTGTCGCAGCTGGGCCTGGAACATGATCGCGAAGGCGTGCTGGCGATGATCCGACTCAGCCGCAGCGTAGGTCTCATGGTCACCGCCGAAGGCATCGAAAACGCCCGGCAATTCAGCCAATTGCGCAGCGTGGCCTGCGACCACGTACAAGGCCCCTACTTCGGCTCGGCCCTGGCCCGCTCGGAAATGGCCTCGTTCTTTACAACACCCCGGTGGTTATAGGGCATCGTTCTGGATGACTTGAAACCACTCTTTGCGCTCATCCAGCGTGTGCCGAATCAATTCGACAAGCATCTGCACTTGCGGCATGTCCAGGGCGTGACTGCCCACGGCCATCCATAACTGACGCTGCATCGGGTGTTCGAATACCCTCGGCAACGCGATCAGGCCACGGTCCAAGCGACTCATGTACTGAGGCAACAGACCGATGCAGGCGCTGCAACGAATCATTTCCAGCATCAACGCGTAGGATTGCACCTGCACCACGCCCGCGCGGCGTTGCTCCATCAGAGCGTTCCACGGCGCGAAGCTGTCCACCTGACCGTCTGGCTGCCATTGCACAAGCATGTAGTCGCTCAGGTCGTCCAGGCACTCGGGGCGGGTAGCCGGGCGTGAGTAGCGCTTGGCGATGTGTGGCACATAGTCCAGCCGTGCCAGTCGTTCGGGTGATTGCGTGGGAAAACTCGGCCCCGATCCCAACGCGTGCGAATCACTCAACCACAGCACCAGGTCGGCACTGATGGCTTGCAGCGCCAGCTCACTGTCCAGGGTGATAATCTGCAACCGCACACTGGCGTTGCGCCGCAGCAAAGAGATCAGGTCACGGCCCAGGATGTCGTGCAGAATCGACTCGGCCACGGCCAGGCGGACCCGTGGTTGATCATTGTGCGGCACTGAGCTTTCGTGGACCTGTGCAATCAATCGCGCCTGCAGCTGCCGGCCCTCGCGACTGAGGGTCAAGGCGCTGCCCTGGAAACTGAACAACGAGCGTTGCAGCGTCGCCTCCAGCTGCGCCAACTGCTTGCGCAGCCAGGTCGCTTTGACGTTCAGGCTGCGAGCCGCCTGCATGAAACAGCCGCAACGGGCACTGACCAGAAAACACTGCGCCACCTGAGGCGAAATGCCGGATGCCTGGACCAGCCAGGGCTCAGCGATGCGCGACGGTGAGCGATACTCGGTGACAGCCTGGCGTCCTGCGGGCTCGATGAATGACATAGGTGACTCCCTGTCGGTTGTACGGGATAAGCGTTGATGCACATTCCAGCCAAGCATAATTCCCGTGGCGAGGGAGCTTGCTCCCGCTGGGCTGCGCAGCAGCCCCAATGAGGTTGCCGCGGTCCTCCAGCGGGAATCTGGATATAGCTTTTTGGGGCCGCTTCGCAGCCCAGCGGGAGCAAGCTCCCTCGCCACAAAAGCTCGGTGCGGGCTTGGTTAACGCGCCTCCTCCAGCACCTTGCTCAACTGCGCGCCATCAATGCTCAGGGTCGCGGTGTCAAGCATGCCGTCCAGGTAAGCCTTGGCAATCTGTTCCTGGCGCTGGGCACGCAAGGCCTGGGTCAGGCGCTCGCGTACTTCCTCCAGGGTTGCTTCCCGGGGCGGCTGTTGTTCAGTGAGTTTGATCACATGGAAGCCCGCCGCGCTCTGCACCGGGTCCGATACGGCACCGAGTTTCAAACGCGCCACAGCCTCACGCACTGGCGGCACCAGTTGCTGCAACGGTTGCAGGCCACTGTCGCCACCGCGCTCGGCACTGGTGCGATCCTGGGAAAACCGGGTCGCCAGGGCGGCGAACTCTGCCGGCGACGCCTGGGCTTTCTGGCTCAACTCGACGGCTCTGCGGCGCGCCGCCTCCACTGTTTGCGGCTCGGTCGCGGCCAGGAATATCTGGCTGACCCGGTACAGCGCCGGCACTGCCAAGTTGGCTTTCCCTGCCTCGTAAGCCTGCTGCAATTCCTCCTCACTGGGATACTCGGCCGGCACCTGACTAACCGACTGCAAGTAATCACGAAACACAATCTGCTCGGCCGCCGCCCGGGTCTGGCGTTCCACCTCCGGGCGCTGACGCCAGCCCTGGGCATCGGCCTGTTCCAGCACGGCTTTTTCCGCCAGCCGCGTACGGATCCAACCCTCCAGGACCGCTCGGTTACCGAGCATCTGCTGACGAACTTCCGGCGCCAGCGCTGACAGCAACACTTTGAGCTCTTGCGGGCTGACTTGCTGGTTGCCCAAGCGGGCCAGACTCGGCGAATCGGCCGAGGCAACGCTGACGGTCTGCACCGCCGCTACCGGATCGCTGCCCGGCCTCAGGCCAAGCACAACAGCCACGGCGACCAGGCCCAACGCGGCGGCGCTGATAACAAAGGTCGGTTTTTTCACGATGCGGTGGCCTCCTCCAACGGCGGCTCGGCGGGTTCAACCTGGGGCTGCATCCGTGCCGCGTTCTGGCTGTACTCGCGCAGATAAACGATGAACTCCTGCAACAGGCGATCCCACAATTCCAGGTTGCTGCGCAAGTGATCTGCGCTGACACCTGCGGCGACCACGACATCCATTTCCATCACCAGAAACTCGCCCTGCACCGACAACCTTGCAAAACGCCGCGAAGCGTTCCATAGCTCGGCCAGACCGGCCGGCAACTCACCCTGTACCCGCAAGGCGCAACTGAAGGTGAAGTCCAGATACTGATCAGGCGCGGCCGACAGGTTGCCGAAGCGCACCGCATAACCGATGCCCTGGCTGGCGCTAAGCAGTTGCACGATGCCGTTCTGTTCCGTTTCGTTGACCCGGTACCCGGCGGCTTGCAACAGCTCGGTCAGGGACGTTGGGCTGACGTGTTCAATCAATGAAGTCATGGTCGACTCTTCCTTGCGCTATCAATGGGTGATCGAGGCCTGGGGCGCATCGAAACGGTTCTTGTAGAGGTCATCGCCAAAGCCCTGGGCCAGCTCTTCGAAACGCACCCGGGTCTTGGCGGCGAAGGGCTGGCGGATTTTCATGACGTCGGTGACGTCAATGGTTTCGTAGGCGTGGAGCAGCGTCTTGGCGACTTCGTACATCTGCTGATTCTTGACCGAACATTGCTGCACTTGTGTGTCACGCTCACTCAGTTGAGCTTCCAGACGAGCACGTTCGGCTTCCTTGCCACGGGCCAGGACCAGCAATTCGTCATAGGCTTTCTTGAACTTGCCGATCTGGTCGTTGCTGGCCGCCACCTGGGCCTGGGCCTGGCTGCGCAGGCTCTGCTCGTGCCCGGCCAATTGCTCGTTCAGAGCCTGGGCCTTGCTCAACTGCGCGGTCAATTGCTTGATCTGCTCCTGGGCTTGCCGGGCCTGGTCTTGCGCCGCCTGCCGGGCGGCGCTGGCCTGGGCCTGTTCACTCTGCAAGGTTTGCAACTGCGCGGTGGTGCTGCGCAATTGCGCCCGCAGGCGTTCTTCCATTCCTTCGCCGTGGGCCGTGCCGCTTAACAGCAGGCCCAGCACCAGCAACGCTACCGGACAATGGTTCATGGCTCGCCTTTTCATGAGGCCTCCCTGCGCTTAGAAGCGCGTGTTGATTTCAAGCTGCAAGACATCGATGTCATACGGCGCGCCGTACACCGCTTCGGAACTCAGCCAGCGACCGGTGGCGAAGACGTTGCTCGCCAGACCGTAGTTGCCGCCCAGGAAGTAACCTTTGGCATTGGTGCCACCCAGGTGAAACGACGAATCGTTGAAACCGTCCGGCAAGGCATCCGGCTGGATGTACTTGTAGCCGGCGAACAGGTTCCAGTCGCCCTGGCGCTTGAGTTCCAGTGAGTTGCCCAAGGTGAACTGGAGCATCCAGGCGTTGGCGCCGCTTTCCACCTCACCGTTTTCGTCCAGGTTGTTGGCGAACTGCCCTTCGGAGCGCTTGCGCATCTCGCCTTCGTCGTAGCCCAGGTTATGCACGTAGTTGGCCTGGCTGCGCAGTTTCAGGTCTTGCGGCAGATCGGTGTCCCACTGCAGATTCAGGTCCAGCAGGTTGAACTCCGAGGCCAGGCCGACATACTGCGGCTGTGGCGTGGTGGACGGGTTGAGAGGATTGGGTGTGATGTCCCGCAGCAGGAACACCGTGTTGCCCTTCTGCATGAACGCCACGCGCGAGCCATCGCTGTCGCAACCCGGGTCACCGGCCCACGGCTCGCATGGCGAGGAGCGCTGGCCTTCGATATCGTCGAAGCGGTAATAGGCCAGCGCGCCCTTGACGCGGTTGCTGTCGTTGATCGCCCAATTGGCCCCCAGCTGCGCCCCGTACAACCACTTGTTGTCGCTCTCCTCTTTGTCGGAACCGTTGCTGGTGCTGGTGTCGTTGGTGTACTCCACTGGGAACGCACCGACGGTGCCGAACAGGCCCCAGTCCTGATTGAGCTTGCGGTTGAAAATCGCCGCCACGCCATCGAAGTTCAGGTCACCGGAATACAACAGGTCGGTGGCGTAAAACGGATTGGCGATTCGCCCGCCGGTCAGGGTCAATTCGTCCGAGGGTTTCCAGGTCAGGTAACCCTGGTCGAGCCAGATGTCCTTCTTGCCGAAACCGCCGCCCAGGGTCTGGGTGGTGGACACCGGGTTGTTGTCCGAGCCGGTACCAATGCGAATGCCGGCGGTCCATTGCGCAGCGATCACCGCCTTCATGCCCAGGCGTGCGCGCAGGCGGAACAGGTTTTCCCGGTCTTCGCGCGTATTGAGCAACGGCGGCAGACTGGAGCTGCTGTTGGGGTTGACGTCGTACGGTCCTCGGTCATTGAGCCGAGCGAAGTCGACGATTTCGTTGCTGTTGGTACCCGAGTAGTAGCGCGACTCATCGCGCAGACGAATGTCGCCATCAAAACTGATCCGCGAGACCCAATCCGGAAAGGTGTTGGGCTGGGCCCAGTTTTCCTGCTTGGCGGTGGCCATCACTTCAGCCTTGACCTGATCGCGAATCTGCTCGCGCACGATGTTTGGCACGTATTGCACCCGCACATCCCCCGGTGCACCTGTCGGCGCTGCGGCAACCGCCGTGGCCGCCTGGCGGGCCTGCACGGCTTCCCGTTCGGCCTGGGCGATCAAGCCATCGGCCTGGTCCTGTTTCAAGACGCCCTGCTGTACCAGCAGGCGGATCAGATTGATCGTGGCGTTTTCCGACGGCGCCGGGGCGGCCGCCGCGTGCCCGGCCAGGCTCAATACAACCAGGCCGATTGCCCAAGACAATCGATTCACATTGGAAATCATCTGCACACAACTCCTGTTGGCAAACTTTCAAATATTCGGTTAACCCGGACGCCGTCCCTGCAAGGACAGGCGCACGGGCAAAGTCAGGGAGGCCGGTGGCCGTTCACTCAGAGGGGGAGCGGTGCGCAAGGCGGTGATGACTTGTTCATCCACTTGCCCGTTGCCGCTGGACTTGACCAGCTCGACCCGGGTGATCTCGCCCACGGCGCTCAGCCAGACGTCGGCCTGCAGTGAGAAGGCCAGGCTGCGCAGTTCGGGGTTTTCCCGAAGCAGGCGCTGGAAGGTGAACGCCAGGAACTGGCTGTAGGTGCCGTTACCCAGGCGTCCCCCTCCAGCCCCGGCCATGCCACCGCCCTTGCCCGCACCGATGTTGAACGCGTCGTTGCCGGCCTGGGCATCACCGTCCATTTGCATGGGGTTCTCCAGGTCATCCACCGGTGACGGCGGCGCTTCTTCTTCGGGCTTGATCTCCTCGGGCTCCGGGGTCGGTTCTGGCTCGAGCACTTTCTCCTCGACCTGGGGCTCCGGTTCCTTGGGTTTTTCCGGCGGCGGCGGGGGCGGCGGCGGCAGCGGAATAATGGTTGGCACCTTCGGCGCTTCACGGCGCACGCCACTCATGTCGTTGGCCCATTGCCACAGCAACCAGGCCGCCACGCCACCCAGCACCAGGGCGGCGGCCCACTTGAGCAGGCGCAGCGGCGCGTTCTTCACCGGGGGCGGGTTGATGGGAAGTTTGGCGGTCATGGTCAGCCCTGGCTCGGTTTGCCGGTCACGAGACCGACCTGTGACAGTTCCAGGCGCCGCAACAGATCCAGCACTTCGATGACTTTCTGGTACTGCACCGTGGCGTCGCCGCGCACGATCACCGGAAAATCCGGGCTCTGGGCTTTTTCGATACGCAGACGCTCCTCCAGCTCGCCCAGGGTCACCGGGTAGGCATCAAGGAACACCTGCCCGCCGTCATTCACCGAAATGGCCTTGGTCTTGGCTTCGGACAGCGACACCGAGGCGCTGGCCTTGGGCAGGTTGATCTGAATACCCGACACCTGTGCCGTAGCGGTGAGGATGAACATCACCAAAACCACCATGAGCACGTCCACCAACGGAGTGACGTTGATGCTGTCCACCGCGGCGTCATCGTCGTCATCGTGTGAAGCGTTTACGCTAGCCATGACTGCGCTCCTCAGGCCGGTACGGGCGATTGAACGTGATGGTCACGGCGATGCGCCGCTTCACCGGACTGACCTTCGCCGTGCATCTCCGCCAGGCGCGTGATGAACTCGTCGACGAACACCCGCATGTCGGCGCTGACTTCCTTGTTGCGGGTGATCAGCCGGTTGTAGCCAAACAGCGCAGGGATCGCGACGAACAAGCCCATGGCAGTGGCGAGCAAGGCCGCGGCCATGCCCGGGGCAATGGCGTTGATGTTCACGTCACCGGCCATGGCCGTGCCGAGGAACACCACCATGATCCCCAGCACCGTGCCGAGCAGGCCGATGTACGGCCCGCCGGCGATGGCGTTGGAGAGGGTCGAGAGTTTCGAGCTCAGTTGCTGGTTTTCCCGGGTGCGCACACCGTCCATGGAGCAGCGGATCGCTTCGATGGTGGCGGCCGACACCGACGAGGTATCGGCGCCCTGCTCGCGACGGGTGCGGATCTCCTTGACCGCCACCAGGTACAAGCGCCACAGGGACGAATGTTGCAGGCGCTGGGCGAGGTCTTGGTCGTCGGCGAACATTTCCAGGCGCGTGCCGATCGTGGCGAACTGCTCACGGAAGGCTTCGTTGGCGGCACTGAGGCGGCTGACCATGCGGTTCTTGCGGATCATGATGACCCACGACTGGAACATCATCAGCACCAGCACCGCGATGATCACCCAGGCGTCCAGCGGCACGGCGTTGAGCAGGAAACCCAGGCTGCCGAAACCGAAACCGGACTGCTCTTCATCGACCCCGTAGGCCACCAGTTTTGATTCGGCGCCCTGGGCATTGGCATCAGCCAACAGCAGCGGCGCCGCACGGGCGACCTTGGACAGACGCACCTCGTCCATGGCCCCGCTGAACGGCACGAAAGTCTCGGTGGGGAGATCAGTTGAAGGGTCGGAGGCAAGCCCCGCAGAAAGATCGGCCCCCAGGGCGATCGGCGAATTGAACGCCGGCATCGCCACCGCCAGGCTCGCGGTTTCACGACCGTTGACGTACAGCACGACCCGGTCGCCCGAGGCGGTCAACGCCAGGTGTTGCCATTGGCCGGGGTTCAACGGTTGAGTCGAGACAGCACGCTGACCGTCAATGTCCAGGAATGGCACACCCTGGTTCACCCCCACCAACAGGCTGGCGGCGGCCTCACGGCGGGCCAGGATCACCTGCTCACCGCTGGCCTGATCCTGGCGCAGCCAGGCGCTGAATGTGAACGCCGCGCCGGCGCTGTGCTGCAATGAAGGGCTGGCCGGCAACAGCAGCGGCTGACCGTTTAATTGCAAGGCACGACCGATCACGCCATCGATGCTGGTTCCAGCGGCACCCTGGGCATTGTTGCCATACGCCGTGGCATCCCGGGGCGGTACACCGGTGGTGCCATCGAAGTGGTAAAGAGCGGTGTAATCCGGGTCGAAGGTCAATTGGCCGCTGCCGGTGGCCGGCGCCTTCTGGTTGCCGTAGTACATCCACAGATCCTGACGCTGGCCACCCTCCACGTTCGGTACATCGACCCAGATCAAGGCCATCCCCATCAACGGGTCGAAGCTTTCGATCTGGTGATTGAGCACGGTCTTGTCATCGGCACTGACAAAGCGCAGGTCCGAGCCATCATCCTTGACACCATCGAAGGTGAAATTGCCGGTGTGCAGGCGTACCAGCAATGCGGTGCGGCCCAGGGCCTGGCTGATCGCCGCGCCTTGGGGCGTGGTGTCCACGGAAATCTGTTTGCGGTAGTGCCAGTCGTCCTGCCACCAAGCATTGGCCGTGGCTGGAAGCACCAGCCCCAGGCAGATAAACAGGGATAACAATAAGCGTTGCATGGACATGACTCCTAGGTTCAAAACGTCGCTTGCAGGTTGAAATGCAGGCGCGATTCCTGTTTCGAGGTGTTCGGCCCTTCGAGCAGCGGGTAGCCCCAATCGAGGCTGCCGGACAACCATTTGCTCAGGCTCGCGCGAGTGCCGAGGCCGACACTGGCCAGGCTGTAATCCGCGTCCTGATCGGGCAGTTCGTCGCGCAAGTACAACTGCGCTCCTTCGGCGAAGGCGTAGAAGCGCCACTCCTGGACATAACTGCCGAGGAACTTGGCAATGGAAGGTGTACGCAACTCCTGGGACAGCAGGTAGCCGTCATCCCCGGTACGCTCGGCGGCCAGATAACCGCGAACCGATGTCGCGCCACCGGCAGAGAATTGCTCGTTGGAAACCAGCGGCCCGGACGCCAGCTGGAACGCGGCTTTGGACGCGGTCTGCCAGTCGTTGGCGAAGGTGAAGGTGTAATTGCCGTCACCCTTGAGCACCGCAAAACTGGGGCTGGCGCGGTAGCGCTTGTAGTCGAAGTCTTCGTCGGAACTGCCATAGCCCAACAGGCTGCGGGTGCCCGCCACCAGGCTCAGGCCAAGGCCCAACTGGCTGTTTTCGCTGTAGCGAAAGCCGTTGTAGGCGAAGGTGAACGGCGCGTACTTGAGCGGCACTTTGTCGCTGGCGCCGCCCAGATTCAGCTCTTCCTCAAAGTCTTTGAAATCCACGCCAACGGAAAACGTATTGGCCCAAGCGGCGCTGGACGCCAAGGTGTAGATCGCCGAGACACCGTACGAATGGCCCCTGCCCAAGACGTTGCTGCCGCCGATGGTCGCCACGTTGCTGTCGGACTGGTAGCCGGAGAACTGCACACTCCAGTGCTCGTCCAGCGGTGCGGTATAGGAGCCCGACCAGACCTTGGCGTTTTCGGTGTCCTGGGGGGCGGTGAAGAAGGTCAGCGAGAGGCTGTGACCCAATTGCCAAAGGTTGTTGTAGCCCAGGCTGGCGACGCTGCGCAGCTTCTCGGTGTCGGCGCTGTAATCGTTATTGAGCCCCAGGCTGGCTTGCCACGGGTTCTGATCCTCGACCTGCAAGTCCACATCCATGGTGCCGGGCCGCTGGCCCTCGCGTACCAACGGCATGACCTGGCGCCCCGGGGTCTTGTTCAACTGCGCCAACTCGGTCTGGACCTGGGCGAAATCGGGCACCTCGCCTTCCTTGAGCGCTGGCACGTCCTCGCGGATCTCCACGGGCGAATAATGCTTGGCACCCACCACACGGACTCGGCCGACCTTGGTCTCGCTGACCTGCAGGTAGACGATGCCGTCTTCGACTTTCTGCTCCGGCAACTCGACGAACACCGATTGATAACCGCGCGCCTGATAGGCCTTCTGCAGCGCCTCCCGGGCCCCCTCGATATCGCTCAAGGCCTTTTGCGGGCCGAGGAACGGGTACACCGCCTCCTCGATGGCCCGGGCATCGAGCACGGTGTTGCCACGCACGAAATACTCGTTCACGTCCACCAGGCGGGCCGGGGCCGATTCGGCCTCCTGCTGCGCTTGCGCGGCGAACGCCGACGGCCCCCCGACCGTCAACACCAACCAGCCCCACAGCGCTGGCCGCGATTTGAAGAAATGCTCCACACCACCCCCTGAATTCAAAGTACCGCTCAATTGCTTGCAGTCGATGTCGTGGCGTGCCGCGCCAGCCAGGTGTGCAACAGCGCGAAATTCAAGGAGAACTCCGGCATTTGCAGCAAGGCACCGCAGAACACTTCACCGATTATTTTCTGGATGAGCCTCACCGCCCGCGCATCGCCCAGCAGCGTGGCGAGGTCTTTGCTCAAAACGTCGAAGCGCCAGACCTTCTGGTTCAGGTCCAGGCCGACGAACCAACGGAACAGCAGGTTGTAATTGAGTTGTTCGTAGAGTTGCTGCTCGCTGGGCACCGAATAGAGCAGTTGCAGTAAAAGGATGTGCATGACGGTCTGCGGTGCGATCAGCATCTCGGCGCTTGCGGTGAGGCCTTGCAGCACGTCGCGGTGGTCGTCCAGCAGGTCGTCGATTTGCGGACGCAGCAACACCAGTGAATGGCCTTGCGGGATGTAGCTGGACACTTCCTTGAGTGCGCCCTGCCAGTCATCCTGGGAAACGATCCAGACCCACGGTGCGCCGTAGCGATACACCGAGACCGGCTGCTTGCGCGCCGCCTCGACGATCTTCGACAACCGCTGGTCAAGCTCCTGCATGCCCACTTTCGAATAACGTTCCATAGTTCCCATCGCCTCACTCCCGGCTGCCTGCCCCGGTTCCAAACGACCTTGCAGGTCCCCTCGAACACGTCACACAGGCTTGACGGGAATGGCGATGTGCTACCGAACTTTTGTCATGAAAGCTTCATTTGGATGGACGTCGATGGGAACTTGAGCGCGGGTCCCGTGGCGAGGGAGCTTGCTTCCGCTGGGCTGCGAAGCGGCCCCAAAAAGGCTGCTGGGGAGTATCTGACACACCGCGGTGATTGGCTTGGGGCTGCTGCGCAGCCCAGCGGGAGCAAGCTCCCTCGCCACGGGTACTGGGTGTCCAGCAACCCTGTGGGAGCGAGCCTGCTCGCGATGCCGGCGACTCGGTGCCAGCCGATCGCTACAAGCTCAACCGCCCCCGCTCTTCCTCGGTCAAGCGCTGCCGGGTCTGTTCATCCAGGGGGCCGGCGCCCAGCACTTGCACCGGGCTGGCCGGGTCGTAGGCCCGTGGCGCGTCGCGGCTGGCACCGTCGCGGGACGGGGCCAGTTGCTCGGAGCCGAAGCTCACCACCTGCACGGTGAACACCGACGCCTGGTTTTGTCGCGCCGCGTTCTGCTGCTGGCGGGCCACGTCTTCCGCCGCTTGTGTCGCCGAGGACGCCGCCGAACTGGCCGAGGTGATGGCCCCGGTGTTCACCGTGGCCGCCAGTGGCACACCAGAGGATTTGCCCTGGGTCTGGATGTTGGCCGCGTTCACCACGGTCAATGCCGCGATGTTGACGTTGCCCGACACCCGGATCCCCGCCTCGCCCGCATCGATGGTGCCCAATGGCGCGATCAGGTCGATGTCGCCCGGCGCCACTTCGGCAATCGGGTTGAGCGTGGCGATACCGGCGCCGGTGCTCGGCACCGACGGCGACAGGGTCACGTTGCCCCAGGTATCGTACAAGCGCTTGGGCGGTGTGTAGACCACGGTGGTCTTCGAACCGCGACCGGCGTTGATGTCGCCCTGGGCCGACCAGCCGAGAATCGAACCGCCAAAGGTGGTCATGATCCGGCTCTGCCCCAGCAGAATGCTGTTCTGCGCATACAACTGGATATCGCCCTCGCCCTGGGTAATGACCCCGGCGGTGGACGGCGGCGCGTTGCCCTCGATGCCGAACGTCTGCCCGCCGCCCGGCGTGAGCATCTGGATGCTGCCGCCAAAATCGGTGTGCACCCCCGCCCCGCCGAACATCGTGATATCGCCCTTGTAGGTGATCGCGTTACCCGCCACATCCTTGCTTGGGAACAACAAGTCGATAGCCTCCCGCCCGCGCAGGTAGCTGCCCTGGCGCACGCCGCCCACTTCGTTGTACTCACGACCACCGGCCTTGAGCTCGGCGAAGTACACGTCGCGGGCAAACACCCGCTGCTGCTCGGCCGGTAGCGCCGCGAAGTAGCTGCGGGCCTGCTCGGTGTCGCCGCTGAAGCCAAAGCGTTTCTCCAGCCAGTCCACCAGTTCCGCCTCGTAGGTCTTGGCAACTTTACCGTCCTGATTTGCCAAGGGCACACCGGCCAAAGCCTGGTTCGCCGGGTCCAGGTACGCCTTGACGAAGCGCTGGTAATCCGCGCCGTTGAGGCCCGCGCCGGCTTGCAGCACCAGGCTCGCGCCAGGGCGCGAATCCCCCGGCACCACAGCGCCGATACTGTTGATGCTGACCTTGTCGTCCATCAGCAGATTGCGCCCGGCGGTGATCTCCAGCAGGCCGGGGCCGGCGACGTTGAAGTTACTGTAAAGGATGTCGCGACCGGCCGAGACAATGGAGATGTCGGTGGGGTTGTTGTGGATGAAGAGGTTGCCGTTGCTGGTGTAGTTACCCGCGTAGGGGTTCTCATTCAGAGACCCGCCCAGCGGTATGCCGCTGCTGACAATGTCTCGCCCAGCCATCATCCGTACAGGCCCGGCGCCTTCGTATGCGATTCGCCCCGGCCATCTGCCTGTAGAGGCTGATGTCATCGACCGTCCAGTGGTGACTGCCAGCAAGTCACCTTCAAGCGCATAGAAGCGAGCAGGATCGACATTGAGAGCCCACTCACTGGAGGCGCTGCTGGTGTCGAAGGCAAGCAGCGGCAATATGTTCGCATCAGGACGTGCGAAATTGCCGTCGGCTGAAAGGTTGCTGGCCTTTAGGACGAAACCATCGACGATACCGACAAAGGCTGGCCGTAACGGTGTGGCCAGGGCCACGGAGGCAGCACCGGAGCGACTGACCGACATGTCGCCGCCGTAGATGGAGTCGCCGGCCATGAATTGCAACTCACTGTTGATGCCGGGAGCGAGCAGCAGGGCTGGGCGATTGTTGCCGTTGTAGGCTGTTCCATACAATGCCGAGGACTCCCCATAGTAAAGGCTGCCACTGGCCGCCACAGCTCTCAGGATCGATGGGTAGACCACCGCCAAATCCGTTGCGGTACTGAAGGTGAAAGGTGTCAGGTTACCTCCCGACGACCACAAGTCGATCGCGGTATTGGCCGTCCACAGCGTGAACCAGCTCACACCCGATCCGTTAGTCGCACCATTTTTGAAGGGCGACACACTCATCATCGGCGCCCGGCCCGGGTCGGCGACGTCCATCACGACAAGGTCGCCCAAAGTTGTCAAATCAAAGGTAGCGTCGCCCGGCATGAGGGTCAGCCCACCCGTTGCAGATCCTCGTGTGGACTTAAAGGAATCGTAGGCCCGCGTTTCTCCAGGGGACTGTGCTGAGACAGCATTGCCATATTGAAGGTCGATTCGACCGATGGCGCCGCTATCGATCTGCGCGTGCCCCCGCAGGTTGATGACCGCGCCGTTGAGATGTCCGTTCACGAACAGGCTCTCGGGATTCAAAGCGCCACCCACTCGCAGATTGAGATCACCGCCACCGGTCAGTTGCAGGCTGCCATCGGCGCCTACGCGCCCGGTGCTGCCCACAGCCAGCAGCAGCCCCTGGCTACGAGCGTTGATGTTTGAATTGAAGTCGCTACCGGCGAGTCGGTTCAACACGCCCGCGTCACCCTTCACCTGTACATCCAGATCACCGCCGCCCAAGGTCCCGAATCCGGTGAAAGCGGCCATTTGATCAGCGCCACCCGACACCGTCGACGCGGTATAGCTACCGAAGTTGATCCACCAAGCGGTCGGCTGGCTGTTCGCTGAATCACCATTGCCCTGGCGCCAAAGCCAATTGCCCACATTGGCCGAATCCTGGCCCATGTCGGTAGGGTTCGGTCGCCCGTTAGAGTTGACAGGCGCGGTCAGATTACCACTGAGGTCACCGCCGACCTTAAGCAACAGGTTACCGCCCGCGTCCGGATACCAGGCGCGATAGAGACTTTCAGTGCCGCCATCGACCAGCCTTTCATTGTTGCCATCCTCGTCGTTGAGCACCGTGTCGTTGCCGCCCAAGGCCTTGGGCTGGTTGTAGGGATCGCCTGGGAACGTCGGCGCCGACGAGGTGCCGGCGGTATAGATCCCGAACAACGAATCCATGCGCAGGCTGCCACCGCTCAGCAGTTCCAGGTCGCCGGTGCCGGTACGGAGGACACTTGGACGGACACTGCCGGCAACCGGATTGTATTCCCCGTCAGCGGGTGTACAAATTTCCGGTACTGCGTCGCAAAACGACTGGACTGAATCGAATTTGAAAAATTGCGCCGCGGCCTGGCTGATCAGCTCACCGGCCTTGACCTCGAAGCCTGAGTTTGCCAGCTGTTCCTCTGCTGACTTGGTCCATTTGTAAGAAGCCTGGAGCGTGCAATTGCCACCAAAATCAGCACAAAAAGCTTCGGCCGATTCGTAACCGAAAATATCGCGAAAGATGGTTTCGTCGACAGGCTGGCCCAGTTCGACCGTGATCCCGTTGTTCAACATGTCCTCTACGCCCGCCTCGGTCCATATGAGGCTGCCCTTTCCGGGTACGAGCACACCGAACATGCCGTAGTGGCTGTCGGCGAGACGCAAGTCGCCATGGACCGGTTCAGGCTGGACGATCCGGCTGTCCGCAGCCGTCGTGTCGGCCCCGGCCACCAATCTCAACGACCAGGATTGAGAACCCTCGGCGAGCATGGGGGCGATGGCCCACATGCGGCCATCGCTGCCCGCAATCTCTGGACGCAACTGCACCGATTCGACGCCATCCGGTAACTTCACGTCGGTGCCGGACGGAAGCAGCGAACCGCGGTTCAAGACCAGGCTGCCTTCGAGCTTGAGGATATTGGTCTGCGCATTGCCCGCGTTTGCCACGTTCGGCAGCGCAACGCCCTTGGGCCAGGTGAAGCCACGCAGTGCGGTGGCGCCGCTCAACACGCTGCCGGCACCCAACTGCGAGCCAGCCTGCAGTGTCTGGGCCTGGCTCAGCAAGGTACCTGCGGCAAACAACAGGTTGCCGGACGCATCGTGCACCGCAGCTGCCAACACCATGCCGGCCGGCAGTTGCAACGGTTGGTCAAGGACTGCGGCCACTGGCAGTCGAGTACCCGCCGCCAGGGTCACGCCCTTGATCGGCAAGTCGTAGTTCAAGGTGGTTCCCGCCGGGAACGCTGTGCCGTCGGCCAGGGTCACGCCGGCACCGGGCACAACGATGTCGCCACCGGTGAAGTCGATGCCAGGCAGCAGCACCCAGCCTTTGTCGTCTTGGGTAGGGGGCGGTGGAGCAAATCCGTCGTTGATGCTGCCGTAGATGCTCAGGTCGCCACCGGCGCGCAGGGTCAGCGCACCGGCCTCGCCGGAACCGTACACGTCGGTTTTCTGCGTGTGCGGGTTCACACTGGCGTAGCGATAACCGGACAAGTCCAAGTCGCCCTGCACCACCAGATCACCGTCGGCGGTGGCGCTGACGATCTCCACACCGGGCCGCAGGTGAAAGGCATCGGCATAACGAGCGTTATTGAGCCCGGCGAGCTTGCGTTGCATCAGGTCGCTGTTGTTCAGCGCCGCCTTGATGAAGGCAGTGCTGTCCCTATCTTTGCCATCCAGGTACGCCTGGTCGATCACCTGATAAGGACGACCGCTGGCCGCCGGATCGCTGCCAAAGGTTGCATCGTTGTACTGCCACATACCGTTGACCGCGATGGACCGGGCGCCCTGGATATCCAGACCACCGCGTGCATCAATGGCAATGTCGCCCTGGGTCGGATCCGAGCCGGCACGGTGTGCATTGAGTTCCAACGTGCCACGGACACGACCGTCGTGCTGCCCGGCAGGCGCCGCAGTGCCATGGCGCAAATCGATGCGAGCACCGTCGGCCAGCGTCAGCACACCGGCGCGGGAAGTCAGGTCGACGATGGCGCGGTTCGGTGAGTCGATGATCTTGCCGTAACTGTCCACGCGAAGACGGTTACCGTGAGCGTCAAGCACCGCATTACTGCCCAGGGTCAGGGAACGCCCGGCCGCGAGCCGGATGCTGCCGACCCGCTCACCACTAGCGTCCACCTTACCGTTGACCAACAGGCTGCCATTGTCCAAGGAAACGCTAATGGACGAGGCTTTGAGTTCATTGCCGATCACCAGGTCGCCTTGCTTGAGCTGGAAGCTGCGAGAGCCGAATACCTGCCCGTCGTTCAACCGTTGGTTCAACGCCGCGAACTGTTCACTGAGGTTGCCGCTGCCGCCCAGGCGCTGGGCCTGAATCTCCACGCCGCCGGCCAGGTACGGCATGGCGGTGCCACCGGCGTCATATTCGCCTGTGCTGCTGCCGAGAATCCGCCCCTGCAAATCAACGATCCCGGCCGCCTCGTCCAGAGCCACCGCACTGAGCCGACCGGCCTGGTTGTTGCGGGCCGAGAGGTCGATGCTTGAACCATCAGCCTGGCGGATGTTGCCGTTGCGGCTTTGCAGGATCACCTCGCCTCCGGCGCTGTAGCGTGTCACATCGTTGAAGGTGAAGGTGCGGCCCGCCACGTCGATCAGTGCCCCATCGGCCAGGGTCAGGTCATCCGTTGCGCTCAGGGTCAGCTTGCCGCTGGGCAGCATCACCGCGCTGGCAAGGTTTAGGCTCGCGCCTTTGATGGACAACTCGCCCCCAAGCCCGGAGACAGTGCCCGGCTTAGCGCTTGTACCCGCTACGTTGACCGCGCCGCCTGCGGTGATGCGGTTGACCGAGCCGGCTTCACCGGTCAGCAACGGGGTGAGGATATTCAGGTTGCCGCCGCTGTAGGCGTAGCCCGTTTTCGCGTCATAGGCGCCCTGGCGTTGATACACCGCCAGGCTGCCTTTGTGGTTGGCGGTCAGGCGTTCGCTGGCGCTAAGGTTGACGTTGGCGAAGCCCAGTGCAAGACGGTCCAGGGTAGTGATCGAGCTCGGTTGGGCGAAATCGCCATAGCCGAATTCGATGCGCTGAGCCTGGATGTCCAGGCGACCGGCACCGGTGCCGGCCCCACCGGCAATCACCGAACCCGGCGCGCCAACGGCGCCGTTCCAGATCAGGTTGGCGGTGCGGATGGTCGCCACGTCGTTGACGCTGCCGGCGCCATAAATGGCCGGGGTGCTGAGCATCAGGTTATTCAGGCGCGACTTGCCTGTTGTCGGGTCATAGGTGTCCAGGCTGACGGTGCCGTAGAAATTCAGCGCCTGACTGGCCGACAGTTCGAGGGTTTCCAGGGCCGGAGCACCGTATTCGGTGTCCCCGCGCAACAGGCGATCGAGCACGGTCTGGCTCAGGGTCAGACCGGCTGGCAGGACCTGGCGCGTCGCCGCGTTGCTCAGGGCCTGGGCGGTACCGACGTTGATGTTACTCAGGGCCAGGGTCAGGTGACGGGTGCCGTAACGCACCTGGTCGCCCAACTCCAGGCTGCTGCCGGAGGCAGCAACGATGCTGCCTTCGGAGTGGATCCGGGTCACGCCGCTGCACGGCGTCAGGCTACATCCGCCAATGTTGACCGTGCCGCTGGTGCCTGACACAGGGGCCAATACATTGAGCAAGCCATTGGAGGCGGCCAGCAAGCTGTAGTTTTGGAACGTCACATTGAGGTTATAGATAAAACCATCACGGGCATCATAAGCGGCCTTGCCCCGTCCAATGGTGTTGATGGCGGCACCTTGTTCCACCAAGAGCTCGCCGCCGTCGGCCAGGAGGAATACCTCAGGCGCCGACAGGGTCGCACCTTCACGCAGCGCGACACTGCGGGACACGCGTTGCGGCGTGATGTAGTTACCGCCCTGGCCATAGAGCACTGAAAACTGGCCGCCGATCACTTGGCGTGAGGCATTTAGAGCATTGAGGCTTTCGGCATTGAGGGTCACACCTTCGAAGCCAGCCGTAGCCCCCCGTCCTTCGGCGACCACTTCGAGCGCAGTGCCATTGCTGGCAACCACCGCGACGGTGCCGCCGAACCCCCCGGTCTGAGGCGCGAACTTGCCGATCCCCTTGAAAGAGAATGCCTGATCTGCGGCGCCCTTGGCCAGGTTCAACTTCAACGTCTTGGCATCTACCGGCAACAAAGCCCTGGGAACGCCCAAACGCGCGGCGTCGGCCACGGCGAACTGGGCGTAGCTGGTTTCGTTGTATTGCGAGTAGCGACGCAGCACATCGCCCGAGGTCAGGATGACTTGGCTGGACAAACTGTTGCGCTGCCCGGTATTGGCCACCGACAGCACGCCGGCAGTGGTCCAGGAACCGTTGCGCATCTGTTGCGCGCCCGTTGTGACACCTTGCCCCGCCAAGCCATTGACCTCGACTCGGAACGCCCCCGGCAACAAGGCGTAGGTGGATGGCATCAGGGTGTAGGTGCCGGCAACCAGCCCGGGCACACCGGCACCGATGGTGATCTGCTGACCTACCCTCGGATCGACCGCGCCACCTTCGGCGGCGACCGGCGCGTATTGGCTCTGATTGCCCGGCACGATGGCGTAGACCGGGTTGCTGGACAATCCCGGCAAGGTGAAACCGCCGTTCGCACCGATTTGTACCAGCGGGTTGAAACGCGCATCGGTGGAACCGCCTCGGCCAGAGATAAAACCGGCGCCGAGCAATTCACCACCACCCGAAAGATCGAGCACCGAGCCTTCCTGGCCCTCCACAGACTTGCCGCCGAGAATCACGCCGATGTTGAGGTCGCCGTTGTTGGAGGGCACCGCTCCTTGCCCTAGCAACACAACCTTCTTTCCAGCGTACTGATAGCTCTGCCCATCGACAGTGCCACCATAAGGCAGCACCAACCCCAGGCCGCTGACCGAGGTCAGGCTGCCCGGCAACAAGTCTACTCGAGCCGATACACCCGCCAAGCTGTTGTTTGTACCGATTTCAAGCAACCCCAAAGGTGCACGGACAACACCACCTTGTTCGATCTTGGCGCTACCCAGTTGCAAGCGACCGAACACCGAATAAGGCACTTGAGGTGCTACCTGTGTGGTGCGTCCGATGACCAGGCTACGCGCCGGATCATAGAGAATCATGCCGCTACCGGGTTCAGTGCCCCAGCCATATCCTGCCAATATCCGTGCGCCGACCCCGGTCGCGGGATACAACTGCGCCGCTTGCAAGATCATGTCCGAAGGGGTCAGCAATTGGGTAGTGAAGCCTTCAGGCATACCGCCGCCAGAGAACCCGGCCAGGAATCGTAAATCACCCCGACTGCTTAGCTGGACCCGGTCGAAACCGGCGCGCTCCAGCTCGACGGTAGTACCGTCGGCCTGCCTCAGCGTGCCTTTGCCGCTAAATATCACACTACCCTGTACATCCAGCAGGTCTGCGTTAACGGAAAACACTGTCTTGTTTGCCAACAGCGACACACCGCCGCCCTCGACTGCGGGCCGAGTATACCCGTCCATATTCGGTCGCGCGGCCGCAGGCCCGGACAGCAGCACATGGGAGGCATTGAGTTGGACCCGGGTATTGGCTGGCGCATTTGCACTCGGCCCAAAGCTGCGGGCATACAGACTCAGGCTTTGGCCGAGAGACAGTGACACGTCGCCATCGGCGCTCAACAGGCCATTGCTCAACAAGGCAAGGCTGTGGAAGCCGCCCGACTGCACCTGATCCACGCCTAAGCGACCGTGACCGTAGACCAGTGAATCCGCCGAGGTTTCGGCTGAGTCGCCCAGTAGGGTCGCCTGGGCGTTTTGCCCCAGCACCAGCTCACGCACTTGCAAGACCCGATCACTGACCGCATCGTTGCGGTAATAGGGCGTTTCCAGGGCTACTGACAAACTGCCGCCTGCCGCCCCTGCGCCACCCGAACGAGCGCTGAAGTCGCCGTCCAGGTACAAACCATTGGCCGATGCCAGGGAAATACTGCCTCCATTACTCGCCACCGACGTGCGTCCCTGGCCGGGGATATCCAGCACCGCCTGGCTGCCATCCGCTTGCAGACGTGCGCCGTCACGCACCACCACAAACAGTTCGGATGCGGAAGCAGAACCTTTCGCGGCATCGATCTGGCCGCCGATGACAATCTGGCCGCCGTCGCGCACCAGGCCGTAGGTCTGGCCGCGCATATCCTGGGCAGTCACGGCGCGACTGGAGACGTCGATCAGCGCCTGTTCGCCGAGCCAAATGGAACGACCGTGGCCCTGGGCATTGACCCCTTCGCCGTCCGCACCCGTGACGCTCAACTCGGTGAGACTGACCCGCCCACCCCACGCATTAAGGGTGCCGTTGGCAGTCAGTTGACCAATGCTGCGCACATCGATGCCCTGCCCCGGATCGACGCTGATCACGCTACCCTTGCCCAGGTTCAACACCGTGCTCGCCATGTCGGCGGCGCTGGAGTTCGCGGTACCGGCAGTGAGGCTCAGGCTCGCGCCGCGACGCTGGGTGAGGACGCCTTTGATCGCATCTTCCTGGTACAGCTGCGGCGTCCAGCGCTGCAAAGCGTCCGCCGGCTCTGCGCCACTGCCCGTACTCAACGCCTGCTCGCCGAAACGGTACACCGGCATCGTCACATCGACCCGGGTCCCGTCGGCCACCGTCAGGCCTTCGTTGCCGGTGATGTCATAGGCCGAGAAGCCCTTGTCGAAGAAATCGCCGCCCAGTTGCAGGGTGCCGGGCTCGAGGGGCGCGCTGCTGTTGCCGATCAGCACTTTATTGGCCGCCAGCTTCAAGGTCCCGCCACCGCTCACCCCGGTGCCGCGCAGTTCACCGTCCAGGTTCAAGTCACCGCTGCTTGACGACGTATTGATAGCCGCCGTCAGGGTCAGGTCCCCGCCCTTAGCGCCGCGGGTCTTGCCATCGGCCATGACCGCGGCGCCGGAGCTGACGTCGATCAGGCTGCCCTGGCGTACATCGATATTGTCGCTGCGCACGACCACGGCACCGCCGTTGATAAACGGCAGGTTCTGACGGTCGTTGCCGTCAAGCAACAGATTGCTCCAGCGGCCAGCGGCGTTCAACGTCACGCCCTCGCCCAATGTGACCTCGGCACGCTGACCGGTGGCAGGCGAAAGCACGACATCGCCCATCTGGAAATTATCGGTTCTGATCTGTTTAAGCACGTTACCCAAGGCAATGCGACCGCTGCGGGCCGTCAGGTTGGCGTTCACTTCCACCTTCGGCGCATAAAGCGTGATGTCGCCGCCGTCGGCCATCTTGAGCGCACCATCGACCTTGATGCCGTCAAGCGCCGCCACCTTGACCGCACCGAGCTGGAACCCATTGATCAGTTCGTTATCCAGCACCAGCTTGCCTTGCCGATCAGTGCCAACCACCGAGGTCAGGTCCAGCCCCGCAGCAATTTTCTCGGTCACCTTGCCGACGGTGACCTGATCAAGCGTGGGGTTCAAGGCGCTGTTGATCACACCGCTGGTCTTGTCATAGATCGGCGTGTAGCTGCCCACCCACAATTGCGCCCGTCGGGCCACGGCGTTTTGCGATTGCTGGTAGCCGTCGAGATTGAGATTGGGGGCCTGGGTCTGGCGTTCGCCCTGATAGACCTCACCAACGATCTGGCCTTCCAGCACCGCGTTGCGGGTCGACACCACCAGCTTGCCGGCATCACGACCGACGGTGTAGCCAGCCTCAAAGCGCTCGCGGGGGGCGATCAGTGGGTTGTAGTAGTAATCGGTCTGGCCCCAGCGTTGGCTGTGGTCTTCGTAACCCTTGTAAATGCCGCTGTAGAGGATGTCCCCCGGCGCCTTGGACAATTCATACAAGCGCCCATTGGGGCCCCTGAGCCAGGACTGGCGCAGGTAGCCGCTCTGCACATCCAGGGTGCCACCGGACAGATTCAGCTGCGCCGCCTGCTGGGTCACCACATCGTTGCCGGTGAACGTCAGCGTGCCGCCCTGGGCGGCCCACTCACCCATGCTGTGGCCCCGTGTGCCCAGGTAGCCGCCGACTTCCAGCAGCCCACCCGCCGTGTACCAACGGTCGGTGGCATAACCGTTGGTGCCCGCCGGCACGTAGATCAAATCACGCACGTCCACCCAGACATCGTTGTTGGTCAGCTTGCCGCCCCCGCGGTTGACCGGTGCATCACGCTGTTCGTTGCCCTGCACGTTGACCTTGATGGAATTGGATTCCATTGCCACCTTGACGCCGATGGCGCCGGACACGTCGATCACCGCACCATCGCGCACCAGACTGCGACCGGCGGCGCTGACCGCGACCTGACCGCCGGTGGCCAGGGTGATGGAGCCGTTCTGGAAGTCGACGCTGCCGCCACTGACGATCTCGACCCGCGACTGGTCGGTGCGGTCGACCACACTGCTGAGGTTGTTGAACCGACCGGTGATCAGGTTGTTCGGCGTACCGTCCAGGCCGGCGGGTCCGGCATCGCGCTGGCTGTCCAGGGCGCTGCCGCCCGCGGCGTCAAGCAGCACCGCCGTGGCACTGCCCTGTCCCAGGGTGACGCTGCCGGTGCTGTCGCTGAAGGCGTTGAGCAGGTGCACGGTGCCGCGGGTGTCCACCGAACTGCTGGCCACGGCCACGCCGTTCTGCTGCACATTGTGCCCGGTAAGGGTGATGTCGCCGGTGCTGGCCTGGATCAGGCCGCTGTTGATCACCGTGCCGGCGCTGCTGCCCGGCTTGAGGGACGTCGCGACCTCGTTGCCACGGGTGGTGGAACGCGGGTTGCCGCTGGTGCCCTGACCCCGGCGAATATAAAAACTGTCGCCCGCTGCCAGGGTGGTCTGGCCCTTGGCGGTGATGATGGAACCGGCGTTCTCCACTTCGCTACCCAGCAGCAAGGCATAGCCGCCCCCGGCGGTGGAGGTGGCGGCGCGGTGGGTCTCGATCCGCGCACCGCGCTGCACTTCGATCTTGCCGGCGGCGTCAGTGAAGGTCGGCTGGGTGCCAGTGGCATCGACGTACAAGCCGCGCTTGTCGAATTGCTCATCGCTGATGTTGGCCGCCACCGCCGCCAGGTTGCGCACGTTGACCTGGCTGCTGCCGCTGAAAATGATGCCGTTGCGGTTGACCAGCATAACCGTGCCATTGCCCTTGATCTGGCCCTGGATCTGGCTCGGTCGCGCCTGGGGATCATTGACCCGGTTGAGCACGGCCCAGTCCGATTGCTGCTGGAAATCCACCGTGGTGTTGCGGCCGACGTTGAAGGTTTCCCAGTTGAGAATCGCCTTGTCGGCAGTCTGCTCGATCTTCACCGTGGTCTTGCCGCCGGCCTGGGTCTGCTGCGGTCCCTTGGCGTTGAGCCAGCCCTGGGTCAGGCTGTTATCGACCTTGAGCCCGCCCTCGCCCAAACCGTCGGGCACGGTCTGCACCTGCCCGAACGCGGCTTGCCGCCCCGCGGCCTGGGCCGCCTGCTGGGCCGCGATGGCGGCCACAGTATTGTTGAGGTTGGTCAACGAACGCTGCAACTGCGCATTGGCCCGTTGCTGTTGCGCTAAGGGTGGCGGCATGCCTGGCTGCGCCGTCGCGGGCCGCCCCGCGCCACCGGCCTGAGACGCGCCCTTGGCGGCAAACCAGGCCGAACTGAACGCCGTCGCCGCGTGGGCATTGCCGGCAACCATCAGCAGGGCAATGGCCTGGGCCAGCGGCTTGAGCCGCAACATCGACAACTCGCCATCGCGACGTGGAGCATTCAGGTTCGTCTGGGGTTTGCTGCGCAGCATCCTACTCATCCTTTCGGGTTCGCTTCTTAAGGGTCGCAACGCGGTGGTATCAAGCTGCCAGCGTTGGTTATAGGGGTTAGGCGGTTACAGGGGGACGGGACCGAACGGTTGTCATGAAAATTTCATGTGGCTGTGTTCGTCGCGGCATCAAAGCAAAAAATCAGCAACGGCTTTCGCCGTTGCTGATCGGTGCTGCGTGTCGCTCAGGCGCGGTGTTACAGCGGACGACCGATGCCGTTGCAGACGTTGGTGTTGCCGATGCTTTGAGCGCTGGAAGTGGTCAGGAAGCTGCCACGAATGGCATTTTTCCAGGTCGTTGGCAGCGGCACGAAGCGGTTGGCGGTGATAGCCGCGTCGTTGTTGTTGGCAGCGACAGCGCCGTAGTGACGGGTGAAGAAATCACGTACCTGGGTGCTCTGCGCGGCGTTGGCGTAGCACTGGCTGAAGATCACGTTGGTGAAGCCCAGGATTGGATAGCCGCTGGTTGGGTAAGCCACGACACTTGGGTCGTTCGGGTTGGTGGTAGCGGCGAACACCGGTACCCAGGCATTCGGGTTGGCACGGTTGGCAGCAGCAGGCACGGCAACAGCTGCAATCGCGGCCGACACGTTGGCTGGAGCAGGGGAAACACCGGCGACGCGGGCAACCTTGGTGGCGTCGTCCAGACCTGCCAGAGTAGTTGCCGCGTAATCCGGGCTCATGTAGGTGATACGGCCTTGGGCTGCGTTGAGCGCAGTCATGACGTTCGCACTGCCGGAGGCGAAAACGGCGCCGGCCGGTACGCCACCGCTGTAGCTGTTAGCGAAGTTGGTGGTGATGGCAAAGGTGCCGGTTTCAGCGCACTTGGCGTTCAAGAAGCGAGTGAACAATTCTGTGGTGCCACTGAGGTCGCTGCGGTAAACCACAGTGATCGCACCAGTACGGCCAGAACCGGTGATCTGGCTCCAGTCAGTCAGACGACCAGAGAACACGCCGCACAGCTGGTTGACGCTCAGATCGACGTTGGCAGTGCCGGTCTTGTTGAACGGAATGGCAACCGAAGTGGCGACCGAAGGCGCCTGGATCAATGGACCCCAGGCGGTGCCGTGGTTGGTGACGTAGGCGTCCAACTCAGCCTGGGTGAGCTTCGAATCGCTACCGGCCCAGTGCACGTTCTTTGGTGGGTTGCTAGTGTCACCCGGCTTGATCTTGGTGTAGTCGTTGGTCAGGAAAGCAGACTTGCCGTTACCGCTGCCCACACCGAGGTAAGGGGCGAAGCCGGCAGTCAATACACCGGGGGTCTGGTACAGCGGCTGAGGCAAGGTAGCGCCACCACCGTTGACATCAGCCATGGCGGCCTGAGCGGCGCAGAGGCCGGCGAGGGTCAGGGATACCGCGAGAACGTTGCGCTTAAACATGAAGAATCTCCTTTCATCGTGTTCGTACGTAGGTTGGGTGACGCGTGCTTGCCGTCATGGCGCTCGGTCCTGTGCCGATGGCGATGGGGTGAGGCCATGGGTTAGAAACTCGCAGTTTCCGGTGACAGATAAAGGAAAAAACCTCGGGAGCTGGAGGCTGTTTTTTGGGGTTTTTCCTCGGGTGTTCGAGGGCTCAGGGTTGGGGTTTCAAACGGGTTTTGTGACGGTGCTGCGCAGGGTGGGCGTGGAGATGGCGACGGGTGGTTGTCTGACGATGGAAGATGACAGAACGAGGAACCCGAGTTTGGCGTTGGCGAGGGTCGGGAGGTGTTGCGGCGTTGCAAAAATAAATGCTTGCTCTATGTGGCGAGGGAGCTTGCTCCCGCTGGGTTGGGAAGCGACCCCAAAAGGTCGAACGCGATCCGCCTGATACACCGAGGTGGCAGGGTTTGGGGCTGCTGCGCAACCCAGCGGGAGCAAGCTCCCTCGCCACAGGGGCCGTGCTAGCCACAAGGTGGGTATTCACCAGCAGTTTATTGAACCAACTGATTGATCTCGATAATCGGCAACAACACCGCCATGACGATCACCAGCACCACGCCGCCCATGATCACGATCATCAGCGGTTCCAGCAGCGCGGTCATGCCCATGGCCCGGCGTTCGATGTCGCGCGACAGGGTTTGCGCGGCGCGTTCGAGCATCGGCGGCAGGCAGCCGGTTTTTTCGCCGCTGGCGATCAGGTGGATCAGCACCGGCGGGAAGACTTTTTCCACCCGCAACGCCGCCGCCAGGTTGACCCCTTCGCGGACCTTGGCCGTGGCATCGCTGACGCTCAGGCTCAGGCGATCATTGGAGAGCGTCTGGCGCGCCGCCTCCAGGGCTCGCAGCAAGGGCACCCCGGCGCCGCCGAGAATCGCCAGGGTCGAGGCAAAACGCGCGGTGTTGAGGCCCAACACGAAACGCCCGATCAGCGGCAGGCGCAACACCCGCGCATGCCAGTTCAACCGCGCGGCCGGGTTGCGCAAGTACATCCGCCAGCCCCAGAACCCACCGGCCAAAATACCAAAACACAACCAACCCCAGGCGCGGATGAAGTCACTGGCGGTCAGCATTGCCACGGTCAGCCCAGGCAGGTCCTGGCGGGCCTGGGAAAATGCGCTGACCACTTGGGGTACCACATAGCTGAGGAGGAAAATCACGATGGCGATCGACACCAGCCCCACCACACCTGGATAGATAAACGCGGTGAGGATCTTGCCCCGCAGGTTGTTGCGCTCCTCGATGTAGTCCGCCAGCCGCTCCATCACCTGGGCGAGGTCGCCGGACTCTTCACCGGCGGCGATCAGTGCCCGGTAGATGTCCGGAAAGTCCCGGGGTCGCGCCGCCAGGGCTTCGGCCAGGCGCATGCCGCTGCGCACATCGGCGCGCACTGCGCTGAGGGTCTGAGCGATGTGTTTGCGCTCGGCCTGTTCCACCGTGGCGCTCAATGCGGCCTCCAATGGCAGGCTGGCTCCCAGCAGGCTCGCCAGTTGCCGGGTGGCCCAGGCCAGGTCGTTGTCCGAGAGTTTGGCGCTGAACAGGCCGCCGCCATGGGCTTGCGTTGTGTTGCGCTCGACCTGCACCTGCAACGCCGTCAGCCCGCGACTGCGCAGCAGGTTGAAGGCGCCACTCTGGCTGTCGGCTTCCAGATGCCCGACCTCGATTTTGCCGTTGGCGTCGGCGGCTTCATAACGGTAGCGATTCATCAGGCGTCCCGTGTCACGCGCAGGATTTCTTCAGGGGCGGTGGCGCCACTGCGGACCCAGCGCTCACCGTCCTCGCGCATGCTGAACATCCCGGCCTGGCGGGCGGCGGCGCGCAGTGCCTGCTCCCCTGCCCCTTGGTGAATGAGCGTGCGGATATCATCGTCGATGCAGAACAATTCATGGATGCCGGTGCGACCGCTGTAACCGGTCTGGTTACAGCTCGGGCAGCCCACCGGGCGCCAGGTGCCGGGGGTTGCCGGGTCAGCTTGTTTGCACTGCGGGCAGAGCCTGCGCACCAGACGCTGGGCGAGCACGCCGAGCATCGACGAGGCCAGCAGGAACGGCTCGACGCCCATGTCGATCAGGCGGTTGATGGCCGACACAGAGTCGTTGGTGTGCAGGGTCGCCAGCACCAGGTGACCGGTGAGGGACGCCTGCACGGCAATTTGTGCGGTTTCCAGGTCGCGGATTTCGCCGATCATGATGATGTCCGGGTCCTGGCGCAGAATCGCTCGCAGGGCTAGGGCGAAGGTCATGTCGATCTTGGCGTTGACCTGAATCTGGCTGATGCCCGGCAGGTCGTATTCCACCGGGTCTTCGACGGTGAGGATGTTGCTGGTGCTGGCGTCGAGCCGAGCCAGGGCGGCGTAGAGGCTGGTGGTCTTGCCGCTGCCGGTGGGGCCGGTGACCAGCACAATGCCGTGGGGCTGGCGGATCAGGTGATCGAGTTTGCCCAGCACGTCCGGGTCCATGCCCAGGGTTTCCAGTTGCAGGCGCCCGGCCTGTTTATCCAGCAGGCGCATCACCACCCGTTCGCCATGGCCGGTGGGCACCGTCGAAACCCGGATGTCAATCGGGCGCCCGGCCACGCGCAGGGCAATGCGGCCGTCCTGGGGCAGGCGTTTTTCGGCGATGTCGAGCTGGGCCATGATCTTGATCCGCGACACCAGCGCGCCATGCAGGGCCTTGCGTGGCGAAACCACGTCACGCAGGGTGCCGTCGACCCGGTAGCGCACCACCGAATGGCTTTCGTAAGGCTCGATGTGGATGTCGCTGGCCTCATCCCGCGCGGCCTGGGTCAGCAAGGCGTTGATCATGCGGATCACCGGCGCGCCGTCCTGGGTGTCCAGCAGGTCGGTGATCTCGGGAATGTCCTGCATCAGTCGGTCGAGGTCCACCTCGTTCTCTGCCGCGCCCACCACGGCGGCGGCGCTGCCGGTGTCGGCGTAGGCACTGTTGAGCAACCCGTCGAGTTCCTCGTCACGCACCCGCTCCAGCCGCACCTCGCCGAACTGGCGGCGCACTTCACTGATGGACCAGCCTGGCGTGGAGGGACAGACCATCAATACCGCGCCTTCATCCGACTCACGCAGCACCAGGCGCTGGGCCTTGGCCCAGGCGTATGGGAGGGTGTTCATGCTGACACCTCAGACCCAAGAAACACACATGTCCCCTGTGGGAGCGAGCTTGCTCGCGATAGCGGTGGGTCAGTTGCAATGATGTTGAGCGAACTGCCGTCATCGCGAGCAAGCTCGCTCCCACAGTGTCTTGGGGTGGCCTCAGTATTGTGCATACCGCGAACTCCCATAGGTTGGGTGTTCATCAGCGAGTGCCTCCTTCAACCGGAACCGCCTTGATCACCGCCCTGGGCGTTTGCAGCCCGGCGGGGGTGGCCTGCGGAATGGCCTTGGCCGAGGCCGGCAGTTGCGGGGCTTGCATGTCCGGCAGCGCCCAGCTGCGTTCCGGTTGCAGCAGGCCCTGGGCGCGGCGCATGAAGTCGTAGCGGTTGAGGGTGATGCCGCGCCCCGCCGCCGTGTCGCGGATGATGTAGGGGCGCAGGAACACCATCAGGTTGGTCTTGGTGATCTGCCGCCGCTCGTTGCGAAACAGCGCACCAATACCGGGGATGGTCGACAGCCACGGCACCGCGTCGTTGCTCTGGCTGTAGCCGTCCTGCAACAACCCGCCAAGGACCATGATCTGCCCGTCGTCCAGCAGGATGCTGGTGTCGATGGCACGCTTGTTGGTGACAATCCCGCTGGCGCTCGAAGCGCGGTTGTCGACGCTGCTGACCTCTTGATAGATGTCGAGCTTGACCGTCCCGCCTTCGGAAATCTGCGGGCGGACGTTGAGCTTCAGACCCACCTCTTCACGGGTCACGGTCTGGAACGGGTTGTTGCTGGTGCCACCGCCGCCGGTGACGTAACTGCCGCTGACAAACGGAATGGTCTGGCCGACGAAAATGCTCGCCGCTTCGTTGTCCAGGGTCAGCAGGTTCGGCGTCGACAACACGTTGGTGCCGCCCTTGCTCTTCAACGCCCGGGCCAGGACCTTGAGGTCGAGGATCTTGCCGATGCCGGGAATGTCCACCGTGCCGTTGACCAGGCCCAGGTTCAAGCCCTGGGGCAACACGTCGATGCTGGTCTTGCCGTTGAGGTTGAGCCCGGTGCCGCCGAGGTTGACGCCGCCGATCACGCCGCTGCCGCCCAGGTTGCCGGTCTGCCATTGCACGCCGAACTCGCTGGCATCGTCCTCGCCGACCTCGACGATCAGGCTTTCGATCACCACCTGGGCGCGGCGCTGGTCCAGCAAGTCGATGACCTCCCGCAGGTTGCGGTACAGCGGGTCCGGCGCGGAAATCAACAGGGTATTGGTGGTGGCGTCGGCCTGGATGGTCACGCCGCCGGCACTGAAGGCGGTGCTCTGATCGTCCTGCGGCGAAGCCGAGCTTTGTCCGCTACTGCCTTGGGCATAACCATTGCCAGAGGTCGAAGCGCTACCGCCCGTGGTCCCGCTGGTGCTGGCGCCATCGCCGCTGCTCTGGCCGTTGGTGCTGGCGCCCATGCTGCTGAGCACCGAACGCGAGTTATCACTGCCCTCACCTTCGCTTTCCCCGGTGAGCAAGCCGCGCAGGGATTGGGCCAGTTTGCCGGCCTGGGCATTGCGCAGGTACACCACGTGCAGGTTGCTCGGGTTGTTCTGGGCGTTGTCGAGCTTGTAGATCAGGTTACGCGCCAGCTCGGTGCGCTCGGGGCTGCCGGCGCGGATGATGATGGCGTTGGAGCGCGGGTCGCCGATCACGTTGATCTTCTGGGTCTGGTCGCTGCCCTGGGTTTCCAGCAACTCGGAGACCATCTGCGCGATGTCCACGGCGATGCCGTTGTGTATCGGCACCACATCGGTGTCGATGGCACTGGGGGTATCGATGCCTTCGATGAGCTGCGCCACCCGCGACAGGTTCTCGGCGTAATCGGTGATGACGATGGTGTTGTTGCCGGGGTAGGCATTGATCGGGTTGTTCGGCGACACGATCGGGCGTAACACCGGGATCAGGTTCACCGCGTTTTCGTATTGCAGGCGAAAGGTGCGGGTCAACATGCCGTTGCCGGCCGGTCTGTCGGCGCTGTAGATCGGCCCGCCCAGCAGCTTGGCGTCGGCCTCTGGCACCACCTGGGCCACGCCGCCGACATCCACCACGCTAAAGCCCTGCATGCGCAGCGCGGCCAGCAGCATGTCATAGGCCTGGTGCGCCGGCACCTGACCTTCGGACACCAGCGTCAGGTTGCCCTTGACCCGCGGGTCCACCAGAAACTGTTGGCCGGTGGAACGGGACAAGGCCCGCACCACCGCCTGAATGTCGGCCTCGACAAAGTTCAGGGTCACCGGTTGGTCACCCAGCGGGCTGCGTGCCAGCGTACTGCTGCGGGGCTCGCGGGCGCGGGCGGTGAGATCGACCGGGTGTCGCACTGGCGGTTTCTGTTCACGCAAGGTCTGGGCCCGCTGACGGTCCAGCAGCGCATCGCCGCTGCGCTGAGTACTGCCCAGCGGAATGCCCAGTTCACTGTCCACCAGCAACGGTGGCTGCGACGCTGGCGGTGTGCTGTTGCAGGCGCTCAATGCCAGCAACAGAAACGGCACGCTCTTGCGCCAATGACGCGGGTATCGGGACCCCTTCATGAAGCTTCCTTAGCGCCTTGCGCCTGATCCATGCGAACGGTTCCGGACAGGGTGCCGGCGGTGTTTTCAGTGTTTTCGATGTTGTCGGCGTTGTCGGCGTTGTCGGTATTGGCCGGGGCCGTGCGCCGCAAACGGGCTTCAAGCACTTGCAGGGAAAGTTGCCGTGGACTGCTCAACAGCCAGCCCATCACCTCATCGGCCGGCGCGTCGTTGAAAGTGAGTTGCCAAGCCGCGTCCACGGCCTGCAACTGGTAGTGCTCGCTCAAGCCGCCGGCATCCAGGGCCTGGCGCAGAGCCGCTTCCAGAGGCTGGCCTGGCGCCGGGCCGCCGACGTCCCGCAACAACACTTCGAGGGCCTGGTTCTGCGCGCGCAACTTCGGCGTTTCGACCTGCCAATACGCAAGGGTTTGGAGCGGTGGCTGGATCAACAGCAACCAGACCAGCAGCCCGCCGAGTACCAGCGCCGCCAGCGACACGGCGCGCTGCTCGCGCACCGCCAGGCCCTGCCAGGACGTCCGGCCACGCGCGCGCAGGGTTTGCCACTGCGCCCATAGCCGTGCCGGGAATTGCTTATTCATCGTCGGCTTCCGGGGGGTGTTCGGAGGTGTCCTGCGCGCCCTGTCCGGGCAAAGCAGCACGCAAGGTCCAGCCCTGGTCATTGGCCGCAACGTCGATGCCGGCCTCGGTCAGGGGGATTTTCCAGTCGTCTGCGGCGGATGCTTTTTGTGCCTCGGCCACGAGCGTCAGGCGTAACTCACCGTTTTCAAACACCAGTTCCTGCACGTTGCCGCTCATGAACGGCATGGCGCTGCCCGCCTGTTGCACCAGGCTGGCGAAGCGTTGCGCCGGGTCCGCCGCTGTGCCGCTTTGGCGCGCGGCGATTTGCTGTCGGGCTTGTTGCAAGGGGTTGAGAATCACCGGCAGTTCGGGAAACGCCTGCTTTACCCGCTGGCTCATCTGCGCCTTGAGTCGTTGGCCCTGGGTGGCCTCACGGGTGGCGTAGAGATTGAGGCCGACCACCCACACCGCCAGCGCCACCGCGCAAAGCGTCGCCGCCCTGCCCCAACCGCCACGCTCGGCCGGGCCATGCGTCAGGCCAGCATGCAAGCCCCAGCCCGGCGCGGCACCAGTCCAGCGCTGGGGGGCGGGCAAGGTTTTGATCGAAACCTGCGGCGGCGAATCGCCCACCCACTGCAGCCCGGCCCCTGCCTCCAATAACCATTCATCCAACGCCTCT
The DNA here is from genome assembly GCF_901007645.1 of Pseudomonas sp. FG-3G. NCBI lineage: Bacteria > Pseudomonadati > Pseudomonadota > Gammaproteobacteria > Pseudomonadales > Pseudomonadaceae > Pseudomonas > Pseudomonas sp. FG-3G. The sequence goes on from NZ_CAAKGZ010000021.1 coordinate 680,735, forward strand.
TCCAGCAGCGGCTGCACCACCGCGTGCTGCACGCTGTAACGCACCAGCAGGTGGCCGTCGTCGACGCAGGCCACCGGCCCGGACAACACTGGCAGGGCGTAGGCCGCCGGGTACAGCCCGTGCAGGTGCAGGCCGGCCTGGTGCAGCATCCGGCCCAGGGCATCGAGTGACTCTCGGTCGAGCCAGGCAATGTGCACCTGCCCGTCGGCACCGCGCGCGCTGTGAGCCACCTGCATGCGCTCGCTGGCACCGAGCATCAGCGCCTGGGCGGCGCAGTTCACCGCGGCGGTGATTTTCGCTGCCGGCAACTGCGGCAGTTCCAGACGGGTGAGCAAGCTGTCGCGCGGATGGAGAAAACATTCGACCCGCTGCTTCTTTGCACCCTGGCCGAGGTCCCGGAGGTTGCTGTGCCCCTGGTCGCGGACCTGGCCCTGGCGATCGAGCCAGGCGAATGCCACCGGGCTGTCGAGGCTCAAGCTGCCCAGTGGCATCAACGCTATGCGCAAGCGCGTCATACGCCCACCCGTGACCAGATCACCTGAGGCATCCGGTCCTGGCTGCGTTGCAGCAAAGCATCCAGCACGACCCGCCGCTGCCCACTGCGCGCCTGACCCCGCAGGCGGAACCAGTCGCTGGTGATGCCGACCTTGACGGAGGCCATTTCCAGCTCAGGCATGCGCAGGCGATTGACGAAATCCCCACGGTTGATAAACCAGTGGCCACCGTCTCGCTCAGCGATCAGCGCCTGGGCCCGTTGCAGCGACAACCCCGGCACGTAAGCAGCCAGCACCGGGGCGCTGGCGGTGTTGCCGTTAAGCCAGGTATTGGCCGGCAGAATCGTCACATAAGGCGCCAGTGTTTCTAGCACTTGCGGGGTGACACCCTTGATGCTGCGCAAATCCTGCAACGTGCGCAGCATGGGGCGTGTCGGCGCCAACGGCGTACCGGAAGCATCCGGCGAGGTGCTGCGACCGCTGTCGAACGTACTGCTCACCGCGGCCTTGTCCGCCAACTCTGGGTTCAACAGCCGTGGGTACGCGGCAATCACCCGCGCGACGATGCGCGCACGTACCGTCGCGGCGATACCCAGTTGCTCGCACAACCGTTCGAAGGTGCGCACCTGTTCCTGATCCACACGTTCATTGGCGACCAGATTGCGCAGGTTGAATTTGCCTTGCTCATCTTCCAGTCGCCCTTCGAAGGGGATGTCAGCCAGGCTGGAACCGGCCATCACGAAAGGGTTGGCCCAAGCCTGACCGAAGCGCGTGAGCGGATCGCGCTGACGTGCATCCCACAACAATTGGCGGCTCAATTGCAGGCCACCCTGCAACCGCGCCGTGCCCTGGATACGCAACTGCTCGGCCTCCAGGCTGCGGGTAAACAGGGTTTGGCGGGTGAGCATGCCCCCGGCGATGACCGCCACCACGGCGGCGATCAGCAAGGCACTGATGACCGCCATGCCCCGCTGCTTCGCCGCGAAGGGCGAATCCGTTCGCATCACGGCCCTTATAACTGCCAGGAGCCGATGTCGGCATTTACACCATCGCCGTCAGGCTGGCCGTCGGCCCCCAGGGAAAAGATATCGACTTCACCATTGGCGCCCGGGTTGAGGTAGTTGTAGGGACGGCCCCATGGATCGTTGGGCAGGCGCTCCAGGTAGGAACGCCATGTGCTGTTTTTTGCGTCAGCGGGCCGTTCCACCAGCACCTTGAGCCCCTGGTTCATGCTCGGATAGCTGCCGTGGTCCAGGCGATAGAGTTTCAACGCCTGCATCAAACCGCCAATGTCCTGTTTCGCCGCCGTCGCCCGAGCCTGGTCCGGCCGGTCGAGGACCTTGGGCACCACCATCGCCGCCAGAATGCCAAGAATGACCACCACAACCATGATTTCGATCAGGGTGAAACCCTGCTGCCCGCGAGGGCCTTGGAGACGGGCGTTGTAACGGGCGATCTGCATCTCGACGGTCCTTCGCTGGATTCAATTCGTGGCGCAGTGTTGCAAGAAAATATGTCAGTGATATTGAAAATGCTCAGGAGCTTACGTCGTCAATCGGTCAACAATGGCGGTTAAGCTCGGGGGCTGCCTCCGCCCATAGAGCTCGCGCGATGCCACGTCCCGCCCCACAAGCCGGCTTCACCCTGATCGAAGTGCTGGTCGCCCTGGCGATCATCGCCGTGGCCATGTCGGCGGCGGTGCGCGTGGTTGCGGTAATGACCCAAAGCAATGGGTTGCTGCGAGACAAGTCCATCGCACTGCTGGCGGCCCGCAGCCAACTGGCGCAACTGCGCTTGGAGGGGCGTTTTGTGCAGGGTTCAAAAGTCATCGAATGCGATCAGGGACGGTTGCTGCTGCGTTGCGAACAAAACCTGCGCCCGGCGGAAAATGGCCGGATGTTGCGGGTTGAACTGACCGTGTCGGATCGCAGCCACGAAGCACCGCCGTTAGCGCGGTTGGAGACGTTGGTCAGCCGGGGAAAATAGCGGCTATACACGGTCCCTTTTGTCGAGGGAGCTTGTTCCCTCGCCGCAAGGGTTCGTCGTGATCTCAAGGACGGGTGAGTGAGGGTAAAGCCACCGAATCCGGCAATCGGGCCAAGGCCAGCCGCGTTTGCTGATTGCCCCGCTCGATCACCACCGCTTGCGCCTCGATCGACACCAGCCGCACCCCATGAGCCACCCGCTCTCCAGCCAGGAAACTACGAGGTGGGCCGTCGTTGAGACTGAGGATCGCCACAGCCCCGCGAGCGCCGGCCAGCACACCGCTGACCTTGATATCCACCGGCGCCGGCTGGCTGGAGAACCATTGCCGTGCAGGATTATCGGAACGCTCGGCCAATCGTTGCGGGGCAACATCCGGCGTGCGGGATTCAGCCGATGTCAGTAGCAGCGAAGACCAGGTCGCCACCCCGGCCAATGCCGCCAACAGACCGAGTGCCTGGAGGAGTTGCGCTGGGGAAACTCGGTCGATGAACACCATGGTCTGGCTCTCCTTTTTTTATCCGGTCTCCAGCGTACGCCTCGATTCTCTCCGTTTTATTTCACATCCTTATCATCTTCACCGTGCAGGATGAATACCGACGCAAAGGAGCGCGAATGAACCTTGGCAAGCAACGCGGTTTCACCCTGATCGAATTGATGGTGGTACTGGTGATCATCGGCATCGCCAGTGCCGCGGTAGGTTTGAGCATCAAACCCGACCCGCTGAAGTTGCTGCGCCAGGATGCCGAGCGGCTGGCGCAACTGCTACAGCTCGCCCAAACCGAAGCCCGCGTCGATGGCCGGCCGATTAGCTGGCGCTGGGATGCCAAGGGGTTCGGTTTCAGCCGTCGGCAGGATCAAGGGCCAGGGCTGGATCGCTTCAAGGAGGATCCACAATTGCACCCACGCCGGTGGCAGAGCCCGTCCATGGAGGTTCATGTGGAGCCCAGGCAGCGGGTCGTGTTGAGCGCCGAGTGGATCGGCGCCCCGCTGAACATTCGTTTGTCGGACGGCCAGAGCAGCATAAACGTCCAGCGCAGCGCCGCTGGCAGGGTGCAGATTCAATGAACGGCCGGGAGACGGGCTTCACCCTGCTTGAAGTCATGGTGGCGATTCTGCTGATGGCGGTGGTCAGCCTGATTGCCTGGCGCGGACTGGACAGCGTCACCCGGGCCGACAGCCATTTGCAGGCCAGCACCGAACAGACCGAAGCCTTGCTGCGAGTGTTGAATCAGCTGGAACGCGACGTAGCATTACGCGCCAGCATCGAGTTGAGCGAACCGTTAAACCCTGGAGTCGATGACCAGCCCTGGACCGCGCCACCCGCCCTCACCGTACGCAGCACCGAAGGTCGGGGTTTTCGCCTGGATGTGATCCGGGTGGCCGCCGCTCAAGAAGGCACGCTGCAAAGGGTGCGCTGGTGGCTCGAGGGTGACACGCTTTACCGAGCCCAAGGCCAGGCCCGCAGCCGCTACCCATTGCCGGCACCCGGCGCGGGCGTGACGGTGCTCAGCGAAGTCAGCAACGCCGGACTGCGTTACTGGGACAGGGAAAAAGGTTGGCGCAAGCTCAGCGGCAATCGCCAGGAAAACCCGCTGGGCATCGAAATCAGCCTGACACGGCAGACGCCACAAGGAATGGAAAAGTATCGACAGGTGTTGGGGCCGCTGGAGTGAGAGCAAACCCAGTGTGGCCGCGAGCCTGCTCGCGATGAGGCTCATCCGGATAGCGCTGAATCAGCTCAGCACCACCACCCCGCCCGGCAATTCGGTGCATTTGGCGCCATAGGCATCGCGGATCAACAGCGCCACGCCAGCCAGTTGATCAAGACGGAACCGCGCCTGGACCTTGCGCTGGCCCAATTCGCGATTGAGTAACAGCAACATGCCAGGACGGTAGCGGTTGATTTCGTCGATGACGCTGGCCAGGGTCGCGTCGTTGAACACCAGCACCTGCTCGCGCCAGGCAGTGGCCGCCGACACATCTGCGTTCTTTGGAGTGCCCACCCGGCCGCTGTCGTAGGTCAGTTGCATGCCCGACTCCAGGTGAAAACTCTGGCCGCGCACCTGGACCTGCACCAGACCTTCCAGACAGGTCGCGCAGACACTCTGGTCGATGTAGCGGATATTGAACCGAGCCCGAGCGGCGCTGATCCAGCCAGCGCCGGCCTGGACGCTGACCGTCGAAGCACTGCTTCCCAGCACTTCAACTTCGCCACCGAGCAACTCCAATCCTTCCCCTCCATCGGCCAACTGACGGCGGCTTAAGCGGGTTTGGGTATTCAGCTCAAGACTGACACCCTTGGCCAGTTCCACCCGGCGCTGTTCGCCAACCTCGGTGACGTAGTCGGCAGCGAGTCCGGAAACCCCACCGGGCACCGTGGCGCGGATCAACAGAAAACCTGCCGACGCCGCGATCGCGCCGCCGAGCAACGCCCGTCGTCCGAAATGTCGCGGCGCCTGCAACGCCTCGGCAGCCGGTTGCAGCCCGTGCCACAGCGCCTTGGCTTGCTCGAACGCCTGAGCGTGTTCGGGGCTTTGCCCGCACCATTGGCGCAGGGCCCGGGCATCGGCCACGGTGGCGCGGCCCGAGGTCAGCAGGACCAACCAGTCTTGGGCCTCGCTGGCCAGTCGGGCCTGAGGCGTGGCATCAGGGGAAGCAATGCTGAAGATGTTCAAGCGCACACATACTCACGAATTGGTCTGGTCTCTACTCTCAAGACTGTTTTCCCGCGCCGGGACCGAACCGCTGAATCACTTTTCTTTCCAGGCGCAGGGCGCAATGCCCCAGCGCGGCCTTGATTTCCTTCTCTACCATGCGCGTGGAGATGCCGAAACGTTGGGATATTTCCAGGTGCGGCGCTTCCTCCAGACGCGCGGCAATGAAAATCCTGCGACGCCGCGCCGGTAGTTCATACAGGGCCTTGAGCAGGGTCTGCAATTCCTTCTGCCCCCCCACCACCCGGGCCGGATCCAGCGCTTCATCGGAAATCTGCAGCAAGTCCTCGATTTCGCTGCCGGTGAGCAGGCGAGCATCGGCCTGCCGACGGTCGGCGGCAATGTTCAGCGCCATGCGATAGAGATAGGCACTGGGCTGGGCGATGTCCGGCGTCTCGACCATGCGATCGACCCGCAAGTAGGTTTCATGCAGCACATCGTTGGCCAGTTCCTCGGAGCCCAGGCGCTTGCGCAGGCGCACCTTGAAATCCTCATAAGAGGTGAGGAACAACTTGACCAACGGGCTGCGACCAGAGTGTTTCATCGCCCCAAAACCCCTTCCCCTGCTGTGCACTCCATGCTTGTTCCTGATGAGTCGGGTAATAAAAGCAGGGTTACCGGTTGGCGCAATGAACTGGGCGCCGGGCGGTCGATCCTGAGGTTTTGCAAACTGTTGACCAAGGCCTTGTCACGCATCGGATCGCCCGTGGAACTGACCAGGCGGCTATGCTGAACCACGCCGTCCCGGCCGATCCACACTTGCAGCACCGCCCGAAAACTTCCCGGGCGGGTGAGTGGTGAACGGCACAAGTTGCGCTGGATGACCGTTTGGATCGCCGCCGCATAGTTGCTGTCGCTCAAGCCCGGGGCCGCACCGGAAGGCAGCGGTACCTCGCGGACCCGCACCGGTTGCAACGTGAACGCATCCGCTCGGGCGTAATGCGCCGCGAGCCCGGTGCCGCGAAGCAACACATTGAGCCCTTGAGAAGCGGTGAACAGTCCCTGGACGCCCAGCGTATGGCGCTGGCTGGATAGTTGCTGATCCACCAGCACCGCCATACCCGTCGCCCGACTGAATTGCTCCAGCGCCGTGGTCAGTTCCTGCGGGGCGATGTCCAGCTCCACCAGGCTGTTCGCCTGGATCGGCGCGGCCAGCAACCACAACAACGCCATCAGCCCCCCCAAGGGTGACCTGGCCAATCCACGCCTGCGTCCGCCCCCGGCTCTGCCTTGCTGCACGACTGACGTATCCGTTGAAAACCGTCATCCTGAGGGCTGTTTATGAATGTCGTATGACAACTGATACAAATCCCTCGGACCCCACTAAACTCGTGCTCTGACAGCGAACCGCCTTCTGGGCGGGCCAGGAGGTCGACAATGAAACAGTGGATGAAAATGATGGCGGGCCTCGGCCTGCTCATGGCCCAGCCTTGGGCCCATGGCGAAGAGGTACCGGCGTGTATCGAGGTGACCGTGGGTGGCTACAGGACTGCGGACTACAACTGCCTGAGCCGGCAAATGGGCAATGATCCGCAGGCCGCGGCGGCCGCGCAACGCACGCAAGAGGCCTTGAATGTGCCCGTGAATAAACGCGCGCCGAACAGCATCGGCCTGGCGACCCCAGCGGCCACCAGCGTGCGCATGGGTAATACGTTTGGCACCTCGGTCAAGCCCCAGAGACCGCCGGTCCCGGCCAGCCCCTCGCCGCTGCCCAGATAACCCCTGTTTGTGGCCAGGGAACTTGCTCCCTGGCCGCAGGAGTGCGTTGCAACGTTAAAAGTGCAGCCCCTACGCACCTCAAAACAGGCTTTGCACCTGCTCCAGGACTGCGCGGTTCATCTGGCCGGTGTGGGTATGCAGGCTCACATAGCTTTGCAGCATGTCCAGCTTGGTGTTGAGCAGGTCCCGACGGGCCTGGAATAACCGTTGTTGCGCATCAAGGATGTCCACCGTTGAGCGCACACCGCCCTGGAAGCCTTTTTCCGTCGAAGCCAGTGCCCGCTGGTTGGACTCCACTGCGCGCTGCATCGCCTTGCTTTTGGCGAAGCCGGCCACCACGCCCAGGTAATCGGTTTCGATCGTCTCGGCCAACTGCTGGCGTTGCACGTCATAGTCCGACTGCGCACCGGCCAGTTGCGCCTGGGCCTTGGCCACCGACGCTCGCACCGCCCCACCGCGATACAACGGAATATCCAACTGCAGCCCCACGTAATAGGTGTCCTGGCGCGGGTCAAGTTCCTGGTACTGGCGGGTTTCCCGGCGAGTCAACTGAGTGGTCAGTGCCAAGGTCGGATAATGCCCGGCGCGCTGGCTGTCGGCCTGGGCCTCGGCCACTTTCACCGCCGCCAGCCGGGCCGCCAGCTCGGGGCTGGCCTCGCGGGCAATCGCCGTCCAGTACGGCAGATCCTGCTCGGGTGGGATCGGGCTGCCGGCGGCAAGCTCCTCGCGCATCGGCGCAATGTCATCGATGGGCACATTGGCACGACCGGACAACGCCCGCAGCGCGGCCACGCGACGAGCCTCGGCTTCGGCCTCCTGGGCCTCGACCAGATCAAGCCGCGCCTGGGCTTCATCGATATCGGTGATCGCGCCCTGGCCACCCTCGAAGAGTTTTTTGCTCTGGATGACCAACCCGTGGATGGCGGCTTTTTGCTGGGCGATCAACTTGATCTCGTTTTCCGCCCGGGCGACATCGAAGTAGCCCTTGGCAACCCGGTCGAACAGCGTCTGGCCGGCGACGTCGAAAAGCTGGCTGCCCAGTTGCCCTCGTGCCTTGCCTTCCTGATACGCCGCCCAGCGCGCCTTGTCGTAGAGCGCTTGCTGCGCCGCCAGGGTGACGTTGTTGGCCTGGTAATCGTTGCTGTTGACGTAGCCGCTGTCGTCACCGCCATCGGTCCGCCCACCGCGGCCATAACGCGAAGTCAGCGACACTTGCGGATAGAGGCCGCCACGGCCAATCGCTTCTTCCTGCCGCGAGGCATCATAAGCATGGGTGGCTGACTGCAAAGTTGGGTCGTTGAGGCGGGAGGCATCGTACGCCGCGGTCAGGCTCAGGCCACCGCCGGCGGCCCAGGCGACATTGAGCATCGCCCAACTGGAGCACAGGCTCAGCAGCACGCGAGCGCTGTAACGGCATCGGTCGATCATGCTCATTCCTCTTTGAAGGCTGCCAGCAAGCGTTCGCGCAACGGTTTCATCAGGTAATTCATGAAGGTGCGCTCCCCCGTGACCACCGTCACATCGGCCAGCATGCCCGGACGCACCCACAACCCGGCGGCCTGCAACGAGGCGACCGTGTCGGCGGGAATCTCGACCTTGGCGGAGAAGTACGGCAAGTGCGTCTGTTCATCGATCAACTGGTCGGCCGACACCGTACTTACGGTGCCGGTTACCGTCGGCGTATCCACCCGTTGCAGCGCGGTGAAATGCACATGCACCGGCAACCCCGGACGCAACTTGTTGGCCATCAACGGCTCGAAACGCGCGGTAATCGCCATTGGCGCATCCAGCGGTACCACCTGCATCAGGGTTTGTCCGGCCTGGGCCACGCCGCCAACGGTATGCAGGCTCACGTCCATGACCTGCCCGGCCACTGGCGCACGGATAGCGCCGTTGTCGACTTCAAATTGCAAGGCACGCATCTGATCGGCATAACCGGCCGCCTCGGCGGAGACCTCGCTGAGCTGGGTTTCAGCATCGCGACGAAACTCCTGCTGCACTTGCAACGCCTTGAGCCTGCTTTCGTTGATGGCCTGGCGGGTCCGCCCGACATCACCCACGCCGGAGGCAATCTGGCCGGCCAGTTGAGCGGCGTTGCGCTCGGCCTCGAAGAGTTTGTTGCGCGGAACATAACCCTCACGGGCCAGCTCGCGCAGGCCTTCGAGCTCCTGTTGCTGAAAGCGCATCTGCGCGTCGTAGTTACGCTTGACGCCTTCATAGCCCTGCAATTGCTGCTGCAGCGCCGCGACCTCGTGTTCGATGATCTGCAAACGGCTGCCCAGCTCCGCGCGGCGGGTCAGAAACAACTGGTTTTGCAAGGCCATGGCGGCCTTGACCCGCGGCTCGTCGGCGCGCGCCAGCAGTTCAGCCGGCCATTGGATCTCGGCGCTGCCCAGGCGCTCGGCAATCAACCGCGCTTCAATGCTGCGATCATTGAGCAACTTGCCCAGGGTCACGTCCAGTTGCGACTGCGCCTGCACGGTATTGAGCTGCACCAGCAACTGCCCCTGGCTGACTCGATCGCCATCGCTGACCAGCAGTTGGTCCACTACCCCGCCGACCAACGACTGCACTGCCTTGCGCTCGCCCGCCACCACCACGGTGCCACTGCCCACGACACCCTGGTCGAGGGGTGCCAGGAAGGCCCAGAGCAAAAAGCCTCCCAGCGTCAGGACCAGGAAGCCCACACCATACCGCGCAGCACCTCTGGCATCAGTACTGGCGCTGGGCAGGGTATTGGCGTCGAGCACGCTCAGTTGCTGCTCGCTGTGCGCCGATGCAGCCGGGGTCAGATCACGCATCTTCGCCAGCCTCCCTCACCGCAGCGGGCCTGGGCCCCGGCATCAATGCCTTGAGCACCCGGTCCCGTGGGCCGAAGGCTTGTTGGGCGCCGTCCTTGAGTACCAGGATGTGATCGACCACCGCCAGCACATTGGGTCGATGGGTGATCAGCACCACGGTACTGCCGGCGGCCTTGAGCGCATTGATCGCTTGTACCAGCGCCAGCTCACCTGCTTCATCGAGGTTGGAGTTGGGCTCGTCGAGCACAATCAGCGACGGGCGCCCGTAAAGTGCCCGGGCCAGGCCCAGGCGTTGCTTCTGCCCGCCAGACAAACCCAGCCCACCGGGGCCCAGTGGTGTGTCATAACCTTTGGGGAATCTGAGGATCATCTCGTGAATGCCGGCGTGACGAGCGGCAGCAATGATTTTGTCGGCATCCTGCTCGCCGAAGCGGGCGATGTTGTCGGCAACGCTGCCATCGAACAGCTCGATGTCCTGGGGCAAGTAACCCAGGTACGGGCCCAGGGCATCATGGGACCACTGGCTGATCTCGGCGTCATCCAGGCGCACCGAACCGCCCATGGCCGGCCATACCCCGACCAGCGCCCTGGCCAGCGTCGACTTGCCACTGGCGCTGGGACCGACTACGGCAAGCACTTCGCCCTTGGCCAGACTGAAATTGATCCCGCGCACAATCGGTTGCGAGGCGCCGGGCGGGCCGACATACAGTTGCTCCAGGCGCACCGCGCCGGTGGGCGGCGGCAAGGGCATGCGCAGGCGCTCGCGGGGGTGCTGGGTAAGCAGCTGGCTCAGACGCTGATAGCTCTGACGCCCGGCGTTGAACTGTTTCCAGGAGCCGATGGCAATTTCCACCGGTGCCAAGGCGCGGCCCAGCAGCAGCGACATGGCGATCATCATGCCTGCCGACATCTGCCCCTCGAGCACCAGCAACGCCCCCAGGCCCAGGGCCAGCGACTGTCCCGATATGCGCACGAAACGGGTTGCAGAAGTGATACGGGCACCACGGTCACTGGCGTGGGCCTGCGCGGCAATGATGCGTTGTTGCAGCAGGCTCCAGCGCTGGCGCAACGGCCCGAGCATGCCCAGCGCCTGAATGACCTCGGCATTGTGGAGCGTGCTGTTGACATAGACAGACGACTGCACCCCCAGGCGATTGGCTTCCCCCAACCGGGCGCGAGTCGCCAGCTCACCCCACAACGCCAGGCCGATCAGCACCAGGGCGAGCACCAGGGTCAGCACCCCGAACCAAGGGTGAAAAATAAACGCCACCAGCAGGAAGATCGGCAACCACGGCGCGTCCAGCAAAGCGATCAGACCCTGGCCGGTGATCAACTGGCGCAACGTCGCCAAATCAGTGAGCACCTGGGCCGGGTTGGCGTTGTGCTCGCGCAGGCTGCGGGCGAAGGCGGCGTCGAAAATTCGCTCACCCAAGGCGTCGTCCAGCCCCGCACTCATGCGAATCATCACCTCGCCGCGAACCCACTCGATCAGGGCGCTGAACAGAAACAGCGCCAGGGCGATCAAGGTCAGCATGAACAGGGTGGTTTCGTTGCGGCTGGTCAGGACCCGGTCGTACACCTGCATCATGTACAGCGATGGCACCAGCACCAACAGATTGATCACGCCGCTGAACAGCGCCAGCGACCAGAACACCCGGCGGTAACTTAATAAGGCAGCATCAATGTCATGACGCGGATCGAGTAGAAAGCGCATAGAGAATCAACCCGAAAAGGAATAGTCGGTCCCGGCGCAATCCATCGCGAGTTATTTGCCCGAAGGCGTCAAAAAAAAGTGCGTCATGTCGCTGACGTGCAGCTATCTGGGTCGATCCTCGCCGCTACAGACGCCAAGTACTGACAACGTAACCACGGGTTAGTGCCAGCGTGGGGGCCGGTGTTTTCACCTCAATACGGGCAAGATGGGGCATTCAAGACAGACGGCGTGTGATCTTGAACCGGCACCGAAGGGGGGGATGCGCTGGCGCAGGTCAATGACCTTGCGCGGTACCCAAAGACTCGGCCATCCGAACGAGGTCGGCGAAAGACTTGGCTTGCATTTTTTTCATGGCATGGGCGCGGTGGATTTTCACGGTGATTTCGCTGAGGTTCATCTGCCCGGCAATCTGCTTGTTCATCAGGCCCTTGGCGGCCAGGGCCATCACCTCTTTTTCGCGGGTGGTCAACGTTGCATAGCGACTGTGCAGGTCCGCAAACTGCTGTTCGATCTCGCGCCGCCGAACGTCGGCCTCAAGCGCGGCAGTTACAGCGTCCAGCAGATCCTGTTCGCGAAAGGGTTTGGCCAGGAAATCCACGGCGCCGGCCTTCATGGCCTTGACCGACATTTCGATGTCACCGTGACCGGTAATGAAAATGATGGGGATACTGGCGTTGGAGGCGGCCAACTGGCTCTGGAAATCCAGGCCACTGCTGCCTTGGAGCCGGACATCCAGCACCAGGCAACTGGGGCCCGCTGTCCTGGGTTGACGCAGAAACTCCGTCGTGGAGGCGAACGTCTCGACACGGATGCCGACGGAGCGCAAAAGATTACTTAACGCCTCACGCATGGAGGCATCGTCATCCACCACAAACACAACAGAACCCTGGCTGCCCGGCTCATCTGACGAGGGATTGCCATTCATGCACGATCCTCTTGGGAGGGGACGAAAAAAGTGTAGCACAGCGTTTTTGCTTGCAGAGTTCGCCCCGGCGGGTGCGCTCGGAGAGCAATAAACTATGCAATAAAGTGTGGTTTCAATGCATCAATCAACGCCAATACATCTCGGGGTCGACGCAAGTAAGCACTGACTTGGGCGCTGTAACTTTCTCCACTGATGCACCAACTGCAAAAGTGTTCGCAGTTATTGGAGAACACCCGATAGCGGTTTTCACCGAGTCTTGAACGCGCCCGATCAACGATCTCACGGCTGGAATAGTTGCATTGCTCTTGAAACCGCCAGACCGGCTTGCCCAGAGCGAAGTGTTCCAGATCAGTCACTTCGATAGGACCCGATCTAAACGAGCTGCTGAAACCCGAGTAATGAGCCACCTCTCCGCCGCCCAGATAAATTCCATGGTGGATATAGAATCGGCGCGGACTGATCAAATGCGCACCGACGGGTATGCTGTCTGCGGACCTCTCGATATCGACCAGCTTCAACGGGACATCTACCATGCGCCCAGGCAGATTGCTGCCGTAACGGGCTGCGGAACACAGATGACGTTCAGGCAGCGGCACACTCAAGCGGTAGAAAACGCTCGTCGTTAACAGTGCCATGCCAATCAGTACTAACGAGCGTAGCGAGGACAACTTATCAACGGTGTTGAGCGTTAAATGATTCATGTTGAATACTCCGCAACCCTTGACCGGTACTCTATCGCGGGGCTGGCGGCGCTTCATTTGTACATGCGATTGGTTTAAGTGACCTCTTTATATACGGTCTTTAAACCTAAGTATGAATAACCTGTTAGGCAGGCCGTTGTCAGCCCAATGTTGGCGCTGACAAAGCTGGGTATGGCCTTCATTGCTGAGCGATGGGCAGCGTGAATTGCACAGTGGCGCCCCGAGGCTGGTTTGCGTGCGCCCGCAGGCAACCGCCGTGGGCCTCGATGATCGAACGACAGATTGACAATCCCAACCCCAGACCGGTGGGCTTGGTGGTATAGAACGAAGTGAAAACCAGATCGGTACTCTGCGAGGCGAAACCTGGCCCTGAATCGCTCACACTCACGACCACGTTTCCACCATCGCCCGGCGCCGCGCGGATCAGCAACTGCCGTTCACCTTCGCCGACAGCACTCATCGCCTCCAACGCATTCATGATCAGGTTGAGCAACACCTGCTGCAGCTCGACACGGTCGCCTTCGATAAAAGGCATACCGTCCATCAATTGCGTCTGTATTGAAGCACCGCTCTTGATGATCTGACTGCGGGTAAATTCGATCATCTCGCTGATCGCAGCGTTAATATCCACCAACCCCTTCTGCGGCGGCGCCTTGCGGATATGCCCGCGAATGCGGCCAAGCACATCCGCCGCTCGATTGGCATCGACGATCAGGCGACCAAGGACCTGCCGGACCTCCTCGATCTCCGGTGGTTGGGCGTTCAACCAGCGCAGCGCGGCATCAGCGTTGAGAATGGCCGCAGCGATCGGCTGATTGACTTCGTGGGCGATCGAGGCAACCAACTGCCCCATAGTCGCGACGCGGTTCGCGTGGGCCAGTTCGGTTTGCACCTCGCGATAGCGACGCTCGCTCTCACGGATTTTTTCCTCCGCCAGCTTGCGCTCGGTCAGGTCCAGCACGAAGGCGACCCCTTCCCTGCTGCTGGCTTCGAACGTCACCAGCCCGACGATGACCGGCACGCGGCTGCCATCCTTCCTGAAATATTCCTTCTCATAGGGACTGGCTTGCCCGGTCAGCAGCGCCTGGGCCAACGAGCGCTCGCTGAGTTCGAGAAACTCCGGTACGGTCAGGTCTCTCCAGCGCAGACGGCCCGAGGTGAGGTCCTCTCGCGCATAGCCCACCATGCGCAGGAACGCATCATTGGCCTCAATGATGTCGCCCTCGGCATTCCAGAACAGAATCCCGATGATATTGGCGTCCACCAGGCGCCGGATCTTCGCTTCGCGTTCGGCGACCTCGCGGTAAAGCCGGGCATTTTCCAACGAGATTGCCGCCCGGGAAGCCACCAGTTTCAACACGGCGATCCGGGTCGGGCTGAACACGCGGGCGGCAAGGTTGTTTTCCAGGTAGAGCGCGCCGACGAGCTTGGCCTGATTCATCAAGGGCAGACAGAGAATAGAACGAGCTTGTTGCTGACGGATGTAAGGATCTTCGGCAAACGTCCCGGCAACCAGCGCATCATCAAGAAAAACGGTCTCTTGGGTGCGCAGGACGTGATAAAGGATCGACTCTGGCAACAGCGTCGCGCTCACCGCAACGTCGTGCAATTGTGTGGTGTCGCCGCCGGTGGTGACCTGCGCCGCTACCCGGTACTCACCGCCATCCGGGAGAATCAGCAGCCCACGCTCGGCACCAGCCTGTTCAATCGCCGTGAACATGATCCTGTCGATCAGCTTCTCCAGGACGATTTCTCCCGACACGGCTTGGGAGACCTTGAGAACCGTGGCCAGATCAAGGTGGTCGACGAGAGTCGTCATCGTCGTCGGCCCAAGCGCAGGTTCTTCAGTGCTCAACGACGGGTACTTGCTCTCCAGATGTCGCACCTTGCCCTCGGCCCCCCAGCGCAGGTAACCGTAACGGGCGTCCTGCAGATAGACGCGAGCGATCTTGGCAAAGCCGCGCGCCGCGTAGAAGCGCGACGCCAGTTCATTGGCCAGCGCCTCGATATGCACGAAACCGCTCTGCTGCGCGGCGTCGATGGCCTGCTCGTAGAGTAGCTCGGCGTCGATCACGCGCCCTTCGACCCGGGCAATTTCGGCGCCGACCAGCGCGGCGCGACTCGCGAAGTTCTCCGGGCACTGCTGCGCCCAGGTCTGGAGCTGGCGGTGATCGGCGGCCATCGCGACCAGATACTGCCTCTGCTCATCCATTGGGGCGCTGTCACAGCAGGCGGCCCGCGCCAGGGCGCCATAGAAATGATATTCGGCTTCCTCGAAGAACGCCTGGCAAACCCAGAGCAAACGCTGCGCTTTGGTGGCCGCCTCAAGGGCCGATACAGGATCGTCGGCCAGATAGCGGGCCTGCAGTTTTCGGACCCAGTACAGACACTCAGCCAATACCAGATCCGGGTTGCTGGACAAGTGGGCTTCGGTGTCGATTTCGTTTGACGGGCCGCCATCCAGGCGGCCGAAGCCGCGGGTCAACCCTCGCAGCATCCGGATCAACGCCAGTTGCGTGAGGATGAAATCGGTCACCAGCCCGAAGCGCACCTTCCTGGCATAGGCCAGGCCGCGTTCGGCCTCGTCCTGTACACCGGCCAGCGGCTCACCGGCGAAGAGCAGATCAGCGGTGAGGTTGTTGCCCGCGTAGGCGCCATAGGGCAGATCACCGATCCGGTTCGCCGCCACAAACGAGCGGCGCAACAGGTCTCGGCACTGCTCCACAGGCTTCATCCAGCGCACGGCAAAGCAGGAAAAGCACAAGTACGTGCTGGCCTCGAATCGCGTCAGACCGCGCTTTTCGACGAGTTCGCAGCCCAGCTGACCAAACCGCAAACCCACTTGGTAATCACCGAAACGTCTACCAGCGACCCTGAACAAATTGGCATAGAGCACACAGGACGCATCGCAGTTGCCATGCTCAAGACTCAGGTTGACCGCCTTGCAGATCAACAGGTCCGCCAGGTTCGCTTCGCTCTGCAAGGCTGGCGCGAAGAGCTTGCCCAGCGCGTCGAGGGTCGCCAGGGCGGTCGCGTCTTCCATCAGAGGCAAATCGATAAGCTCCTCAATGGTCCGTTCTCCCAGCAAAGTCCCGATTCGATCATACTCGTGGCGCACGTCATCGTCGCTCGGATGGGCCGACCATACGATCCCCACATGTCGCAGGTAGTCGAGACAGACAGCGACCGCACCGTCACTGCGATCCAGAAGCAGGTAGACGTCCATTAGCAGACAAGCGACGCTGGCGCGTTCGATCACCGTCACAGCACGCTTGGCCAGCGCACTCAGGCGCTCGTCCGCGACACTCAGTTGCCCGGAGAGAAACTCGCACTCGGCCCTGTTGAGTTCCAGGGCGAAGATCAACTCATGGCGAGCCCCCCAGGCATCGTCGCCCAGCATCTGCGCCCCGGCGGTGAGGTAGTTGAGCGCTGAAGCAAAGGCTGTCGACGCCTTGGCCCGTTGACCGGCCATCAGGTTGAACGCCGCCAGTTGCTCTCGCTCGTCCTGGTCAGTGAGCAACGCAGCGCCGCGATTAAGCTGGCCGACGATCTCGAAAATCGCTTCCTCGCGCTCCTGAGCGGACGTTTGCGCCACCAGCAGCCGACCGATACGCAAGTGAGCAGCGGCGCGCAAGTCGGCGGGGATCAGTGTGTAAGCGGCCTCGTGAATACGATCGTGAACAAACCCATAACCACCGTCGCGCCGCTCGACCAGTTCCTGGCGAGTCGCCTCCCAAAAAAGCGCGCGGACCTGAGCCTTGGGCACGCCCAGAGCGGTGGACAGCGCCTTGAACCCGGCGACGCTGCCCAGGCAGGCAAGCTGCTGCAACGCATCTTGCGTTTCGCTCGGCAAGCGAACCAGTTTGCCAACCATCAAGTCCACAATGTTGTCCGTGTAGCCCTTGGCATGAATACGATCGGGGTCCCACCACCACTGCCGAGTTTCATGATCGAAAGTCAGCAGTTGCTCATCGGCCAATGCTTGCAGAAACTGGATCACAAAGAACGGGTTGCCGGCGGTTTTATCCAGAACCAACTGCGCCAAGGGCTCGATGCGTTCAGGTTCGTCATGAAGCGCATCGCCGATCAGTTGCTCGACATGAACTTTGCCCAGCGGCGCCAGCGAGATCTCACCGATCTTGCCACCTGCGCGGCGAATGGCCTCGAGTTTGGCAGTCAACGGATGCGAGGCGTCCACCTCGTTGCTGCGGTATGCCCCTACCAGCATCAAATGCCGCACGTCCGAACTGGTCAACAGATCCGCCAGCAGATCGAGCGTGGCAGCGTCGAGCCATTGCAGATCGTCGAGAAACAGCGCCAGCGGATGCTCCTGGCAGGCAAATACACCAATAAAATGCCGGAACACCAGAAGAAAACGGCGTTGCTCCTGTTGAGGATCAAGCGGCGGCACCGGCGGTGGCTCACCGATGATCAGCTTGAGCTCGGGAATGAGATCGGTCATCAGCCGCGCATTGGCAGCCAGCGCTTGCAGCAAAGCGTCACGCCAGCTCGCCAGTTCCGTGTCGTTCTTGCCCAACAGCGTGCGCACCAGGCTCTGAAAAGCCTGCACCAGCGTTGAATAGGGAACGTCACGCCGATACTGATCGAACTTGCCACTGGCAAAAAGCCCTCGTGGCGGCACCAGCACCTTGTGCAGCTCATTGACCACCGAGGACTTGCCAATACCGGAGTAACCCGTGACCAGCACCAGCTCCGGTGCACTGCTTTCAACGACCCGGGAGAACGCCGCAACCAGGGTAGCGACCTCACGCTCACGCCCGTAGAGCTTTTCCGGAATCAGCAGCCGCTCGGATGCCCCCTGCTCGCCCAGGACGAAGACATTGATCTGGCACAACTGCTGCCAGTCTGCCAGGCACCGTCGCAGATCATGCTCGACACTGGCGGCCGTCTGGTAACGTTCCTCGGCGGTCTTGGCGAGCAGCTTCATGACGATCCGAGAAAGCATTTGGGGAACAGAGGCGACCCGTTCGCGGGGTGACAAGGGCTTTTTGGCGATATGGCAGTGTACCCACTCCATCGGATCGGCTGCCGTGAACGGCAACGAGGCGGTCAACATCTGGTACAGCGTGACGCCGAAAGAATAGAGATCACAGCGCGAATCGATCGAGCGATTCATCCTGCCGGTCTGCTCCGGTGCCATATAGGCGAGCGTACCGGCCAGGGTCTCGGGCGCCTGCCGCTCCCGCGGCAGCCGCGAGGCAAGACCAAAGCCGGTAAGCCGGGCTTGCCCGTCGGTGCAGTTCACCAGGATATGGCTGGGCTTGATGTCCTTATGGACGAGGCCGCACTGGTGGAGCTTGCCCAGCGCCGAGGCGATGCTCACGGCGAGGGGTAAAAAGATTGCCGTGTCCATGGGGACGTTGAGCAACTGCACAAGCGGTTCGCCCCCTGGATCCTCGAGCACCAACTGCATTCGGGTGCCGTCGCGCACCATTTCCAGAGGCCGCACCGACCAGCTACTGTTCAGTTCATCCTTGAGACTAAACTCATGAGCCAGACGGTCAATACAGCCGGGAGGCGGTTGTTCGGCGGCAGGCCGCGCTATCAGGACGTTGCGATCGCCCTCTACGCCCAGTCGTGATTCGCGACAGAAAATTCGCTCGCCATCGTCCCATAATACTTGCATGTGGTTATCCATCGGCACGGATCAATCAGTTGTGTTATAGGCCGCACGCTGCCGTTGGGCTGTCGTCCTGTGTCATATCGCAAGTGCCGATGTCGTCGCGTGGGGCGGCTTCCGTGGCTTGGCTGGAGGACCGTTGATGAGGCTGTACCGGGATCCAGAACGGGTCGTGTTGTCAAAGCCTAGATTAGCGCCTCATCAAAGCCCTTCAAGTGATTTCATTGAGCGACAGCGGATTAATCGGCAATGCGCGCAGACCGGCGGTGGCGAATCTGCACCCGGCGATGGGCGCCAGTCTACGCAGGCAACCAGCCGAGGTCAGTTGTACCCGGGTACAGTGCAAGTATCCCCTGGGTTACGCGCCGCCGACCGTGAGTGAACGAATCAGGCCAACGTCGAGCCTTTAGTCTTAACACGCTATACGTAGGTATACTTTTGCGCCCTTCGAGACCGCGTATCGTGTAATGACGACAGGCGCTGTCACGAGCGACCCACTATGCACGACACCCCAAAACGCAATACCGCGACGATAGCCGTCGTGGATGATGACGAATCCGTTCGGACAGCTCTGGAAGGCTTGTTGCGCTCCAGCGGCTATCAAGTCCAAACCTATCGCAACGCCCTGGCGTTCCTCGACGCCAACACCCTCGCAGAGACGCACTGCCTGATTTCCGATATCCAGATGCCGGGAATGAGCGGTGTGCAGTTGCACGAAAAACTGAACGCGATGGGTTTTCAGATCCCCACCATATTCATTACCGCTTACCCGCACCTGGGTGCCGACACACCGGGACTGGTTGCCTGCCTGCCCAAACCCTGTGAAGCCGGCCGATTGTTAGGCTGCATCGAAACTGCTGTGCTGCAACGGCACTGATCCCAGTAAGCCCCTCGCCTCACCATACCTTCGTATATCTCCCCGCCACTGAGGTATGGCTTTGCTGAACCCATGTAGAAGTGCGCCTGCACGCCCGCGTCAATAACATGAATTCACAGCGAGCATGTCGCTGCCGAAGATTTATCGACGCCATGGCGCACGCTCGCCGGGCAACGCTGCAACCTTTCAGGAACAGGCAATGTCGGCTTTCAGAGAGTCACCCCCACGCATCCTGAAGTTCACGAGCGCAATCGCAACGCTTGGCGTGTTGTCCCTGGCCGGTTGTACGGCAGGCCCCGACTTCATGAAACCGGAAAGCGGGCTGAGGGCCGTAGAGCTGGCACCGCGGCCAGAACACGCGATTGTCGCCCCCATGTCCGATGCGGCAGTGCCCTCCCAATGGTGGTTGCTGTTCAACGACACGTTACTCGCCCAACTGCAATCGCGTGCCCAAGCGGGCAATCTTGATTTACAGATAGCCGGCGAACGCATTGAACAAAGCCGAGCGCAACTGGGCATCGCCTCTTCGCGCCTGTTACCCAGCGTGGATGCCAACGCCAGCTACGCCCGTGAGAGGCTCAGCGAACATGGCAAGTTCGCCGCGCTGGGTGCGCCTGTGGGCCCCGGCAATTTCTGGCAACTAGGCTTCGATGCCAGTTGGGAAATCGACCTTTGGGGCCGAGCGCAACGCGGGCGCGAGGGCGCTGCGGCGACCCTGCAAGCCACCATCCATGATCGCGAAGCCGCACAGGTAGCCTTGTCCGCCGAAGTGGCCAGAACTTATTTGCAATTGCGCGGAACCCAGGCGCAACTGGACATCGCCCAGCAAAACCTGACGATTGCCGAGCGCACGCTGGGGCTTGCCGAAAGCCGTGAGCGCAATGGTGTTGCCACGCGCTTCGAAACCTCGTCCGCTCGCGCGCAATTGGCGACAATCAAGGCCACGGTTCCCGAACTGACCCAACACCGCAATGCACAGATGAACGCACTGGCGTTGCTGCTGGGAGAGCAGCCCCGCGCACTGGATGTACAACTGCGTCAAGCCATGCCCTTGCCGTCGCTTCCAACCCACGTTCCGGTTGGCGTCTCTTCCGAATTGGCTCACCGACGCCCCGACATCCAGCGCGCCGAAGCGCAGCTGCATGCCGCTACCGCAGCCATCGGTGTCGCCAAGGCTGACTTTTACCCGCGTATCGGGCTCAAAGGTCGAATCGGCGTGGAAGCCTTCGAAAGCGGTGATCTCTCCAGTTGGGACTCCCGTGTTTTTTCCATCGGCCCGACGGTCTACTTGCCGATCTTCCAGGGCGGACGATTGACGCAACGCCTGGCCTTGAACGAATCACGGCAAAGAACGGCGGCGATCACCTATCGGCAAACCGTATTGCGAGCCTGGCACGAGGTGGACAATGCCCTGGATGCCTGGGCTGCCCAACAGCGCCAGCACGAGGATTTGCTGGTTTCCTATGAACAGAACCGGCAGGCATTACGTGCCGCCGAACGAGGCTATGAACAAGGTGCAGCCGACTATCTGAGCGTGCTGACCGCGCAACTCAACCTGCTTGCCAGTCAGACCCGCCTCAATGCCAGCGCAACCGACGCCACCCTCACCGTGGTCAATCTCTACAAGTCGCTGGGGGGTGGTTGGGAGGCGGCGACACTGCAGAGCACGCCGCAAGCGAGCATCGATGAGTCGCCCGCGTCTTCATCGGATGACCCGCTGGTCCGTGTCTCGCCTCGCTCAGCTCGCTCAAGGGCCGCCCCATGAATAGCGCCACATTGTTGCCAGCAACCGTCACGGCCAGCATAGCCCCCCAGGCCACGCCTTCAAAACGTCCGCTGGTGGGTCTGCTGGGGATTTTCATCGCCGCGATGATGGCTGGGTTGAATATCCGGGTCGGCGCATTGGCGTTGGCTGACATCAGGGGGGCCATGGGCCTGGGCTTCGACGACGGCTCGTGGTTAACCACGGCGTACAGTGCCGGGGAGTTGATTGCCATGCCCTTTTCAGCCTGGTTCGCCATTACCCTTTCAGTACGACGCCTGGAACTGTGGATGCTCGGCATCTGTGCACTGCTGGCGGCAATCCTGCCCTTGATCCATAACCTGGACCTGCTGCTGGCCTTGCGTTTTGTGCAAGGCATTGCCAGCGGCACGACGATTCCGTTGCTGATGATGGCGGCCCTGAAATTCCTGCCACCGCCCATCCGCCTATATGGTTTGGCGCTGTATGCGATGACCGCGACCTTCGCGCCCAATCTGTCCATCTGGTTGACCGGACACTGGACCGATGGTCTGAATGATTGGCGGTGGGTGTATTGGCAAATCATTCCCCTGGCGCTCATCGCGGGATGCCTGATCGCCTGGGGCCTGCCGAAGGAATCCATCCAGCAGCACCGTTTTCCACAGGCCAACTGGTTCGGCATGGCTTGCGGTGTACCGGCGCTCGGCCTGATTGCCATCGCCCTGGATCAAGGTGTACGGCTGGACTGGTTTCATTCGCCGTTGATCATCTCATCGCTAGTGGCTGGCCTGGCCCTGTTGGCTATCTACCTGGTGAGCGAGTGGTATCACCCTTCACCGTTCATCAAGTTGCAAATCCTGGGACGCCGCAACCTGGGACTGGGCTGCACACTGTTCG
This sequence comes from Pseudomonas sp. FG-3G, assembly GCF_901007645.1. NCBI lineage: Bacteria > Pseudomonadati > Pseudomonadota > Gammaproteobacteria > Pseudomonadales > Pseudomonadaceae > Pseudomonas > Pseudomonas sp. FG-3G. The sequence continues at coordinate 702,945 of NZ_CAAKGZ010000021.1, forward strand.
TTTCCCTGCTGGTAGTGTTGATGTCCAGTTCACTGTTACCGGCAAGCTATCTCACCCCGCTTCAGCAGTATCGACCGTTGCAGATGGCGTCCATCGGCCTGATCGTCGCGCTGCCACAACTGATCCTTGGGCCGTTGGTGGCAATGCTGCTGTACCAGAAGTGGGTTGATGCCCGCGTGGTATTCGCGTTGGGGCTGCTGCTGATCGCGCTGGCGTGTCTGTGTGGCGCGCAGTTGACCAGCGAATGGAATCGCGACCAGTTCGTCCTGGCGCAAACACTGCAAGCCCTTGGGCAACCGATGGCGGTGGTGTCGATGCTGTTCCTGATCACCAGCGTGGTACAGCCCTCCGAAGGACCTTATGTGTCCGGCACCATCAATACGCTACGCGCCTTCGGCTCGCTGATCGGCGCGGCGGCGGTCACCCAACTGATCACCGTGCGCAGTCGTTTCCATGGGGAAATGTTGCTGGACCAAACCGCCCTGGTCAGCAACATCTCTGCGGTTGCGCCTGAGCCGGCACAGCTGATGGGCATCATCAGCCAGCAGGCGCTGGTGCTGTCGATCGCCGACGCCTATCGCGTACTGGGTTTGCTCGCGCTGTTGCTGATTCCTCTCGTGCTGCGGCTGACCTGCATCCCCCCGCCTGTCACGCAAGTAGCCCCGTCACCTTCCTCCTCACACGGGTAACCCACCATGGCCTTACCAAAGAAAGCCCAGATCATCAGTGCCGTGTTGCTCGTCGGGGCAATCGGCGGCGTGCTGTATTTCAATCGTCCCGAATCCAGTGCATCGATCCAGTCCACGGACGATGCGTACGTCCACGCGGACTTCACCACGGTCGCGCCACAGGTATCGGGCACGGTTGAGACGGTGCTGGTCGAAGACAATCAGCCGGTCAACAAAGGCGACCTGCTGGCAACCCTCGATGACCGTGATTTCGTTGCCGCCGTGAACGCCGCCAAAGCCCAGCTCGCCAGCGCCCGTGCCGGAGTCGCCAGCTTGCAAGCACACCTGATCCAACAGGACACCGTCATACGCCAGGCACAGGCAGCGGTCGCCGCGGACAAGGCTGCGCTCAAGTTGGCCAAGGTCAATCATGCCCGTTATCGCAACCTGGCCACCGACGGCTCGGGAACCGTGCAAGCGCAGCAACAGGCCGAAGCGCAATTGAGCGTGCAACTGGCCAGTCGGGATAAAAGCCAGGCGGGTCTTCGGGCGGCTCGCCAGCAGGTAGACGTTCTCAAGGCCGACCTGGAAAAAGCCAAGGCAACCCTCGCCCACGCGCAGGCTGCGCTGGACCTCGCGAGACTGAAGCTGTCCTATACCCGAATCACCGCACCGATCAGCGGCACGATCGGGCAAAAATCGGTGCGCATCGGGGCTTTCGTCAACGCGGGAAAACCTTTGCTGGCAATCGTTCCGCTGGAGGCCGTGTACATCAGCGCGAACTTTCGCGAGACACAACTGGCCCGCGTCAAGACAGGTCAAACCGTGGAAATCGAGGTGGATGCGTTACCGGGCGAGGCGCTGCAAGGCACCGTACAAAGCCTGGGACCGGCCAGCGGCGTCAGCTACTCGACCGTGGCACCGCACAATGCCACGGGCAACTTCACCAAGATCGTCCAACGCTTGCCGGTGCGCATCCGCATCGATCCCGACCAGAGCGCTGCGGCAAAACTGCGGGTAGGCATGTCGGTCACACCGAGTATTCGTATCGGTGAATGATAGCTGGGACTGCCGGGTGCGAAGCGGCCGGAATTTTGCTCGGATGACTTGCGGCAGAGGGATCTGATCCGGATGGGGTATGCACGGCCAGAATCGCCTCCCCCCTCAGTGGCTAGTCGTAAAACGGCTCAACCAAGGTCCGACTGCCAAGAAAAAAGCTGTCCGCCACCAGACGCAACGGCTGCAGGTCCAGGTCGCTGGCCTGGTCAGCAATCAACTGCTGGAAATGCCGATACACCGCCGCGTATTCACCTTCCTGGGAAACGGTCTGGCGAACGCCGTCGATGCTCAGCACTGCCCCACCGTTGTCCAGACGCAGGAGGCCTTCGGTGCAGCGAATCTCGATGCTCCAGAGTTCGTCGTGACCGTGGTCGAAATCGAACTCCGCGCGGACATCCAGGTGTTGCGCATCGGACATCTTGATGCTGGCGGCGATCGGCGATTGGCAGTTACTCGGCACGCGCAGTTCGGCGGACTCAACGAACAGCGGCAGCGCCAGCAGATGGGTCACGATTGAAAACGCGTTGATGCCGGGATCGAAAACACCCAGGCCTCCAGGCTGCCAGATCCAGGCTTGGCCGGGGTGCCACTTGCGTACGTCTTCCTTCCAGTCGATCTTGACGCTTTGCAGGGTGCGGCTGGCGAGCCAGTCACGGGCCGCCTCGATGCCGGGCGCGTAGCGTGAATGCCAGGCGAACAGACCACTGACACCTTGCTCGCGTACCTGATCCACCAACGCCATCGCTTCACCCAGCGTGGCGCAGGGCGGCTTTTCTACCAGCACGTGTTTGCCCGCGGCCAGCGCTTGTTGCACCAATGCGAATCGCCCTTGCGGCGGTGTGCAAAACGCAATCGCATCGACCTGCGGGCCGTTTTCAAGCAGCTCGCCCAGGGACCGGAAATTCTCCACACCGGCGCAGGGCTGCCCTTGGGTGGCGACAGACACCAACTGGAACGCAGGGTTGGCGAGGATAGCGGGAACGTGTTGATCCTGGGCAATCTTGCCGTAGCCCACCAGACCGAGACGAATCGGTTGCATCGATGACTCCTGATTATTTTTGTACTTTTGATGGGCCAGCAAACTAGCGGTAAATCGCGTGGCCGACAATGGCTCGCCACACATGCGCTTGATTGTCGTGGGCGCTACAGCACACGCTTCACGCCTGCCGAGGTTCGCAGGGCGCGCTCATGACGTTGGCAATCCTGCCCAAGAACGGCTCCAGGCGTTCACCCGGCGCGTCGTGCTCCACCACCAGGGCGGTGACTTCTTCACACGACGCCACCTGATAGTGGGCAATGCTGGAGAGTTTTTCATTGGTCACGGCCACCACCACCTGACCGCTCGCCGCGACGACCGCGCGCTTGAACTCCGCGTCATCCAGGCCGAACGCTGTGATGCCATTGTCCGGGTCGATGGCGCAAGCGCCGAGAAAACACAGGTCAACATTGAACTGCCGCAGTTGCTGCACAGCCGCCAGCCCGATCACTCCGCCCGACGCCGTGTTCACGCGTCCGCCCAACAGGATCACCTCGGCGCAGGGCAGCTTCATCAATTGCACGGCAATCAACGGCGAATTGGTGCTCAGCGTCAACTTAAGGCGTGGATCGATGGCGCCGGCAATCGCCAGGTTGGTCGAGCCGGCATCGATGAACACATGCTGGCCCGCCCTCAGCAACGAGGCCGCCGCCAGGCCGAGACTGTCCTTGCGCTCGACGTTCTGCCGTACTCGAACGGCCATCGGCCGTTCCACGGCCGGCAACAGGATCGCGCCGCCATAGACGCGCTTGCATAACCCCGCCGCCGCCAATACGCCAAGATCGCGCCGTATCGAGTGCTCGGAGACATTGAATTCGCTGGCCAGATCGGCCGCAATCACCCGACCATACAGGGCCAGACGCTCGCTGATCCGTTGCTGGCGTTCACCGGGGAACACTTCGTGAGTTGAAGTCATGGCATCTATAACCTTCATAAACGAGCACTAATTATCACTAACGAGCAAATATGCCGATTGCAGAGCCTCTCGTCAAACCTCAACGCCGGGGCAGCGGACCCAAGTGAATCTGCCCCCTCTTCCCCACAGGCAAAAAAAACCCCGCCACCGAATGCGGTGCGGGGTAAAAAAATGGTTGGTTGCGGCCAACCAAAGGAGCACGGTGAAAAACCTGTACGGGCCGGCCTCAGATGCAGTCCTGTGCGGCACGTTCAAAACTCGAAGGCAGGAAGCTGGAAGCCAACAGACGCCGCTCGTAGATGAATACCTTGCCACCGTTCCCGGTCTTGTAGGCTTCCAGCACGTTGTCCGCCGACACCTTGCTTGGCACCACGATCCGGTAGCTGCGTTGGGACTGGGAGACGGTCGGGCTCATCGCGTGGTCCTGCAATTTCGGCACGACACAGTCGGCGTACTGGGCCGGCGTCTTGCTGGTCTGCAAGGTCAGGGTCGGGTCGTTCGGCGCGCTGGCACAACCGGCGAGCAACAAGGAGGCAAACGCCATGGAAGACGCAAATAAAAGGCGCATTGGTCTGGTCCTGAAAATAAAAGGTTGGTTCATCAGGCAACGGAACTGCGTTACGGGTTGCCGCCACTGCCAAGTGCATCTGGTGTGTGGCGGTCAGATGAGTGAAACCTCATCGCCCAACTGCTTGAGTTACCTGTTCGATGGGGGGGATTTTCCAGGCATTGCCGACAAAACAGAACTTGTGTTTCGTAATGATCACTATTGCTTCCAGCAATAGTTGCGGGCGGTGAAGACCGGTTCAGTGGCCTGTGCCGCCCCCCTGCTGATATTCGCGGGGCGTACAGCCAAACTCTCGACGAAACACCGTGTGCAGGTACTGCGCCGATTTGAAGCCGCAGTTCTGGGCGATGTCGGCAATCGCCGAGTCGGTGTTTTCCAAGCCCTGGGCGGCGGCGGCCAGTTTGAAGCGCAGGATCTCGTCGTGCACGCTGCAGCCCCGCGCCTTGCGAAAGTGCGCTTCCAGGGAGGAACGCGACACGCCCACATAGGCCGCCACCTGAGCGGTCTTGATGCCCTGGCAGGCATATTGGCGAATGAACAGCAGCGCTTGCATGACGTAAGGGTTGCCTAACGGTTGGTGCAGACTCGAGGCCTGGACGTTGATCGCATCCGGGGGTATCAGCACCTGCGTACCCGTGGACGGCATGCCGTGCAGCATCTGATGGAGCAGGCGCGCGGCGGTCCGACCCATGGTTTCGGTGCCCTGGATCACCGAACTCAGCGGCACCCGCGTCAGGGTGCGGGTCAGGGGGTCGTTGTCGATGCCGATCAGTGCCACCTGCTCCGGCACGGCGATTCCGGCGGTCAGGCAGGCCTGCAGCAGTTGCCGGGCACGGGCGTCACTGACGGCGATGATACCGATGGGTTTGGGCAGGCTTTGCAGCCAGGCGATCTGTTGTTCGACGGCGCTGTCCCAGAGCGGCGCGCTGGTGCCCATGCCGCGATAGACCTCGGCGTGCAGACCATCGCGTTGCAGCAGCCGGCGAAAGGCGTTTTCCCGTTCCTGGGCCCAGCGATTGGCTTGTGCTTGCGGCAAGCTGAAGCAGGCAAAGCGCGTCAACCCGGCCTCGATCAAGTGCTCGTACGCCAGCTTCATCAAGGCCTCATTGTCGGTGGCGACATAGGGAATGCCCTTCGGATAAGCGCGCTCATCCTGGTAAGAGCCGCCCACCGCCACCACCGGCAAGCCGATCCCGGTCAGCGCTTCGCCGATCAGCGGGTCATCGAAGTCGGCAATGATCCCGTCGCCCTGCCAGCGTTCGATGCCTTTCAACCGACAGAGAAAATCTTCCTCAAGGAACAGGTCCCAGGACGCGCGGGTGCTGCTCAGGTAGTTGCCGATGCCGCTGATGATGCCTCGGTCGTAGATCTTGCTGCCGTTGAACAACAACGCAATGCGGTGAACGGGCGGGACGGTTTTCATGGTTTTTACCCTGGGCCGATGACCACAGACTAGGCGCGTGACCGTCGGATCTCAATACTCAAAATCGCACTGTGCCTTGGTGATTTTCATAATCAGCGGCCACCGGGCCGGCGTTAGTATCGATACACCGCCAAGAACAATAAGGAAATCGCCCATGTCGTACTTTCCCGCCATCGACAAGGTTCGCTACGAAGGCCCCGCCAGCGACTCGCCTCTTGCCTTCCGCCACTACGACGCCGACAAACTCGTGCTCGGCAAGCCCATGCGCGAGCACCTGCGCATGGCGGTGTGCTACTGGCATACCTTTGTCTGGCCGGGATCCGATGTGTTCGGCGCCGGCACCTTCCAACGCCCGTGGCAGCATGCCGGCGACCCGATGGAACTGGCCATCGGCAAGGCCGAAGCGGCCTTCGAGTTCTTCTCCAAACTGGGCATCGACTACTACTGCTTTCATGACACCGATGTCGCCCCGGAAGGCCACTCGCTGAAGGAGTATCGCAACCACTTCGCGCAGATGGTCGACCACCTGGAGCGTCACCAGGAACAAACCGGGATCAAGCTGCTGTGGGGCACCGCCAACTGCTTCAGCAACCCGCGCTTTGCCGCAGGCGCCGCCAGCAACCCGGACCCGCAAGTGTTCGCCTGCGCCGCCGCCCAAGTGTTCAGCGCGATGAACGCCACCCTGCGTCTCAAGGGGGCCAACTACGTGTTGTGGGGCGGTCGTGAAGGTTACGAGACCCTGCTCAATACCGATCTGAAACGTGAGCGCGAGCAACTGGGCCGCTTCATGGGCATGGTGGTCGAGCACAAGCACAAGATCGGTTTCAAGGGCGATCTGCTGATCGAACCCAAGCCGCAGGAACCGACCAAGCACCAATACGATTACGACAGCGCCACGGTGTTCGGCTTCCTGCAACAGTTCGGCCTGGAAAAGGAGATCAAGGTCAACATCGAGGCCAACCACGCGACCCTGGCCGGGCACAGTTTCCATCATGAGATCGCCACAGCCGTCTCCCTGGGGATCTTCGGCAGCATCGACGCCAACCGTGGCGATCCGCAGAACGGCTGGGACACTGACCAGTTCCCCAACAGCGTCGAAGAGATGACCCTGGCCACCTATGAAATCCTCAAGGCCGGCGGGTTCAGCAATGGCGGCTTCAACTTCGACTCCAAGGTCCGTCGTCAGAGCCTGGACGAGATTGACCTGTTCCACGGCCACGTCGCGGCCATGGACGTCCTCGCCCTGGCCCTGGAACGTGCAGCGGCGATGGTGCAGAACGACCGCCTCCAGCAGTTCAAGGACCAACGCTACGCCGGCTGGCAGCAACCGTTCGGTCAGGCGGTGCTGGCGGGTGAGTTCAGCCTCGCTTCACTGGCCGAACACGCCTTCGACAACGAGCTCAATCCACAGGCTGTGAGTGGTCGGCAAGAGATGCTCGAAAACGTGGTCAACCGGTTCATCTACCCCTGACACCAGGCCCCGTTCGCTGCGCAGAGGTTGTTACATTCTCGCGACAAATCTCTGCTCGCGGCACGCCGGGAGTCTCTACAGTTCTACCCGCATCACGTTCATCGTCAGGCAGTGTCTTTCGAACAACAATAAAAGGACGCACCACCATGAAAAAACTGAAACTCACGCTGCTCGCCGGCGCCCTCGCCCTGCTCTCGCTTCCGGTCATGGCCGACGCCACCAACCCGAAAATCGGTTTCTCCATCGATGATCTGCGCCTGGAACGCTGGTCGCGGGACCGTGACTATTTCGTCGCGGCGGCGGAAAAAATGGACGCCAAAGTCTTCGTCCAGTCGGCCGATGCCAACGAGCAGAAACAGATTTCCCAGATCGAAAACCTCATCTCCCGTGGCGTCGATGTGATCGTCATCGTGCCGTTCAACGCCACCGTGTTGACCAATGCCGTGGCCGAAGCAAAGAAAGCCGGGATCAAGGTGGTGTCCTATGACCGACTGATCCTCAATGCCGACATCGACGCCTACATTTCCTTCGATAACGAAAAAGTCGGCGAGATGCAGGCCAGCGGCGTGTTGAAAGCCGCGCCCAAGGGCAACTACTTCTTGCTCGGCGGCGCGCCCACGGACAACAACGCCAAGGTCCTGCGCGAAGGCCAGATGAAAGTGCTGCAACCGGCCATCGACAAGGGCGATATCAAGATTGTCGGGCAACAGTGGGTCAAGGAATGGAACCCCACCGAAGCCTTGAGCATCGTTGAAAACGCCCTGACCCGGAACGACAACAAGATCGATGGCATCGTCGCCTCCAACGACGCCACCGCAGGTGGTGCCATCCAGGCACTGGCCGCGCAGAAAATGGCCGGCAAGGTGCCGATCTCGGGCCAGGACGCCGACCTGGCAGCGGTCAAGCGAGTGATCGACGGCACCCAGACCATGACCGTCTACAAGCCGCTGAAACTGATCGCCACCGAAGCGGCCAAGCTCTCGGTGCAACTGGCGCGTAACGAGAAACCCACCTACACCTCGCAATACGACAATGGCAGCAAGAAAGTCGACACCATCCTGCTCACCCCGACCCCGTTGACCAAGGACAACATCGACCTGCTGGAAAAAGATGGGTTCTATACCAAGGCGCAGATCGCTGGGCAGTGATCCTGGGACAACCCTGGGTTGGATGAGACCTGTGGGAGCGAGCCTGCTCGCGATAGCGGTGTTCAGTTTGCATCGATGTTGTATGTGCTGCCGCCATCGCGAGCAGGCTCGCTCCCACAGGGGCTTTGCTTGGCTAGCTGCATCTGAGATGCCTGGCCCCAGGGCTGTCACCACCTCTGCCTATGTGTGAGCCCTTTTCATATGAGCCCTCGCCATGTCCGACTACCTGCTGCAAATGAACGGCATCGTCAAAAGCTTCGGCGGTGTCAAAGCCCTCAATGGCATCGACATCAAGGTCAGGCCGGGTGAATGCGTCGGCCTGTGCGGTGAGAACGGCGCCGGTAAATCCACGCTGATGAAAGTCCTGTCGGCGGTCTACCCGTACGGCACCTGGGACGGTGAAATTGTCTGGGACGGACAGCCACTCAAGGCGCAGTCCATCAGCGAAACCGAAGCCGCCGGGATCGTCATCATTCATCAGGAACTGACCCTGGTCCCCGACCTGTCGGTGGCCGAAAACATCTTCATGGGCCATGAGCTGACGCTGCCCGGCGGACGCATGAACTACCCGGCAATGATCCACCGTGCCGAAGCCCTGATGCGTGAACTCAAGGTGCCGGACATGAACGTCTCGCTGCCGGTTTCACAATACGGCGGGGGTTACCAGCAACTGGTGGAAATCGCCAAGGCGCTGAACAAACAGGCGCGCCTGCTGATTCTCGATGAACCCTCCTCGGCCCTGACCCGCTCGGAAATCGAGGTGCTGCTGGACATTATCCGCGACCTCAAGGCCAAGGGCGTCGCCTGCGTGTATATCTCCCACAAGCTCGATGAAGTGGCCGCCGTATGCGACACCATTTCGGTGATCCGCGACGGCAAACACATCGCCACCACCGCCATGACCGACATGGACATCCCGAAGATCATCACCCAGATGGTCGGACGAGAAATGAGCAACCTCTACCCCACCGAACCCCATGACATCGGCGAGGTGATTTTCGAGGCGCGCCATATCACCTGCTACGACGTCGACAACCCCAAACGCAAACGGGTCGACGACATTTCGTTCGTCCTCAAGCGTGGGGAAATACTCGGCATCGCCGGGCTGGTCGGCGCCGGTCGCACGGAACTGGTGTCGGCACTGTTCGGCGCCTACCCCGGCCGCCATGAAGGCGAAGTCTGGCTCGACGGCCAACCGATCGACACGCGCACGCCCCTCAAGTCAATCCGCGCAGGCCTGTGCATGGTGCCTGAAGACCGCAAGCGCCAGGGCATCATTCCCGACCTGGGGGTGGGCCAGAACATCACCCTGGCGGTGCTGGACAACTACTCGAAAATCACCCGTATCGACACCGAAGCGGAGTTGGGCAGCATCGACCGGGAAATCTCGCGCATGCACCTTAAGACCGCGAGCCCGTTCCTGCCAATCACCAGCCTCTCCGGCGGCAACCAGCAAAAAGCCGTGCTGGCCAAGATGCTGCTGACCCAACCGCGCGTGCTGATTCTCGATGAGCCGACCCGGGGCGTGGATGTCGGCGCCAAGTACGAGATCTACAAGCTGATGGGCGCGCTGGCCGCCGAAGGCGTGTCGATCATCATGGTGTCCTCGGAACTGGCCGAAGTGCTGGGGGTGTCCGACCGCGTGCTAGTGATCGGCGAAGGCCAATTGCGCGGCGATTTCATCAACCACGAACTCACCCAGGAACAGGTGCTCGCCGCCGCCCTCAGCCACCCCGAAGACCATAACAATAATGATCGGAAGTCCGCGTAGATGAATCAGGTCAAGCAACTCTTCAGCCGCTACAAAATGCTCGCGCTGGTGATCGCCGTGACGGTGATCTGGCTGTTTTTCAGTTGGCAGACCGAGGGCGGGTTCCTGACCCCGCGCAACCTCTCCAACCTGCTGCGGCAGATGTCCATCACCGGGATTCTGGCCTGCGGCATGGTGCTGGTGATCATCAGCGGCGAGATCGATCTGTCGGTGGGTTCACTGCTTGGATTGCTCGGTGGCCTGGCGGCGATTCTCGACGTGATCTATCACATCCCGCTGCTGGCGAACCTGAGCCTGGTCGCCTTGTGCGGCCTGGTGATTGGCCTGGGTAACGGCTACATGACCGCCTACCTGCGCATCCCGTCGTTCATTGTCGGCCTGGGCGGCATGCTCGCCTTTCGCGGCATTCTGCTGGGGATTACCGACGGCACCACCATCGCCCCGGTGTCACCGGAGCTGGTCTACATCGGCCAGGGTTATTTGCCGCACTCCGTCGGCACGGGCCTGGGCGTGCTGCTGTTTGCCTTGACCCTGTTCCTGACCTGGAAACAGCGGCGCAATCGTGCCCTGCATGGCCTGGCGGCCCACTCACTGATGCGTGACGTATTACGCGTGGTGCTGATCGGCGCGGTGCTGACCGGGTTCGTCTATACCCTCAACAGCTACGACGGTATTCCGGTTCCCGTGCTGCTTCTGCTGATGCTGCTCGGCGTGTTCAGCTACGTCACCAGCCAGACCGTGTTCGGACGGCGGGTCTACTCGGTGGGCAGCAACATGGAAGCCACGCGCCTGTCCGGCATCAATGTACAGGCGGTGAAGCTGTGGATCTTCGGCATCATGGGCGTGATGTGCGCCCTCGCCGGCGTGGTCAACACCGCGCGCCTGGCCGCGGGCTCACCCTCGGCCGGCAGCATGGGCGAACTCGACGCCATCGCCGCCTGCTTCATCGGCGGCACCTCCATGCGCGGCGGCTCCGGCACCGTCTACGGCGCCCTGCTCGGCGCGCTGGTGATCACCAGCCTGGACAATGGCATGTCCATGCTCGACGTCGACAGTTATTGGCAGATGATCGTCAAGGGCAGCATTCTGGTGCTGGCGGTGTGGGTGGATGTGAGTACACGCACGGGGCGGCGTTGACCTGTATGCGTCACTTGCTGGCGGAAGCCATCAGCACGCCAAAGCCCAGGAAAGTGACGCCCGACAGCTTGCCGACAAGCCTGGCGCCCTTGTTTGTGGAGAGCCAGCCTCTTGCGGCCTGGGCCATCAGGGCATACCCGCAATGCACCACTACAACCAGTAAACTGTAAGACGACACCAGCAAGAAGAACTGGCTGTAGTAGTCACCCGCCGGCTTGATGAATTGGGGAAATACAGCCAGGAAAAAGAAACCCGCCTTGGGGTTGAGCAACTGGATTGACAACGCTTCGATAAAACGCCGCCAAGGACGTGGCGACGTGGCGTTGAGTTCGGGAATAAAACGCTGGGTACGCCACATCTTGATGCCCAGGTACAACAAGTACAGCGCGCCGATGTATTTGAGCACCGTGAAGGCTGTCGCCGAGGCAGCCAGGATCAACCCCAGGCTACTGGCGCAAATGCCCGCCACGATAAAAGCGCCGGAGGCGATCCCGACGATACCCGGCAGCGAACCGCTCCAGCCATGGCGCAAGGCATTGGAAATCGTCAACACCACGCCCGGACCTGGGCTGAGCACGGTCAGGGTCGCCAGAATCAGAAAAACCCCGTAACTGGCCATTAATCACTCCACGTTGAAAGGCGCATTGAACCGGCCTGCAGATTGGCTTGGCGATGCGACGCTGACAAACGCTTTAATTGCACCGCTGATGTGACTAAATTAGACGCATGATTGCCGACCTCCCCCCGTTGAATGCCGTCCGTGCCTTCGCCGCTGCCGCTCGCCACCAGAGTTTCAGTCGCGCAGCCGAAGAACTGCACGTCAGTCACAGTGCCGTCAGCCGGCACATCAAGCTGCTTGAAGAACGCCTGGGCGTGCTGCTGTTCGAGCGTCGAACCCGGCAGTCTGTGCTCACGCCGGCGGGCCAGAGCTTTTACGAACAGGTCAACGTGGCACTGACACAGATTGCCAACGCCGCCACAACCCTGAGCCGCAGTGCTGCCCTGCGCAAGGTCACCATTAACGTGCGTCCATCCTTTGCGGTGCGCTGGCTGATTCCGCGGTTGCCTGAGTTCATGACGCTCCATCCGGACAACAAGCCCCAAGTGCTCACCCGCACGCAGCCGCCGGATCAATCGGGAGAAACGTTTGATGTGGTCATCCGCCGCGGACATTCCGGCTGGCCGGCCACCGTCCAACCCCAGGTATTGCTGGAGGATGACCTGCTGCTGGTCGCCGCTCCGTCGCTGCTGCAAGGCGTGTCGCTGGACAACGTCCACGATCTGGCCCGGCACACGCTGTTGTCAGGAAGAACCCGCAGCAGCGACTGGCAGACGTGGGCAAAGCACGTCGGCATCAAACGATTTGGCAACCCGCCAACCCTGCAGTTCGATCACATGCATCTGGTGCTGCAAGCCGCCGTCGATGGCCTGGGCGTGGCCTTGTGTCCGGCGTCGCTGCTGGGTAAAGACTTGTTGACCGGGCGCCTGGCCTGTCCACTGCCATCCTTGCGCCTGCCGTTGACCCGCTACTATTACGGCGTCTCCCCGCAGGCCATGGCCGAAACGCAGATTTTCGTCGATTGGATGCTCTCTCATATCCGGCAGGATGCGACGGCTCTGACGCCAGAAACGGATACCTGCCCTTGATGCTGCCGGACCGATTTTCGGCCGAAGGGCTCAGCCCCAAGGAGACCCAGTGATTGATTCAACGGACGAACTGGCGATACGCCAAATCTCAGCGCTCCCCCAGGAAATCCAGGTGCTCGAAGCCCAGGCAATAACAGAAGGCTTCAGGTTTCTTACGCGCTTGGTTGAAGAATGGAAGAACGGTTACAACCGATTCAATCAACCCGGTGAAGGCCTTTTTGGCGCCTTCCGTAATGGGCAACTGATCGGCATCGGCGGTCTTTCTTATGATCCTTACGCCGGAGCGGAAATCGGCCGGCTGCGCAGGGTATACATCATGCCCGCCGCCAGAGGCCAGCACGCAGGGAAGGCACTGGTACAGCACCTTCTGGCCTATGCGGCGCTGAATTTCCAAGTCGTGCGCCTGTCCACGGATACACCGCAGGGTGCCGAATTTTACCTGCGCTGCGGATTCCAGCAGGTCGAGGATGATACGGCGACCCATGTCATGTCATTTGTAGATGCCAGGTAACGCTCACCTTCTGGTGCTGGCGGTAAGGGTGAATGTGAGTACGCGGACTGGGCGGCGTTGACCGGGCACGGACCAAAGGCGATGCAGACTCGACCATCCATAGGCTTGATGCCATATTGATCCGATTCTAATCGGGAGCGTCCGAACCATGTCTGCCATGTCTTCAATCTGGTTGTTTATCATCCCTTTCGCCATCGCCGCTGCGATTCCTGGCCCGGCGCAGGGTGCGCTTATTGGTCAGGTCGTCTCGCGTGGGGGCAGGAGTTGCCTGCCGTTCGTGGCCGGCATGGTGGGCGGCAATGCCTTGTGGCTGTTGTTGGCGACCACTGGCCTGTCGGCGCTGGCGCTGAGATACGAGCACGTTTTTATCGCCGTGAAATGGGCCGGCGTGGCTTATCTGCTATTCATCGCCTGGAAATTGTGGTCGGCGAGTGGCCATGCTATCGAAGCTCCAGCCGAACGCTCAGCCAGTCGCGGGTTACTTGCCGGTGCGCTGCTGACTCTCAGCAATCCGAAGGCGGTTATCTTCTTTGGCGCGGTGCTGCCACATGCTTTCGACCTGGCGTCGCTTACTCTAGGGCAAGCATTGATGATTACCGCCCTGGGCATCGCGATCGACCTGATCATTCAGTTGGGCTATGTGTTCACTGGCATCAGGATCAAGGGCGCCATTCAGTCGCCCAGCGCCATGCGGCGTTTGAATCGAACATCGGCGGGCCTGATCACCGGTTGTGCCAGTTGGATGGCGGTTTCCAGATAACGGCCAGATATGTGTCGCGAGGGAATGTAGAGTGCTTTCTGGGAACGCTGTGTCGGTGACCTGGCCTTCCGAAAATCTCGTAGGAATTTACCTCTGTGGCGAGGGGATTTATCCCCGCAGGGCTGCGAAGCGGCCCCAAACTGGCCACCTCGTTTCGCCAGGTACACCGCAGGCAGCGGTTTTGCGGCTGCTGCGCAGCCGAGCGGGAGCAAGCTCCCTCGCCACAGGGGTCATGTGCGTCCTACAGGGTGGTTGTTGCTGCCGGAATCGCCTCCTATAGTTGGGCTCGTCGCTGGCTTTGGTCAGTGGTTGGGTTTCGCAGCCCTACGGATACGGTAGCAACCAAGCATCATAAAAGTAACAATGTGCGCCGTTGGCGTTCGACGTCATTTTTATGGTGGCTGTGCGTGGGAGACCTTCTGGTCTGCCGGGTTCCTTCGTATCCTCGGTCTGCGAACCCGCGCGCAGCTACCACCCAACCGTTTCGCAGCGGATCGTAGTAGCTTTTTCTTTGATACGAAGATGAGTAACTAAAGCCATGAGCAAACACGATCAACGCTTCACCCCACTCACCCAAACCGCCACCTCTCACCCCGTCCTGCTGATCGACACCCACGCTCCACTACCCGAACTCCATGCCTGCGCCAGCGAACGCCTGCACGCCACGCTCGACTATCTGACGCTGGTGGCCTGCTCCAGCCTGCGCGATTCAGCGACGAGCGACATCAACACCCTCACCAACGTCGCCCGGATTCTGGTACAGGACGTGGCGGATGTGTTTGGTGTGATCGAACAGCGCGGGCTCGAAGGCTAAACGAACAGTTGTGTTTTCGCAGCTGTCGCTAGAAAAACTCCGAAAAATCTCAGCGCAAGCCTTCTGTGGGAGCAAGGCTTGCCCGCGATGAAGATGACGCGGTCTTCCGGGGGGCCGAGGGGCCTGCATCGCGAGCAAGCTTTGCTCCCACAGAAAGCCGTGCACTCACAGCGGTGCGGCAAGAGGTGATCCGAAAATCTCGTAGGAATTTACCTCTGTGGCGACGGGACCTTGCTTGCGCAAGGTGTTTCCTGTCTTATCGAAGATCGGCTCGGATTGGGCCGTTCCTACTTCAACAAGGAGTGACTGCATGGAAGTCCACACTCAGCTACAACCCTGCGATTGCGCGAATATGGAAGACATCCGACGCGAGATCGATGCCCTTGACCAGGCCGTTATCAAACTGCTGGGCCAACGCTTTCAGTACGTACTGGCAGCGTCGAAGTTCAAGACCTCAGCCACGGCGGTGCGTGCGCCGGAGCGCTTCCAGGCCATGCTGGCGACCCGGCGCCAGTGGGCCGAGGCCGAGGGCCTTAGCCCGGATGCGATCGAGAAAATGTACAGTGACCTGGTGAATCACTTCATCGCCCAGGAGATGGAACACTGGACGGCTCTTCGATCCGGGACCTGATCGACACGACAAGCGCCCTGCGCTCAGGCCCAGGCAACCGTCAACAGGCCGGCGCCAAGCACGACACATAACGGTGAATAGACCCAGGTGTCGAGCTTGGCGAACGTCGAGCCCTTGACCTCCTTGAAGAAACCCACCAGGTTCGATTCGCCAATGGCGCGGGCGAACATCAGCAAGGCGATCGCGCTGATCAGCCATTGCAACGCCCGATGGGTGACGGGCGGTGCCAGCAAGCCGACCCGCAGGCACACCAGAACTGCAATCAGCAGCAACGCGAGGGCCACCAGCAGCGTCAGCCATCCCGATGGGTTGAACGCCGGACGCAGCGACTCTCCTTGCCTCACCGGAACCTGAGGCACGACCGCCAGGGCCGCCCATCGCCCGCCCAGGGCCCAATACAAATGAATCAAGCTGATGGTCGCAAATACTGCGACCAGCGACCGAGCCACTAAAAGCGTCATTCGCCAGCCTCCTTGAAAGGTTGAACAATCATCCTAGCTCGAATTCGGCATTTCGCCGCACGGGCGCAGACTGCCGGTTTTCGGCGAATGACGCATTGCTCAAGATCAAGAGTTCAACCTGACGCGCTACAGACCGTCGGCGACTTTGTCGGCAACCTCCTTGGGCACCCAGGCCTGCCAGACCTGTGGATGGGCCTTGAGGAACGCCTCGGCGGCTTCACGCGGCGGTGTGTGCTTTTCGCTCATGTCGGCCAGGGCCTTGTTCAACGGCTCGATCGGCAGGTCGACTTTACTGAAGAACTCGGCAATGTCCGGGTGTTGCTTCTGAAACGGCGCGGATACGCCAATCGACAGCTTCGAGGCCAGGGAGCGGGTTGGCTTGGGGTTGGGGTTGTCGGCATCGGTCAGGGTTTTCCAGGCCTCGGCATCGAACGCAGGCTCTTGCAACTGCACCAACTTGAAACGTCCCAGCAGCGGTGTAGGCGACCAGTAGTAAAACAGGATCGGCTTGCCCCGGCGGATCGACGAGCTGATCTCCGCATCCAGCGCCGCCCCCGAACCACTTCGGAAATTCACATAGCTGTCGGACAACCCATAGGCCTTGAGCTTCTGCTTGTTGACCACTTCGGAGGTCCAGCCGATGGGGCTGTTGAGGAAGCGACCCTTGCTGGGGCTTTCCGGGTCTTTGAAGACATGCTTGTAGCGCGCCAGGTCTTCGACGCTGCGCAAATCCGGCGCCAGAGGCTTGATGCCCCGGGCCGGGTCGCCCTTGATCACATACTCCGGGACCCACCAGCCTTCGGTCGCACCCTTGACGGTATCGCCCAAGGCGATCACCTTGCCTTCGGCCTCGGCCTTGACCCACACCGGGCTGCGACCGGCCCATTCTTCCCCGATCACCTGGATGTCGTTGTTGGCCAGCGCCGTTTCCAGGGTAATGGTGGTGCCCGGCAATGTGTCGGTCGGCAGCCCATAACCCTTTTCGACGATGACCCGCAGGATATCGGTGATCAGACTGCCGCTTTCCCAATTCAGGTCGGCAAAATGGATCGGCGCCTGCGCGGCCGATGCCGGAAGTGACGAAACCAACACCGCACAGGTGGCCCAGGCAGCCAGCCACTGTCTAACTCGTTTCATGCGTTGCACCTCGTACCAGACACAGCGATAGCTCAACGGTCCTGCGTAACCGGACGCAAGCCTCTGATTAGTTCAGTCAACTCACTGTAGCCGAGGTTCCACGCAGACCTTGCGAAAACCGTTAGCAGGGCGCAAAACCCGAACGCTGTGTCAGCCCGCCTATCACATCCATCGGGCAGACGAGGTGCACATCACTCGCTGGCCTTGAAGGTGACGAGTTCACCTTTGCGCCACTTGGCGGCTTTGGCGGTCACGGCCTTGAGGGTCTTGGTCAGGCCCTCGTGCAACTGCTCGTTGGCGGCGAAAACAGTCAGCACGCTGTGCCCTTCCTTGAACAGGATCGCGTGGCCACCGGGGGTGGCCACGAAGGCGTAATCCCCAAGGCCATAGACCGTCAGCTTGATATCGCGAAAGCGGATTTCAAACTTGCCACCTTCACGGCTGGGCAATACCGCTGCACGAAAATGATCACCGACTTTGAGTTCAAGCCTGGGTTTGTCATCGACCACCAGGGCCGATTCAGTATCGATTTCGGCAACATAAATACCTTCGGCGGTTTGCTCGGTGATGTAGACGAAGCGCGACTGGAACTGCTTGACCAGCTTTGCCCGCAGATCACCAAGTACGAATAACGCATGCATGTCGAGATTACTTACTGCCAAGGAAACATCCCCATCTTTGTAAACGGCCCGCCCTCTGAAAAGGACGGACCACGAGAACCCGTGCCGACTGTGTGTGTCGCAGTGGACCTGTAACTGAAAATTCGAAGTGAACGGCGTGCCCTGCCCCGGGGCGAGAGAAGACTAAAGGATTGCCACTCTCGCCGTCTTTCCCGCGGGGTCGTCAGAGGCTGAAGGAAAACGCCACTCTGAGCATCGGAAAAGGTGGGACTACTAACTTTAGGGAAATTTCTCACTTAGAAAAGCATTTTTCTGACATCGAGGGCAAAAAAAATTGCTTTAGATAGGCACAGCCATCCACACGGTGCTGCCGATTCTAGAGCAGCCGCAGGCGTGGAGACTACTCAAAACACTCGGTAATTCGTCGGTAAACCATAGAAAAGGAATTCACATGGCCACTTTCACAACCCTGACCCAACCCCTCACCCCTTGCATCGCTGACAAGCCTGACGGGTTTGACCAAGTCCATTACCTGCCGGTTTCTTTGTTTCAACCGCGTTATCGGGTGGTTCTGGCCGGCAAGTGCTTTTTCCATATTGAAGAAACCTCGACTGGCCGTGTAAGAGGTTTCCGTACCGATCATAACGAGGCCTGTTACCTGGCCAGGCGTCTGGAACGAAGCGTTTGACCTGAGATACCACACGCCCATCACTTAACTCAGCCACGACAGGCAACTGCTGCCATACTGCCTGCCCAGCGAAGACCGTCCCCCATTGACGATCGCGCACCCATACTATGACTTGTGAAGGAAAGGCGCGACGTGACGGAATTTGATATTGGCGAGTTTTTCATCCGGGGTGAGGCCAGAGAGGTCGAAGGCGAATTCCAGGCCGTCATCGTGATGCGCGCCAAGCCCCCCTTGACCACCACCCGTTATCATCAGGTGGAAAAGGATCGCTGGTTCAAAACCCCCGAACTCGCCGCCGAGGCTGCGCGGGCAGCGGCAAAAGCCCTGAAACTCGCGGTGGATGAAGGCGCGTTGAAAGCCTGAACCCGATCGAACTCCTGACGGGCGTTTGCCTCAGATAAAGGGAAGCAACCGAGGCGCCATGACGGCGCCCGCCCAAAGGAGAACCCCATGGAACAGCCCTCGCACGAACTGAGTACCTTGTTCGATCAACTCGGCCTGCCTTCGGATGACAAAGCCATTGATGACTTCATCATGGCCCATCCGCTGGAGCCGGAGATCAAACTGGTGGAGGCCGGCTTCTGGTCGGAGCAACAGAAGGATCTACTGCGCGAATGGCTGCTCGCTGACGGCGAGGAGGCAGTGCTGGTGGATCAATTGAATGTCCGCTTGCACGACGGTAAATAACCCTCAACCCTTTAACCCCTGTGACAAGGGAGCTTGCTTCCGCTCGGCTGCGCAGCAGCCGTGCCCAGGCCCCCCAGCGCTGGCCAGCCTAGCGCGGCTTCTCGGGCTTATAACCCAGCCGCAAACCACCCCAATGACGCCCCTTGAGCATGATCGGCACGGAAAGGTCATGCATCAGCTCACCCGTGTCTCGAGTGTAGGTCTGCAACAGCACAGGCTGCTGGTGGCTACCGCAACGAATCCCGGTGCGGTCGGAGAACTTGCGTTTAGTGCGATTGTTCACCGTATCCACTTGCGGATCACCGGTCAGGGGTTGGCTGAAGACCTTGTTGTGGGTCGGTACATAACCTTCCTGGGTACAGGCAATGGCGAATACCAGGCCTTCGTGCCGGGCGAGCAAAGGTTCCTGGATAGCTGGCAGGACCTGATCGGTGTAGCGGTCGAAACGGGTCTGGAACTTGGCGGGCTGGGTATTGGGGATGGGCTGGTAGCTGCGGTCGAACAGGTCCTCCAGGCTGACACGGCCCTGGTCAATGTCTGCCTCGAACTGGGCCGCGATCTGGCTCGCCCCTTCCCGCGCCAGGTCGTAGACCCGTTGGTGATAATCGTCCAGGCCAACCTCAGCCAGGCGTTCGCTGATGGTTTCGGCCTGGCCCTCCATTTGCACTGCCGCTTGGGCCAGGCGCTGGGTCTGCTGGTCGCTGATGGACAGGTCACTGCGCATCTGTTCGATGGCGTGAAACAGGCTGTCGAGTTGTTCGCGATTGGTGTCAGTGCCTTGGGCGATGGCACTGACCTGGGTTTCAACGCCGGCCGCCAGCCGGGCTATGTTTTCCAGGTGCTGACCGGTGTGCTCGACCTGCTGCACGCCACTGTCCAGGTCGCTGGCCAGTTGCCGGATCTGCTCCACCACCTGGGCGGTGCGCTGCTGGATATCCGCAACCATGACCCCGACCTCGCCGGTGGCCGCGGCCGTACGCCCGGCCAGTCCACGGACCTCGTCCGCCACCACCGCGAAGCCGCGACCGTGCTCACCGGCCCGTGCAGCTTCGATGGCCGCGTTGAGCGCCAGGAGGTTGGTCTGGCTGGCGATCGACTGAATCACCAGGCTGACCCGCTGGATTTCATCGCTGCGCACGCTCAGCGCCTCGATCAACTCGCGGCTGTCGTTCGCGCGCTGGCTGAGCTGATGCATCCGGCTGATGGACTCCACCAGTTCGCTGCGCCCGGCAACGCTGCTGCGATGGGCCTCACTGGCGGCACTCAGGGCCTGCTGGCTGAGTTGCGAGGTGGCCTGTTCAGTGGTGATCATCGATTCGGCATTACCGACGATCTGCGCCGCCGCGTCGAGCTGCGACTGGACCTTGCCAGCCAGTTGTTTGACCGAATAGGCGACGCCGGCCGCCGACAACGCGTTATGGCTGGTGGTGTAGGACAGATCACGGGTCAGCTCGGCCAACTTGTCCGCGGCTACCGGCTCAGGCGCAGCGGCCAGGCGCGAGCGCAGGCGCGGCAGCCAGACGATGAGCATCGCCAGGGGCAGGCCCAGATACAACGACCAGCCGCCCAACGTCATGCCGCACAGCAGCAATGTCAGCGCCAGACTCTGCAAGGTCGGCGTCAACCAGCGCGCCATGCTGTTGGTTACAGGCACCTGCACCTGCGCCGCATTCGCCACGGAACCGTCTGTCGCCATGTTGATCACCCACATTTCTCGTTGTTATGCCTGCATTAAACGCCACTACGGAGCCATTATCCATGGTCCATTAGTCGCGTTCTTGCGGGGGGTCAACGGAAGTAGACGAACAGGCGCAGACAAAAGCAAAAGATCGCAGCTTCCCGAAGAAAGCTGCGATCTTTTCTGAAACGCGGATCAGGCCTGACGCTGGTGCTTGTCGATCTGCTCGTGACGTTCCTGCGCTTCGATGCAGTACTTGGTGGTCGGGCTGATCAGCAGGCGCTTGAGGCCGATCGGCTCGCCGCTGTCATCACACCAGCCGAAGCTGTCGTCGTTGATACGGTCCAGGGCCTGCTCCAGCTGAGGCAGCATGCGCTGGTCGCGATCGATGGCGTTGACCAACCAGGTCCGCTCTTCTTCTACGGAAGCAGCGTCCGCCGGGTCAGCCGGGGTATCCAGGCTCTCAATGGCGATTCGGTTCTGTTCGATGCGCTCGTGGGTTTCCACTTTCATGTTCTGCAACAGCTTGGTGAAGAAAGCCAGCTGCTCGGCATTCATGTAGTCATCCGCCGGCATGGCCAGCAACTTTTCCTTTGTCATTGATTTCTCTATAAAAAAACGTGCATTAAGGCGAATTATGAAGCGTCCCGCAGCGCGCTGCCACGCTCATCGGGAAGGCGCCGTCTATTCCAAGCGCCACCCGGCACTCAATTTACGAGGGGCGGCAGTCTAAGGCCGAGTCGAAGCCTCAGCAACTGAAAACATAGGGAAAATGTCCGACAACCCTTCTAAATGTTCTCTGACAAGCTTTTGGCAGTCATCGGAGTGCGTTTATAACAAGAAATTCGATTCAATAGCTGTATCAAGAAGACAAATGGCAACGCCACGCGGGTCAGGCGTGGCGCTTTGTCGCAGCGTAGGGACCTTCAGCGTTTGAGTTTGCGCTTATTGCGGTACTGGTCGATGACCACCGCCACCACAATGATCAAGCCCTTGATGATGTCCTGAATGTAGGCATCCACGCCGACGAACGTGAAGCCACTGGCCATGACCCCGAGGATCAGCGCGCCGATCACCGTTCCGGTGATGCGCCCCACCCCACCGGCCAGGCTAGTGCCGCCGATCACGGCCGCAGCAATCGCGTCCAGCTCATAGGACATGCCCATGCCGGCCTGCCCGGTGGCGGCCCGCGCCGAGGCCACCACCCCGGCCAGCCCCGCTAGCAGCCCGGCGATGCTGTAGACGATCACCAGATGGCGTTTGACGTTAATGCCCGAGGTGCGTGCCGCCTGCATGTTGCCGCCGATGGCGTAGGTGTACTTACCGTACTTGGTGTAGCGCAGGGCAATATGGAAGATCACCGCCACCACCAGGAAAATGATCACCGGCATGGCGCCATGGCCGATGGCGGTATAGGAATCGGACAACATGCTCACCGGCTGGCCTTCGGTGTAGTAACGCGCCAGACCGCGGGCCGAGACCATCATGCCGAGGGTGGCAATAAAGGGCGGGATACCCGTGATGGCGATGATGCTGCCGTTGATCGCTCCGGCCAACAGCCCAACGCCCAACCCCGCCACCACCGGTATCCACACCGGTAAGTCAGTCAGGGAAGGAAACACCGCCCGGGTGAAATCCGAGGTTTGGGCCAGGCTGGCGGCGATCATGGCCGACAACGCCAGCACCGAGCCGGACGACAGGTCGATACCGGTGGTGATGATCACCTGGGTCACACCGATGGCCAGCAGACCGATGATCGACACTTGCAGGATCATCAGCACCAGGCGCTGGGAGTTCATCAGGAAACTCTGGTCGCGCATGATCCAACCAAACACTTCGAACACCAGGCCGATGCCGATCAGCACCAAGAAGATACTCAGTTCCGTCGGCAGCCGCCGACGCGTCCTGGCCGGTGCGGCCGCGGGTTTGTTTTCCAGTATCGCGTTCATAGCATTCACCTTTTTCTCTGTGGCGAGCTTGCGCCCTCAATTATCAGGACAGGCCAGAAGCCAACTGCATCACCCGCTCCTGGGTCGCCTCGCTACGGTCCAGCGTGCCCATCAGGTCACCTTCATGCATCACCATCACCCGGTCGCTCATGCCCAGTACTTCCGGCAGCTCCGAAGAAATCATGATCACCGCCATGCCTTCGCTGGCGAGGTAGGAAATGAGCCGGTAGATCTCGGCCTTGGCGCCAACGTCGATGCCACGGGTCGGCTCGTCGAGGATCAGGATGCGTGGGTTGGTCATCAGCCATCGGGCCAGCAGGGCCTTCTGTTGGTTGCCGCCGGACAAGGTGTCGATGCACTGTTCCAGGGACGGAGTCTTGACCCGCAACTTCTTGCACATGTCTTCGCACAACGCGCGCAAGGCTTTCTGCTGGATGAAGCCGTTGCCGACGTAATGGGGCAACACGGCCATTTCCATGTTTTCCAGCACCGACAGGCACGGGAACAGGCCACTGAGCTTGCGATCCTCGGTCAACAGCGCGAACCCCTTCTCGATGGCCATGTGCGGGTCGCTGATGCGCACCGGTTGCCCGTCGAGCAGGATCTCGCCGCCTGTGCTGGGCGTCACGCCGAAGATCGCCTCGGCCACGTTGGTCCGGCCCGAGCCCATCAGCCCGGCAATGCCCAGGATTTCTCCGGCATGCAAGTCGAAGGACACATTCTTGAAAATGCCCTCCAGGCTCAAATCACGCACCGACAGCACCAGATCGCCGATGGGTTTGTCCCGTTCCGGGAACAACTGGCTCAGTTCGCGCCCGACCATCATTGATATCAGGCTGTCGCCGTCCATGCTGTCGGCCCGTTGCAGGCCGATGTAGGCGCCGTCGCGAAACACCGCGACTTCATCGGCGATGGCGAACACTTCGTTCATTTTATGGGTGATGTAGATGATGCCCTTACCCTGAGACTTGAGGTCGGCGATGATCGAAAACAGATGGGCGACCTCCGTCTCGGTGATGGCCGAGGTCGGCTCGTCCATGATCAGAATGTCAGAGTCGTAGGACACCGCCTTGGCGATCTCGACCATCTGCCGCTCGGCAATGCTCAGGTTGCCCACCTGCTCTTCAGGATCGAGGTTGATACGCAGGCGCTCCAGCAACTTGGCGGTGCAGCGGTGCATTTCCCCGTGATCGACCATATGCAGGCCGTTGAGCTGCTCGCGGCCGATCCAGATGTTTTCAGCGATGCTCATGTGGGGCATCAGGTTCAGTTCCTGGTGGATCATCGCGATGCCGGCCTGCAGGGCTGCCAGAGGTGTGTCGAACTTCACCGGCTTGCCCCGCAGGCGCAGTTCACCGGCGTCCGGCTGGTAGATGCCGGCCACGATTTTCATCAGGGTGGATTTGCCCGCACCGTTCTCGCCCATCAAAGCCAGCACGGAACCGGGGCGCACCCGCAATTGCACATCCGACAGGGCCACCACGCCGGGAAAGCCTTTGCTGACGTTGACGACTTCCAGCAGATACGGTTCATCAGGCATTACGTCCGGCCGGAAAGTCATCGCCGGGGCGCTCGAAGCAGTCGCTGAAGCGAACATGATCAGGTACTCCCTCGGCAAGGTCAGTGGGCGACCTCGCCTGTTTATTGTTGTGGTAGCAGTACGTTAAACGTCACTTGAACTGATCGACGTTTTCCGGCGTGATCAGGCGATACGGCACCCATACGGCCTGCTCGACCGGCTGTTTCTTGACCATTTTCACCGCCGTGTCGATCGAACCGTCGGCCTGGCCCTTGGCGTCCTGGAACACCGAGACCGCCATCTCGCCTTTCTTCACGGCGTTCAGGCCGTCCGGCGTGCCATCGACCCCGGCGATCAGTACGCTGCCTTTCTCCTTGCCGACACCCTTGAGTGCCATGGCCGCGCCGATGGCCATTTCGTCATTGTTGGAGACCACGGCATTGAACTCGCGGCCCTGAGTCAGCCAGTCGTTCACCAGTGTCATGCCTTTATCCCGCGACCAGATACCGGTCTGCTCTTGTTCGATCTTGATGTCGGGGTACTTGGCCAGCACTTCCTTGACACCCTTGGTGCGGTTGGTGGTGGAGTTGTTCGCCAGGTCACCCAGCAGAATCACGATGTTGCCCTTGCCCGACATTTTGTCGGCCAGGTATTGCATTTGCATCCGGCCGGCTTCCAGATCGTCGGACGCCACGGTCACCACGCCTGCGGGCAGTTTCAGGTCGTCGGGACGGCGATTGACGTACACCAACGGGATCCCGGCGGCGACCGCGGCCTTGGTAATGCGCTGGGTGGCGGCAGTGTCCACCGGGTTGACGATGATTGCGTCGACCTTCTGGCTGATAAAGCTTTCCACCTGGCTCAGTTGCTTGACCACATCACTGCGTGCGTCTTCGAACTGCAAGGTGACGCCATCCGGCAGGGACTTGGCTTTGCTGTCCATCGACTCACGCAGGTACGTCAGCCAGGTGTCATCGAACTGGGACATGCTGACGCCGATCTTCAGGTCCGCCAGGGCGGCGCCGCTGGTGAGCATCAACGACAGGGCCAGCGAGGCGATACGGGTCTTGGTCTTCATGAACGGTCTTTCTCCACTTTTTTGTTGGTTTTATGGATAAGGCGTGATGGATCTCAGGAACGGGGCAAACGCACGATGGGCGCACCGGGCATGCAACACACCACGGTGCCGTTGCGCTGAATGCACAGGGATTCGAACAGGGGAAGGATTGCGCACAGGCGCAGCGAGCTTGGCAGGTGAAACGCAGAACGGCTGAAGGTTTTCATCGACGGTACCTGGCTGTGTTTCTTGTTTTTGTTTTGTCCGTCATTTGCTCAAGGCTGACTTGGCAAAAGACGAACAGGGGTGTCGGTAACCTGGAATCGACTTTATTGGAAAATATTTTCCATATCAACTCATTTTAGAATTTTATTCGTTTTTTATTCCATGGCCGACAGACGTGGCCAAAACCACCACTTCGCCCTGCTCGGCGCTCAGCCTTGCAGCGTCGAGGATGCGAGTGGTGGCCAGGGCATCACGAGCCTCCACCGGCAAAGGACCAACGCCTTGCAACGCGGTTTGCAGGCGCTGGTAGAACGCCATCCAGCAGCCGCGCTCCGACGCCACACGCTCGCGCTCGCTGCCTTGCTCGAACCAGCCCCAGCGCCGATGCTCTTCGCTCCCCCAGCGCTCACCCTCGGTCGCCGGGCTCAACCCGGCCAGCGCCTGGGCCTCCTGGCCGTCCAGGCCCTCGACGGTGTAGCAGCCTCCGGTGCCGCTGACCCGAAAGCGCGGGCGCGGTGCGTTTTGCAGGCAACTGCCGCTCAGGTGGGAAAGCACGCCGCTGGCATGGGTCAGGGAGATAAAAAAGCCGTTGTCGAACACCTGCCCGGGTTGCCGGTAATCCAACTCGGCGTAAACCCTGGTCACCGGGCCGAACAGTTGCAGCGCCTGGTCCACCAGATGGCTACCCAGGTCCCGCAGAAACCCGCCGCCGCTACCTTTGCCGACCGATGTTGGCGAATAACGCTCGACGCTGGACTCAAAGCGAATGACCTGCCCCAGCGCACCGGACTCCAGCAGTTTGCGCAAAGTCAGGTAGTCCGAATCCCAGCGGCGGTTCTGATACACGGTCAGCGGCACGTTGTGCTGCTCGGCGGCCAGCACCATCGCCTCGGCCTGTGCGGCATCAAGGGCGAAAGGTTTGTCGCTGACCACTGCAATACCCAGTTCAATGGCCTGCATGACCACGGCCGGGCGACCGTCCAGCGGCGTGGACACCACCACCGCATCGACGCCTGCGGCCACCAACTGTTCGAGGGTATCGAAGGCTTGGGCGTGGGGGTGCTCGTTCGCCAGTTGCTGGCGCCGCTCAGCGGACCGCGTCACCACGCCGACAAACGTAGCCCCGGGCAGACTGCTGATCAGCGGCGCATGGAAAAACCGTCCGCCCTTGCCGTAGCCTACTAGTCCGATTCGCATGAAAGCTCCTGGTTAATCACTGAATGAATGCAACCCCTGTGGGAGCTGAGCTTGCTCGCGATGGCGGTGGATCAGCTTGCATTGATGCTGAGTGTGCCGCCGTCATCGCGAGCAAGCTCGGCTCCCACAGGCGCTCTTGGCTGCTCACAGATTCGGCGTCCGCCACCGAATCCTTGTGGGAGTACCTTCAGGTCAATCCGCTCCCACAGCGGATTGTGGTTAGCCGTAGAAACGCGGGCGTTCGGGCAGTTCGACCTTGACGATCTGCCCACTCTGCTGCGCTTGAACACAGGCATCCGCCGCCACTGCCGCGGCGAACCCGTCCCAGGCCGACGGCCCGCCCACCTGTCCGGCGCGCACGCCGTCGATGAAAGCCTGCAATTCGACGTCATAGGCCGCGATGAAACGATCCTTCCAATCCATCAGGATCGCATTGGACAGCTTGGCGCCACTGCGCAGTTGCACCTGGGACGGCTCTGGGAGTTTGGCGATGCCCGTCTCCCCCACCACTTCGCACTGGATGTCGTAGCCATATTGGCAATTGACGAAAACCTCCACATCAATGCGCGTGCCCTTGGCGGTTTCCAGTAACACGATCTGCGGATCGCGCAGGTGCGCCAGCGCCTTGCTGGTCTTGCGCGGGAATACCACCTGCACCGAAACGTAGTCATCGGCCAGCAGCCAGCGCAGCACATCCAGCTCATGGATCAGTGTGTCGGTGATCGCCATGTCGGTCTTGTAGTTCTCCCCCACACTCGGATTGCGATGCGCGCAGTGCAGCATCAGCGGTTCGCCGATCTGACCGCTGTCGATCACCGCCTTGAGCGCTCGATAGCCTTCATCGTAAGGGCGCATGAAACCGACCTGAACCAGCCGCTTGCCATGGGCGACTTCGGCTTCGACGATCTTGCGACAGCCTTCGGCCGTGACCGCCAGGGGCTTTTCACAGAACACCGGTTTACCCGCCGCGATTGCCGCCAGCACGAACTCTTCGTGGCTCGGCCCCCAGGAAGTGACCAGGACCGCCTCAACGTCCGGCGCATTGATCAAGGCATGGCCGTCGGGATACACCTCGGCGGTCAGTTTCAAGTCGGCCAGCACCTTCGCCGCCTGGACGAGGTTGATGTCGGTCACCGCCACCACCTGGCTGTTGAGCAAGGTCTGGCTGCAACGACGGATATGGTCCTGGCCGATGGCCCCGGTGCCGATGACGCCCAGCTTCAAAGACATGAAAAACTCCTTTCGTAGGGTTGGGGCTGTTAATACTGGCGAGCCTCGGCCAGTCGTTCATTGAGGGTTTTGGCGGCCGCATCGGTGCGCGCGCTGGTGGAGACTTGCGCCACGCCGACCCGCCACCAAGACAGGTAGCTGTGGATCATGGTCTTGGGCAAGACCTTGATATCGATGAGCGTCGAGACCGTTTGCAGCCGCGCATCGGCCAGGGCCGCGTGGAGTTCGTCGAGGGTCTTGACCTTGTAGGTCTTGCAGCCGTAGGCCGCCGCGCTCATGGCGAAGTCCACCGGCACGAAGCCGCCATCGAGCTTGCCGGTGTCCGGGTTGCGGAAGCGGAACTCGGTGCCGAAGCTGTCCATGCCGTTGCCCATCTGTAAATTGTTGATGCAACCGAACGTCATGTTGTCCAGCAGCACCACATTGATCTTGCGACGCTCCTGGATCGAGGTCGCCAGCTCCGAATGCAGCATCATGTAGGAGCCATCACCCACCAGGGCATAGACCTCTTTGTCGGGCTCGGCCAGCTTCACGCCCAGCGCCGCGTTTACCTCATAGCCCATGCATGAATAGCCGTATTCGACGTGATAGGTGTTGACCCCCTTGCTGCGCCAGCTGCGCTGCAAGTCGCCGGGCAGGCTGCCGGCGGCGGCAACGATGATCGCCTCATCGGCCAGGGTTTGGTTGAGGGTGCCCAGCACGCGGCTCTGAGTCAGGCAGGAACCGGTGAGTTCGATGAATTCGCGAAACACCGCCGGGTCCAGGTGATCGTTGATCTCTGGGACGAAGTCCTGGGTCTGGAAGTCAGCCTGATAGATCCGGTCCACTTCGGCATCCAGTTGGGCTTTGGCATCGGCGATCTGCCCGCCCCATTCGGCACGATAGTCACCCATCGCGGCGGACAAAGCCTCCAGGCCCGAGCGCGCGTCGGCCAGCAGTTGCACACCGTCAAGCTTCAAGGCATCGCAAGGGCTGATGTTGAGGTTGAGAAACTGCACATCCGGATACTGGAACAGCCATTTGGACCCGGTGGTGAAATCGCTGTAGCGGGTGCCGATACCAATGATCAGGTCCGCTTCCTTGGCCAGCAGGTTCGCCGCCAGGCAACCGGTTTCACCGACGCCTCCGACGTTCAGTGGATGACTGGACACCACCGCGCTCTTGCCGGCCTGGGTCTCGGCAAAGGGGATTTCGAAGCGCTCGGCAAAAGCCTGCAACGCTGCGTTGGCCCCGGCGTATTTCACCCCGCCGCCGCAGATGATCAGCGGCTTGCGCTTGCCCTTGAGCAGCGCCTGGGCATCGCCGAGCATGGCTTCGGTGGCCGGGCGACGGTCGATGCGGTGAACGCGCTTTTGCAGAAAGTAATCGGGGTAATCGTAGGCTTCGGCCTGCACGTCCTGGGGCAACGCCAGGGTCACCGCGCCGGTTTCGGCCGGGTCGGTGAGCACGCGCATGGCGTGGATCGCGGCGCTCATCAGTTGCTCGGGGCGGTTGATGCGATCCCAATATTTGCTCACGGCCTTGAACGCATCGTTGGTGCTGATGCTCAGGTCATGGAACTGTTCGATCTGCTGCAGCACCGGGTCCGGCTGGCGACTGGCGTAGACATCACCAGGCAACAGCAGCAACGGGATGCGATTGGCCGTCGCGGTGGCGGCGGCGGTCAGCATGTTCGCCGCGCCGGGGCCGACCGAGGAAGTACAGGCGTAGATTTTGCGGCGCAGATGCTGCTTGGCGAAACCGATGGCAGCATGGGCCATGCCCTGCTCGTTGCGACCCTGATGGACCACCAGGTCACCGCTGTCCTGCTCCAGCGCCTGACCCAGGCCCAGCACATTGCCGTGGCCAAAAATCGTAAAGACCCCGGCGACGAATTTGCTCTGGACGCCATCGACTTCGACGTACTGGTTATCGAGGAATTTCACCAGGGCCTGGGCCATGGTCAGTCGTGTTGTGGTCATGCTTGCACCTTGTCTGGAATGCAAATTTGGCGGCTGGCTCAGTCCACTGTGGGAGCGAGCTTGCTCGCGATAACAGTATTTCAGGCGACTTATCTGTTGAATGTGCTGCCGCCATCGCGAGCAGGCTCGCTCCCACAGGGGGGCTTCGTCATTCTTGAAAGTCGGGTCAGGCCTGGGAGCTTTGCAGATGGTTCATGCTCGCCCCCAATGCCTGGCGAATGTCGGCCAGTTCATGGACGCTCTCGGCAAACGGTTCGAAGGACAGGTAGCCCTCGTAACCACCGGCCCGCAACGCCTCGATCTGCGCGGCATTGCCGAGAATGTCGGCCTCGCCCACCAGCACGCGGTGGCCGTCGCGGATGGTCGTCAAGGGAGCCTGGGCATCCTCGACACCGGAGATGTGCACCAGCCCGGTCAGCTCGGGGAAAAATTCCTGCTCACCGGCCAGGTGATGATGAAAGGTGTCATGCACCAGACGGAACACATCCAGCCCGCCAATGGCCTTGATCGCTTCCACTGCCGTGCGCTTGCGTCGCAGCGAACACTCTTCAAACCCCAACGGCTCGATGAAACCGTAGATGCCGAAAGCCCGCAGGATCGGCGCCAGTTCACTGAGGGCCGTGCGCAGCCCCGCCGCGCGTTCGGCCCCGCCGCGCGGGTCGTCGCGCTCGTTGAGCGGGCACATCACCAGCCCCTCGGCGCCGCATTCGCGGGCATAGTCGGCCAGCCGCACGGCTTGGGCACGGCGCTCCTCGTTCCATACGTCGAAGGGATACAACGCGTTGATCGACAACACCTTGATGCCCCGCTCCTCGCACAACTCACGCACCTGTGTCGGTGGCATGCCGTTTTCGATCTCGACGCCCTTCAGATCGTTGCGGATCTCGATGGCATCGGTTTTCAGCGCCAGCGCCAGGTCAATGAAATCGGGCAGTGACAGGCGCGGAGCAACCATTCGGTTCAAGGCAAAACGCAGGGGCTTGTTCATTGTTGTTATCCCTCCGGCATTCATAAACGGTTATTGGGCAGTCGGCATGCTGAACTCGGGGCCCTTGGCGATGCTGTCGGGCCAGCGCTGCATCACGCTTTTGTAGCGGCTGTAGAAGCGCAAACCTTCTTCACCGTAGGCATGGTGATCGCCAAACAGCGAGCGCTTCCAGCCGCCAAAGGAATGCCAGGCCATGGGCACCGGAATCGGCACGTTGATGCCCACCATACCGACCTTGATGCTGCGGGCAAACGCCCGGGCAATGCCGCCGTCACGGGTGAAGCAGGACACGCCGTTGCCGAACTCGTGAGCATTGATCAAGGCCACGGCGCTGGCGAAATCCGCCACGCGTACGATGCCCAGCACCGGGCCAAAGATCTCTTGCTGGTAGATGCTCATCTGGGCGCTGACCTGGTCGAACAGCGTCGCGCCGACAAAGAACCCCTGCTCGGCCCCCGGCACCTTGAAACCACGGCCGTCGACGATCAGGCGCGCGCCCTCGGCGACCCCGGCGTCGATGAAGCCTTCGACCTTGGCCTTGTGCTCGGCGGTCACCAGCGGCCCCATGTCGGTGCCGGGTTGCTGGCCGTTGCCGATCTTCAACTGATCGATGCGCGGCAACAGTTTGGCAATCAATTCATCGCCCACGTCCCCCACCGCCACGGCAATGGAAATCGCCATGCAGCGTTCACCGGCCGAGCCGTAGGCCGCGCCGATCAATGCGTCCGCCGCCTGGTCGAGGTCGGCGTCGGGCATGACGATCATGTGATTTTTCGCCCCGCCAAGCGCCTGCACGCGCTTACCGTTCGCCGTGCCCTGCTGGTGGATGTACTCGGCAATCGGCGTGGAGCCGACGAAAGAAATCGCCTCGATGTGCGGGTGCTGCAACAGCGCATCTACCGCCACTTTGTCGCCCTGGACCACGTTGAACACACCGTCCGGCAACCCGGCCTCCGTCAACAGCCGAGCCATCAGCAAACTGGCGGACGGGTCACGCTCCGAAGGCTTGAGGATGAAACAGTTACCGGCGACCAGTGCCAGGGGAATCATCCACAGCGGCACCATCACCGGAAAATTGAACGGCGTGACTCCGGCACACACACCCAAGGGCTGGCGCAGGTTCCAGTTGTCGATGCCGCCGCCGATGTTGTCACTGAAATCGGTCTTGAGCAGGTTCGGCGCGCCGCAGGCGTACTCGACGATCTCGATGCCGCGGGTGACTTCGCCGTGGGCGTCGGACAGCACCTTGCCGTGCTCGCGACTGATGATCTGCGCCAGTTCGTCGTGATGGCGGTCGAGCAATTCCTTGAACTTGAACATCACCCGCGAACGGCGCAATGACGATTGCTCGGACCAGCCCGGGAATGCCGCCAGCGCCGAGGTCACCGCGGCCTCGACGGTGCCCGGTTCGGCCAGCGCCACCCGGGCCTGTATCGCGCCGGTGGCCGGGTTGAAGACGTTGCTGAACCGCACCGTGTCGCTGTCCTGCACTCGACCGTTGATGTAATGGCCTACTACCGGGGCATCGCTCATTGTTCTTGTTCTCCGTGCAAAGGGTGGAAATCAGAGATCAAGCAGCCAACTGTGCTGCGGATCGTTATGGAACTGCCAGACCCGCTTCGGGCCGGCCATGACGTTCAGGTAATACGACTCGTACCCGTAGGGCACGCTGACCGGGTGGTAACCCTTGGGCACCACCACCAGGTCGCTGTTTTCCACGGCCATGGCCTGGTCGATGCTGCGGTCGTCGGTATAGACCCGCTGGAACACGAAGCCCTGGGACGGGTTGACCTGGTGGTAATAGGTTTCTTCCAGGAAGCTCTGGTGCGGCAGGTCGTCGGTGTCGTGCTTGTGGGGTGGGTAGCTCGACGAATGCCCCGACGGCGTGCGCACTTCCACCACCAGCAGCGAGTGGGCCGGCTCACTGTCGGGCAGGATGTCACAGACATAGCGGGTGTTGGCGCCCTTGCCGCGCACGCTGCGCTTCATGCTGTCCGGGCGGATCAGCCGTGGACCGTAACTGTTTTGCGCAGAACCCGGCGCAGCACACACGGCAATCTGTACATCGCTCAGGGCGGTGACCTGGGCCTGGCTGCCGGGGGGCAGGTACGCGGCGTAGGGCGATTTATCCTCGAACACCGACTGGCGATCACCGAGGTTGTCCCAATCGAAGGCACCCTGCCCCGGTGCTTCACCCTTGAGACTGATGCGCCCGCTGAGCAAGACCAGGCACAGTTCCTTGTCGGCGGCAGCCACCGGGAGCTTTTCACCAAGGCTCAAGCGGTAGGCGGCAAACCCGACATACTCCAGTTCGCCGGCGGGTAGCTGGACCATGGTCTGGCCGCTTGGCTGGCTTTTGATCAACAGGCTCATGACGCAGTCCTCTCTTGCAGCAAGGCGCGCAGGGTGTCGTAGCCTTTCTTGGCGTAGGCATAACTCGGTGCCACGGCCGGGTCCTGTTCGGCTTCGACCACCAGCCAGCCGTGATAGTCGGCGGCCAGCAGCACGTCCAGCAACGCGGCAAAGTCGATGTCACCATCACCCGGTACGGTGAAGGTGCCGTTGACGATGCAGTCGGGGAAACTCCAGAGGTTGTTGCGCGCCAGTTGCACCACAGGCTTGCGCACGTCCTTGAAATGCACATGGCAAATGCGCTCGATGTGCTTGCGTAACACCTGCAAGGGTTCGCCGCCGCCCATGTAACAGTGGCCCGAGTCAAACAGCAGGCCAACCTCACTGCCGGTCAGGGCCATCAGTTTGTCGATGTCCGAAGGCGATTCGACATAGGCGCCCATATGATGGTGATACGCCAGGCGCACACCCCGGGACAGGGTGAAGCGCGCCAGTTCGGTGAGTTTTTCGGCATAGTCTTGCCAGGCCTCGTCCGTGTGAAAACGCGGTCGCTCGATCAGTGGGATGCGCTGGCCTTGAATGGAATCGGCCACCTCGCCGTACACCAGCACCGTCGCACCGTTTTGCGCCAGCAATTCGACATGGCTGGCGATGGCATCGATTTCTTCGGCCGCCGAGCGCCGGGCCAGACGGCTGGAATACCAGCCGGAGACCAGCGCCAGGTCATAGGGCCGCAGCACATCGCCAACGCCCTTGGCATCCTTGGGAAATTTGCCGTTGAGCTCGAAACCTTCGTAACCGATTTCCTTGCCTTCGCTCAGCGCCGTACTCAACGGCGTCTCGCCACCCAACGATGGCAGATCGTCGTTGCTCCAGGAAATCGGGTTGATGCCAATTCGAATTGCGGGCATGGCTGCACCTTTTATTGTTTTTACCTAACCATTGAAGGCGGCGATGAACCCTGTGGGAGCGAGCCTGCTCGCGATAGCGGTGTGTCAGGCGACTTAATGTTGACTATCAGTCCGCTATCGCGAGCAGGCTCGCTCCCACAGGATCAGTGTTCACAGCGTCTAACTTCGCGCAGCACGCCACGCCTCGATCAACTCCACAAACCTACCCTGCACCTGCCGGATCAACGTTTCATCGTCGACTTCCCCGGCCAGCCAGGCACGACTCGGTTCCTGGAAGATCGTCCGTCCGACGGCAAATCCACGGCAGGTTGTGCTCTGGCTGGCCTGGCGGAAACCCTCGGCCAGCACGGCGGCCGGGGCGTTGAGGCCCAGCAGTACCACACCTCGGCAATAGGGATCACGCTGTTGAATCAGCTCATCAAGTTGCTTCCATTCGTCTGCCGTCTGGGCTTCGATTTTCCACCAGGCCGGGAAGATGCCCAGGTTGTAGAGGCGTTTGAGGGCGCGATACAGCACGTCCGGGTGCGGCGACGGATGATCCTTGGGTGGAATGACTTCCAGCAGCAGTTCATGGCCGCTGACCTGGGACGCCTGATACAGCGCCATGAGTTGCGCCTCCTGTTCCAGGCGCAGCAGCGGTTCGTCGTCGGGGTGAAATTGCACCAGGCACTTGATGATCTGTTCCTGTGGCCAGGCGATCAGGTTGCTGCCGATAGAGCGCCCATGTTCGAACGCCAGCGGCCGTGAACCCTGCACCTCCACTGGCCGGGCAACCCACCAGTCACGTCCAGTGGCGGCGTTCAGCGAGTCCTGGCCGAAACGTTGGTCGGCCAGCAGACCGACATCGGCCTCGATGCCCTGACGTTTCAGGTCGGCTTCGACCCGTTCCACGGCCTGGATGAACAGTTGCTTGAGTTCGCTGATAGCGCCCAGCTCACGCCCGCCTTTATGGGCCAGTTCCACCAGTTGCCAGCGATGATCGAAGGCAAAGATGAACAGTTGCTTCCACTGTTTGCGCGGCACACTGACCTGATGCAGACGTTGCAATGCCGCGTCTCGATCCGGCCGGGTAATCGGCACCGGGCTATTGAACAGATAGTCGAGTTCAGCCCGGGTCGGCATCGCTGGGGCACAGGCATGTCGCGACACCACCAGGCCACCGCAGGCATTGGCCAGCTGGCAGCAGCGTTCATCACTGGCGTCCTCCAGCCAACCGGCGAGAAAGCCCGACATGAACGCATCACCTGCGCCCAATACATTCAGGACCTCGACCCGTACACCAGGATAAATCGCGCCGTCTTCAAGCCGGGCCGGGATGGCGCCATGAATCACCGTGCAACCTTGCGGGCCGAGCTTGACCACCAAGGTCGCCGCCGTCAGCGAGCGCACGGTACGCAACGCGCTCAGCAGATCTTCGCTGCCGCCGGCGATCAGGAATTCTTCTTCGGTGCCGACGATCAGGTCGAAACGCGGCAGGATGCTTTGCACATGCTGGCTGACTTTCTGGTCGGCGACGAAACGGGTTTCCCCATCGGCCTTGCCCGCCAGGCCCCAGAGCACCGGGCGATAATCGATGTCCAAGACGCGTTTGACGTTGTGTCTCTCGGCGTAATCCAACGCCTGGGTGCTGGCCTTGTAGACACTTTCGGTAGAGAAATGCGTGCCGGTGATCAGCAGCGCCTTGCTGGAGGCAATGAACGTTTCATTGATGTCCACGGCGCGCAGCGCCATGTCGGCGCAGTTTTCCCGGTAGAACACCAGGGGAAAGGTTTCCCGGTCCTTGATACCCAGCAGGACCATGGCCGTCAGGCGTTCAGGGTCGACCTTGATGCCGCTGACGTCGCAGCCTTCGCGGGCCAGGGACTCCACCAGGAAACGGCCCATATGATCGTCCCCTACCCGGCTCAGCATCGCCGACCTGAGCCCTAACCGCGCGGTGCCGAAGGCGATGTTGGCCGACGAGCCACCCAGGTATTTGGCGAAGCTTGCGACATCTTCCAGGCGCGCTCCGACTTGCTGCGCGTAGAGGTCGACGCCCAGGCGTCCCAGGCAGATCACATCCAATTGACGCCCACTGGCAAAACGAGTCTGGCCCATGCTGGCTCCTGTTATTTTTATCAGCCCGCGCTTGCCACCGAAACCGGCGCCAACGCTCTTGGTGGATGCAGACTAAAACGAGCAGCGGCCAATAATCAATAATTATTCTATAAATTTTTTACGTGGAATATTTTTTCCAATACGCTATCACTGAAGCGCGCCAGACGCGGTGCATCGTTTCAGCAGGTGTCGCAACGTTGTCTGCTCATGATTTTCCCCGCGCCTACGCTGTAGACTGCGATCAGCCAACCTATTGTCGAGGGCAGGCCCTTTTCCCGGGCCGCCCTATAAGAACAAGCCAGAAGGATTTTCTATGACCCGCCCCGATCTGCCGGCGCCGTCCGAGAGCGCGTCCGAACCCGCCCTTTCAAGCCCACCGATCAATGCCGAGCGCCTGCTGCAACTGATTACCGACGAGTATGAAAGCCTGCCGCGACAGCTCAAACGCATCGCCAGCTACATGAGCCAGCAAAGCGACCGGATCATGGTCGATCGCATCAGCGACATTGCGCGCGAATGCGAAGTGCATCCCTCGGCCATCGTGCGGTTTTCCCAGCGCTTCGGCTTCAGCGGGTTCAGCGAAATGCAGGCCTTGTTTCGCGAGGCCTATACCCACAAGACCACGCCGGTGCAGAACTACCAGCAGCGCATCCGCAGCATGATCGCCAACAAGTCGCAGAAAGCCAGCGGCGGCGACCTGGCGCGCGAATGCGTCAACGCCACCCTCTCGGGCATCGAGCGTCTGGGCCTGGAGCTGGACGATCAAGCCTTCGACAAAGCCGTAGACCTGGTGGTCAACGCCGACAACATCTATGTGGTCGGCGTGCGACGCTCGTTCGCGGTGGCCGATTACCTGGTCTATAACCTGCAACACACCAACAAGCGCATCCATCTGGTGTCCGGCCTGGGGGGCAGTTATCGCGAGCAAATGCGCAGCGTGCGGGCCAACGACCTGGTGATCGCGATCAGCTTTACGCCCTACGGCAAGGAAACCCAGCACTGCCTGCGCATTGCCCAGCATCATCAGGCCAAGACGCTGATCATCACCGACAGCAACCTGTCGCCCCTGGCCAAACGGGCCAATGCGGTACTGTTGGTGAACGAAGGCAGCTCTTTCGCCTTCCGCTCGTTGAGTGCCACGTTGTGCCTGTGCCAGGCGTTGTTCATCGCCGTGGCTTACCGACTGGAACTCAAGGTCGATGAAATCCATGAACAGGTCGGGTTCGAGGATTAACCCCGCAAGATTCTTCTGAAGGAGACGTCATGAAACTGATCGGCATGCTGGACTCGCCCTACGTGCGACGCGTCGCCATTTCCGCCAAGTGCCTGGGGGTTGCCCTGGAACACGAGTCCGTTTCGGTGTTCAGGCATTTCGAACAGTTCCAGCGCATCAACCCGGTGGTCAAGGCACCGACCCTGGTGCTCAACGATGGCAACGTGCTGATGGATTCCACGTTGATCATCGACTACCTCGAAGCCTTGGCCGCGCCGGGCAAAAGCCTGATGCCGGTCGACAGTGGGCAACGGCTGCGCGCATTGCGCGTGATTGGCCTGGCCCTGGCGGCGTGCGAGAAGTCGGTGCAGATCTACTACGAACGCAACCTTCGGCCGACAGAAATCCAACACGCCCCCTGGGTCGAACGCGTGGAAGGCCAACTGGCGGCGGCCTATGACATGCTCGAACAGGAACTGGTGAAACAGCCCCTGACCACCGATGGCACCCTCGATCAGGCGGGCATCACCGTGGCAGTGGCCTGGAGCTTCACCAACCTGGTGGTGCCGGATCAGGTGCAGGGCAAGTCATTTCCGTCGATCAGCGCGTTTACCGCCTATGCCGAAGGGTTGGAGGCGTTTGTCAGCACGCCGATGGTATAGCGGACGAGCGCGGCTTGTGTGGGAGCGGGCTTGCTCGCGAAGACGGTGGCAGACTCAACATCATCGTCTCAGATAGACCGCTATCGCGAGCAGGCTCGCTCCCACAGTTGGTTCCTGAGTGACCATCGGATGAGGCCCCCCCAGATCTATGTGGGAGCGAGCCTGCTCGCGATAGCGGTGGGTCAATCAACATCAATGGCACTGATCCGACGCCATCGCGAGCAGGCTCGCTCCCACAGTTTGGGGCCGGGGGACTGCAAAATTTGTGTTCGGCACAAAGAGTTGCTTCAAGTCAGCTCCATTTCCTTTGGCTTTACCACCGGCGCCACCTCGAAGCGATCCGCCAGGAACGGCGTGATGTCCAGCGGCAAGGGCTCGTTGTTCACCAGTTTGTCCAGCAACACTCCGGTGATGGCGGAGGTCAGGATGCCGGTGCGAAAGTGCCCACAGGCATTTAGGTACCCTTCCACGCCGCGCATCGGGCCCAGGATGGGCAACTCATCAGGTGAGCCGGGGCGCAAACCGGCCCAGGTGCGTTTCAGGTTGATGTCGGCCAACTGCGGTATGCAGCGCATCGCGCCCTGCACCAGCCCCTCGATTTCCGGGTAGGTGGTGGTCACGTCGAAACCCTTGTCCTCGGTGGTACTGCCGATGAGGATCTCGCCGTTGTCCTTTTGCGCGACATAGCAGTCGCTGGTGGTCAGGCACCCGTTGAGGATCTTCGGCATGCGCTCGGTCAGCAGGATTTGCCCCTTGACCGGCTTGACCGGGATCCGCACACCGGTGGCCTGCTCGCTCAGGTCCGCCGCCCAGGCACCGGCGGCGTTGATCAGCGTCCGGCAGTTGAACGTCCCGGCTTCGGCGGTTCTCACCCCCGTTACCCGCGTCCCGTCTCGAAGTACCTGCGCCACGTTGGTGTTGAAGAACATATCGACGCCGTTCTGCCGGGCACCCTCGGTGTAGGCGTCGGCCAGCCGGAACGGGCTGACCTGATGGTCGCACAGAAACTCCAGCGCGCCCCGGGCCTCATGGCTGACATTCGGCTCGGCCTCGCGCAGGGCGGCCTGGTCGAGCCAGCGTACCTGATCGGCCAGGTGGGGAATGCAAGCGACGATGTGCTCGGCGTACAAACGGTCTTCGTCGTCGTAGATCACGAACTTGAGTCCGGTCTCCTCGAACTTGAAGTCCATGCCGTGATTGTCCATCAGCTCGCGGTGCAGTCGGGGATACATCGCGTTGGACTGCAAGGCGAAATCGAAGAACGACTGGGGCAGGATGTGCGGCGTGCTGGCATCAACCGCCACGGCGGCACCCTGGGCCTGGCGCTTGCGGTTGGCCGACATCATCCGAAAGAAAATCACCCCGCAGCCCAGGCCCACGGATTCACCGATGGCCCACAGGCCGCCGGCCGAAGCGCGGGTGGCGTTGCCGGGGCGCTTGGCGTCGATCAAGGCGATCTTCAAATGCTTGCGTTTGGACAGTTGATAGGCACAGGACGCACCGATCACGCCCCCGCCGACGATAACGACATCATAGTGCTTGAGGTCTGAATGCTCAGTCATGCCGGAGGGCCTCCGTGCCGACGCTCTGAAAGGCTGAAAAGGGAATCGGGTCGATGGGGAAACGCGGCCGCAGCCAGCCAACGTCGGCACGCCCGGTGGCCTGGCGCAGGCGATCACTGCAATAGCCCACGCACATCCGTCCCTGACAGTCACCCATGCTCACGCGGGTGCGCATTTTCAGGCTGGCCATGTCTTGCACACCCTGCTCCAGGGCGCGGTCGATGTCGGCGCGGGTCGCGTGTTCGCAGCGACAAATGACCGTGTCGGCGGTCGGCAACGCGGTTTGTCCGGCGCCGCGTTGCGTGTAGCGGTCCACGGCGGCGCGAAAGCGAATGATCCGCTCCAGTTGCGCCCTATACCGGTCGCGGTACTCCAGGGCAGTGGACGAGTCCAGCAGGTCGGCCTGCATCAGGATCGACAGTGCGGCGATGCGCCCGCTCAACATGGCGGCTTCACCACCGCGAATCCCGCCCACGTCGCCGGCCAGGTGAATGTGCGCCTCGCTGCTTTGTTGCCAGGCATCGGACACCGCCCGCAAATAACCGTCATCGCTGAAGCCATGCTCCAGGCCCATCTGCTGGCTCAATTGGGTGCGCGGGATGAAACCATAGCCGACCGCCAGCGTCTGGGCCGGGACCTGTTCGGCTCGTTCGAGGTCGGGCTCCCAGGTACTGGAATACGGTGCGACGGTGACGATGTCCAGCTCGCCCTCGCCGTTGGCCTGCACCACTCCCCAGCCATAACGCACGGGGATGCGATGCAGTTTGAGATAAGCCAGCATGCTCAGGCCGTCGAGGAACAATTGTGGTTTGTTCAGCAATGCCAGGCTTTCCCTGGCGATCTTGCCGAAGGCACAAGCCTCATAGACGCCCGCCACGGCCACGCCCGAAGCGTGAAGTTGACAGGCCACCAGCGGCAGCAACGGGCCTGTACCGGCGATCACCACCGGCCCCGGCGGCTTGACCGCTCCGCTCTTGATCTGCAATTGCAGACCACCGAGCAGCATCACCCCCGGCAGTGTCCAGCCAGGGAACGGCACGCTGCGCTCGTGACAACCGGCCGCCAGCACCAGGTGGGAATAGCTGACCTCGCGCAGTTGTTCATCGGCGTTCAGCAGCATCAGCGCCTTGAACCCTTCGGCGCCGATGACGCGGTGGTTGAGTTGCACATCGATCAGCCCGGCGTAGCGCTGGAACTCACCGTGGAGTTTGTTCAGGGCTTCGCTGTAGCGCGGCCCGAGGTAATCCAGGCTCACCCCGTCGCGCAGCGGCCCGCGGTAGACCACGCCACCCAGGCGCGGCGCTTCTTCGAGCAGGGTGCAATGCACCCCGTGGGTGGCCAGCTCGATGGCCGCGGCCATACCCGCCGGCCCGCCGCCGACAATCACCGGATGGAGGTTCATGGTGCCTCCCTTTCGGCGATGCGATTGGCCCGGGTTTCGATTTGCATGCCGGGACGCACTTGGGTCTGGCAGGCGCGGCGCTTGTGGCGGCCGTCGATCTTGACCAGGCAACATTGGCACACGCCCATGCCACAGTATGCGCCACTGAGTTGGTCGTGATCGTTGCGTGCTACCTGGCGCTGGCCCAGGGCCTGAATGACGCTGAGGACGGTTTCACCTTGGGCCGCGCTGACGGACTGCCCGTCCAGGTGCACCGTCATGTCGGCTTGCCGCAGCGGCTGGATATCAAATTTTCGGCGTAGAAGGTCTTGAGGTTGCATCATGTTGCTCTTCCTTGAAGGTTCAGTGAGGTCTCGGCTCCTTGCGGCACACCATCACCGGTTCGTGTCAGTGCCCATCAGCGACAGCGCGCCAAAGCAGGGCAACGGACGCAGCATGATGGTGCGCACTAAATTTATGTTAGGGATTATTTGTGACCAAGTGTTGATCCAGGCCAGTGAATACCGCTGTCGGCGTCCATGAACATTTTTTCAGAAAGCCGACAGGTATTTTTTGGCAGAATGCTGCGCAATGGCTTCAATTTCTCACCCGGTACCGCCCATGAACCGCATTTTGACCATCGAAGACGACGCCGTGACCGCCCGTGAAATCGTCGCCGAACTGACCCGCAATGGCCTGGATGTCGACTGGGTCGACAACGGCCGCGAGGGCCTGGAACGGGCGGTGAGCGGCGATTACGACCTGATCACCCTGGACCGCATGCTGCCCGAACTCGACGGGCTGGTGATCGTGACGACGTTGCGCACCATGGGCGTGGCCACGCCGATCCTGATGATCAGCGCCCTCTCCGATGTGGACGAGCGGGTGCGCGGCCTGCGGGCCGGTGGCGACGATTATCTGACCAAGCCGTTCGCCACCGACGAAATGGCCGCCCGGGTCGAAGTCCTGCTACGACGCAACAACGGTGCCCGCGAGCCGGAAACCGCACTGCGGGTGGCCGACCTGGAACTCAACCTGATCAGCCGCGAAGCCAGCCGCAACGGGCAACTGCTCAGCCTGCTGCCCACCGAATACAAGCTGCTGGAGTTCCTGATGCGCAACAGCGGCCAGATCCTCTCGCGCATGATGATTTTCGAAGAGGTCTGGGGCTATCACTTCGATCCCGGCACCAACCTGATCGACGTCCATATCGGCCGCCTGCGCAAGAAAATCGATCCGCCGGGCCTGGAACCGCTGATTCGCACGGTACGAGGTTCCGGCTATGTCATTGCTGAACCCCGCTAAGGGCTGGCGCTCCTCCAGCAGTCGCCTGCTGGCGCTGTACAGTTCGCTGTTCGTGCTCTGGAGCGCGGTCCTGATGGGGGTGATGTATTACGAAGTGTTCGGTTACCTCGACAGCCTTGCCAAGCACTCCCTGATGCAGCGTCAGCACCTGTTCGCACGTATTCATGGCGATCAGTTGGAAGATGCTCTCATGGCCAGCCTGACCCTGGATGAACGCGGCGTCGACGCCTACGGCCTGTTCGATCCGCAATTGCGCCACTTGAGCGGACCGATCCGGCACGTCCCCCCCGATCTGCCGCTGGACGGCAATATTCATATGCTCGGCGGCTGCGTCGATTCCAGGGATCCAGGTATTCCTTCCGACAGTTGCGACGCGGTGGCGACCAGGACCCAGGACGGCCGCTGGTTGGTCCTGGCGCGGGACAACGGCTCGCTGTTCGCTGTCACGCGCATCATTCTGCACGCGTTGTTCTGGGGCGTGTCCCTGACCATTTTGCCGGGCATTGCCGGCTGGCATCTGTTGCGTCGGCGACCGTTGCAACGCATCCGCAAACTGCAGGCCAGTGCCGAGGCCATCGTGGCCGGTGACCTGACCCATCGCCTGCCGCTGTCGAGCCGTCGCGATGAGCTGGACATGCTGGCGGCAATCGTCAACGCCATGCTCGATCGTATCGAACGCTTGATGAACGAGGTCAAGGGCGTGTGCGACAACATTGCCCATGACCTGCGCACCCCGCTGACTCGCCTGCGCGCCCAGCTTTATCGCATCCAGCAGCAAGCCCCGGACGGCTCGTCCGAGGCGTTGCAGATGGATCAGGTGATTGCCGAGACTGACACCCTGATGGCGAGGTTTCGGGGCTTGTTGCGGATTTCCGAGCTGGAAGACCAGCAACGACGCTCAGGGTTCGTGCGCCTCGATCCGTTGCAGTTGTTGCAGGAACTGCACGATTTTTATCTACCGTTGGCCGAGGAGCGGGAACTGACCTTCACCCTCGAAGTGCCCGATGCCCTGCCCTTGCTCAACGGCGACCGGGCATTGCTGTTCGAGGCGGTGTCCAACCTGCTGAGCAACTCGATCAAATTCACCCCGCCGGGCGGTGAGGTGATCCTGCGTGGCGTTGATCAGGGCGACAGCAGCCGCATCGAAGTACTCGACTCCGGGCCCGGAATCCCCGAGGCGGAGCGCAAGGCTGTGTTTCGCCGCTTCTACCGCGCCGAGGGCAGCAGCCAGCAGAGCGGCTTTGGCCTGGGACTGTCGATCGTCGCGGCGATTGTCAACTTGCACGGGTTCACGCTGGAAGTGGGCAGCAGCGAGCAAGGCGGCGCTCGGTTGGCGCTCGATTGCCGGGCGACGCTGCTGTAGGTGGCGGCTACCAAGTTCAGCGGAAAAGTTCAGCGGATCATTCAGGCGGGGTCACTTCGATACAGCGGGGTGTTTTCAAGCTCATACCGCAACTCATCGATCAGCTTTGCCAGGCTTTCTTCCGAGCGGACGCTGTCGACGCTCATGCCGCTCACCACCAGATCCACCTCCCCGCTTTCGCGGTGATACAGGCGTACGGTAAGGGTTCCGTCGCCGTTGAGGCTGCATTCGCAGGCCAGTGGCTTGAAGCTTTCTTCGAGTCGGGCGCGCAGGGGGGCCAGTAGGGTCATCCGTTGCTCCTCAGCGCTGTAGCCGTGAGCGACCGGCGGGCAACTGCGGGCTCATAGGCCCGGCAAGCGTCCTGGCGATTGCACGATTGATTCGTTCACTGCTCATTGTGGCGTGTTCCTTGACTGTTTCGTGGGGGACGCGGCATTGCGCAGAGAATGCCGCACCCTCACAGCCTAAGGAGCCAACGGCGCGGGCAAAACCCGAATTTGCACCAGCACGCCCGGTGCATTTGCACTGGCCATCATGGTGCCTTCATTCGCCACTCGTTGGCGAACAGGCCGCGTTCGCGCGCCCAGACGATTGCCTCGCTGCGGCTGTGAACATCGAGTTTGGAGTACAGCGTCGCCACGTGATTGCGCACGGTATTGGGGGCCAGCTTCAAGCGCGCGGCGATTTCCTTGTCGGCCAGGCCCTGGCAGATCAGCCCCAGCACATCACGCTCCCGGGCTGTGAGCTCGGTAAATGAAGTGCTGGGCAACTGGGCGTTGATGCTCTTCACATTGGCCAGTTTTTCGATCAGGGTCCGACTGAACCAGGAGGCATCTTTCATCACCTCTTCGATGGCCGCCACCAGCTCCAGCTCCGAGCGTTTGCGTTCGGTGATGTTCATCAACACCAGCAAATAACACGGCTTGTCCTGAATGACGACAGTATCGGCT
Organism: Pseudomonas sp. FG-3G; assembly: GCF_901007645.1. Lineage (NCBI taxonomy): Bacteria > Pseudomonadati > Pseudomonadota > Gammaproteobacteria > Pseudomonadales > Pseudomonadaceae > Pseudomonas > Pseudomonas sp. FG-3G. Next base: position 747,698 of record NZ_CAAKGZ010000021.1, read on the forward strand.
GCCATCTCGCAGTCGATCTGCTCCCCACCTTTTTTGTGAACCTTGACGTCGACGCTGGACACGGTTGCGGTTTTTTCCAGCGTGGCAAACAGTGCGGCGCAGGCATCCGGGTCGAGAAAGCCGATTTCCTCCACGGTTTTACCCAGCAGTTCTTCACTGGCGTAACCGCTGGTCTGGAGAAAGGCTTCGTTGATCTCCAGCAATTGCTGTTCGGCGCTGCACACCAGGGTTGGCACGGGCGTGAGACGGAAAGATTTGGCAAAGCGCTCTTCACTCTGGCGCAACGCCGTTTCGGCCTTGCGGCGCGGCTCCATGTCCATGAAGGAAAACAGCATGCAGTCTTCGTCATGCAGGTCATCCAGCGGCTGGCCCGCGACAATCACTTGCTTGCTGCCGCCCCCTGGCAGTTTCAACTCAGCCTGCATTTGCGGAATGGTCGCGCCCTGCCCCAGGCGCTCAATGGCCAAGTCACGTTTCTCGGCGGCCTCGAGCACGTCCAGCTCATACACCGAACGCCCGATCACCTGCTCGCGGCTGTAGCCGGTCATTTCCAGAAAGCCCTGGTTGACCTTGATATAGCGCAAGTCACTGAGGCGGCAGATTACCGCTGGCGCCGGGTTGGCCGCGAAGGTTCTCTCGAAACGCTGTTCGGCGCTGGCCCACTCGGTGGCATCGCTGAGAATCAGCACCAGCAATTCCGCCTGGCCGCTACGGTCGGTCAGCACCATGCTGCGAATCCGATGAACCCAGGTGCGGTCCGGATCGGCCTCGGGCGTGACCTCCACCAATACGTCGCTGAACTCATCGCCACGGGCGACCCGGGCAATGGGGTAGTTGTCCGCGGTCAGCGGGTGGTTGTTGCGATAACGCAAATTGAACCGCTGGGCGTATTCCTCGGCGTTGGCCCCCAGTTCCTTGAGGTCAGTGACCCCGTGCATGGTCAACGCCGCTTCGTTGGCCCAGGCAATGGTCTGATCGACTTCGATCAGCATCACCCCGTCAGACAGCCCGGCGATGATTTGCAGCAGTTGACGACGATTGGTATCGGTAGTCGGGACATCCTGGCTCATCGGGTCTCCATGTGGTCAGAGGAGCATGGAGATTACGACCATTCGCGGCGATGACACGTTCCCCTATAGGAACTGTCGAGTGCAACGAGGCTGCGATCTTTTAATCCTCAAGCTGCTTCAAGCCGCCATGCGTCCCTCGGCAATTGCCTGTGAGGCGGCGAGCATCGCTCGCAGCAGCACCGCACACCCGGCGGCCAGATCATCCGGGGCGGCGTTTTCGATTTCGTTGTGGCTGATGCCGCCTTCGCACGGCACGAAGATCATCCCGGCCGGCCCCAGTTCGGCGAGGAAGATCGCGTCGTGGCCTGCGCCGCTGACGATGTCCATATGGGACAGGCCCAGCCCTTGGGCAGCACCGCGCACAGCTTCGACACAACCCTTGTCGAAGTACAGTGGCGGAAAGTCAGCCGTAGGGGTCAGTTCATACGTCAGGCGGTGTTGCTGACAGGTGTCATCAATGACTTGCCTGACCTCGGCGATCATCGAATCCAGGCGTGCCGGCTCCAGGTGACGAAAATCCAGGGTCATGCGCACTTCGCCGGGGATGACATTGCGCGAACCGGGATAGGCTTGCAGGCAGCCAACCGTGCCGCAGGCATGGGGTTGATGGCCGAGAGCCGCGCGGTTGACGGCACCGACGATGATCGAAGCACCGACCAAAGCGTCCTTGCGCAGGTGCATCGGGGTCGGGCCGGCGTGGGCTTCGACGCCCCGCAAGGTCAGATCGAACCACTTCTGCCCCAGTGCCCCCATCACCACACCGATGGTCTTGCGTTCGTCCTCCAGGATCGGCCCCTGCTCGATATGCGCCTCGAAATACGCCCCCACCGGATGCCCGCTGACCGGGCGTGGCCCGGCGTAGCCGATGGCATTGAGTGCCTGGCCGACGGTAATGCCCTCGGCGTCGGTCTTGGCCAGGGTTTCTTCGAGGGTGAACTTCTCGGCGAATACGCCGGAACCCATCATGCACGGGGCGAAGCGCGAGCCTTCTTCGTTGGTCCAGACCACCACCTCCAGCGGTGCTTCGGTCTCTATTTTCAAGTCATTGAGGGTGCGCAGCACTTCCAGGCCGGACAGCACACCGAAGCATCCGTCGAACTTGCCACCGGTCGGCTGGGTGTCGATGTGGCTGCCGGTCATCACCGGTGGCAGGTTCGGATTGCGCCCCGGGCGACGGGCGAAAATATTGCCCACCGCGTCAATGCTGACGGTGCAGCCGGCTGCCTCGGTCCATTGCACGAACAAGTCCCGGGCCTGGCGGTCCAGATCGGTCAGGGCCAGCCTGCACACCCCACCCTTGACCGTGGCACCGAGCTGCGCCAAGTCCATGAGCGACTGCCACAAGCGGTCGCGGTTGATGTGCTGCTGGGTGGACTGTAGAACGTCGACGGCTGCGTTCATGGGGGATCTCCAGTTTTTTCAGGCATTTTCTCGTTGTACTTGAGGCCGCTATCGCGAGCAGGCTCGCTCCCACAGGGGATCTGCTGTGCACACAGGCTTGCATTCCCCCCAATCCAGTGTGGGAGCGAGCCTGCTCGCGATGAGGCCCTCCTTTACACCGCAGTTTTAGCGATGGACGGGCTAGCCCGCATACTGCACAACCCGTAATAAATCACCCCGCCCAGTGCCGAGCCGGTGAACCAGCCGTAGCTGTAGAACCAGCTGAATGCGTCGCTGCCCAGCGACAGCAGCGTCAGCACCACGGGCACGCCAAAGGCGATGAAGCCGTTCCAGTTCCAGGCCGGGTAGACGTCGTCGCGGTACAGCCCGGCCAGGTCCAGTTGTTGTTTCTTGATCAGGAAATAGTCCACCACCATGATTCCGGCAATCGGCCCCAGCAGGCTCGAATAGCCCAGCAGCCAGTTGGAATAGACCGACTCAAGGCTGACCTCGGAAACGATCAGACCGAGTTTCTTCAGCAGTTCGTGGGCCATCAGCGCCAGTCCTACCAGCCCGGTCAGCATCACCGCCTTGGTACGGCCGATCAGTTTTGGCGCCAGGTTCTGGAAGTCGTTGGTGGGTGAGACGATGTTGGCGGCGGTGTTGGTCGAGAGCGTGGCGATGATGATCAGCACCATGGCCAGGGCCACCCACAGCGGGCTCTGAATGTGTCCGATCAGGGTCACCGGGTCAGAGACGGTCACGCCCACCAGTTTCGCCGAGGCCGCCGTCATCACCACGCCGAGGGCGGCGAACAGGAACATGGTCAGCGGCAGGCCGATGATCTGCCCCACGATCTGGTCTTTCTGGCTCTTGGCATAACGACTGAAGTCAGGAATGTTCAGCGACAGCGTGGCCCAGAAACCCACCATCGCTGTGAGCCCTGCCAGGAAATAACTGGTCACGCCGGCACCTTCGGGCCGTTTGGCCGGCTGCGCCATCAGCTCGGTCAGGGAGACGTTGGGCAACGCCCACATCAGCAGGCCGACCCCCACCAGCACCAGCAGCGGCGCGGACAGGGTTTCCAGCCATTTGATCGACTCGGCACCGCGCAGCACCACCCACAGGTTCAGGACCCAGAACACCATGAAACCAATCACTTCGCCGGTGCCACCCAGGCTCTTCCAGCCCTCGAACACCGCGCCGAGAAACAGGTGAATCGCCAACCCACCGAACATCGTCTGGATTCCGAACCAGCCACACGCCACCAGTGCGCGGATCAGGCAGGGAACGTTGGAGCCGATGACGCCGAAGGACGAGCGCAACAGCACCGGGAACGGAATGCCGTATTTGGTCCCGGCAAAGGCGTTCAGGGTCAGGGGAATCAGCACGATGATGTTGGCGAACAGGATGGCCAGCAACGCTTCACCCACCGACAACCCGAAATAGGCCGTGAGCACGCCGCCCAGGGTGTAGGTCGGCACACAGATCGACATGCCGACCCATAACGCGGTGATGTGCCATTTATTCCAGGTTCGCTCATGCACCTGGGTTGGCGCGATGTCATGGTTGTAACGAGGGCTGTCGAGAACGTCGCTGCCGGCTTCAAGCTCGAATAACCCGTCGCGCTCGGTCACTGTTGATCTGGTCATGTCCGCTCCACTGTTTTCATTATTTTTGCTCATCGACTGGCGATGGCCGGAGTACTTGCATGTAAAGCGCGCGTTCTACCGGCGGCCCTGCCTGGCAGCGACAGCACTCAATAACTGTGCCGATTGCCTCGCCGGGTTGACCGGTTGAACGATATAACAACGACAACTTTATGATATTTAACGCTTTAATTTAATTTCATTGTCCGCTCGCACTGCGCGCCAGTGCCCTTGAGGCTAGATGACCTGCACGTTCTGTCGAGCCCGAGATTCAAAGTGGTGCACCCCACAATATTGCGAAGCGTCTAAACCGCACTTTAACGCCTTTCAAGCTGCTGATTTAGCATGATAAATCTCGCTCAAATAATGATCCTGTCAAGTGCGTCAAAATGGTGAGGCGGCTCACCATTTTGGTGATTTATAGATTAAATTGATATTTTTCAATTGGTTATACATTCAAACAACCCATTAAAAATAATCTTGCCGATTCGTAAAACTCCAGCTAGCTTCTAATCCTGACAGCCGTGACAGGATTAGAACTCTGCACGACTTCATCACTTCCCCATCATGATCTATACAACATAAAGAACCGGCATCAGTCGGTCATGCCTGCGAGGAACTCGGAATGTCTTTGTTGATCCGTGGCGCCACCGTAATAACCCATGACGAACGCTATTGCGCCGATGTGCTATGTGCCGAGGGCGTGATCAAGGCCATTGGTGAAAACCTGGATGTGCCCGCCGATGTCGAGGTACTCGATGGCAGCGGCCAATACCTGATGCCGGGCGGCATCGACCCGCATACCCATATGCAGTTGCCGTTCATGGGCACCGTCGCCAGCGAAGATTTTTTCAGTGGCACGGCAGCAGGCCTGGCGGGAGGCACGACCTCGATCATCGACTTTGTCATTCCCAATCCCCAGCAATCGCTGATGGAAGCCTTCCACCAGTGGCGCGGCTGGGCGGAAAAAAGCGCCAGTGATTACGGTTTTCACGTGGCGATCACCTGGTGGAGTGAACAGGTTCGTGAAGAGATGGCCGAGCTCGTCAGCCATCACGGGGTGAACAGCTTCAAGCACTTCATGGCCTACAAGAACGCGATCATGGCGGCCGACGACACCTTGGTGGCAAGCTTCGAGCGCTGCCTGGAACTGGGCGCCGTGCCCACGGTGCATGCCGAGAACGGCGAGCTGGTTGATCACCTGCAGCGCAAGTTGCTGGCCCAGGGCATTACCGGCCCCGAAGCCCATCCGCTGTCGCGGCCCTCGCAAGTGGAAGGTGAAGCCGCGAGTCGGGCCATCCGTATTGCCCAGACCCTGGGCACGCCGCTGTACCTGGTGCATGTGTCGACCAAGGAAGCCCTGGATGAAATCACCTATGCCCGCAGCCAGGGTCAGCCGGTCTACGGTGAAGTACTGGCCGGGCATCTGCTGCTCGACGATAGCGTTTATCGCCACCCCGACTGGCAGACCGCCGCCGGTTACGTGATGAGCCCGCCCTTCCGCCCTCGCGGGCATCAGGAAGCGCTCTGGCATGGCTTGCAATCAGGCAACCTGCACACCACCGCCACCGACCATTGCTGTTTCTGCGCCGAACAGAAAGCCGCCGGCCGCGAAGACTTCAGCAAGATTCCCAACGGCACCGCTGGTATCGAAGACCGTATGGCGGTGCTGTGGGATGAAGGGGTCAACAGCGGCAAATTGTCGATGCATGATTTCGTCGCCCTCACCTCCACCAACACGGCGAAGATCTTCAACCTTTACCCGCGCAAAGGCGCCATTCGCGTCGGCGCCGACGCCGACCTGGTGCTCTGGGACCCGCAAGGCAGCCGCACGATTTCGGCCAAGACCCACCATCAACAGGTGGACTTCAACATCTTCGAAGGCAAAACCGTGCGCGGCGTGCCCAGCCACACCATCAGCCAGGGCCGGCTGGTCTGGGTCGATGGCGACCTGCGGGCCGAACGCGGAGCGGGACGCTACATCGAACGACCGGCTTACCCGGCGGTGTTCGATTTGTTGAGCAAGCGGGCGGAGTTGCACCGGCCGGTTGCAGTGAAACGCTGATAGCGGCCTACGGCCTATCGCGAGCAGGCTCGCTCCCACACTGGATTTTGAATGGATACAAAATCTGTGTGCACCGCAGATCCCTGTGGGAGCGAGCCTGCTCGCGATGAGGCCAGTCCGGACACAAAAAACACTGCCCACCAGAGGCAGCACCTCAAACACCGTGAGGCCAATTCCATGATCCAGCCCTTGAGTCACCTCCCCCATTCCCAGGAAGACCCGACCACCCTGGCCGCGCGTTTCAGCGACCTGGCGCCGCCGCTCAACCCACGACAGGCGCACCTGGAAGCATCCCGTTGCCTGTACTGCTACGACGCGCCGTGCGTGAACGCCTGTCCGAGCGAGATCGACATCCCTTCGTTCATCCGCAACATCCATCAGGACAACGTTCAGGGCGCGGCGCAGAAGATTCTCTCGGCCAATATCCTCGGCGGCAGTTGTGCCCGGGTCTGCCCCACGGAGATCCTTTGTCAGCAAGCCTGCGTGCGCAACAACGCTCAAGAGTGCGCGCCGGTACTGATCGGCCTGTTGCAACGCTACGCCGTGGACAACGCCCACTTCAGCGAGCACCCGTTCAAACGTGCCGCCGCCACCGGCAAGCGCATTGCCGTGGTCGGCGCGGGTCCTGCGGGGTTGTCCTGCGCTCACCGCAGTGCGATGCACGGCCACGATGTGGTGGTGTTCGAAGCCCGGGAAAAGGCCGGCGGCCTCAACGAATACGGAATCGCCAAATACAAGCTGGTGGACGATTATGCCCAGCGCGAACTGGACTTTCTGCTGGGCATCGGCGGCATCGAAATCCGCCATGGGCAAAAGCTGGGCGAGAACCTCAGCTTGAGCGACTTGCATCAGCAATTCGACGCTGTGTTCCTCGGCCTCGGCCTGGCCGCCAGCAAACAACTGGGCCTGAGCGATGAACAGGCGCCGGGGCTGCTGGCCGCCACCGAGTACATCCGCGAACTGCGCCAGGCTAACGACCTTAGCCAGTTGCCGCTGGCCGACCGCTGCATCGTCCTCGGTGCCGGCAACACCGCCATCGACATGGCCGTGCAGATGGCCCGTCTCGGTGCTCGGGACGTCAGCCTGGTGTACCGGCGCGGCCTTGAGGACATGGGCGCCACCGTCCATGAGCAAGACATCGCCAAGGCCAATCAGGTGCGTCTGCTGACCTGGGCCCAACCGCAACAAGTGCTGCTGGACGAGGCCGGGAATGTGCGGGGCATGCGTTTCTCCCGCACCCACCTGGAGAACGGTCGGTTGGTCACCGGCGCCGACACCTTCGACCTGCCCGCTGACGGGATTTTCAAAGCCATTGGCCAGGCCTTCGATGACCACGCGCTGGCGGACCCGCTGGCCCGTGAACTCAAACGCCAGGATGGACGGATCCTGGTAGACGAGCATTTGCGCACCAGCATCGCCGGCGTGTATGCCGGCGGTGACTGCACCAGCCTGGACCAGGACCTGACGGTGCAGGCCGTGCAGCACGGCAAGCTTGCCGCCGAGGCGATCAACGCTCAACTCATGCTCAACGTGGAGGCTGCGTAAATGGCCGATCTGTCGATTGTCTTCGCCGGCATCAAAGCCCCCAATCCGTTCTGGCTGGCCTCCGCGCCGCCGACCGACAAGGCCTACAACGTGGTACGTGCCTTCGAGGCCGGTTGGGGTGGCGTGGTCTGGAAAACCCTTGGAGAGGATCCGGCGGCCGTGAACGTGTCGTCGCGTTACTCGGCCCACTTCGGCGCCAATCGCGAGGTGCTGGGCATCAATAATATTGAGCTGATCACCGACCGTTCGCTGGAGATCAACCTGCGGGAAATCACCCAGGTGAAAAAGGACTGGCCGGACCGGGCGCTGATCGTGTCGTTGATGGTGCCGTGCGTGGAAGAATCCTGGAAACGCATCCTGCCCCTGGTTGAAGCCACGGGTGCCGACGGTATCGAGCTGAACTTCGGCTGCCCCCACGGCATGCCCGAGCGGGGCATGGGCGCGGCCGTCGGCCAGGTGCCGGAGTACGTCGAGCAAGTCACGCGCTGGTGCAAGACCTATTGCTCGCTGCCAGTGATCGTCAAGCTGACGCCGAACATCACCGACATCCGCGTCGCTGCCCGGGCGGCCCATCGGGGCGGCGCCGATGCAGTGTCGTTGATCAACACCATCAACTCCATCACCAGCGTCGACCTGGACCGCATGGTCGCCCTGCCCATCGTCGGCAGTCAGAGCACCCACGGCGGCTACTGCGGCTCGGCGGTCAAGCCGATCGCGCTGAACATGGTCGCGGAAATCGCCCGCGACCCGCAGACCCAGGGCTTGCCGATTTGCGGCATCGGTGGCATCGGCAGTTGGCGCGACGCGGCGGAATTCATCGCCCTGGGCAGTGGCGCCGTGCAAGTGTGCACGGCGGCGATGCTCCACGGTTTTCGTATTGTCGAAGAGATGAAGGACGGTCTGTCACGCTGGATGGACGATCACGGCCACGCCAACCTGCAGGCATTTTCCGGTCGCGCGGTGGGCAACACCACCGACTGGAAGTACCTGGACATCAACTATCAAGTCATCGCGAAGATCGACCAAGCGGCCTGCATCGGCTGCGGTCGCTGCCACATCGCCTGTGAAGACACGTCCCACCAGGCCATCGCCAGCCTCAAGCAAGCGGACGGGACGCACAAATATGAAGTGATCGATGAAGAGTGCGTGGGCTGCAACCTCTGCCAGATCACCTGCCCGGTGCAGGACTGCATCGAGATGGTGACGGTGGAAACGGGCAAGCCGTTCCTGGATTGGAACCATGATCCGCGTAATCCCTACCATGTAGCGGTTTGAAATTTGCGGTGTCTGGCCGGGCGCCATCGCGAGCAAGCTCGCTCCCACAGAGGATCGTGTCGTTCACAGATGTTGTGTACGCCAGAGATCCAGTGTGGGAGCGAGCTTGCTCGCGATAGGGCCATCAGCCCCAACATACCTCTCAAGGCTCCAACCCGATCCCCCGCAAGATCACACTGGTCACCGTCTGCACTGCCCGCTCAAACTGCATGTCGGACAGTGGCTGGTGATCATTGAGGATGTTGATCTGGTGATCGAAGTCGGCGTAGTGCTGGGTCGAGGCCCAGATCATGTAGAGCAGGCTTGACGGCTCCACGGGGAGGATGCGTTTGTCCTCCACCCACTGGCGGATTTTTGCCTCTTTCATCTTGGCCCAGTCATAGAGGCTGGCATCCAGCGCCTGGCCCAGGGTCGGGGCGCCGTGGATGATTTCGTTGGCCCAGACCTTCGAGCCGTAGGGCCGGCTACGGGAGTGGTTCATCTTGGCGCGGATGTAACTGCTGAGCACCACCCGCGGGTCATCGAACATCTCGAAGCATAAGGCATCCTGCTTCCAGACCTCCAGCAGATCGAACAGCACGGCGCTGTACAGCTCGCTCTTGGTGCTGAAGTAATAATGCAGGTTGGATCGGGGCAGTTGCACCTCGGCGGCGATGTCGGCCATGGCGGTGCCGCCGAAGCCCTTTTCGGCAAAGACCTTTTCGGCGGCCAGCAGGATTTTCTCGACGTTACTGCGACGAATCTCGATCTTGTGATTGCCCATGAGGGCTCCCTGACGACAGCGTTGGTCAAGACTAGCATTCACCCACTTCTGAAAACACCGGCGCTGCTTGTGGGAAAGCTTCTGTGGCGAGAGAGCTTGCTCCTGCTCGGCTGCGCAGCAGTCGTAAAACCGGCTGGCGCGGTATCCCTGGAAAACCGCGCCAGTTCATTTTGGGGCTGCTGCGCAGCCCAGCGGGAGCAAGCTCCCTGGCCACAAAAGCAGGTTCGGGTTGGCCTCTGGGGGTGTTCTTCAAAGGCCAGTTTCAAGGGGTGAGTCAGCTAGTGCGCTTCGACGTTATCCAGCACCCGGTTCGCCAGCAATCCGCTCAATTCGATCAATTGCTGGATGCCCAGGGCGATGTGGCGCCTGGGACCTTCCAGGTCGAAGGCCAAGTCACTGACCATGGCATTGGCCGAGGCCAGGTTTTCGCTGAGGTTGGCGAGCAGGGTTTCGGTGTCGACGCCATTGGCGACGGTGAACAGTTGGCCGGGATCGGCCTCGGATTTGCTGGGTTTGGGCTTGAGGTAGTGGTCGAGGATGCGGTCGGCGGCTTTGTCGAACGCCTTGGAATTGGATGGATCTGTACCGGGTGGGTTGGGGGTTACTTTGAACATAGGTGAATCTCCAAATCGAAAAATGGAGCCATCACTCTCGCTACCAAACGAAGGGTGGCGGCCATACGCGGGTTGGTAGACCGGTGACTTGGAGAACCGGCGCGTCCGAAAACGCCCTGCGCATGACCGCCATAAAACAGATACCAAAACGGACTGTATGACAGGGGCTATGCGTCAAGTCAAAAGCCGGGCTACCAAACCCGATCACTGATTCAATCAGCGACCCGGAAACGATAGAGCCCTGCCCCCCAGACGCACAAGCCGGCGGATTCTGGCGCAGTTGTAGGCAACGGCGCAAGACAACGTAGCCCGACCCCGAACGATCCTACATCTGGATAAACACAAACCCGTTTGGACCCGGCATAGGGTTAAACAACACACCCTTGTGGCGAGGGGATTTATCCCCTCGCCACAAGGGACTTCACCGTCCGTTGGATCGTGCGCATTCGACTAATGTCTTAGACCAGTCATCGCACAACCAAGCACCCTCCCCGCTACTCTCAAACCACGCTTCGACACGGCGCCACGGCCTGCAATCTTGCCCTCGGCCAGCGCCAGCCATTGAAACGTCTCATTTTGAGCACACCCGAGTTGGACAATTCCGATAATGGCCAGTTGACAACGAGGAGCAGCTTCCAAATAATCCACCTCATGTTGTACGACGACGTATGACAAATAAAAACAACAAAAAAGTAGGGAGCGTCATAGTGAGCACACGTGTCCGTTTTTCGCCCAACCCCCGTCAAAACCGCCGTACCTTTCTCAACGCCAGCCCCGCCCTGGTCCTTCTCGGTTGCAGCAGCCTTGCCGCGTTCCTGCCAATGACCGCCAGCGCCGAAGGCTTCGTCGATGACGCCAAGGTCAATCTCAACCTGCGCAACTTCTACATCAACCGCAACTTCACCAACCCGGCTAACGCCCAAGGCAAAGCCGAGGAATGGACCCAGAGTTTCATTCTCGACGCCAAGTCCGGCTTCACCCAGGGCACAGTCGGTTTCGGTGTAGACGTGCTGGGCATGTACTCGCTCAAGCTCGACGGTGGTCGCGGCACTGCCAATACCGCCTTGTTGCCGGTGCATGACGATGGCCGTCCGGCCGATGACTTCGGTCGCCTGGGTGTCGCACTCAAGGCCAAGGTGTCGAAAACTGAGCTGAAAGTGGGCGAATGGATGCCGGTGCTGCCAATCCTGCGCTCTGACGATGGCCGCTCT